>NZ_JAPVOT010000019.1 GCF_027257845.1 Alteromonas sp. BMJM2 | reverse complement strand
AATGTTGCAACGGGATATGTGTTTAGCAACTACGCTAAATGATTATGTGCATGAGCCGTATACGAGGCCCGTATGTACGGTTCTGTGAGAGGGATGAGGCGGTGACGCCTCACCCTACTCGATATGCCCTCGATTTACTAAAGAGACAGGCACTTTAGACTAGCCGTTCCCGTAATTGCAGCCTGCTATTTTCAAGACACGCATAATAAGTACCCTTGGCAAGTCAAAGCTACTAATTAGACTATGACTAATTAGACAGTCCCAACAACCAGCCGTCACAACAAACCAGCCACTATAAAGACAGGCATAAAGAACAATCAAAAAACGCCAAATATCGAGCGCTATTTATAAATTTAATTACGATAGGGGTGTGTTTTATTAGGTAAACAGGTGATGGAGCTAGGTTGAAACAGTATGATTTAGCGTAATGAAGCGAATTCTATGGTGCAGCCAATACTTTATTAAAGTTCAACCCTATTACAATTATGTCGTTTGATGCGATATTAACCTACCCGAATAAGCGCATAGCATGGTGCTTCCCATGAACTCTCAGCTGCTTTCGGTTATGAGCATATTGTTCAAGTTTAATCACCTGGCCTGCCGCTTGTTTAAAACAAACTTCAAATTGTGTGGTTAATATCAACCACTTTTCATTGCCAATATTAAGTCGGTCAAGAATGTTAGGTACTTTGTTGGGTATCTTGCCTCGCTTATTGGGAGAGATGTAGCGGCTAGTGGCATCGACCAACTGAAGATAGTCGACGAGACTGAAAGGTAGACTATTCTCGCTATTCTGCTGAGGGCTATATTTTAGCGGCATAAGGCGTTTCGGTATCTTGCCTGCTTTGGCAGCACGAATACGATACTGGATACTCGTATGCCTAGAGGTCTCAGGGGAAACGGCTAACTTAGCGCGAACTGGATTTAGGTCAACATATGCCATACAGGCAGCAAGAGCGCCCTCATCTAATAGTGCTTGTGACTTAAACCGTCCCTCCCAAAAGTGTCCGGTGCAGTCATCCTCATTATTTGCGGCTCTAGCGATATATTCATTCAAGGCTCTCATAAACCAACTAATATCGTGTAAGCGCGTTCGCCAAATCTCCGCTGTGCTTTCCACTGACTCTATTTGAGCATCACTAAGGTCTTTTCTTGTTTCTTGTAAAGCATACCTCTGTGTTAATACGGTTCCTTTGTATAGGATGTGCCACCGTTGAATTACTTCATCTGTAGTGAGCGCCTGCGCCTCTTCTCTACAAATATGGAGCACTAGGTGGGTGTGATTGCTCATTACCGCATAAGCACACACATCAATAGTAAATACCCCACTCAGAACATGAATACGATCTTCAACCCATTGACGGCGATGTTCGAAGCTTTTTCCGTGCTCAGAACCGCACAAAAACGCTCGGCGAACACATCTAGATACGCAATGATAATAGGGCGTGTCTGATAAACTAATTTGTGATTTTCTGGCTTTTGGCATCAAGTTTTCTAACTCTGGGTTATTCAATTACTAGTGTGTATAGCTATCTAGGTTAAAGAAAGTGTATTGAGGTACAGTTTTGTTTATCTGAGTGTTTGAATAGTGACTGTCTCTATAGGTGGTCTCTATAGGTGTGACTTAAAAATGACTTATGGTGCCTGTCTCCATAAGTATCGAGGGGGGGAGGTAAGGTGCCTGTCTCAATAAGTAGTAAGCTAAAAACTCCCTATTTAGTATATTAGAATTCACTTAGTTATTGTTTATATTAGTATTTTTGATGCCTGTCACTATTAATCAATTGACTGTGATACAGACTCTACTATTATACTACTAAAGGCTAAGGCATCGTTTTAGCGTTCTTCTGTGTCTTTCCATTCATCAACTCTACCAACATAAATGCGCTTAATTGGTTTGTGTTGAGTAATAGGCGGCTATGTTTTCGCATAATACGGTTTACGAAGAGGCTGAGTTTCGCAGCCTTGTTCATAAATACAGGCAAGAATTTTTTGATGAGCTTGTTGAATACAACGCGTCGTTGAAAGCGGATTATTTACTACTTGGTGTTCGAGACAATGACCGTGTTTCAGTGCTCATCGGCATTCAACAGCAGTGTGAAGCCAGCGAGCTGTTCGAGTACTCCTTGCAGGGCTCACCTTGTGAGCAGGTTTTACAAACCGGCGTATGTGCTTACTCAAGTGCGGTGTGCTCTCAATTTCCAGATGACGGCTCTCTTTCACAAATAGGTGCTGAGGCCTATCTTGGCGCTGGGCTTTTCAATGAGCTCGGACGCAATGTCGGGGTTTTGGTCGCTATTTTTAATTCACCTCAACCCGGCATCGAACTCTATAAAGCTGGATTTCACGCAAACGCGAAGCTAATTGCTACGCGCCTACAAAAATATTACTTAGAAACCCGCACAATTAATAACTTATCTCTACTCGATGAGGTTAGTAGTCTCTCAAAAACTGGGGCATGGGAATACTACCCACAGGATAGGAAGCTTTTTTGGTCTAAAGAGACCTACGCAATACACAACGTGCTCTTGAAAGTCCCCATCGATGTTGAGCAAGCCTTAACATTCTATAAGCCAGAGTCTAAAGCTGCCGTTCAGTCAGCGTTTAACGAGTTGTTAGAACAGAACACGCCATACGATATTGAAGGGCAAATTATATCGGCAAACAACGATAAAAAGTGGGTCCGCACCTCTGGCAAACACGAGTTAGACGATGAGGGAAATATACGTCGTTATTTCGGTGCATTCGAAGACATCACAAATTACAAAAGCACTGTTCTACTAAGCGAAGAGCGGGCAAGCCGAATACAGAATATCCTCGACAGTATAAACGATGCGGTAGTAAGCATAGATTCAAAAGGCATAATTCTTCATTGCAACGACATCACGCTTAAAATCTTTGGTTATGATGATGGCGAACTTATTGGGAAGTCGGTTGAGGTATTAATGCCCGAGCCGTATGCATCAAATCACGCTAGGTATATGGCGAATTACGAGCGTACCGGAAACGCGCAAATTATCGGAACTGGTCGACAGCTTCCGGCAAAGCGCAAGGACGGTTCGGTATTTCAAATGGAGCTATCGCTGTCTGAAAGTACGGATTTAGGGGAAAAAATATATATCGGCGTCGTGCGCGATATTAGTGAGCGTATTGCCGCGCAGGATACCATCTATAACCTAGCCTATACCGACAGTGTCACCCATTTACGCAATAGCCAGTGGTTTCAAAAAGAGTGCAAAGACTTAATCTTGCGGGCCGCAGTGCATGAAGAATATATGCATATTTTATTGCTTGATATGGACAATATGGCGCAAATTAATACCCGCCTTGGCTATTCTAATGCAAATAATGCGCTTCAAGCCATTGCTGAAAAGCTGTTGTTTATCATAGGTCATGAATATCATATTTATAAATTTGCGGGCGACAGCTTTATTATCATGTCTAAAAAGACCTATAAGAAAGCTGACATTTATCGTTTTGATACCAGCTTAATCGAGAACGCACTTATTAATCCTCGCCACTACGACATAGATACCGAAGATGGCAACTGGTCACTTAGTGCATCCTTGGGAAGCGCGGTATTTGAAGCAAATAAGCAAAACTATGAGCGCGTGGTTAATGTGCTAGAAAACGCGGTTAAGCGGGCTAAGAAATCAGCCCCATTCGGACTTTGCCATATTTCTGATGATGGCATGCAAGAGTTCGATCGCTACCTCGCCATCAAATCGCATTTACGCCAAGCCCTAGAAAAACAAGAGCTATCTCTATCCTTGCAACCCCAAGTAAATCATCAAGGGGTTACCACGTCGTTTGAGGCCTTAGTTCGCTGGCATTCTAGTGAGCTGGGTACAGTGAGTCCTGGCGACTTCATATCCATTGCAGAAGAAAGTCATATTATCTGCGACATTGGGAATTGGGTTATCGATGAAACTCTCAAAACCCTGAAGCAGTTTATCGCGCGAGGTTTAGACTTGTGTGTTGCTATTAATATAAGTGCCAAACAAATTGTACTGCCAGACTTTGCCTCTTCTTTGCTAGCGAGAGTTAATTATTATGGTATTCCTACCCAAATGATTATGTTAGAGCTTACTGAAACGGCGTTAGTAGTAGATATCGATACTGTTAAACATACTATGGTTCAGCTAGCAAAATGCGGCTTCCGCTTTTCTATTGATGACTTCGGAACTGGCTACTCCAGTCTGGCCTATCTAAAAGAGCTTCCAATTAGTGAGCTAAAGATAGACAAAATATTCATAGATGATGTCGGCACACACAGCAATCACAATGGCTCGCCTATAGTTGATGCAATCATTGATATGGCAAGAGCCCTTAATGTGACATCCATTGCTGAGGGGGTAGAAACTCCAGAGCAAGTTGAATACTTAATCAGCAAAGGGTGCAATCGTTTTCAGGGATATTATTTTTCAAAGCCTATGCCTGTGGAGCACTGGCACAATACTAATCTGAGCGCCAACACCAGTACTAGGCTAAAGTAAAAATATGCCACGTCCTTAATGATTGTTTTTGCCATTAACTGTTATACTATAACAATTAATGGCGATGATTTATGTGTACTTGTGAACTTAGGTCTTGCTTGTTGAGCGCTACCTTTCTACCTTCTTATCACGAGCATCTTTGGGGCGTTTAGTATGATTACACGGCGACAGTTTATGTTGGGCTCACTGGCTTTTGGTGGCCTTGCGTCAAGTGCGTTTGGCAAAAGCCAACTTAGCAAGGCAGTAGCTTCTGCAATGCCAATTTCAACGGGCTACGGTAACCTTATAAAAGACAAAAACTCACTATTAGATTTGCCAGAAGGCTTTTCCTACCGAGTAATATCTCAATTTGGCGATGCCATGTCGGATGGCCTGAACGTGCCCGATAGAGCCGACGGTATGGGCTGTTTTGGCCTTGATGAAGAACGTGTCGCGCTGGTTCGCAATCATGAGTTACATCCCACACATATTGAAAAGCAGCCTCAGTCTATTCAACAGCATTCTCCGGCTTTAGCTTACGACTCCTATGGCGAGGGAAGTGGGTTTGAAGGTACTGCGCTGCCTGGGGGCACAAGCACTCTTGTTTATAATCTTTCAACCCACAAGGTTGAGCGGGAATTTATCAGTTTAAGCGGCACTGTGCGCAACTGCTCAGGCGGTATTACTCCGTGGGGTACATGGCTTACCTGCGAGGAATCGGTAGATAAACCAAACGGCGTGGTGAGCAAAGACCATGGCTATATTTTTGAGGTGCCTGCCTCTGCCACATCGATGACGCAACCCGAGCCTCTTAAAGCCATGGGGCGATTTAATCATGAAGCCGCAAGCGTAGACCCTCGCAATGGAATGGTGTATCTCACTGAAGACCGAGGCGATAGCGTACTGTATAGGTTTGTACCGAATACCCCTGCCAAATTGGCAGATGGCGGCAAGCTGCAAGCCCTTAAAGTGGTTGGTAAACCCCAGTTCGATTCACGGAATTGGAATAACCCGTCTATGGAAACAGGACAGTGGTTTGATATTGAGTGGGTAGATTTAGATGATCCAGAAAGCCCAGAGGATGATCTTCGTTTACAGGCCTATGAGAAAGGCGCTGCGTTGTTTGCTCGTGGGGAAGGTATGCACTGGGGTGATGAAGAGTTATATTTTTGCTGCACCAACGGCGGAGAAAAACAGTTAGGGCAGGTAATGCGTGTGGTGCCATCACTTGATGGCAAAGCCGATAAACTTCAACTGTTCTTGCAAAGTGAAGATAAAAACTTGTACAACTTTGGCGATAATTTAACGGTGTGTCCAAACGGTCATTTACTAGTATGCGAAGACCAATACACTGATATAGTTGATAACCACCTTCGTGGGATAACCCCTGGGGGTGAGGTATATAACTTTGCTAAATTGCATGCACAAACCGAACTTGCCGGAGCCTGTTTTTCTCCTGACGGCCGCACTCTTTTTGTTAATGTTTATTCCCCTAGTAAAACGTTGGCTATCACTGGCCCCTGGCTTAGCAGTTAGCGTTTAGTAGGAAAGACTGCGCTTTCTGTGGTCAACCGTCACTTGTATTCACCTACCTCCTTGATATCTACGCCGCTTTTATAAGTTGTTATGGCAGCGGCGTATTTATGTCCAGCCTCTGTGCTAACACCCGCACTAACGCTCGCGTTCATACACAAATATGCGCTCAAATTTATCAATTACTTAGCTTTAATCAGTTCCCATATACGCCTTTCCCAACCCTCACATCATTCAGGTCTAACTTGCTTTTTACTTTTCTCGTTAACCTCTATTTTCCTTGCTGTCTCCTATTCTGCTTAGTACTCCCTACGTTATACCCTAGTTCATGATATTTCTCGATTAGCAAGCATCTTTACAATCTATTAAATCAATCTTATAAATCAGTTTTAGTCGTTTTAATAGTTTTTTTAAATTGATAATAATGCTCCTAACTTAACAAGGAGAATCAAATGAACACATTACTAAAAAAACTATCAACGGCGAACGGCCATCGTGTTTCCTCCACTACTAACCAATCTGTTCAAACACGATGCAACTACGCTGATAACTATTATGGCGACCAAGTTTGCGTTGAAGTTAAAAATACCCAATCCCGCATCAACATTCACGTAGGAGTTCAGCTGTGAGTACTGCATTAAAATCTACCTTATCTAAATTTATCTTAGGCGGCGTTACCGCTAGCATGCTTGCACTTGGCGTGAGTGCAGATACCCTTACTCGTCAAAATGGCGCACCAGTGGGCGATAACCAGAACTCACAAACAGCAGGTCCATGGGGCCCAGTTTTACTGCAAGACTCTCACCTTATTGAAAAGTTAGCGGCGTTTGATCGCGAGCGCATTCCAGAGCGTGTGGTTCATGCCCGCGGTGTGGGTGTTCATGGCTATTATGAAAACTACGAAGACCTATCTGAAGATACAATGGCAGCGCCTTTCCAAGGTGAAGGTAAAAAGACTGAAGTGTTTGTGCGCTTTTCATCAGTCGTGCATGGTCACCTTTCTCCTGAAACCTTGCGTGACCCTCGAGGCTTTGCGGTAAAGTTCTATACTGAACAGGGTAACTGGGATTTAGTAGGCAACAACTTTCCAGTTTTCTTTATTCGCGATGCCATCAAATTTCCAGATATGGTTCACGCATTCAAGCCGTCGCCGGTAACGAACAAGCAAGATGCTAAGCGCATATTTGATTTCTTCTCTCACGTTCCGGAATCAACGCACACGCTAACTATGCTTTTTTCTGACTACGGCACGCCGGCCAGTTATTTGAATATGGACGGCTCGGGCGTTCACGCGTTTAAGTTTGTCGATGACGAAGGTAACGTGAAATATGTGAAATTTACGTGGAAAGCGAATCAACCTATAAAGAATTTTACGGCTCAGGAAGCCGCTAAGATGCAGGGGCAGGACTTCCAGCCTCACACCACAGATGTGTACACTCGCATCGGCGAAAACGGTGAGACAGCGTCGTGGGACTTGTATTTGCAAGAGCTTGAGCCAGAAGAGTTAGACGATTTTGAGTTTAACCCTCTCGATACAACAAAAATTTGGCCCGAGTCGCTAGTCGAGTCACGCAAAATTGGACGCATGGTATTAAACCGCGTGCCGGATAACTTTTTTGAAGTCACTGAACAAGCGGCATTCGCACCAAGCAACCTTATTCCAGGTATTGAGCCGTCAGAAGACAGAATGCTACAAGGTCGACTGTTCTCTTATGCAGATACCCAGCGCTATCGTTTAGGCGTTAACGCTTACCGTATTCCAGTAAACGCGCCTAAAAATGTTGAAATTAACAACCACGAGCAACACGGTCAGCTTCGCACTACATCTACTAACCGTGATGTTAATTATCAACCTAGCCGTCGCTTAAATTTGAATGAAGACCCCGCATACCGTTACTCAAGTAAACCCCTTGCAGGTATGACGCAGCAAATTCCGTTTTACAAAGAACAGAACTTCAAACAGGCAGGTGAGTTCTATCGCAACCTTGATAAACAAGGTCGCAAGAATCTGATAGATAACCTAGGCGGTGCATTGGCCTCGGTACCGGAAGAAGAAATTCGCGTTATTATTAGTGCCTTTATGTATAACGCGGACAAAGAGTACGGTACTGGCGTAGCTAAACTCGCTAAGGTATCCATTTCGCAAGTACGCAGTGAAGCAAAAGCCTTAATGAAAGAGCAGGCAACCCGCGCTGCTAAAGCGAAGAAAGTGGCAGAAAGTTTAACAGCACTTATGCAGTAACTAACTTACTTAAACTAGCAAAAAGGCGTGTGGCAGTTTGCTCACGCCGTATTGCTCACGCCTTCTGGCACTGCCCACTTAAAATGTAAAATTCGCAAGAGGTACTACACAATGAATCAAATAATTGTTCGCGGCTTAACACTTTGTCTCTTCATCGTTTCCCTATCATCATTAGCTAATACTCAAATAAACGACTTAGAGAGTCGCTATTTTGATGCCGCACGTAACGGTAATAATGAAATATTACATGCGTTTTTTGACGCAGGCATTAATGCCAACATCGCTGATGAAAAGGGCTACACTGCGCTGATTTTAGCGGCTTACCACGGTCACTCAGAAACCGTTGAATTTTTAATTGCTCAGAGCGATGCCGATCCTTGTCAAGAAGATAACAGGGGGAATACAGCACTAATGGGCGCTATTTTTAAAGGACATGCTGGCGTTGCTAAACAACTCATTTTCGCCGATTGCCATGTGGATGAATCAAATCAGCAGGGTCAAACAGCGTTAATGTTTGCAAGCTTGTTCGATCGTAAAGAGGTCATCGCTTCACTACTTGAAAAGGGCGCCAACCCTCATCATAAAGACAAGTCGGGTAATTCAGTGGCAGATATCGCTATTTCTCAGGGAAACTACGACTTAGCTTCATCTCTTGTTGCTTCAAAAGAAAATAAATGATCTTTAAACTGTAACAGTCAGGATGCTCTAAATACCTATTCACTGTGCGAATCAGGTAAAAATAACGGCTTGCGGATCGCAATAGTCATCGTAATGCTGCGTTAGCGTGACAGTCATAGAAATCAATTTAGCTTAATGCGTTAGCGTGACAGTCATAGAAACCAGGATGCTCTAAATACCTATTCACTGTGCGAATCAGGCAAAAATAACGGTTTGCGGATCGCAATAGTCATCGTTACCGTACTGAATTTAGCTTTTATTCAGAGTTTTGCGACATTTTATCGAGCTTTTGCTAACGTTGAATTGTTTTTTAAATGCTCACAGCCAATATCAAATGTGGATTTCACACCAAGTGGGTTTGCAGCATTGAAGTCAGCTCGCTGAGCTCACAATTCAGATGAGCGCGCACCAGTTCAAGTGTACAATTTAAGGGTAATAAGAGAATGAAGTTTACTAATTTAGGTTCAAGCGGCCTTCAGGTTTCCGATATATGTTTAGGAACAATGACCTGGGGTATCCAAAATACGCAGCAAGATGCCGATGCGCAGATGGCGATGGCCCTTGATGCGGGGGTGAATTTTATTGATACCGCTGAGATGTATCCTATACCTCCTAACGCAGATACCTACGGCGACACAGAGCGAATTATTGGCAACTGGATTTCTCGTAATCAAGATGTGCGCAAGAATATTGTGGTGATGACCAAGGTAGCAGGTGCAGGCTTAAAGTATATCCGAGAGGGTGGGCCAATAACGGCTTCTTCGCTGACTACTGCCCTTGATGAATCACTTGCGCGTTTACATACCGACTACATCGATGTGTATCAGCTTCACTGGCCAAATAGAGTAACCCCGCACTTTGGCAAGCATTGGCCTGACAGTACAGACCCAACAACTATCGACCGCGATAAAGAAATCAGCGGCATGCGCAATATTCTCAAAGGCATAAAAGCGGCCCTTGATGCGGGCAAAATTCGCCATTGGGGTTTATCTGACGATACGCCGTGGGGAATTCATACGTTTTTGCGTCTGTGTGAAGAAGAAAACGTGCCTTTACCCGTATCTATCCAAAATGAATTTAGCTTATTACACGCAAAAGATTGGCCTTATCTTATTGAGATGTGCCAGTTTGAAAACATTGCTTATCTGCCTTGGTCGCCATTAGCCACTGGAATGCTCAGTGGAAAATATCACAATGGTGCACGGCCTGAGGGCTCGCGGTGGACATTGGCACAGCGAATGGGGTTATTCAGAGACCAACCTGCAGCGCAATCAGCCACCGAGCAGTACGTCAATATTGCAAAAGGCGCAGGTATTACACCGTCGCAACTTGCTTTAGCGTGGTGTCAGCAAGTACCGGGGGTTACATCTACTATTATTGGTGCAACAACCCTCAAACAGCTTTCTGAAAATATCGCAGCGTTTGATATTAAGCTGGATGATAAGGTGCTAGATAGCATCAACAACGTCTTTAAAGCACACCCCATGGGTTTTTAGTTTAAAAAATTGCATAACCTGAGCCAAGTTCTTCCAACCTTATGCATTTTAGCTAGTGAACTTTGGCCAGTGAACTTTGGCTAGTGCGTCCGAACTAGTACACCCTAGCGTGGGCGTGCTGCCTCTTTAAACAAAAGGCCCCAAATGGTCAAATTTGCATTTGGGGTTTCAGTTAGCCTAGTTCATAGTGTGTCGTTCAGTATCACCTAAGGCCTTATTGCTGAGCCTTATTACCCCTGCGCCCCCTTAATCCAACCCGATTATAAAGTTTAAATAAAGTCGGTGGTTTTCTCATTTTTACCTATGCTTATTATCAGCGCCTTTAATGGGTTGAGAAATAATAACTTGTTCAGGAAATAAACCGGCACCACTGTGATTAACTGCTTAAATAAACAACACGTTAGCGCTATTGAAGGAGTTTTTAACGCTGCTCTGCCGTGAGTGAAATCATAAGACTTTGGTCGCAACAACTATGATTTATAGAGTATTTTGCTTATTTTTAACCCACAATTAGTTTGTTGAATTTATGTTAATCGGAAGTTAATCCGCTGCATGATCAAACTAAATTATATACTCCCTGTGCTTACACACGTTCGCAGGGGCATCGAGATAAGAATTAAAGTTGAACACTACAAATAAATTTGGAGAACCACATGCTTAATCGTGTTGCTGCATCGTGCGCACTTGTTTTGATATCTTCACCTGCTTTAGCCTTTGAATTTAGTTTTAAAGGTATGATCAAACCCGAAGTGGTAGCGTCTGATCAAGGCATTGCCAGTTATGGCAGTGCTTATAGCCAAGTGGCCCCAACTCATGCGTTAAGAACCGATATATTCGGCGGTGCGCCAGCCACAGAGCAACAAACTACGTTTCTTAGTTCTGATGCCACATCGTTCCAAGCTTCACAGTCTCGCTTTTCACTCAATATGAGTCATGAAAAAGTAAGAACGGTACTGGAATTTGATTTTATTGATGGTGAAGATGGCTTTACTAACCAAACGGCCATTCAGGCTCAAGAGCCACGATTACGCTTGGCGACCTTATATTATGACATGGACGAGAACTGGACGTTTTTTGGTGGTCAAAAGTGGAGCACTGCCTCAGGTATCAAATCGAGCGGTAGCTACAACTGGGTTGGGAATGCCTATCGTGCCGGTAATTCTGGATTCTTAGCCGTAGAAGTGGGTGCTACTTATAAAAACGATGGGCTAATGGTAACCGGTGCGCTAACAGGTAAGGGAAGAAATGCTACCGCTGGTGGTATTAACGCGAATGAGCTTGGCAGCATGCCAGGCTTTGCGGTAGATGTTAATTATAGCTTCTCTGGTCATAAAATCGGCGCGGCGGGCCATTTTGCTGAATTGAATTATGAGGATGAAGCTGGTTTTGCCTCGGGTGAAAACCAAGACGCTAACTTATTGAAAATGTATACCACATTGAATTTTGGGGCAGTGAGCATAAACGCTGAATACTATACTGGTGAGGCGTTAAACAACCAAAATGCGTTGGGTGTAGCTCCATCTTCAGGTTTAAACGCGGCAGGCGAAGTAAGAGAAAGCTTTAGTGAAAGCGGCTTCTTTACGTACGTGACCTGGAAAATTAATGCAGACTCTACGATTAAGGTGGGTTACGCCAGTGCCTCTGTCGACTCAGGCGACCGTGCTCGTTTATCACTTACTGATTTAAATGAAAACACCACCGCCTATATCAACTACGGCCATAAGATAACAGATAGCTTTACTGCGTTTGTTCAATTGACTAACTTTAACACCGAATACGGAAGCGATTTTAAAGACTTCTCGGCAAACGTTGGTCGCGCGGGTGTTGTCTTTAAATTCTAACAGCTACGATTAATTACTAAATACCCACACCCGTTCTTTCTATTAAGAAATAACGGGTGTAGAACGTTGTAATTGCATATTGTTAGTGATTATCTTAGAAAACTTCACAGAACTAAAAAAACAAACAAGCGTCTACACACGAACGTTGAGCAATAACTTTTCGATGAAAAACGTCATTAAGACCAATGTCTCATTTTGCTTTATTAATTAATGACTAGAGTATTCCTCAATCAATCGAGAATTTAACACTATTAAATCGGAGGCAATCCATGACTGCCAGCAAGACATATCCCGTACCAGAAAATATCCTTCAATCTACACACCTTACCGCGTCGCAATACGACGAAATGTATAAGAAGTCGATAGATGACCCTGAGTCATTCTGGGCGGAGCATGCCGCATTACTGGAGTGGTACGAAGCGCCAACAAAAATTAAAAATACGGTTTTTAATAAAAACGACGTATCGATAAAGTGGTTTGAAGATGGCGCGTTAAACGCGAGCTACAACTGCATCGACAGACATTTAGAGAAGAACGCCACTAAGGTTGCCTTTCATTGGGAAGGTGACTCTCCACAAGACAGCTTAGACATTACCTACCAACAGGTACATTATGAGGTATGTAAGTTAGCCAATGCGCTTAAAGAAATGGGCGTTGAAAAAGGCGATCGCGTAGCGATTTACATGCCCATGGTGCCAGAAGCCGCATATGCGATGTTAGCGTGTGCCCGCATAGGCGCAGTGCATTCCGTTATTTTTGGTGGTTTCTCGCCAAATGCCATTGCTGATCGCATCAACGACAGCGAAGCTAAAGTGGTTATTACCGCTGATGAAGGGCGCAGGGCGGGGCGCAGCATCCCTCTTAAAGCCAATGTAGACAAAGCGCTAGCAAATGGTGCCTGTCCATCAATCACTCATGTGATAGTGCACAAGCTTACTGGTGGCGATGTGGATTGGAACAGTAAACATGATGTTTGGTGGCACGATGCAATTGATAATTGCTCTGCGCAGTGCGAACCAGAGGTTATGAACGCCGAAGACCCACTATTTATTTTGTACACATCGGGCTCTACTGGCACACCGAAAGGCGTTGTGCATACCACTGGCGGCTACTTATTGTACTCAGCCATGACGTTTAAATACGCTTTTGATTACCAAGACGACGACATTTATTGGTGTACTGCCGATGTGGGCTGGGTGACGGGGCATAGCTACATGGTCTACGGGCCTATGGTTAATGCCGCGTCACAGGTGTTTTTTGAAGGTGTACCTACATATCCAGATGTTAAGCGCATAGCACAGGTGGTTGAAAAATATAAAGTAAATAGCCTGTATACTGCACCAACTGCAATCCGTGCGTTAATGGCCCACGGAGACAAGCCCGCAGAGGGCTGCGACCTATCATCGCTGCGTTTGTTGGGCACGGTAGGTGAACCCATTAATCCTGAAGCATGGGAGTGGTATCACAGAGTAATCGGTAAGGGACGTTGCCCAATTATCGATACCTGGTGGCAAACGGAAACCGGCGGGCACATGATCCTTCCGCTACCGGGCGCGACAGAACTTAAGCCAGGTTCAGCAACCCGTCCTTTCTTTGGTGTAGCGCCGGCATTATTTGATGCTGATGGCAACGAACTTGAAGGCGCCGCCGAAGGCAACCTTGTTATAAAAGATAGCTGGCCGAGCCAGGCTCGAACTGTCTATGGCGATCATCAGCGTTTTATTAATACCTATTTCAGTGCATATGAAGGTGTGTACTTTACCGGAGATGGCGCTCGTCGCGATGAAGATGGCTGCTACTGGATAACCGGCCGCGTAGATGACGTACTCAATGTTTCAGGTCACCGCCTGGGCACCGCCGAAATTGAAAGCGCGCTGGTGGCGCACAGCAAAGTGGCAGAGGCCGCAGTTGTTGGATATCCACACGATATTAAAGGTCAAGGGATCTACGTGTATGTGAGCCCTATTGAAGGCGTTGAGGTTAACGAAGCGCTGACGAACGAGTTAAAAGCGTGGGTGCGCCAAGAGTTAAGTCCTATTGCAACACCGGATATTATTCAGTGGTCTACAGGGTTACCGAAAACACGTTCAGGTAAAATTATGCGTCGAATTTTGCGCAAAATAGCGGCAAACGAGCACGAGCAATTGGGTGATACATCGACGTTGGCGGATCCATCTGTTGTTGATACACTCATAGAGGAACGACTCAATAAATAATCAAGGAAAACGACAATGATAACGCTTTTAATTGCAGATGATCACCCGCTGTATCGCGATGCATTAAGAGGCGCTCTATCCTTGTCGCTGCCGTCCTTAACACTCAAGGAGGCAGGCGACTTAATGTCTACGGTTGATATGCTCAACAAAGAGGATATCGACCTGCTTTTACTCGATTTACATATGCCCGGCAGTAACGATCTGTTCGGGCTTCTTCATATTCGCAAGCTATATCCAGATATTCCTGTGGCCGTAGTATCGGGTACCGAAGATACTGCGTTAATATCTAAAATTATTGGTGTTGGCGCATCGGGCTTTATACCTAAAACTGCCAGTGCACAAGATATTGGTAATGCTGTTGAGGCCATTCTCGATGGTGATATTTGGCTACCTGAAGGGCTAAGTGAAAGTGTCGATGACGTTGACGAGGCATTTTCAGAGCTTGCTGACAAGGTTGCTTCGCTTACACCTTCTCAGTATAAAGTGCTGTGCTATATGCGAGACGGTTTGTTGAACAAGCAGATTGGCTACAACTTAGATATTGCTGAAGCGACGGTAAAAGCCCACGTTACAGCCCTATTCAAAAAGCTGGGAATTAACAATCGCACGCAAGCGGTACTCATTGCTTCACAGCTAGAACTAGAACCCCCTTCGCGTTAGGCGGAATAATGGTATCTTTGAATATGAGCTATTCGTAATTAACGACTTATGACGAGCTTTTTGCAGCAGCATTATGCTCGATTACACCATCGTCTGAAATATCACTATCTGGTGCAAAGTTGTCGAACAGGATTTCTGCGGGCGTGAATAGTGGCAGAAAATTCTCTATTGCCTTTTTACTCTCGATGCTTAAAAGAGGGTTGCCTATACTAATGACTGTTCGCCCCTTTAGTAGTGCAAGGCTTTGTTTATAGCCCTTATGTTCCTTTAGTAACTGTTGAAACCGGTGATTTTTTAACAGCTGTAACAAGCCGTCGGTTATTCGTGTAGCAAGCTGCTGATTATTACTACTCACAAAGAAGAATATTGGGCTAGGGTATGAGATAACAATATTGTCCTCAACAACAAGTCCTCTAATAAAGTCTTTGTTTTCAATCTCTTCTACTACTTCCATCACGCTGCGAGGAAACATGTCAGCAAATCTTTCTGACACCATTTTAAACGATGCCCGATAGGTGGTTTCTAGTACTGGGATCCCAGCCTGTCTAAAAATAGCGGTATCGGGCCAATCGTATCCTAGAACCGCTCTAAATTCTCGTAAACTCGCTAAGTCCATATCCTTTGAAAATCGCTTGTCCTCAGAGTTAATTAACAGCACGCGTTTGCCAAAAAGCCCTGCCATAATAGGAATACGTATAGGCAAAAAATAGGCTTCTCTGTCTGATGAGGTAACGCTCCAAGTAACGTCGAGGAGGTCGTGCTCTAAATTCCTCAATTGCCGCTGCTGTGGGCTTTCTTGACCACTCACTACAAATTCGAAAGTGCCGTAGTCTGCTTGTGTTATCAGTAACGCCTCGGTAAGCAACTGTTTCGCGTGGGCATAGACAGCATCTCGGCCTGGGTGAATATTGGGTAATCTTATCTTCGTGTGGGCCGTGCTTGAAGAGTCGCTATCTTCATTAGCGTATACGTTAGGTATGAAGGTAAAAAGAACATAGGCAAACAGCACAAAAACAATGCGGATCTGTAGAGATGAAAAAAGCAAAGTCCTACCTGGCCGACACGTGTCCATTAAATTCTTTCCTTTGATAACAGCGCATTGACCTTTGCTATACAGTAAAGGCTAGTAAAAAGGGATGCGCTCTAGTCTTTTCCAGTGAGAAGGAAATCATATTCAGGGTCTACAACGAAATGTCCAGCCATTCCCTCTCGGCCAAGTAACATAGAATATGTCATTTCAGAACGGTCTGTTAGCGTAAGCTGGATATTCCACTGAAAACCGTCCATAACAATGTCCGTTAATATAACATAGCGCTTTTCTCGCGTTGCGGTAGAACTTTTCACCTTTTTTTTGCCAAAAACTTTCGCTTCTCGCCTTACAACCGTATCGACATTGTAAATGTCAGGGTGAATGTCGAAGCTAATCCATAGCTCATCGTCTTTCGTTAGCTCTTCTATATTATCCACATGTAAAGACGATGTGGCTGCTCCAGTGTCTACTCTCACGTTGAGTTCTGTAATAGCTAACTGGGGTAAATCACATAGCTCGACAGCACCAATAAGTTTTTTATTGTTCATTATTTTTACTCTACAAGAGGTTCTTCACTAGGCAGCAGGTTGTCTTGGTAAAGCTCAACATGTTCTGCTACTTCGTTAGGCTTAGAGAAATAGGCAATGTGATATATGGCTTCACCCTCTTGGGTAAGCGGTATATTTTGCTTTCCGATTACAATGCCTTCGGCTGGACTGATAATACTGCCAACAAAGTTACCAAATGGGTCGGCAATGGCCGCTAATTTATCTCCCTTTTCAACGTGGTCGCCAAGCTGTGCCAAATGGGTAACAAATCCGCTTTCAGAAGCTCTTACCCATCCGCTTTGTTGTGCGATGAAACGATTAATACTGTGACCTTTGCTGCGGCTTTTATTCAGCATGCCTAAATGCCGCATGGTATTAATAATCCCTTTCACTCCGGCCCGTATAGAAAATTCATCATAGCGAAGTGCTTGTCCAGCTTCATAAAGCAGAATCTTTACGCCACTGGTGCTAGCCGCCTCTCTTAGCGAGCCCTCACGTATTTCAGCATTCAGCAATACCGGTACGCCAAACGCTTTCGCCATTTCCAGCACTTCCGTATCGTCCAAATTCGCTCGAATTTGTGGAAGATTACTTCGATGAATAGCGCCGGTGTGAAGATCTATTCCCACATCGCACTTACTTACTACTTCGTTAAAAAATAAATTGGCAAGTCGACCTGCTAAAGAGCCCTTTTTGCTACCGGGAAAGCTGCGGTTCAAGTCTCGTCTGTCAGGTAAATAGCGGGATTGATTCAGTACACCGTAAACGTTAACCATTGGTACTGCGATAAGTGTACCACGCAGTTTCTCAATAGCTTTTGAGCGAATTAAGCGGCCTACAATTTCTATCCCGTTGAGTTCGTCGCCGTGGATAGCTGCACTAACGAACATAATGGGG
This sequence comes from Alteromonas sp. BMJM2, assembly GCF_027257845.1. Lineage (GTDB taxonomy): Bacteria > Pseudomonadota > Gammaproteobacteria > Enterobacterales > Alteromonadaceae > Alteromonas. The sequence continues at coordinate 54,217 of NZ_JAPVOT010000019.1, read as the reverse complement.
CCGGGGCGTTTGCCTCGCTTTACATAAACAGGAATGCTCATATTCGTCGCTGTATAAAGCGGTGGCATCTCAAGGTTTATTTTTTTGGTTTCTCCTGGGGCTATATCGTGTCCCCCAATCGTCAAAACGTTACTTACCACTCAGGTTTTTCCTTCACAGATGGCGTTGCAGCCTTAAATTATTAATTGGGCCAAATACCCTAATCATCACTTAACGACCTTCTTATCCTTTACCACGTGTTTTTGTTTTATGCGGCCCAGCGCTTTTTTCAATAAATGAGATAATCATCGCTGCGACATCTTTGTTGGTCGCTTTCTCAATACCCTCTAAGCCAGGTGATGAGTTAACTTCCATGACAACCGGGCCATTATTAGAGCGTAAAATGTCCACTCCACAACAGTTCAGCCCCATGGTTTTGGCGGCATCTATTGCGGTTTTGCGCTCTGCAGGGCTTAATCGTACTAAGCTTGCTTGGCCGCCGCGATGTAAGTTAGAACGAAACTCACCTTCGGCCGCTTGGCGCTTCATTGCTGCTACCACTTTGCCGCCCACTACCAAACAGCGAATGTCACTGCCGCCAGCTTCTTTAATGAATTCTTGCACCAGTATACTGGCATTCAACCCCATAAAGGCTTCGATAATAGATTCAGCCGCATTGTGTGTATCTGCTAACACAACGCCAATACCTTGAGTGCCTTCAAGCAATTTTATCACCACAGGAGCGCCACCAACGGTTTTGATCACGTCATCTATTTTATCCGGGTGATGGGCAAATCCCGTTCTTGGCATACCAATGCCTTTACGAGAGAGCAGTTGTAAAGAGCGAAGCTTGTCTCTAGAACGGCTAATAGCGACAGACTCGTTAACACTGTATGTGCCCATCATTTCAAATTGGCGAACGACTGATGTGCCGTAAAAACTCACCGACGCGCCTATTCGCGGAATTACCGCATCGTAATAGGGAAGCTTTCTTCCCTTGTATCTTACCGAAGGGCGGGCACTCGTAATATCCATATAGCAATGCATAGTATCAATAACATCAACTTCATGACCTTTAGCCTTGCCTGCCTCAACAAGGCGTGAAGTAGAGTAGAGTTTCGGATTTCTCGAGAGTATTGCAATGCGCATGAATATATCAGCCTTGATAACGAAGAAGTGAGTTTGCTTACGTATTAACCATACCGTTACATGGGACAAGTAAATGCGCAAGCTATTTAGGCGCGCATACTAATTGACTCTGTAACGGCTGTCTTACGATTTTTTCTTATGGTGGCGATTGTTTTTATTTTATGAAAGAGTAGCCCAATAACGGTAGCATGTCGACAATGGCGGTATATTTGCCATAAACTTAGTAACGAATATTAACACTGATATGAGGGTTTTTGTGGAAAACGACGGGTTAATGATGGAACTGTTAAATGGGGTGTTGCGGTGGGCTACTGAGTACCAATCGAATATCGTGTTTAGCAGTTTAGTTTTGCTGGTTTATCTGGTGATGTCTAGAAAGCTGCTGCCAAAAATTGAAAATGATATTGCCAAGTCAAAGTTAAAATCTCATAGCGCATTAAAGGGGCTGTTTGCTGCCCGTGTGCTGGTGGCCACTGTTTCTTTGTGTTTATTATTACTCGCATGGGGCATCGACTTTTCAGGGCTACTTGTACTTTCCACGTCCATTATTACGGTAACCGGTGTTGCTTTATTTGCTAGCTGGTCGTTAATAAGTAACATCACCGCCTACTTTATTTTGCTCACTAATGTGTCCTATCGCAGAGGCAACTACCTACGCATTATCGATGGCGATAATTTTGTTGAAGGCTTTATTGCTGATATTGGTCCGTTTAGTACTCGATTAGTGACAACGGAGCGCGAAACCATTATGTACCCAAACAACCTTATTCTTACTCGTCCAGTTATGCTCAATCCGAAGGTAAAGTGGAACAGTATAGGAAAGGTGGTGGCCAAGACCGACGCGCCGACTCCTAAGCAGCTAGACGATTCGAATAAAGCGAATGAAGAACTATAGCAAGTTCCCCTAACTTAATTAGGGCGTGTTGATCTTTGTTGTACGAGTTTTGGGCTAAAGGTACAGCAAAGATCAACACCCCTAGTCGCGCTCTACATTTTTCGCTTCTCGAATATAGCGGGTCATGCTTTGCAGTAAAGCCCGCAGCTTTGCAGGTTTTAGCGGTTTGGCTAAAAAGTTAACGCCCTGTTCTTTGCATTGAACCACCAAGTTTTCATCGGGGGTCGCGGTAATCAATGCCGCTGGAACCACTACATTAAGGGTTGTTCTAATAAGCTCGATAAGCGCTAGACCATGTTTGTCATCTTCATGACTTAGCTGATAGTCCATCAAAAGAATTTGCGGCTTCACTGACATGGCAAGGGATAACGCATCATCCCAATTATTGGCAAGCGTTACGCTGACTCCCCATTTTTCTAGTAACGTACTCAATGCATCTAAGTTTTCTTGCTGATCGTCTACACAAAGTACTTTCATTCCACTAAATGTGGTGTTTCTTGGTTTCGCGGCTTGGGCAGAAGGCAGTTTCGCCGCAACTTTTTCCAACGTAAAGCGAAAGCTACTGCCTCTGCCTAGGCGAGAAGTGACGTTAATTTCGCTGTTAAGCTGTAAGCTAAGTCGCCGTACTACACCTAGTCCTAACCCAAGGCCATGCTCCTTGCTCTCGTTAGCGCGAAAAAAGTCGCCAAATATAGTGTCTAATTTGTCGCCTGAAATACCAATGCCGGTATCCATAATATTAAACGTCACGGAATTGCCGACAGGTTTCACAACAAATAACACTCTGCCTTTCTCGGTATACTTCACCGCGTTAGACAGCAGGTTTTGCAAAATCCGGTATAAATAAGTTTTATCGGCTCTCACCCAGCATGGGCGAATTATCGCTTTAAGCTCCAGCCCTTTCTCTTTCGCTCGCATAGACATCTCATCCAAAAGAGGCGAAAGCAGATTGCTCACGTCAACCGACTCGAAATCTGGCTTCATCTCGCCCTGATCAAGGCGCGCAATATCTAGCAACGTACCAATAAGCGCTTCGCTGGACGACACACTGTGACTGAGCTTTTGAATGATAGTGTGGGTTTGCTCGGATAGGTCTTGTTCTTCCAGTGCGCTTACGTATAGCTTGGCCGCATTGAGGGGCTGTAATACATCATGGCTGGCAAGGGCTAAAAATCGCGTTTTACTTGCGTTGGCATCTTCCGCAGCTTTTCTCGCTCGAATTAACTCTTTTTCGGCGCCGGCGCGCTTTTCAATTTCAAGGCGCAGCTCGGCATTAATGGAATGTACCTCTTCAGTACGCTTTTTTATTCTGGCTTCAAGATCGATATTAGACTCTTCAAGGGCCTGCTGAATTTCTACGTGACCGGTAATATCATTGAAGCTGGTTACAAAGCCGCCACCAGGTAGCGGGTTGCCCACCATTTCTATCACTCGGCCGTCTTTTCGCTGACGGGTGAATCGATGGGGCATGCCTGAGCGCAAGTGCTCTAAGCGTTTTTCTACCTCAGCCTCAACATTATACGTGCCAAACTCTCCCTGAGCCGCGTTATAGCGAATAAGACGTTCAATGGGCACGCCAACAGCAAGTAAGTCGTCTGGGTAGGGGTACAGGTTTGAATAGCGCTTATTCCACGCGACTAAATGAAGGTGTTTGTCGACAACACTTATCCCTTGGTCCATATTTTCAAGGGAGGTAAGTAGGGCGGTCATATTAAACTGCATGGCCTGAGTGGTGTCATCAAAGAAGTTGATGATCTCAGTGAAGTCCATTTTTTTACCGCGCAGCGCGCTATCGAGAAGCACTTTAGCGCTTGATGCACCAATTACCCCACCTAGCGCCCGTTCACAAAATGATAAGAACGATTCATCTGGCGTATCTTGCTCATGCAGCTGGCAGTGATTAAGCGTCTGATATTCATCAACAAGCTGTACGCATCTGCCCGAACCCATAAACGTGGACAGTAGCGTAGTTAGGTCTGACACTTTCACGTTAGTTGCCTGTGTTTTAACCGTGTTACTGGCAGACATAGTGGGCGACACAAAGGCTTCCGCCTGCATGCGATCGATGAGTCGCTGGGGGGCAAACCAAGAAAACAGCACATACATAAAGGCATTAGCAGCTAAACTGATCATTGCTCCTTGGCTAATCAGTTCGTTTTGTTCAAGCCTTGACACTTGGTCGCTCACAATAGGTAGCACTAGCCACAAAACCCAAATAACCAAGCCAATCATTAACCCCGCATACACACCGTGAGCATGGGCTCGTTTCCAATATAAGCCACCTACAATGGCCGGAAGTAGCTGAATAACCAGTGAAAATGCAATTAGACCTATAGAGTGCAGCGAGCGGCTGCTCGTCATTTGCTGGTGGTATAAAAAGGCCATTAGCAAGATAAAGGCGATAACCACTCGCCTTATTAATCTTATGCGGCGAGAAATATCACGTTTTTTGCCCGTATCTTCGGTCAGTGCCAATATGCGTGGCAGTATAACGTCGTTCGTTAGCATGGTGCTGAGCGTAAGCGTTGCAACAATAATCATCGCGGTGGCAGCAGACAGGCCGCCAACAAAAACGATGACTTGTAGTAAGGCAGACTCGGAAAACATGGCCAGTGATAAAACGTACGAATCAGGCTCTACACTGGTACCCGCAAATATGGCTTTACCGGCAATGGCGATAACCGGGATAACCGCTGAAATAATAATGAGATAAAGCGGAAACAACCAGCGAGCAGTGCGTAAGTGTGACAAGCTTAAATTGTCGATAATCGCTACGTGAAACTGCCGTGGTAAACACACGATGGCGGCAGCTGCCATTATGGTTTGAGCAATAAACGTAAATGAGCTAAAGGTAGACAAGGCCGCTTCGTTTAAAAAGCTTTCAAAAAAGGGCCCGCTTTGTGTGGTTTTCCACGCGCTATAACCAACAAATGCCACTAAAACGAGTGCTAGTAATTTAACCGACGATTCGAAGGCGATAGCTAGCATTAAGCCTCTTCTATATTCGGTGACATCCGTTTGACGGGTACCAAAATAGATGGCGAAAACGGCGATAAATGCCGTTGCCGCAATAATAATAATGTCGTTTTTAGGTTGCTGGGTCAGTAGCTGAAATGTGTTGCCAACGGCTTTTAGTTGCAGTGCGATATAGGGAATGGTGGCAAGTAATGCGATGAGTGTAACAACCAACGCCACCGTTTGACGTTTTCCGTAACGAGAGGCAATAAAATCAGAAATAGTCGTGATGTGCTGCTTTTTACTTACCAAAGTCAACTTATAAATAAACTTATAACCCACCACATACACCAAAATGGGGCCGAGCATAATAGGCAGATAAATCCAGGTATCTCTACTTGCCTGTCCCACCATGCCAAAAAATGTCCACGCGGTGCAGTAAATCGCCAATGCTAGGGAGTAAATCGCTGGGTGTGAGGTAAGCGCCCGTGCCGTTGGCGAGTTCTTTTCGCCCCAGCTTGCCAGAGAAAAAAGTAAAAATAGATACAGTACCGCTAGTGTAACCCAACCAAAAACCATAGCCTTTCCATTAACTAAAAATTTACAACTCGATGTGTATTATACCTATTGAGACCTTCGTCTACCTACGACCATGGTCTCATTTTTAAATATTTCATGCAGGTCTAAAGTGATATCCAACCTCCTATAGGCTTGGCTTCGCTGCTTTTGGTGAATGTTGCTCGCAACGTGAAATCAGTAGCGACAATGTAAAAAAAGTTAAGCGTTAGGAAAATGTAAAAAAACAACAACCGATTAACCTGACGTGGGGACGGAACAATGTCTTTTAGAAATAATGATGACCAAAAAGCATATTGGAAGGAGAACCTAGCTCTCCTTTTTAAACTTTTAGTCGTTTGGTTCGCTGTATCTTTTGGTGCCGGCATTTTATTTGCCGATGCATTAAACAACATCCAATTCTTTGGTTTCAAACTGGGCTTCTGGTTTGCGCAACAAGGTTCCATTTTAGTTTTTGTTGCTCTTATTTTTGTCTACATGGCAAAAATGAGTGCGATGGACAAACGTTACGGCGTAGAAGAGGAATAATACGATGGATGTTCAAACACTCACCTTTATCATTGTAGGCGCTACTTTCGCGCTGTACATTGCCATTGCGATCTGGGCCAGAGCCGGATCGACAAACGATTTCTACGTCGCCGGCGGCGGTGTTCCACCTGTACTCAACGGCATGGCAACTGCTGCCGATTGGATGTCAGCTGCATCGTTTATTTCAATGGCAGGCCTTATCTCTTTTATGGGATACGACGGCGCCGTTTATCTCATGGGCTGGACTGGCGGCTACGTTTTGCTGGCGCTTTGCTTAGCACCTTATCTTCGCAAATTCGGAAAATTTACTGTACCCGATTTTATTGGAGACCGCTACTACTCACAAACCGCGCGAACGGTTGCTGTATTTTGCGCCATTTTTGTTTGTTTTACCTATGTGGCAGGGCAGATGCGAGGGGTCGGCGTAGTATTCAGTCGATTCTTAGAAGTGGATATTGTTACCGGCGTTGTGCTTGGTATGGTTATCGTCTTTTTCTACACCGTATTAGGTGGCATGAAAGGTATTACCTACACGCAAGTGGCTCAGTTTTGTGTGATGGTGTTTGCTTATGTGGTTCCTGCGGTATTTATTTCCATAATGGTAACCGGTCATATCCTTCCTCAAACCGGGTTCGGTGCCACGCTGGCCGATGGCTCGGGCATGCATCTGCTGCAAAAGCTCGATAATTTATCCACCGATCTCGGGTTCCATGAATACACCACAGGCACGAAAAGTACTATAGATGTGTTCTTCATTACCTTCGCGCTTATGGTAGGTACGGCAGGTTTGCCACACGTAATCGTTCGCTTCTTCACGGTTCCAAAAGTACACGATGCACGTAAATCAGCGGGTTATGCACTAGCATTTATTGCTATTGTTTACACCACTGCACCGTCACTTGCCGCTTTTGCTCGCGTTAATATGATTGAAACCATTAACGGCCCTGAGCTTACGGGTACAAGTTACGAAGAAGCGCCATCGTGGATTAAGAACTGGGAGCAAACCGGACTTATCGAATTTAATGATAAGAATGGCGATGGCGTTATGTTCTACTCTGGTGATGAGCGCAACGAAATGACCGTCGACCGTGACATCATGGTACTGGCGAACCCTGAAATTGCGAATTTACCGGCTTGGGTTATTGCTCTAGTGGCCGCTGGTGGTGTTGCCGCTGCGCTTTCTACCTCAGCTGGCTTGTTGCTCGTAATCTCCACGTCGGTATCTCATGACTTACTGAAACGAAATTTCGCGCCAGATATTACGGATAAGGCAGAGCTATTTTATGCACGATTGGCCGCAGGTGTCGCCATTGTCATTGCCGGTTACTTTGGTATTAATCCGCCCGGATTCGTTGCGCAGGTGGTCGCTTTTGCCTTTGGCTTAGCAGCGTCCAGTTTCTTCCCTGCGATTATTATGGGTATCTTTAGCAAGCGTATGAATGACAAAGGTGCAGTTGCGGGAATGCTATCTGGTATTGCCTTCACCGCGACGTACATTATCTACTTCAAGTTTGTTAATCCGGCTGCTAACGTACCCGATAACTGGTTGTTTGGTATCTCACCTGAAGGTATCGGTACATTGGGTATGATAGTTAACTTCATCGTGGCATTCCTTGTCTTCAAAGTGACAGATGAAGCACCAGAGGAAATTCAAGAGTTGGTTGAAAGTATTCGCTATCCTAAAGGAGCGGGCGAGGCCTCTGCACACTAATGAATGAAAAACATTCGTAAGAAGATGCATTAGTACAATGGAAAACCAACCTTCTAACAGTGTTTAGTGGGTTGGTTTTTTCTTTTGTATATATTCTTTTTTCTTAGCGAATGGAGGAACGCGTTCACTAAGAAAAAGGAACACATTCAGACATGGCACACAACTTCTAACAGAGCTAAAGACAGTTCATGTTACAGCTCAATACATAGACATAAACACAGAGCAAAAGTCAGACAAAAAACAGAGCATCGGTAAGGCCAATATTAAGGAATAAGGACCAAAAAATGACAGCAATAGCAAAGCAGGTTGAGGACTTTCTTTCTACATCAGCACCGTTTGATATGCTGAATGAATCTCAGCGTTATGACCTTATTCGACATGCTGATTTACTCTATGTAACCAAAGATAATACCGAGCATTTTGTAACGGACGAGCCTCGACTTTATCTCATTCAAAGCGGTCAGTTTTCCGTGGAAGATGGGGAAGGCGCTGCTAGGCATTTAAGTGAAGGGGATTATTTTAATTATGCTGCAATTTTAGATAAGCGCACTTATCCGCTGTCTGTGCATGTAGACAGTCCTGGGCTTGTCTATAGTTTTGCCGCACAAGACGTATTTGCGTTACTTGAGCTTGTAGAGGTTGATAGCTTCTTTACTGGCTTACGCAATAATGCGCTGCAAAATCATGCCATCGCTGACTCTAACTCCATGTGGTTATACAAGGCCCTCACCGATGTTGTAGACAAAGCGCCTGTGGCCGCTCACAGTAATATGTCTATTGCTGATGCCGCAACGCTAATGACTCAAGAAAAAGTGTCATCCTTATTAGTAACCGATAACCATAAGCTCATTGGCATAGTGACAGATAGAGACTTGCGCTCTCGCGTAGTCGCTCAAGCTCTTGATACCACCCTTCCGGTTAAGCAAATAATGACGGTGAACCCTACCCAAATTGGCAACAACCGAACGTTGTTCGATGCCATGGCGCTGATGACAGAAAAAAATATTCATCATTTGCCGGTTATCGACCATGAATCTCAGTCGCCAATAGGAATGGTGACGGCGAGTGATATTATAAGACACCAAAGAGGCAATGTACTTTTCATTATTGGAGAGTTAACAAAAGCCAAAAATTTGTATGAACTCACAAGACTGTCTTGGCAATTACCGCATTACTTTGCTGCGCACGCTAAACGAGCTGGTGATTACGATATTGCGGGCAAAATTTTGTCTCAAGCCACCGACGTAATGACGCGAAAGCTTATTGGCTTTTTCCAGCAAGATAATGGTAAAGCCCCTATGATGTTTGCTTGGCTAGTTTATGGCTCGCAGGCAAGGGAAGATCAAACCACGGGCTCTGATCAAGACAGCGGGTTACTGTTAGCGTCTACGCCTAACAAAAAACAGGCTGCTTATTTTGCTGATATGACAGATTACGTGTGTAAAGGGTTAGCAAAATGCGGTATTAAACTGTGTGATGGCAACATTATGGCAAGTAATCCAGAACTTCGATTATCAGTTGATGAAGCGGTAAAAGAAGCCGAGAGGTGGGTCGCATCACCCACAAGTAAGGCCATTATGCACTTTAATATCTTTTTGGATGTTCGCTGCGCAGCAGGTGATTCAAGCCTATTCAAACTACTGCAAAAAAGACGAGCGCCCTTGTTGCAGCAAAATATGTTTCTAGCCGCGTTAGCGCGCAATAGTAATGACGTGTCTGTCCCCCTATCCATGTTTCAAAAATTTAGCTATGAAAAAGGACGTAAACAAAAAGACACCATCGACTTAAAAACGAGAGCGGTAGCGCTTATTAACAACATTGCGCGAATTTATGCTCTAGCAGATGGTATTACGTTGCCTAATACTGTGGCGCGTCTTGAGAGTTTGTCTGACAAGTCTGAGCTCTCTGCTAAAGATGCAGCTAACTTGAAAGACATCTGGGTATTTTTAAATAGGCTGCGCTGGCGTCATCAGCTAGAGAACAAAGTAACCGATAATCTTGTATCGGTGAGCATGCTGTCGTCGATTCAAAAACATCAACTTAAAGCGGGTTTTAAAGCGATAGAGCGAGCAAACGAAGCCATGGTAATGAAGTTTTCTGGCGGAATAGGGTAAAAAAAAGCGAAGGACAGAACATCAGATGATATTGCAATGGTTTAAAGAGCGACTCACATTATTTTCAGGTTCGTCGCTTAAAAAGCAACTTAGCGGTAGGTATATCAATAACACGGATTTACTGGCAATTGATGTTGAGTTGACCTCTCTTGATGCCAAAGTCACTGATATTACTTCTATAGGGTGGGTGGCAGGTAAGGGCGGGCAGTTGTCGCTGGGCTCTTGCGAGTACTTTGTGATAAAAACATCGGCTGCGTTAGGCCAAAGTCCGGTTATTCACGGGCTAACCCATGATATTTTGGCCCAAGGGAAGCCGTTAGCCGTTAGCTTAGATAAGTTGATGCCACTACTTCAATCGTCAGTGCTGGTGTTTCACAATGCCAGTCTTGATTTAGCTGCGCTTAACAAAGCGTTTATAGAACTGTCTTTACCTGTTATAGATGTTATCTACATTGATACGCTTAAGATTGCGGTTTATCAGTTGAACAAGCAGCATCAAGTGCTTCCTACCAACAGTGCAACACTTACCGTGTGTCGACAGCGATTAGACCTCCCTAGCTTCCCTGAACATAATGCTCTTGACGATGCTCTCGCCACGCTTCAGTTATTATTCGCTCAAGTTGAACAATTTGGATTAGACCAAACCAGTCCGTTTACGCAACTGCTGCACACTAAGGCGGTTGGGAAATATCGATTGGGAGAAACACAGAACAGGTAAAAAGCTAGCTAACGAAACGCTAAGCCTAAATAAGTACTCGTTTTTTGGTGTCTCGCACTGGGGTATCACATTCGGCTTCATCAAGCCCTTCTACTCTCAAACGATTTCGACCGTCGGTTTTAGCTGAGTAAAGGTTTTTATCAGCTTCTAACATGACAAAGTCTATTGTTTTTTTATCATCTGCTTGTTTGGTGGCGAGACCCGCGCTTAACGTAACGCGGTCAAACTCAGAAGATTCATGTTTGATATTTAAGTCGTAAACGTTTTCTAGCAGTTTTTCTGCTACTGCTATGGCACCTTTCGTATCCGTATTAGGTAAAATAACTAAGAACTCTTCGCCACCTATACGAATCAGTTTATCCATAGGACGCTGAAGAGTATCGTTTATGCATTGGCTTACTTTCCATAGACAGCTATCGCCGTCTAAATGACCGTACTTATCATTAAAGAGTTTAAAGTGATCGATGTCGAGAATAAGAAGTGACAGCGGCGAAACGTTTCGAAGTCCGTCTCTAACTAGTCTAGGAAGATAATCATCGAGGTAGTGTCTATTGTACGCCCCGGTCAATTTATCTATATAAATAAGCTTTTCGAGTAAATCGTTTCGCATTTTGTTGTTTAAATGAGATTTAACGCGATTTTGCAGAGTACATGCATTAACTGGCTTCACAACAAAATCTACACACCCGGAATTCCAGCACTTCGACTCTTCATCTTCCGTTGAAGAAGAGGTTACAAAAATAACAGGTATAGATTCGCACTGAGGCTTTTTACGGAGCAGTAAAGTGGTGGCATGGCCGTCTAATTCTGGCATGGAAACATCCATCAGAATAAGATCGGGCTTTTCATAGCGGCAATGTTCAATAGCGGCTTTTCCAGAGGCAACTGAAACGCATGAAACCATATCTTCTAAAAGAGTTTCCAGTATAAGCCTGCTACTCGCGTCGTCATCTACAATAAGAACGTTACAATCAGAGAGTGCTCTGTTGTCGACTTGTTCGATGTACACATCAATTCCTCGTTAGGTTACTACTCTTAGGTAGTATTTCTCATAACTTTACACCCGCATAAGATAAAAAGTTATTCAACATAAGTTTAAATTATAGAAACCTTATGTATTAACCGGCAGGTTTTGCTTTGTGTACTCCAGAAAAAAACCATCGCACAGGCGATGGTTTTTATTACACATTTTAATTCTTTAGCTTTTAGGTTACAGCGCAGCTGCTACGTCAGCAGGTAGTAGCACTGTATCGATTACGTGAATTACACCGTTTTCAGCCATTACATCAGCTTTCACAACGTTTGCGTTGTTAATCTTTACCTTACCCATGGCTGCATTCACAGTAACGTCGCTGCCTTCTACCGTGGTAGCAGATGAAAGTGATACCACATCTTTCGCCGCCACTTTACCTGAAACAACATGGTAGGTAAGAATTTGCACCAAGGTGTCTTTGTTCTCTGGTTTCAACAACATTTCCAATGTACCTGCAGGAAGCGCTGCAAAGGCGTCATTAGTAGGAGCAAAAACAGTAAACGGGCCGTCGCCTTTTAATGTCTCTACTAAACCACCTGCTTTTACCGCTGCTACCAAGGTTGAAAACATTGGGTTGCTCGCCGCTGTGTCAACGATATCTTTGTGGTCACCCATTTTATGGTGTCCAGCGAATGCAGATGAGCTCACTACTAAAATAACTAAAGCACTTAAAAACTTACGCATAATATTTCCTTTTGAGTTTATCCAACGGGTTATATAAATTTACTATCTTTTAACAAATTTGATTTCGCTTATGGTTACGGTGGTTTCTCAAAAAGTGATGATTAACTTTATGTAACACGAGAGCTCTTAGTGTCAAAATGCATCTGTGAAAGGGCGCGAGGCGTTAAAAGACGGTTTTATTTATTTTCTTTGGCGCAGTAAATAGAAAAAGAAGTGGAGCAAATTGAAGGCGGATAACACAGGTAAAATACAGAGAAAAGCAAGTTTATCAGGGCAGTCTATACTTATAGCAGTGAATGACGCTTCATAGAGGCTCGTAGCGCGCTTTTATTAAGCGGCTCTATGAAACGCCTATAAAAAGCGCATGAGGAGTATATGTCATGCCTATCCAATCATTATTAACACTAGTCATAATAACGGTGTGTTTAGCAGCTTGCCAAAGTACACAGCAAGATGATCGTGCAACTGCAGATATCAAGTCCTTATTAAAAGATGAGTTATTCCCCAGTTACCCACTTTTTCGCGTTGAGTCAGAGGAAGATGTATTTTATCTCGGTGAAGAAGCAAAACGCTTTGCAGAGCGCTCTGCCTACGACAATGCATTAAATGCAAAGAATGTTACAGGCTTTGTAAATGCTATTTTAGACTACTCAGACAATGGCATGATGTACCGCAACAGCGCCAATACGGTGGCAAATACCACTTTTAATAACCGAGCGGCTAATTGCCTATCATTGTCAATAATGACCTTCGCCTTAGCTCAACACCTTGGATTAAATACTACATTTTACGAGGTAGACATTCCCGAATACTGGACCCGCAGAGATGGCTTTAGTTTGCTCAATGGGCATATCAATCTAAGAGTAAGCGCGCCAGAAACCTCAATGGCAATTACCATAGGAACAACCTATGCCGACGTGGACTTTGATCCACAGGTCATTCGAAGTCACTTCCCTCGCATTCCCGTATCGCAAAAAAGTGTGTTAGCCATGTTTTATAACAACAAGGGGGCAGATGCATTTGTAGCAAATAGCTATACCCGCGCATACAGCTATTTCAGAGCTGCAGCCAAAGTTGCGCCAACATTGCAGCAAACCTGGACAAATTTAGGCGTGCTTTATCGTATGCAGGGAGATTTTGAACAAGCTCAAAGGGCTTACGAGCACGCGCTATCTCTTGATCCTGAAAACTTAACCGTTTGGGAAAACCTCGCCATTTTGTATCGATATCAAAATAGGCGTGAGGAAGCGGCTGAACTATTTAGCAAAATAGAAACAAAAAGAAAGACTAACCCTTTTTATCATTTCATCCTTGGCGAGCAGTCATTTGAGGATGGTAAGTTTGAGAAGGCGCTGAGTCACTATCAACGTGCTGTACGGCTAGACAGAAAGAATCACGAAGTGTTATTTGGTATGGCTAAGACCTATTTCGAATTGGGCGATACTAACAATGCCGTACGTTACCTAAAAAGTGCAGAGACCTACGCACCAGATGATTACAGCGCTGAGCGTTATTCATCAAAGCTTGCCGTATTGGCTCGACGCTGAATAGAGATGAAAATAAGCGGATAGAAAAAAGCCACGGACAAGCCGTGGCAGAAAGGTAACACTACAAAAGGAACTTAACTTAAATCACGCCCAGCTCACGAAGGCGCTCTTGCAGGTATGAGCCTGCGGTATGACGTTCTGAAAGAACAACATCTGGTCGAGGATGCAAAAACAAAGGTAGTGAAATACGAGCCTTTGTCATGTCTGCACCATCAGGATTCACTACCCTGTGAGTGGTTGATGGGAAGTAGTGGCCAGATGCTTCTTGCAGCATGTCACCAATATTCACAATCAAACTACCAAAATCACAAGGAACATCTAGCCAGCTGCCGTCTTTCGCTTGAACCTGAAGGCCCGGCTCATTTGCAGCTGGTAAAATAGTAATTAAGTTAATATCTTCATGAGCAGCAGCGCGAATTGCGTCTACCTCTTCATCACCGCTTAGAGGCGGGTAGTGAAGAATACGCAATAGAGTTTGATCTGAATCCTTAATCATATCCCCTAGCGGCTGACTGTATTTATCACTGACTTCACTTGGCGAGTGAGACTCAATCCAACTCAATAACTCTGAAGCAAGCGTGTTGGCTTCATTGTAGTATTGAGATACCTGAGGACGTAGCTCCTCTGGACACTGACCCCAAGGGTAGTAGTGATAATACTCTTTTATGTCTTTTTTCGTGAAACCCTTAGCTACCTCAGAAACACTCTGAGGGAAAAATCCGTCTTGCTTACCTTTGTTATAGAGGTAATCGTTCTTCTGTTCACTATTGAAGAAACCCTGCCAATTGTCGTAAATACCTTGAACTAAAGACTGCTGAATAGGGTGGTTTTTAAGAACACCAAATCCAGTTTCTCGAAGTGATTTAACAAATTCTTCTTGAGCGTTTTCAGCTTGGTAATCAACAGCAACTAATTGCATAACGTTATCCCGTATATTTTGATTGCGGCATTATAAAGGTAGACGGGCTACAGAAAAAAGACGCTGGCGTTGATTCAGATCAACGCCAGCGAAGAACGTGCGTAATTTACATAAACCTGACCGTTTAGTCTAGTAAAAACTTGACCAAATAGTCTGTTTAAAAAAATTTTAACCGAGAGATAGAAAAACGCCAGCTAATGCAGCACTCATTAAGTTAGATAAGGTTGCAGCAATAACTGCCTTAAGTCCCAGTCGCGCAATTTCTTTTCTGCGTGTTGGCGCCATAGCACCAATTCCGCCCATCAAAATAGCGATAGAAGAGAAGTTTGCAAAACCACATAATGCAAAGGTGATAATGGCCTGAGAGGCTTGAGACAGCTGATCTTGGTTTTCTAAAAAGCTGAGGTAAGCGACAAATTCGTTAACCACCATCTTTTGCCCGATAAAGCTACCAGCAAGTTGTGCTTCTTCCCATGGTACGCCGATTGCCCATGCTAGTGGCTGAAGAACAAATCCCAGGATCCCTTCAAAAGTCACGTTTTCATAGCCAAATAACCCCGCGGTCCAGCCAATGAGGCCGTTGAACATGGCAATTAGTGCTATGAAAGCGAGTAGCATTGCACCTACGTTTAACGCAAGCTGCATGCCTGATGCTGCACCACTAGCAGCAGCATCGAATACGTTGGCGTAGCCTGCGCTGTCTGCATCTACGTCGTGTAAATCTTCGTTGGGCTTTGTTGTCTCTGGCAAAATAATTTTCGCCATTAGCAATCCGCCAGGTGCAGCCATAAAGCTCGCAGCCAGTAAGTATTTAAGTTCTACGCCCATACCTGCATATCCGGCCATAACAGAGCCCGCGATTGATGCCAAACCACCTACCATAATGGCAAACAGCTCAGAACGAGTCATATGTGGAATAAAGGGGCGAACAACCAGAGGCGCCTCTGTTTGTCCGACAAAGATATTTGCCGCTGAAGACATCGACTCAGGTTGACTGGTGCCTAATAGCTTTTGCAGAAGGCCACCAATAATTTTTATAACAACGCCCATCACCTTAAGGTGATAAAGTACCGCAATAAGTGCTGAGAAGAAAACAATAACGGGAAGTACATTAACCGCGAATATAAAGCCAAGAGAATTGTTGCTGAGGGGACCAAATAGAAAGCTTATTCCGTCTTGGCTATAACCAATGATGTTGCCAACAAATTCTGTTGCTTTGAGGAGGAACTCCTTGCCGGGTTCGGAATACAGGACAAACGCACCCACTGAGGCTTGAATAGCGAATGCACCACCAACAGTGCGCCAGTTAATGCTGCGCCTCGCCGACGACATCGCTAAAGCAATACCTATTATAAGCGCAACGCCCAGTAAACCTACCATAATGTTATTCCCTTAAAGAAGCGCTTGCTGAATGTGTGATTTAATCACATCTAATGCTATTTGATTTTTTCCACCCTGCGTTACTACTACGTCGGCAGTAAAGCGGCTTGGCTCAATAAACTGGTGGTACATTGGTTTTACTGTTTCTTCATACTGCTTGGCCACAGACTCTATAGAGCGCCCGCGTTCTTTTAGGTCGCGCATCATTCGGCGCATCAAGCAAATATCCAATGGCGTGTCGATAAAGATCTTCACGTCATACAAAGGAAGAAGGTCCGTACGAGCAAGCAACATAATACCTTCAAGAATGATAACTGGTGCTGGGTTTAAGCGCTCAGTTTCAGGCAAACGAGTATGTGTTTTATAGCAATAGTGAGGATAGTCGATTGGCTGCCCCTCTCTTAACGCCTGCAAATGCGCTTTAAGCAGCTCGTGCTCAAATGCGTTTGGATGGTCGTAGTTATTTTGCTCGCGCTGCTCCATGGGCAAATGATCTTGCGCACGGTAGTAATGATCCTCGCGCAAAACCTGTACAGGACGGCCTTGTGCGCTGAATCCGTTAAATAAATTTTTCGTAAAAAGAGACTTTCCAGAGCCTGAAGCTCCAGAAATGGCAATAATTAATGGCGATTGCATAGTACTTTAAAGCTGATTTTGTTGGTGCAAAGATACGCGCTTAGCCCTCACGAATCAATGTTATATTCATGTTTCGCTGGTTTTTGGTCTGGTCTTTGCTTGGTCTATTCTTGAAGTTTACCGATATTTCAAGGTATTGCAGGCCCTTCATTAAAACACGAAGAAGTTATCCAATTGGTCAATATTATTCACATACAGCGGGTTGTTGTTCAAATTTAAAGCGGAAATTCTAGGCTTTTACGATCTTAGTTACCAATAATTTCTATGTCGGCTAAAGTGATTTTGGGTAAAGCGTAAGAATGCTGTTTTGAGCGAGATCCCTCTCCTTGCGCTCTTGGCGGATAGTAGGTTTCTTTTTCCGTAACGAAGTTGGCAAATACTTCATCAAGTGCTGCACGAATTTCGCTGAGGGTTTTATCTAAATTAGCATTGAAATCTGGCCTTTTTCGTTTGGTATGACCTAACTCAATAAGTCGACCAAAACTTTTATTTGCCAGTGCCACTAACTCGCTAGGTACGTCTTTGTGCGGTGGTAAAGGCTCTTCAGGATTCTCAATGCAGAATTTCACTAACGCAGTGTAAAAACAAAGGGGCTTGTTCTGTAAGATCACTACATTGTCAGTAACGCCGTTAGATATGGTTTTATCTTCCAAATTAATAATAAGTTTCGGAATAGGAGGTAACAGGGCCTCTTCTCGAAGGGCTCTTTGTTTTGCGGTAAATCGTGTATTAATTGCAAACACTGGCGTCACAAGCAAAGCTATGAGTAAAGCTGTCCAGCTAAAATAAAGTGCGTGGGAAGTAGGCTTGCTTACTATTTCAATATCTATACGTTGTTCAGCATTTTTTAAAACTGTTGTGTGGGTTTTTGGAAAGTTGACTTCGGTGATATCCTCGCTTTTAAATTCTTCACCCTGAATCGACTTCACTAAAATAGGGTAACCTCGCTGCGACAGCTCTTTATTTAGCTTTGTAGTGTATTGCCATATTGCGAAACTGTTTACCGGAGTCTGCAGAGTTTGATTACCCACATCTAAAAAAGCACTGTCCAAACTAATTCTTCGCTCAACCTTATCAATAGCTCGGTGAAGGGTGCTTTGGTAAGAGAGCAGTTGTCCAGCAATTGCAACAATCTGTAGTACTATGAAAAGTAATATCCCATTGATGAAGATTCTTCGTTTAGGTTTAAACGACACTTTGCTCGACATGTTCACTGGCAGCCTTCCTCAAGTACAATATTTTTATAGTAGGACCGAGGATGTTCCATGGCGATATCATGGATGACGGTCTGCATTGCGCAAAATAAATCGGTATTTTCTGTCTGCATCTTCAAATACCAGCGCATTCCACTTACCTGCTGCAATAATGGAGTTGTATAGTTCTTTGATAAGATTTCTTCATCGTCTTTTGCCCAATAAGAGGAAATGATATCAACCTCTCCTGCCAAGAGTGCTCGTCTCAGTTCCTGATGTGAACTGTAATACACTATACTTACATTGGTATCAGTTAAACCCAGCCTTTTGAGCACAGTCTTTGGAACGATGTGTCCCGAGCGGCTGCTCGGGTAGTCGAGGAGGCCAATTCGTTTACCCAATAAATATTCTTTCTCTAATTTGGGCTGCTCTCGCAACGAGATAAAGAACGCCCCGTAATTTGGGTGAGATGCAATAGGGGTTAAGCCATAAATATCATTGGCTGCGAATGCGTCTACCACGTTCCTTTTCACTAAGGCTAAATCAACCACACCGTGGTTTATATATCTGAAGGTATCGTAGTCGCTCTGGCCTATGATAACTCTCACTTCTCCATACTGCCGCTTTATGACACTATTGTTACAGATTTTTTCACTCGCAAGTTGTGCAATTCGGCTATCTGTAACATATACTGAAAAACGGTCGGCATTGGCTGAAAATTCAGCATTGCAGGTTAAAAAATGGCCCGTTTGCGGCGGTATGTCAGCAAAATTTGTCAAATTTGACAAATAATTAACTGAGACGCAGCAAACTACTACGAGTATTAATAACCACCATTTTAAATAAGAAACAATGCGATGAGTTGTCAAACAGCGACCAATAAAGTTAATAATCGAAAGTAGTATTTCAACAGTTAAGATTATTTATTGCAATAGGTAAATTTATTTAAATGGCCTATCGTACTGTTTTTAATGATATTTGTCTGGGTTAAACTGATTTTTGTTAAACGCTGTTTATTAGTCGCAGTTGTGGCAAGAATACCGACGTAAATTGTAAAAAGGATCAAATAATAATAATAAGTAATTTAACTTGACCGTTTGGTCAGCTTAAATGGCGTAGCTGATTCGGTAACACGGAACTCTGCGTAAATAAAAATGCAATTTTGTAATAAAAATGACACGAAGCTCGAAGACAATCTAGCGAACTTTCGCCCCCTAACTGGGCGAGCAAAAATTGTCAGTAACATCTAATTAGAAAAAGATTCTAAACAAAAGGGAAACACACACATGAACACTCCAGCTAAGTTCAGCCGCATAGCAGCTGCTGTTGCGTTGTCTATCGGTTTGTCTACCGCAGCAATGGCGCAGGAAACTGCATCTGCTGTAGAGGGTCGAATCCTTACACCTACTGGCGCACCTGCTGCTGGTACATCTATCACAGTTATTCACGAACCTTCAGGCTCTGTTAGAGAAGTAACTGTTGGAGAAAATGGAACTTTCAATCTTAGGGGCTTACGTGTTGGCGGCCCATATAAGATTATTATTGATTCAGATGCGTATCAAGACACGACAGTTGAAGATGTTTATCTTCAACTGGGTAGTGCATTCGGCGTTAATTTAAAGCTTGACGACCTTAGCGACATCGAAGTCATCTCTGTAAGCGGTAGCGCTCTAGCAGCTTCTGCTTTTGGTGCAACTGGACCACAATCAATATTCGATTTCGAAACACTTCAAAATGCACCAGCAATAAACCGTAGTATCGGAGACATCGTTCGTGCCGACCCACGCGTATTCTTGGACGAGAGTTCAAACGATGCGATTAGCTGTGGTGGTGCAAGCCCACGTTTCAATAGCCTTACATTGGACGGCATTCGTTTGAATGATGCGTTTGGTCTGAATAGCAACGGATTTCCAACAGAGAGGCAGCCTTTTTCATACGACGCAATAGAACAGGTAGCGGTAGAATTATCTCCTTTTGATGTTGAATATGGCGGCTTTACAGCGTGTAACATCAACGCAGTAACAAAGTCAGGTACCAACGAAATAGCTGGTAGCGCATTCTTCGATTACACAAGCGATTCTTTACGCGGTGAAGAAGTTAATGGAGATGAGCGAGACAATGGTAATTACACCGAGAAGCGCTATGGCGTAAATGTAGGTTTCCCTCTTATTGAAGACACACTGTTTTTCTTCGGTGCTTATGAAAAATTGGAAGGTGTTCAGCTTTTCAATTACGACGCGCTTGGAAATTCAGTAACGTCTGATGAAGTCAGTCAGGTTTCTCAGATTGCCCAAAGCGTATATGGGTATGACATAGGTGGTCTACCTGGTTCAGCGCCAATTGAAGATGAAAAAATTCTAGTGAAATTAGATTGGAATATTTCAGATTCACATCGTGCCAACTTGGTGTACAACTGGAACGACGGTTTCAGCATTAGCCAATCTGACGGCGGCTCACGTCGCTTATCTCTTAGCAATCACTTCTACGAACGTGGTGCAGAATTAACGACCATAGTAGGTTCATTGTTTTCTGATTGGACGGATGATTTTGTAACCGAGTTACGTATCGGCCATACTGATTTAGATAATCGTCAGAACTCAATTGATGCAGCTTCTGGCTTTGGTGAAGCACAAATACGCACTGACGGCGGTGGTACTATATACATCGGCCCAGATGACTCACGTCAATCCAACCAGTTAAATTATGAAGTGCTGAACTTCAAACTCGCGGGTACTTATTATTACGGCGAGCACACTATTACTGCTGGTTTCGAATATGAAGAAGTTGACGTTTTTAATCTGTTCATGCAGCACACTGTTGGTGAATACCGCTTCAACAGTATCGCAGATTTTGAAGCAGGATTAGCTGACCAGATTTATTATAATAATTCTGCAGGTACTAACAACCCAGCGGACGCAGGTGCCTCATTTAGTCAAGATATAGCAACGTTTTATGTTCAAGACGAGTTCTATTTGACAGATGACTTGAAAATAATGGCCGGTTTGCGCTACGAAACATACGGTTCAGACGACAGACCAACATTAAATCAAAACTTTACTGAACGTTATGGTTTCGCAAACACAGCAAACGTCGATGGTCTAGACTTATTACAACCACGCGTAGGTTTCAACTATACCGTTAATGAAGACCTTGAGATCCGTGGTGGATTTGGTCTTTACTCTGGTGGTAATCCAAATGTGTGGATTTCGAACGCCTATTCTAATGACGGCGTGACGAATGTGGGTACACAAGTAAACAGATTCGGTAACGATATTCCTGGTTACGTTCGAGGCGAAACATCGATCTTTGATATTCCTCTTTCAGGCGGCGGTCAGCCAATCTTTGATGCCCCGCAAGACTTGGTTGACAAAGTTGCAAACACTAGTCTTACCGATGGTGACGCATTTGTAAATGCAACCGATCCAGACTTTGAAATTCCATCAGAATGGAAATACTCTTTGGGAACTACTTGGATAGCTCCTGGTGATTATTTAGTGACAGCTGATGTTATTTATACAGACCGTCGCGATGCACCAATTGTTCGCGAAGCCAATATTGTTCCAACCGGTACTACGACATTTGACGGACGCCCTGTCTACGAACAGCTTGATCCATCGCGTCGAATTGGACAGGATCTTATTCTCGGTAACGTTAATGGCGACAGTGGCAGCTCAATAGTATTGTCAACGTCAGTATCGAAAGAATGGGACTTTGGACTTGATGCAACACTTGGCTATGCGTTTGTTGATGCGGAAGATGCGCATCCAATGACTAGCTCTACGGCAGGTTCAAACTGGGGAGCTACCGCAACAACTGATCCAATTAACCCTGCGGCGGCAACTTCTGATTATGCAATTAATCACCGTTTTAACCTTTCGGTTGGTTATGAGCACGAGTTCTTCGATGGTTATTCAACTCGTTTCAACTTGTTTATGACTGCGAATGAAGGCGCACCGTTCTCCTATGTGTTCGGCGAAAACAATGCATTTGGTTGGGACAGTGCAGACTTCCGTCAATTGCTTTACATCCCAACTGCGAACGACGCAAATGTTGTATTTGATTCTCCTGAGAATGAAGCAGCGTTTAATGATTGGGTAGCGGCTGAAGGGCTAGCACGTGGTCAAGTAACAGAACGAAATGCTCAAAATGCAAAATGGTGGGTTAAAGCGGATGTTCGTATCTCTCAAGAGCTACCGGGCTTCTATGAGGGACATACTGCTAGCGCGTTCTTCGTTATTGAAAACTTAACTAATATGCTAAATGATGAATGGGGTGATTTCCGTCAATTCCAAACTCGTCAAGAAGTTGTTGACGTTGATACTAACGATGCTGGTCAACTCGTGTATGAAAACTTCAGTCTTCCTGCAGAGTCTGTGAATCGTGGTGCTTCACTTTGGGAAGTTCGTGTGGGTGTTAACTATCGTTTCTAAGTTTTAGTAAGTATACATCGCGTAGTGGTTTTTTTTAAAAGACCACTCAATACGATAAATAAAATGCCACTGTCTTTACTAGACAGTGGCATTTTTTATTGTTTAATAAAATTTCGAGTAGCGTTTAATAAGCACTTTTGATGCGGTAGTGATGACGCTATATCATTCGTTTCATTAGGATATTGATCTAATCATTCACCTTGGACGAAAGAAGAAGACTCTATTTTCTGGAAATCAACGCAAGGAGGTCAAATGTCAAAGTCTATTCTTATGGTAATGACATCACACGAAATTATGGGCGATACGGGTAACAAAACTGGTATGTGGTTGGAAGAGTTTGCCTCTCCCTACTATGCATTCAAAGACCAGGGCTACTCCATTACACTCGCATCGACTATGGGTGGTCAGGTACCTATCGACCCCAATAGCCTCTCTGATGACGCGATGACCGATGATGCTATTCGCTATACAAAAGACGATATTGCTCGAAGTGCCATTGCTTCTACTATTCCACTGGAGGATGTAAGGGCAGAAGAATTCGATGCGGTATTTTACCCAGGCGGACATGGCCCGTTATGGGATTTGTCGGACAACGCTCATTCAATCAAATTAATTGAAGATACTATTGCCGCGAATAAGCCTGTTGGTGCGGTGTGCCATGCGCCAATCGTACTAAAAGACGTGAAGATGCCTGACGGTAGCTTTCTTGTTGCAGGTAAGGCAGTAACAGGTTTCACAAACAGTGAAGAAGCTGTAATGCAGTTAACTGATGTGGTGCCTTATTTAGTGGAAGACGAGCTGCGAAATAAAGGCGGTAAATTTGAAGCTGCAGACGACTTTGCTGTGAAGGTATGTACCGACGGGTTATTGGTAACAGGCCAAAATCCACCGTCATCACGACCTGCTGCAGATGCGTTAATTAAGTTACTGTCGTAGTGTACTCAGGTGCACAAAAACGATTGTGCAAATAACACGATAACGTGAACTAAAACGCAAAAAAAGCCGTCGATGACCTCACTTCATAGTGAATCTTCATCGGCGGCTTTTTTATAGTTTGTGACGTATATGGCCTAGCAAGACTTAGCTAAACATTGTCTGAGCTAAACATTGTCGAATAACTCTTCCACACGAACTCGTAGTTCTTCAATTTTCTGAACATCCGCAGGGGCGATAAAAATAGTATCGTCACCGGCAATGGTGCCTAGTACGCCATCTTTCTTACTCAAAGAGTCGAGCAGGCGTGCAATGAGCTGTGCGGCGCCAGGGCTAGTTCTAATGATAACCATGACATTGTTGTGTACTACATCAAGCACTAGCTGTTTTAAGGGGCTTTTAGCGGTAGGCATACCAAGCTCAGGGGGAAGACAGTACACCATGTCACCACGGGCGTTACGAGTACGTACGGCTCCAAACTTACTGAGCATTCTTGATATCTTCGATTGACTGATGTTGTCAAAATCTTGGGCCTTTAAGGCGTCTACTATTTCACCTTGTGAACCGTAGCTCTCAGCTTTAAGTATCTCTTTGAAAGCTTTAATCAGTTGTTCTTGTTTTGTATTAGCCATTAAGTGCTCTTTTTTGTCTCACTAGTTGTTTTCACCAGTAGGGTATGGCCAAAACAACTGAATTCAGTTTTTATTCGCATATTGTGCCCCACAGGTGGACTTTAGGCAATTTGTTTGCATAATCATCCATGATAATGAATATTGACAAAATATCGCTGCTTATGACGTCAATAAGACGATCCGGTGATTGAGTTTTCCCCCGCGTTGCATTAGTGTGACGTTCCGTTTAAATACGTGAGTAATCCCATAGGAGAAATGGTATGAAAGTAGCCGTGTTAGGTGCTGCAGGTGGTATCGGTCAAGCGCTGTCGTTGTTGTTAAAAACACAATTGCCAGCAGGTTCAGATTTAGCGCTTTATGATGTTGCGCCAGTGGTTCCTGGTGTTGCAGTTGATTTAAGCCACATCCCCACTGCGGTTAAAGTAACCGGTCACGGTAAAGATGACCTAGCTGGTGCACTAACTGGATCAGACGTTGTTCTTATTCCAGCTGGTATGCCACGTAAGCCGGGTATGGATCGTTCTGATCTATTCAACATCAACGCTGGAATCGTTAAAAACCTTATTGAAGGTGTTGCTGATAACTGTCCAGATGCGTGTGTTGGAATCATCACCAACCCAGTTAACACTACAGTTGCTATTGCAGCTGAAACGCTTAAAGCAAAAGGCGTTTACAACAAAAACAAACTTTTCGGTGTAACGACGCTTGACGTTATTCGTGCTGAAACCTTCGTTGCTGAGCTCAAAGGTGTAGATGTTGCTTCTGTGCACGTACCAGTCATTGGTGGTCACTCTGGCACAACTATTCTACCTCTTCTTTCACAAGTTGAAGGTGTTGAGTTTACTGACGAAGAAGTGGCTAGCCTAACGACTCGTATCCAAAATGCGGGTACTGAAGTTGTTGAAGCAAAAGCGGGCGGCGGTTCTGCAACCCTTTCTATGGGTCAAGCAGCAGCGCGTTTCTGCCTATCTCTTGTAGCAGCAATGCAAGGCGAGAACGTGGTTGAGTACACTTATGTACAAACTGACGACAGCGACGACGCAGCATTCTTTGCACACCCAGTTCGCCTTAGTGCAAACGGTGTTGAAGAAATCTTGCCATACGGCGAGCTAAGCGCATTCGAAGAAAAAGCGAAAAACGACATGCTTGAAGGCCTACGTGGCGATATCAAGCTAGGCGTAGACTTCGTAAACGGCTAGGGGTGAAATCACTGGTAGGCTCGTAAACGCAGGCCCGCCGTGAATACATCCTTGTAGGCTTCGCCACCGCATCCATGCGGTGGAGAGCCTGCTTATTACAAGCCAACCAGTTCAAGCATTCCCCGCATAGCACTCATTTACTGCGTTTCAGTTTTAGAGCAGACAGTCTGTTACACCCTTACGTATCCAGCCTTTTTGTTACATCCTTTGGGCTTCGCTGCCTTATTGGTTTTTGATTCTGTACAGTTTTATTTCCCCCGTGCCAGCTGGATAACCTTTATGTAAGGCATAGGTATAACCGTGTATCATGCCTTCTGCTTTAACAAATAAAAGAATGTTTGAGGCAAAGGTAGTGTGTGAGGCTTCAATCTCGATCACTTTACCGTTTATACTGACGTTGTCTGGTGAAAAATGAGTTTGAGTTTCCTGAAATGTATTGGTGCCTTTGCTATATACACTCAATGTTCCCTGTTTATGCTCGTTTAATTGCAGTAATGCCAGCTCTGGTTTATCTAAATACTGCATCACGCCAACCCATGTGCCGTAGGGGTGCTCTACTAAACTCTTCTCAGCGTCCAGAATGAGATGCTTACGATTCTCAACAAATTTACGGGGGGTGGATTTTGCTTCCTGTTTTACAAGCCGATAGGTTCGAGATAAATAACTATCATCCCCTTTATAGCTAGATTCTAAAACCGAAAAACCGATCCCTAAATAAGGAGATAGGGTGAGAGTTCGCGTTACGTTGTCTTCAATAATAGTGTTGATTGTGCACCGGTTTTCTATGCACTTTATATCGTTATTGGTGAAGGCTGTACGTCGAACTTTTTTCAAACCACCCGGGATGACTATTTCATAGAAGTAGTGTTCATCACTGTCAGTAATTTCAAGCAGTCTAAAGGTTAATTCATCATCAGCAATGCCTTCCCATAACCCTGGTGGCATTTCCATAGTTTTAGCGTTGCCGATATTACTTAGCGACAACGATGCAATAAATAGTGTTAGTAGAATAGTGCGCATTTTTAATCCTTTAAAAAAAGAGGAGAGGGCTTTTAAGGTTATCAGGCTCGTATTGCCAATAGGAGTAATACCAGTTTTCTTTAATAATTCAAATAAAAAAGCCCGTGCTGTTAATCCAGTACGGGCTTTTCGAATAATGAGGTCGTCAATCGGTTAACTGACCGCTCATCAAATTAACGTTGTTTCTATTAACCAGTATTACGCATACCAATGGCAATACCTGCAATCGTCACCATCATAGCGCGTTCTAAGCTGGTATTTTGCGACTCATCGCCTGCTTTGCGGATGCGGTCAAGCAATTCAATTTGCAGATAGTGAAGCGGCTGCAAATACGCTGCGCGAATTTCCATCGACTCTTTGCCTTGTGGATCATTGGCCATAATGTCCTGTTCGCCAGTTATCGCGAGTAGAGAAGAAATACTCTCTTTTAACTCAGTACGCAGGGCTTCACCAAAGTGCTTAAGCTCTTTTGGCACTAGGCGCTCATCATACGCTTCACTGATGCGTGGGTCGGCTTTGTGAAACACCATATCAAGCATGGATAAGCGCGAACGATAAAATGGCCATTCGCTGAACATTTCGTTAACGACTTTCTCGTTTTCTGGTGTTTTCACGCTGTCGATTGCACGCATAACGCCAAGCCAGCTAGGCAGTACTAAGCGCGTTTGTGCCCATGCAAATATCCACGGAATAGCACGTAAGCTTTCAATACCGCCCTGAGGTTTACGCTTAGCAGGGCGGCTGCCTAGCGGCAACTTGCCAAGCTCTTGTTCAGGTGTTGCAACGCGGAAGTAAGGAACAAACTCTTTATCGTGGCGTACAGTGGCGCGATAGTTGTCGCGGCCTTGACCTGCCATAGTAGTAATAAGCTCTCGCCATTCTTCTTTTGGTGCCGGAGGCGGGAACAACATTGCTTCAATAATAGCGCTGGCATAAATACCTAAGCTACGTTTAGCAAGTGTTGGCATACCAAACTTATAGCGAATGGTCTCACCTTGTTCCGTCACACGGAAGCCGCCTTCAAGAGACCCTGGAGGTTGCGAGTAAATAGCGGCGTGAGCAGGTAGGCCACCACGACCGATAGTACCGCCACGACCGTGGAACAACGTCAGTGACACATCAAACTCTTCAGCAATGGCAACGAGCGCTTCTTGAGACTGATATTGTGCCCAACCAGCGGCTAGTGCACCTGCGTCTTTTGCAGAATCAGAGTAACCAATCATTACAAACTGACGGCCTTTCACGTATCCGCGATACCAGTCAATTGACAGTAGCTTGCGCATTACATCAGGCGAGTTGTTTAAGTCATCTAATGTTTCAAATAATGGCGCAACAGGCATTGGCCAGCTTACGCCACTTTCTTGCAACAATAGCTGCACAGCAAGCACGTCAGAGGGTTCACTCGCCATCGAAATAATATAAATACCAAAACCGTGCTTGCTGTGTTTAGCCACAACTTTACAGGTATCGAGTACTTCTTTTACGTCATCTGATGCATCCCATTTAGCCGGGAATAAGGGACGCTTCGAGCCTAGCTCGCGTAATAAGAATGCCTGCTTGTCTGCTTCGCTCCACTGTGCGTAATCACCAAGGCCGAGATAACGCGTTAGCTCACTGAATACATCTGAATGACGCTCTGAATCTTGACGTACGTCAAGGCGTAGAAGATGAATACCGAATACGCGAGCGCGGCGAATGGTGTCTAGCAATAAGCCATTAGCAACAACCTGCATACCACAGTCAATTAACGATTGATGACACAGCATAAGTGCATCGATAAGCTCGTCGTCGCTTTCAATCCAATCCGATGAATCAGGGTTTTTCCCTGCAAGGTAGTCGTCAATACCGTCACGAGTTTTGATGAAGCGACTTACTAGCGGACGTAAAAGGGCTCGGTAAGGCTCGTTGGCATCGCCTACTTTAGCGCGTACATCGTCGTTGCAGTCGTACATTGAAAGCTCAACCTGCAGGCGATCTAAATCGATAGCAAATAATTTTGCAGCTCGCTTTCTTGCCAATAACAATACTTGCTCAGTTACCTTTGAAGTAACGAATGGGTTGCCGTCGCGATCGCCGCCCATCCAAGAACTGAACTGAACAGGGGAAGCGTCAAGCGGCAATGCAACATTGTAATCTTTAGTAAGGCGATCACTTAACTCGCGAAGGAAGTCTGGAACTGCTTCCCATAGTGAGTTTTCGATGACCGAGAAGCCCCAGCGAGCCTCGTCTACAGGTGTAGGGCGAACCGAACGAATTTCTTCAGTATGCCACGCCTGTGCAATCAAGTCGGCGATACGGGTTTCTACTTGGCCGCGATCCACATCGTTGAGTGACTCTTGGTGAACAGCCTGTAAGCAGTCAGCGAGTTCTTTATGCTTGTGTATTAGCGTTCGACGAGTAACTTCAGTAGGGTGGGCGGTTAAAACAAGGTCGATATTGAGTTTGCCTACAGCCTCTTGTACTTTCTCAGTGGTGAGTTCGGCTTTATCAAGGTGCTCAAATAATGCATCCATCGACGCATCAACATTCATCGCTGCGTTGTACTCTTGCTCAGCAATATTGCCTAAATTCAAAAACTGCGCGAATGCACGACCAACGGTGAGTAAATCATCGTCAGACATGGTTTTGAAAGTTTCTTTCAGTTCTTCGCTACATTTTCCGTCGCCTTGATACGAGGCTCTGCCGTCGATTCGTATTTTTTCAATACGATCAAGCCATTCTTGACCCAACTGATTTTTAATAGTTTCGCCAAGTGTCTTTCCAAGATATCGAACGGTATCTTTTAGTTCAGCATCGTGATGAGTTTGCATGCTATCCTCCTAAATATATGGTTCTAACCATACTGCGTCCTTTGCAACTTGTCTAACCTCTTTCGGTTATAATTTACAACATTTTGATACTTTTACAGCCTTATTAACAATGCTGAAGGCAAGATAAATTATGGTGTGGTACACTCTCGCACCGGAAAATGCAGAAAAATTCTCGCAGTATGCGAGTTGTTTAAAATTCGTACTGCATTTGTAATTTAATTTCAGGAGTTATTGTGACTGATACTTTCAATACAGTAGAAACCCAAGCGAGTTATGGCATTGGTTACCAAATGGGCCAACAACTACAATCTAACCCTTTTGACGGTTTAGCAATTGATGCAGTTGTTGCTGGCTTAAAAGATGCGTTTGCGGCTTCTGCACCTCAAGTTGACAACGATACACTTCGCGATGCGTTCGGTGAAATACACAACCGTATGCAAGCGGCTAAAGAAGAAGCTAGCAAGGCTGTAATAGAAGCAGGCACTAAGTTTCTTGAAGACAACGCAAAGCGCGACGAAGTTAACGTAACTGAATCTGGTCTACAATATGAAGTGGTTGCTGAAGGCGAGGGTGATTCACCGGTTGCTGAAAGCACGGTTAGAGTTCATTACCACGGCACCTTAACTGACGGTACAACATTCGACAGCTCTTACGAGCGTGGTCAGCCTGCAGAGTTCCCAGTAGGCGGTGTAATTAAAGGTTGGACTGAAGCACTTCAAAGCATGAAAGTTGGCGCAAAATGGCGTTTATATGTGCCGCATGATCTTGCCTATGGTGAGCAAGGTGCTGGCGCAGCAATTGCACCTTACAGTACTCTGATTTTTGATGTTGAATTACTCGACATTCTAGGTTAATCAGCCTGTTGGGGCGCAGTATTTTGCTGCGCCCCAATCTCTACTAAAAATCATCTGGTGTAGTAAAGTACCATCAATAAAAATCTTGTTTTGTGAAAAACACTACCTATTAAAAGTACCTTCCGTAAAAAACATCTTCAGTAGATTGGCCTTTTAGCAAGACCATATTCAATACCCCTTCCTTTGCGTTATGCTGTGTGATGGAATAAACAATTTTCGATCTGCTCCGAGTTGTTAATCGCAATGACGGCATTACAATAGCGCCACGCTTAAATAAGGAAAATTATTATGGTTATTAAGCCTAAAGTGAGAGGCTTCATATGTACAAACGCGCATCCAGCGGGCTGTACAGCATCAGTTAAAGAACAGATCGCATATGTACAAGGTCAGGGCGACCTAGGTGATGGACCAAAAAACGTACTCGTTATTGGCAGCTCAACAGGCTATGGCCTGGCATCTCGAATTACTTCAGCCTTTGGATATGGCGCTAAAACCTTGGGTGTATGTTTTGAAAAAGCCCCAACGGAGAGAAAAACAGGTACCGCTGGTTGGTATAACACCGCCGCTTTTCATAAAGAAGCTAACGCCAAAGGTTTATACGCAGACACTGTGAACGGTGATGCATTTTCTGATGAGATAAAAGCAGAAACTATCGAAAAGATTAAGCAAAATATCGGAAAAGTAGACCTTGTTATCTACAGCCTTGCTTCACCGCGTAGAACAGACCCAGAAACGGGCGTTACCTATAAGTCTACTTTAAAGCCTGTAGGTCAGGCCTATACCACTAAGACCTACGATACTGATAAAGACAAAGTGCACGATGTATCTTTAGAGCCAGCAAATGATGATGAAATTCTCAATACCATCAAAGTAATGGGTGGAGAAGACTGGGAGCGCTGGATGGACTTTCTTCGCGATGCCGATGTGCTGGCCGAAGGGTGCAAGACAACTGCCTATACCTACATTGGTAAGGAATTAACCTGGCCTATTTATGGGCAAGCGACTATCGGTAAAGCGAAAGAAGATTTAGACCGCGCTGCTGCAGCTATTATTGGTAAAAATAGCGATTTATTTGTTGAGGCTAACGTCAGTTCGCTTAAAGCACTTGTTACTCAAGCAAGTTCAGCAATTCCCGTGATGCCTCTTTATATTTCGCTTATTTACAAAGTGATGAAAGAAGAGGGAACGCACGAGGGGTGCATAGAGCAAATTCACGGTTTATTCACCCAGTGTCTTTTTGGCGATAACCCCATTCTTGATGAAGCCAATCGTTATCGTATGGATGCAAAAGAAACCAACGACGCGACGCAGGCAAAAGTTAAGGTGTTGTGGGACCAAGTTACACAAGAAAACTTTCATGAATTAAGTGATTACGCTGGCTATCATCACGAATTTCTTAAGCTATTCGGATTTGACATAGAGTCGGTAGATTACGAGCAGGATATGGATCCTCAAGTAAGTTGGTAAGTCCAAATTAATGTTCTAAAATGTGTTTAAAGCCGCCTGTGAGGGCGGCTTTTTTACAGCTTCTTTAACACCTTAAAAGCAAAAATTAGCTGATAAAGACCATAGGTTTACATTAAATTGTCGAAATTTTTGTCTTTATATGTGATTTGCGTGGCACAAAGGTATTGGTTAATGCTAAAATCCCGATATTAAGTGAGAAGCTTTTGACGGTGTTTCGCTTATACAACAGTAACGAATTTGATATCAGAGTTATCGCAACAAATAGTTCAATTACTGTTGTTCAATAAAAACAGGGCGAGAAGCCCGCATTAGGAACAAACCGTTGCGGCAACGTAGCAAGCATACCGCGACCTTATCGGTAAGTTCCGCCAATCAAAACAAAAAGGTGTTTAGCACCTGTTACTAGTACGCTTTTGCATGCTGACAGGCAGGATAACTGCGGTTATGCAAAAGGGTATTTATATTAGAGTAGTGCAATTACATATGATAAAAATCAAGAAAGGTCTCGACCTCCCAATTGAGGGAGCGCCAAAGCAGGAGATTGCTGATGCATCTGCTGCAACGCGCGTTGCCATTCTGGGAGAAGAATATGTGGGTATGCGCCCTACCATGCACGTCCAAGCTGGCGATGTAGTGAAGAAAGGCCAAGTTCTTTTTGAAGATAAAAAGAACCCTGGCGTTAAATTCACTGCACCAGTTGCGGGTGAGGTGGTAGAGGTTAATCGTGGTGCAAAACGAGTGCTTCAGTCTGTAGTCATCAAAGCAAACGGCAGCGATGCTGTTAAATTTGATACGCTATCTGCTGAGCAAATCTCAAGTGCTTCACGAGAGCAGCTTCAATCAATCCTAGTGGAATCTGGCATGTGGACAGCGATTCGTACGCGTCCATTTAGCAAATCGCCTGCGTTAGATTCTGTACCAAACTCAATTTTTGTTACAGCAATGGATACTAATCCACTTGCAGCCGATCCGGCTGTGATTATTGCTGAGCGCCAAGAAGACTTTGCAAATGGTCTGAAGGCATTAACGCAGTTGAGCGGTGGAAAGACTTACGTTTGTAAAGCACCAGGTACATCGGTAGCAACCGGTGATGCCGCGGTAGACGTAGAAGAGTTTGGTGGTCCACACCCAGCGGGTCTTCCAGGTACGCATATTCATTATTTAGATTCTGCTGGCATGAACAAAACCGTGTGGCATGTTAATTACCAAGACGTGATCGCCATTGGCGCGTTACTGACAACAGGTGAACTTGACAGCCGACGTGTAATTTCAGTAGCAGGTCCTGCAGCTAAGAATCCACGCCTTGTTCGCACAACGATGGGTGCTGATTTAGCAGAACTAACAGAAAATGAACTTGTTGACGGCGACGTTCGCGTTGTGTCGGGCTCTGTACTTAACGGTACAACAGCACAAGGTGTTCACGGTTATTTAGGTCGTTTTCACACGCAAGTATCATTATTAAAAGAAGGTCACGAGAAAAAGCTCTTTGGTTGGATTACTCCAGGCTCAGACAAGCACTCAGTGACACGTGCCTACCTAGGTCATTTAGGTGGTAGCAAGAAATTTGATATGACAACAACTACCAATGGTTCTGAACGCTCTATGGTTCCAATTGGTAATTATGAACGCGTTATGCCCCTAGATATCATTCCTACGCTTTTGCTTAGGGATCTGATTTCTGGTGATACTGACAGTGCTCAGACATTGGGTTGCTTAGAGTTGGACGAAGAAGATTTGGCATTGTGTACATATGTATGCCCTGGCAAGTATAACTATGCTCCTATTTTACGCGACTGTTTGGCCACGATAGAGAAAGAGGGTTAAGTCATGGGTTTAAAAGCGTATTTAGAAAAAATCGAACCGAACTTCGAGCCAGGTGGTAAGCATGAAAAGTGGTATGCGCTTTACGAAGCTGCGGCGACCATCTTTTACACGCCAGGCAAAGTAAATAAAGCAAACACTCACGTGCGCGACAGTATCGATCTTAAGCGCATAATGATCATGGTTTGGATGGCAACATTCCCAGCTATGTTCTTTGGTATGTACAACATTGGTTTTCAAGCGCAAGACGCGATTGCTGCTGGTGCAGGTACACTGCCAGATACGTGGCAGGCAGGTTTGTTCTCAGCCCTAGGCGGAGACTTATCGAATGCAGGCGTACTAGGCATGTTCTTCTACGGAGCGTGTTTCTGGTTACCTATTTATGCCACTACCTTCATTGTAGGTGGTTTCTGGGAAGTGCTTTTTGCTTCGGTGCGTAAGCACGAAGTTAACGAAGGTTTCTTCGTAACCTCAGTACTTTTCGCACTAACGTTACCTGCAACAATTCCTTTGTGGCAAGTAGCATTGGGTATTACCTTCGGTGTGGTTATCGCCAAAGAAGTATTTGGCGGAACAGGCCGTAACTTCTTAAACCCAGCATTGTCTGGTCGTGCGTTCTTATACTTTGCATACCCTGCACAAATTTCAGGTGACCAAGTATGGGTAGCAGCAGACGGTTACTCAGGTGCAACGTCACTAAGCCAAGCGGCATCAGGCCAACTTGACTACGCAAACATGGATCACTGGATGAACAGCTTCTTGGGTACTATCTCAGGTTCTGCTGGTGAAGTATCGACCCTTGCGATTATTCTTGGTGGTTTATTCATCATGTACATGCGTATTGCAAGCTGGCGCATCGTTGCCGGTGTTGGTCTTGGTGTAGCGTTCTTTGCAACATTGCTAAATCTAATCGGTAGCGATACTAACGCGATGTTTGCAATGCCTGCATACTGGCACTTTGTAGTGGGTGGACTTGCCTTCGGTATGTTCTTTATGGCAACAGACCCAGTATCGGCTGCATTCACAAACCAAGGTAAATGGGCTTACGGCTTCTTCATCGGATTCATGACGGTATTAATACGCGTATTGAACCCAGCCTTCCCTGAAGGTGTGATGCTAGCGATTCTATTTGCTAACTTGTGGGCACCATTGTTCGACTATTTCGTCGCGCAGAGCAATATCAAGCGGAGGGTAGCACGTGTCGGCTAAGAAAGAATCTTTAGGCAAAACGGTAGGTATTGTTGTTGCCGTATGTTTAGTATGTTCAATTGTTGTATCTGGCGCGGCCGTTGGCCTGCGCTCGCTACAGCAGACGAACGCTGCTCTTGATAAGAAGAGTAATATCCTTAACGCCGCAGGCCTATACGAGATGGGCATGAGCAACAGCGTTATTGAAAGCACTTACGCCGAGCGTGTTGAACCGCGCTTCGTTAATCTGGATAGCGGTCAATTCGTTGAAGCGCCAACTGCAGATTACGATATGTATAAGGCTGCTAAACAAACTGAATACAGCACGCAAGTAACAAACAGCAATGTTGGTTTCCAACGCCGCCCTGACGTAGCCAGTGTTTACTTGGTACGTGACGCACAAGGTGATGTTTCACGCATTATTCTTCCAGTGCACGGCAGCGGACTATGGGATCTTATGTACGGCTTCTTAGCGCTAGATGCAGACGGACAAACTGTTCGTGAGCTTATTTACTATCAGCAAAAAGAAACGCCAGGACTAGGCGGTGAGGTTCAAAATCCAGCGTGGCAGGACAAATGGGATGGCAAGGAAATATACGAAAATGGTGATGTAGCCATTCGAGTAGTAAAGAATGCTAACCCAAGCAATCCTCACACAATTGATGCGCTTTCAGGTGCGACCCTAACAAGTAACGGTGTAGAAAACACAATTCGTTACTGGGTAGGCGAGCAAGGCTTCGGCCAGTTCCTGAAGAACCAAGCATGGCGTTCATAAGGGAAGTCTCATGGCAGATACTAAAGAAATGAAAAAGGCCCTCTTTGGGCCAATCTTGGACAACAACCCGATCGCCCTTCAGGTATTAGGGGTATGTTCAGCACTGGCAATTACCACAAAGCTAGAAACAGCGTTGGTAATGTCATTAGCACTAACAAGCGTTGTAGCATTCTCAAACTTGTTTATCTCACTTATTCGCAACCAGATACCTTCTAGTGTTCGAATTATTATCCAAATGACAATCATTGCCTCATTGGTAATCGTTGTTGACCAAATATTGAAAGCGTATTCGTATGAAATTTCGAAACAGCTGTCGGTGTTCGTCGGATTGATAATTACTAACTGTATCGTAATGGGGCGTGCAGAAGCCTATGCGATGAAGAGTCCACCTCTTATGAGCTTCCTTGACGGAATTGGTAACGGCTTAGGATACTCTTTCGTTCTAGTAGTTATTGGTACCATCAAAGAACTATTTGGCTTCGGTACTATTCTTGGATTTGAGATCCTTCCGCTTGTTCAGAACGGTGGTTGGTATCAGGGTAACGGGCTGTTAATACTGCCATTCAGTTCATTCTTCTTAATCGGCGGTTTGATATGGTTTATCCGTACTATCCGTCCAGAGCAAGTAGAGCCTAAGGAGTAAGTCGTGGAACATTATTTGTCGTTATTTGTTCGCTCAATATTTGTTGAGAACATGGCGTTATCACTTTTCTTAGGTATGTGTACCTTCTTGGCGGTATCTAAGAAAGTTAAAACTGCAATGGGTCTTGGTGTAGCAGTAATCGTTGTGCTTGGTATATCAGTACCTGTTAACCAAATCATTTACGTTAATATCCTTGCTCCGGGTGCGCTTGCATGGGCAGGCTTCCCAGAAGCTGACTTAAGTTTTCTTAACTTTCTAACCTTCATCGGCGTTATTGCTGCGTTGGTACAGATATTAGAAATGAGTTTGGATAAGTTCTTTCCAGCGCTATACAACGCACTTGGTATCTTCCTACCACTAATCACAGTTAACTGTGCAATTTTTGGTGGCGTAGCATTTGCCGTTCAACGTGAATATAACTTGACCGAAAGTGTAGTTTACGGCGTAGGAAGTGGTATCGGTTGGGCAATTGCTATTGTGCTATTGGCCGCTGTACGTGAAAAGCTGAAATACGCAGATATGCCTGACGGTATTCGCGGTCTTGGATCGGTATTCATGATTGCGGGTCTTATGGCGTTAGGCTTCCAGTCATTCACTGGTATTCAGCTTTAATCGAGCTCGGGAGCATTTAAATGAATAACGTAGAAATTTATCTAGGCGTCGGCATGTTCATTGCCATTGTATTGGCACTAGTATTCATCATCATGTTTGCCAAGTCTAAATTGGTTCCAAGTGGTGACGTTACTATTACAATTAATGGTGATCCGGACAAAGCTATTAAAACTGAGCCAGGCGGCAAGTTGCTAGGTGCGCTTGCAGATGCTGGTTACTTTGTATCTTCAGCGTGCGGTGGCGGTGGCTCTTGTGGTCAGTGTCGCGTAGATGTGCATTCAGGTGGTGGTGAGATTTTACCTACCGAGCTTGATCACATCACTAAAGGTGAAGCACGTGAAGGCTGCCGTTTGTCTTGTCAGGTTGCGATTAAGCAAGACATGGAAATCGAACTTGAAGAGTCGGTGTTTGGTGTTAAGAAATGGGATTGTGAAGTTATCTCTAACGATAATAAAGCAACCTTCATCAAAGAACTGAAACTTAAAATTCCTAACGGTGAAAGTGTACCTTTCCGTGCTGGTGGTTACATTCAAATTGAAGCACCTGCTCACCATGTTAAGTATAAAGAGTTTGAAATTCCTGATGAGTACCGTGGTGACTGGGAGCGCTTTGGCTTCTTTGACATTGAGTCTAAAGTAGATGAAGAAACCATTCGTGCATATTCAATGGCGAACTACCCAGAGGAAGAAGGCATTATTATGCTGAACGTGCGTATTGCTACGCCGCCGCCTAATAACTTAAGCCTACCTGCTGGTAAAATGTCATCGTACATTTGGAGCCTTAAAGAAGGTGATAAAGCGACTATCTCTGGTCCGTTCGGTGAGTTCTTCGCGAAGGACACTGAGAACGAAATGGTATTCGTAGGTGGTGGTGCTGGTATGGCCCCAATGCGTTCACACATCTTCGACCAGCTTCGTCGTCTAAAATCATCGCGTAAGATGAGTTTCTGGTACGGTGCACGTTCACTTCGTGAAATGTTTTACACAGAAGATTTCGACGAGCTAGCTGCAGAAAACGAGAACTTCCAGTGGCATGTAGCGCTTTCTGATCCACAACCTGAAGATAACTGGGAAGGCGAAACTGGGTTTATTCACCAAGTATTGCTAGAAAGATATTTGAAAGATCACCCTGCCCCAGAAGATTGTGAGTTCTACATGTGTGGGCCACCTATGATGAACGCTGCCGTTATCAACATGCTTAAAGAGTTAGGTGTTGAAGACGAGAACATCATGCTAGATGACTTCGGTGGTTAATCTACGCAAATAAGTTTAAAAAAGGGGCGTAAGCCCCTTTTTTGTTTGTGTTAAAAATAGAGTAAGGAACCTATTGTGATTCGATTTTTTGTTCGAATTCTATTAGCTGTTATTGCCATAGCCATGGTAATGCTTGCAAGCTGCAGCGACAAAAGTCGTCCTGTTGTGCATCTGCAGGGACAAACTATGGGCACAACATATAATGTTAAGTATTTGGCAGATAAAGGTAAGGCGGTAGAAGGTCTTCAGGCAGAGATTGATGCGCGTTTAGTTAACGTTAACAAAATGATGTCAACTTACGACCCCACGTCTGAGTTATCTCGCTTTAATCAGTATCGTTATACCGATAATTTTCCAGTTTCTGATGATACCTTACTTGTAGTAAATGAGGCATTGCGGCTGGCCAATTTAAGTGGCGGTGTATTAGACGTTACAGTAGGGCCGTTGGTAAACCTATGGGGGTTTGGCCCCACTAAGCGACCTGAAAAAGTCCCTTCTCGTGATGATATTGACAATGTTCGCAATTTTGTTGGTTATCAAAAATTAGGTACTACTCAGACAGGTCTAAAGAAACAGCATCCTATGGTGTATGTTGACCTATCTACCATTGCGAAAGGCTTTGGTGTTGATGAAGTTGCTGAAATTCTAGAACAGTACAATATCGAAAACTACCTAGTTGAGATTGGTGGTGAGATGCGAGTTAAAGGGCTGCGTGGCGATGGTAGCGAGTGGCTAATTGCTATTGAAAAGCCAGTGACTACTGAGCGCGCAATTCAAAAAGTGGTGTCGATTGGAACAAACGCTGTGGCTACGTCTGGTGACTATCGTAATTATTACGAAGAAGATGGCATGCGCTATTCTCATCTTATCAACCCAACCACAGGATACCCAATATCCCACAACTTAGTGTCGGTAACCGTCATTCATCCGTCATCAATGACTGCAGATGGTCTTGCCACGGCATTCAATGTAATGGGATGGGAACAGGCTATTGAAGTGGCAGAGCAAGAAAGTCTTGCTGTATTCCTCATTCGTCGCACAGAAGATAGTTTTGAGGAGTATGCGTCGCCAGAATTTGATAAACTGGTTACAGTACATAACTAAGGGGATAACTAAGGGGTAGGTATGTCTACATTTATTCTCGCATTCGGTTTCTTTTTGACCATGGTTGCAGCCATGGCCATTGGTTACTTGGTGCAGCGAAAAACTATTTCGGGAAGTTGTGGCGGATTAGGCGCAATCGGTATAGAGAAAGCCTGTGACTGCCCAGAACCTTGCGATCGCAAAAAGTCGCGCATGGAAAAAGAAGAAGCCCGCCAGAAAAAATTAAACGAATGGAAACAAAACCAAATTTTGTAGTTTAATACGCGACCGTACAACTTTTCCAAAATAAATAAAGCCGCTAGTCATCAATAGCGGCTTTTTTGAATCTGATAATGTCCTTACCTAATACATCTGCTCAAACATCAAAAGCCAATGCAACACTGGAATAAGTCTTCGCTAGTCGCTACTATACTGTCTATATGTACAGCTTGGTGTAAGTGTGTGCTTCAAAACTACACTATCACCGCAATGCGAGTTTAAATGCGAAAAATCATCCACGTTGATATGGATTGTTTTTATGCCGCAGTGGAAATGCGGGATAATCCTGCGCTTAAGAATATTCCCATCGCGATAGGAGGAAGTTCTGACCGCAGGGGCGTGATTTCAACGTGTAACTACCCAGCAAGAAAATACGGCGTACGTAGCGCAATGGCTACCGCTTATGCCATGAAGCTGTGCCCAAATCTTACCTTAGTAAAAGGCCGCATGGACGCTTATGCCAGCGAGTCTCAAAAAATTCGTAAAATTTTTTCTGACTACACAGACATAGTAGAGCCATTGTCATTAGATGAAGCATACCTTGATGTGACTAAAAGTCAGTTTTGCGGCGGCAGCGCTACGTTGATAGCTCAGGAAATCCGCGCAAGAATCGAAAGCGAATTAGGTTTAACCGCATCAGCAGGGGTCGCCCCATGTAAGTTCGTTGCAAAAGTAGCGAGTGATGAAAACAAACCCGACGGCATTTGTGTAATTACGCCGGATAATCTTGATGAGTTTGTTCGCAATATGCCCCTTAAAAAGATACCTGGAGTGGGTAAAGTGACAATGCAAAAGTTGTCACGCATGGGGCTAAATACCTGTAACGATGTGAGACAGTATCCGTTTGAACGAATACAAAAAGAACTTGGGAAGTTTGGCAGTGTATTGTGGGAAAGGGCCCATGGTATTGATGAGCGCGAATTGTCGGTGTCTCGCGAGCGAAAATCAATTGGTGTAGAGCGTACCTTAAGTGACGACATTCAGACGATTGAACAGTGCAAGGCATTCCTTCCCCATCTACTCGAAAAGCTCCACGAGCGCATGGAAAATCACAAGAAAAGAACCGGGAAGCCTGTGCGTTTGAGAACACAAGGCGTTAAGCTTAAGTTTAATGATTTTCAGTTGACTACCGTTGAGCATCGACATGCCATGCTTGAAGAGCATTACTTTGCAACGCTGATGGAAGAGGCTTTTGAACGGGCTAAAGGACGGGGAATACGCCTAGTAGGAATACACATAGGTTTAGCTGCCCATCAATCAACACAGCAATTGATCTTACCTTTTGACGATTAACGCCAAGCCAGCCTAGCTAAGCAAATAGCGCTAAGCCATCTAACAAACGCAATCTTATGATAAAGCTAGCTAAAAATAAGGACTCACAATGGAAACGAAACAGCTAATTACTCCAGGCCGCTACAAGCATTACAAAGGCAATATGTACGATGTGTATGAGGTTGCCACGCATTCAGAGGATGAATCGAAACTGGTGGTATACAGGCCCTGTTACGGAGAACGTGCACTGTGGGTTCGCCCTCTCGATATGTTTACAGAAACAGTAGAGCGTGACGGAAATGAAATCTTGCGCTTTGCTTATGTGGGCGATATTCCTGACGGTGAAAAAATGATCTAATACGTCGATTTAGCCATAGTGAATGCATAGTAAATTTTATGCTTAATATCGGCCATTAGTTAATGCTAGTTAAGGTTAATCGTCCGCAAAATCGTTAGCAACTAATTAGCATTGCCAATCAAGCTGCTACATTTTAGTAATCGATAAAATGGCTGTTAAATTAATAGCGTTAAAGTAGTTGCAGCATTGCAAGTACAGGTTACCCACCCAAGGAAATAAGAATGAAAACAGCAAAAAAAGCATCGACACATTCACTGTCGGTAATAGCGGCAGCAATAGTTGCACTATCGGCGGTAGCGTTACCAACCTCTGTATCATTTGCCCAAGATAGGTTCGCTAATGTTGAAGTAAAAGCAACACCTATTAAAGGTGCTGTGCATATGCTAACGGGAATGGGCGGTAATATTGGTGTCTCCGCGGGTGAAGATGGCGTGCTTATTATTGATGATCAGTTTGCTCCGCTTGCGGAAAAAATTGCCGCACAACTTGGCGAGCTAGGCAGTGACAAACCTAAGTATGTGATAAACACCCATTATCACGGTGACCATACAGGCTCGAATGCCTTTTTCCACAGCCACAAAGGCGCCACCATATTTGCTCACGAAAACGTTCGGGTACGTTTAGCGGGAGACGAGAACGTTGAGCCTGACGCCTTGCCAACTATAACCTACGAAGACGGTATCAAAATATATTTTAACAACGAGACGGTACATGTGATGCACCTTCCT
Organism: Alteromonas sp. BMJM2; assembly: GCF_027257845.1. GTDB lineage: Bacteria > Pseudomonadota > Gammaproteobacteria > Enterobacterales > Alteromonadaceae > Alteromonas. The sequence goes on along the minus strand of NZ_JAPVOT010000019.1, from coordinate 12,843 downwards.
GTGGGTCATACCGATGGTGACAGTGTTGTATGGATCGAACAGCCAAATGTTATGCATACAGGCGACTTATTTTTTAACGGCATGTTTCCCTATATAGACCAAGGAGCAGGCGGCAATGTAGTAGGGTATATGGAGTCTGTAGAGCATATACTGACGAAGATAGACGATAGCACCATGATTATTCCAGGCCACGGTGGTGTAGGCACTAAGGCGGAATATACGACATTCCTTAACATGATCAGTGAAACTTTTGATTATGTAAAAGCCCTTAAGCAAGAAGGCAAAAGCCTCGATGAGGTAAAAGCAATAGGGCTTGAAGATAAGTGGACTAAATGGAGTTGGAACTTTATCAACGAAGAAAAATGGATCAGCACGCTTTATAACGATGCATAACTAACGCTCGTATGTACTAGAGCCGTAGAAGAGTACTTATTTTTTGTTCTACGGCTTCTAGGCACAGATTTCATTTATCATTTCACTTTAACATAAATCTAACACTTTCCTTTACATAGGTTAAACGTTTACCTTAGAATGATTGTTCATTTCGAAGAGGTAGCACTATGTTTACACGCTCATTCCTGTCCCGCTTATTCCTAACTTGGCTCTCTGCAGCTTTACTTTGTACAGTTGGCGCGGAGGCTGCTGCTAAGGCTCAGTCCGTGTCTGAAGATGGTTCTACAGGTAGTCGTAAAATTGATGCTACCGACCCATGGAATGACCATACCTTATTTAGCCAAAACAGGTTGCCTGCGCGCTCCCACTTTTACGCTTTCACTACCGACCCCGGTACGTTTTCCTACACGCCATGGAAAAGTGAAGATTATATTAGCCTAAATGGCGAATGGGACTTTCGTCTAAGTCAGTCGCCGCGCCTAGGTGCGGTCGATTTTTACAAGAATACTTACGACACTGCGTCATGGGGTCATATTCAAGTACCGGGAAATTGGTCGTTAAATGGCTATGGCAAGCCTAATTACGTCAATATGCGGGCCGACTTTGCAAATGACTCAAGCGAATTACCATTGGGCCATATTCCTATAGATTCAAACACTACAGGTCGTTATAAGAAACAGTTCACGCTACCTGTAGACTGGCATGACAGCACCGTAATTGCCTATTTAGGCGCGGTAAAGTCTGCCTTTAAACTTTGGGTGAATGGACATTATGTCGGTTACTCTCAAGACAGCAAGACTGCAGCGGAATTCGATATTACCGAGTATTTAACTGCTGGAAAAAATGCGATGGCGATAGAAGTGTATCGCTGGTCAGATGGAAGCTACCTAGAGCTTCAAGATATGTGGCGCTTAAGCGGTATAGAAAGAGACGTTTTTATTTATCGCACACCGAAAACCAGAATTCAGGATATCGCGACAACTGCATCGCTCAATAATACCTATACCGCTGGTACATTGGAGTCATCTATCACCATTACTGGCGATGTGATTGAAAAAGCACGTGTGCGAATGACCTTGTTTGATGATAACGGTAATCCTGTTTTTGATAAAACCGAGGCTATTAACGGGAACGCACAGCTAGCATCTTCAACACACTCACAGGCTACAACTTACACTGTCGAATTTTCAAAAACGCAGATAGAAAATATTGAGTTCTGGAATCACGAGACGCCTAATTTATATAACACGAGAGTGCAGTTGCTCGATGACAATAACATTCCTAAGCAAATTGTTTGGTTGCGGTTGGGCTTTCGCAAAAGCGAGCTGAAAGGTGGCAATATACTCATCAATGGTCAGCCTGTTTTGTTTAAGGGTGTGAATAGACATGAGCACGACCCTGTTACGGGCCACGTGATATCGCTAGATTCTATGCGAAAAGATATTTCTTTGATGAAGTCGCTTAATATTAACGCGGTGAGAAACTCACACTATCCCAACCATCCAATGTGGTATGCGTTAGCAGACGAGCTTGGTCTGTATATCGTCGATGAGGCAAATATTGAATCGCACGGTATTGGCGCTGCTAACCAAGGTCATAGCTATAGCCCAGACCGTCATATGGTGAATATAGACTCGTGGAGACCGGCTTACGAGGATCGAATTCGCAATATGTACGAAGCTAGCAAAAACCATGCATCAGTTGTGATGTTGTCGCCAGGAAATGAGAGTGGTGATGGCCCAAATATCGAACACTTATACCACTGGCTTAAAGAAAGAACGTCACTGCCTGTTATGTCAGAGCAGGCTCAACTAAGGCCTCATACCGATATGTATGCACAGATGTATGCATCAATAGATCTAATGAAAAATTTCGTAGAAATCGGTAGCGATCGTCCTATGATTTTATGCGAATACGAACATGCGATGGGCAACTCAGTAGGTAATCTCAGTGAATATTGGGCGTTAATACGCAAACATAAACCGCTGCAAGGAGGGTTTATTTGGGATTGGGTAGACCAGACGATTACTACTGAAACCGCCTCAGGTATTGAATTTCAGGGCTATGGTGGAGACTTTGAAGAAGAGGGGCAATATCACGACGGTAATTTTTCTGCGAATGGGCTGCTCACAGCGACTCGTCAATTACATCCTCATGCTCATGAAGTAAAGTATGTTTATCAAGATATTGATGTTGCCTTTACTTCCGCTCAGAGAAATGAAATTATTATCGAAAATAGACGATTTTTCACCTCCACGAATGATATGCAGCTTCGCTGGGAATTACTTGCTGACGGGGAAGTAGTTGAAACTGGCGAAATAGGTACCTTAGCCATTGCACCTCGTGCTAAAAAAGCCATTGCGCTCTCTATAAACACCCAACGTCAAAAATACACCCGGTATCACCTGTCACTTTATTTCATGTTGAATAAGGCGACTAAGGCACTGCCTCAAGGTCACGAAATAGCAAAAGTACAGTTAGCGTATCCTGCAGATATCTCGAAAGCTCACTACGCTCAGCCTTTGCAAAATTTGAAGCATGGTGAAAAAGTAAATGGGGAATTAGTCAACGAGCCGCAGACGAATGAAAAGCAGTTGGTTAAGAAAGAAAATCAATGGGTAATGCGCGCCAACAACACGCGCTATTCGATTGATACTCAATCGGGATGGTTATCATCCATTGAGGCTGATAATCATCAATTGCTTGAGTCACCATTAGTTCCTTGGTTCTGGCGCGCTCCTACCGACAATGACTATGGCGAGGGATTCCCAGAGAAAAGTGCGGTTTGGCAAGGTGTGGATAAGCGCGCTGAATTAGTCTCAATGACGTCTGAACTGATTAACGACGGCTACTCAGTGACTACCGAGCACTACTTTCCGTTGCTAGAGAGTCGTTATAAAACAACTTACCGCATAAACTCCTCTGGTTTAAACGTAGACGTTTGGCTTTTAGCCGCGCCTCACCGTTTTCAGGCTGCACTTCCACGAATTGGGCACCGACTGCAGCTAAATGATGATTACAGCTTAGTATCGTGGTTTGGACGAGGCCCCTTCGAGAATTACTGGGACAGAAAATCAGCGGCCTTTTTCAAACGTTATAGCATGCCTATTTCTGATTTAGGTCATGATTACGTTCGTCCTCAAGAAAATGGGCATCGCACAGACGTTTACGAGGTAAGTTTTTACGCTGACAAGCCGTTAGGCAGCAGTGCAAATGTACGTCCACACATTACTTTTATGGGCTCGCCAACCATCGGTTTCAATGCTGAATATCGCGATATACTCGATTACGATGGACTAACAAAAACAGGTTCTCATCCTCATGAAATACCGAAGCAAAATGCGCCCTTCGTGAATATCGACTTTAAGCAGCGAGGGGTTGCCGGTACTGATTCGTGGATGAGTCCTCCACTGTTTAAATACACGTTACCGTGGAGAGACTATCACTATAGCTTTAGTATTCAGGTGCAGTAACTAAAAGCACAGCCGCAGTAGCGGCTGTGATTCTATTACGGTTGAGTAAATCGCTTTAAAGCAGAGCGTTTAAAAGGTTATAAATAAAGCATTTCGTCGCGAGTGGGAGCAAGCACTCTTAGCACTTTGTTTTGCAGCGGATGGGGCACGTCTGCCTTGTTCATTGCCTTAATCAGTAAGTCGACTGTGCGGTTAAAGTCAGCTTCAGTAATATTCATACCACCGTGCACTTGCTCCATAGTATCGCCTGAATATTCACAGGGGCCGCCGGTGCGATGGCATATTTGTTCACTTAATTTATCGATAAAGCGATTAATATCTGCGCCATCAAAATAGGCGAGAATAACGGGGTCGCGCTCAATCTCAACAACAAAGTTTTCTACTATCTCTTCTACCTTTTTACTGCCGCCCAGCTCTGCGTATACGCTTGATGATGGGTTCTGGCCACCAACGCTGGTAGAGCAGCCACTAAAGCCAATAATTGCTACAAAACTGATGAGGGGGAGAATACGCGTTATCAACATGATGTCACCATAACTGGCCATTTATTGAGAGATACAGGCCGTTTTGATCTTGTGCACCTGCAATGCTGCCAAGTTCAGCCCAAGCAAGGGTAAGCGCAACGTGTTTGTTGGGGATGTAGCTAACAAAGTAGTCTACCCAATCATCTTCACCTAAACCTAAGTTATCAGGTTTCTGACGATATTCTGCGCCAATGGCAACGCTGCGCGAGAGCAATATACCTGCTGAGGCTTCAAGCATAACTTCATAATCGTTGTTTTCAGCACCGCCAAACCCCAGTAAACCAAGCTGGTTGGCTTTAGTAGCTCGCGCCGTCACGTTCCACACCGCATTGAAACCTGCTACAGCACCTAAATGAATTTTAGTCGCTGCAATGTAATAGTCGGTCCCGTTTGATGATGAGTCAGCGCTAACTAAGTCGGCTATGGCACCGTCTTCAAGTCGTTTGTGTTGAAGGCCTACACTGACTTGGGGCAGGCGGGAGTAAACTGCATCACCATAAAGGCGATATTTCACGCCAAATATGTTTTGCCTAATATCGCCTCCAAGCGCTTTCAAGTCAAAGCGCTGGTGGGCTGCACTTATTTCGATACGGTCATAGAAAGAAGCGGAAACGCCCATAACATTGAGCCGGTAGTCATCAAGATCAACTTGTGTCATCACAGCATTAACCGATACTTGATCTTGCGTATCATAGCCAGCCAACGTTGCCCACGGAACAATGCCGCCACCACCAGAGCCTTCAACTTGGATAAGCCCTGCAGTGCCAAGTAATTTACCGTCGCCAGCGAGAGCTTCATTGTTATAAACAATCAATAAAAGGGCGCATAACATCGCCGTGCAGTGTTTCATTGTGATAACCAATCAGTTTTTTTGTTGTCTTTGTACCATTGCATAAACTGCTCTACCGGTACCGGGCGAGAAATAAAGTAACCTTGGGCATAATTACACCCCCATTGATTAAGCAACGACAGGCTAGGTAGGGTTTCAACGCCCTCAGCAATCACCTTTAAGTCAAAGTTATGCGCTAAGTCGATAATGGTTTTGACTATCTGTTGGTCACTTTGGTTTTTGTCTAAATTCAGTACAAAGCTTTTATCTATTTTAAGTTCATTAACCGGTAAGCTTTTTAAATACGAAAGTGATGAATAACCGGTACCAAAATCATCGATTGCCAGAGTAAACCCCGCCTCTCGATACAAACCAAGTTCACTGTATACACCCTGGGCATCACTGACTAAATCACTTTCTGTTATTTCAAAGGCAAGTTGAGTGGGTGATAGCCCTGCCTCTGCAATACGTGATTTTATTTGTGGCAGAAGTGATTTATTCAATATGTCTTTGGCAGATAGATTAATGGCAACGCACACCTCTACATCATTATCCACCAATGTCTTAGTATCATTAATAGCGCGCTTTATCACCCAATCGGTAACCGCTCCTATCAGCCCTGCCTGTTCGGCAACAAGTATAAATTCATCTGGGCCCACAAAGCCAAGAGTTTTGCTGGTCCAGCGCATGAGCGCTTCCGCATGGCTTATCGAGCCAGTGTCTAAGCTCAGCTTGGGCTGATAAACCAAAGACAGTTCAGGGCTATCTCGGTGCAGAGCCTGCTTTAATTCGGTAATAATGCTAATACGCCGCGTGTATTCAGCGTCGAAATTGGGGCTGTAGCGAACGCGGTGCTCTGGCAAATGGCGCGCATGGTCTAATGTAATCGCGAGGCGTTTTAGTAAAGTAGAAGGGTCATCGGCATCTTCAGGACAGTGTAGTTCACCGAAAGACAGCTTTAATGTAATCACAACACTTTCGGCGTAAATAGGGGCTTCAAGTTCAGCTTGAATAGCCGCTAATTCGTTATTGCTGAGCCTAGATTCGGGTATCCACAAAAACTCACCACCATTTAGTCTTGCTGCCATACCACCAAGCTTATCTAAGCGCCCTGCTAAAGTATGTAAGCATAAGTCGCCGTTGCTATAACCAAACACATCATTCACATTTCGAAAGCTAAGAATGTTTATCCCGATTACGTCAAAAGATTCTTTGTTATACAACTTTGTATTGATGACATCGGCAATGTGATAGCGGTTAACTAAGCCCGTTAGCAAGTCGTGACTGGCTTGAAACTGAATTTGCTCCTCGCGCATTTGAATGTTGCTTTGCATAGACTGAAAAGAGTCGGAAAGCGCCGCAATTTCCGTTGTGTGGGAAGCAACGAACGTTTTTTGATTATATTTACCCGCGGCTATTTCTTGCGAGATTGTGGATAATCGACGTAGTGGCCGTGATATCCGTTTTGCAAACAATGCAGCAATAATAAGCGAGATCGCAAGAAGCAGGGCGGCAATAATGCTAATTTGCTTTTGTAGTTTGGCAAACTCGGCTAAAAGAGTCTGTGCGCTCTCTGAAAGCTCTAGTGTAATCTTGGTCTCACTATCGCTAGATAACGGAATGTATTGCGTAATGAGCTGGGTTTGGTTTGAAGGAATAAACGATAACCAAGACAGTTCGTCTACGCCGTTTACACGCTTATAATTTTCTTGCGCTTCGCTGAGCGTACTTTGCCTAAAAACGATGCTGTCTTTTTCTTCTGCCACAATAGCAACATCAGACAAGGTAATTGATTTTAAACGAGCTAAAACGGGTTCATCGATTTTAAAGCCGATAGCAGCGATAGCGATGGGGTTGGGCGCTTCAACAAGTAAAAGTAACACTTGATATAGCTCATTGTTCACTACAATAAATGCATTCTCACCACCTTGTTGTAGCGCATTTTGCACTAGTTGAGGGTGGGGAAATTGTTGTCCAGACTGCAATCCTTCAGAGGTGCTGCTGGTAATACTGCCCGACAACGAAAGCAATGCCATCATGTCTGCGCCAACTCGGTTACCGTGGTTTTCTAAAGTGCTTGTTATGGTGGCGTTATCTTGTGAAGCTACTGCGCTTTTAAAACCAAAATCATCAGTAAGTACTCTCGCGTTAGTAAATAGTTGCTCTTCACGATTACTAAAAACCTCTGCTACCACGTAGCGTGCAACCTCAAGACTCTCTGCTAATTCGCGTTTGGCATGTTCAGTGGTCGACGACCACACGCTTAACAGTATCGCTAAAGTAGACAGTAAAACCAGCCCTGCAGCCAGTCTAAATACGTGTTGATTGAGAGAATAAGACTTCAAAGGTTTCCTCAACCGCCAAAACGGCTAGCACCGAAGGTACGCTTTTTAGGGGGCGGAGCGCGGCGGACTAACGTAACGCTCGCAACAGAGGTAATGTCGCTCTCTTCTAGGATTACTTTCACTTTAAGGCTGCCATCTATCGATAAGTCTTCGTGCCACACTATCACAGATTCTGGCACTGACTGGTCAAAGCTCGCGATGCCGTTACTGTCAGACACGCTAGTTACTTCGCCGTCGGACACGTAGATATGCCCCACCATATCGTCATGTATGTTACAGCCAAGAGTACCAATACCTGCCTTATCAAATAAAACAGGATCGACACTTGAGCCTTTATACAGCTTTATTTCGAACGGTTTAGTGGGGGAAAAGCTATAAACGTGATGACGTATATCGTCACTGTTAGGAAATTTGACCCTTTGGCCTTTTTGAATGGCGATAACGCGAGGTAAAAACTGCTTATCTACTTGGTCCATAATGGCCACGTTTTCATTGTCGCTATCGATATTGGCAGTGTCAGCTCGCTTTGCTGTTTCTTGGTCAGCGATGGTAGTTGCGTTTAAGGAAGTGTTAAGCTCGTTGGGTATGGGGAGAAAAGCGACTACAGCATTACTGACAGGCTTATTGTCTTGGTCGACAACGGTGACTGTGCTGGTAGCTGCAGCGCATGACAGTGAAAAGCTTAATGTAAGGAGCAGCGCATAATTTAACAACGTTCGAAATTCAACAAGTTGCTTAATCATGGTTTATTCCCTTCGGTGTTTTTCGTTTTGCTAAACATAGCAGTATTTGTACTTCTTAGTACATTAAAAAGTAAACACTATTAAGGTGTTGATTGACACTTTCGTTCTCAAAACAGACAAGCAAAAACACTAACCTGCGTGTGTATCCATCTTAAATCAATGCTACTTAGAAAATGTTTGTATATAAAGTTGCTCAACCTTATCCCGTGCCCACTGAGTTTTGCGTAAAAACTTAAGCGACGATTTAATAGAAGGATCGTTGTTAAAACAATTAATTCGAATTCGGTAATACAGACCTTCCCACCCATAGCGCTCGTGCAGTTGGGTTACTATATTCTCGAGGGTAAGACCGTGAAGGGGGTTATTTGGTTGTTCTGTCATGTGGTAGCCAAGCGTGTTTTTTTACTATGGTAACATACCTAATATAGCCATCGTAGAAGGCTCTGCGATCATTCCAATCGTTTGTCAGCGCCTGTCTGAATGTAATGAACGATTATTTTGGCGTGTTAAGACTTACACTAAACGTCAAATTACTTCCTTACTCTGACCCCAGATATACCCTTGCCAGTCTATTTTCGTTTCATGTTCTCAAAAAGCGAAGGCTCCCAAGGCCGCATTGCCATAAGTAACCCCACATGCTGACGTTCTTCAATTGGCAAGTCGTTGTCTTCGCTGCTTAGTTTGGCCGCCTCTTGCCTAAGTTGTTCTAAACGTCGTTGAATAATAGAGATAGATGATTGGGAATAGCGACCTCGCAAGTAAAAGCGAAACATCCACTGCTCGTTCTTCTTCGGGTCCATAAACTTCACCATCACTTCTTGTTCCATAAATTTTTCTAGTGGTCCGCCGGGGATCCAGCGAAAATCTTGAGCAATAAGCAGTTTGTAATGGTTGTTCGGCAACAGCTCGATAAGCTTAAGTCTATCGAGGGTTGTCATTAGCTTAATGCCTTCCACTTCATCAATATCGTAATATTCGATAAGTTCTGCAAAGCGCCAGCCGTCTCTTACGCACACCGCGGCAAGGAGTAACTTGGGGTTAGCGAGCAGCTCCATTTCTTGTTGTTCAGATAGCTGTGAAATCTTTTCTTGATGTTTTTGTGAAAGACTAAATAAGTCGCTTAGTGACAAATTTAAGCATTCGCAAATCTGCTCTAATTTATCCAGGCTAAACGCTTGTAAGGAGAAATTACGCTTCACGCTTGCCTCGCTCACGTTAAGGGTTTCTGCAAGCTGCTTATAAGTGAATCGCTGTTCGCGTAAGCATTGTTTTAATGTGTTATAAACAAGAGTAATTTGGCTCATGGTATTAATATTTTATACTTATGGTGTAATTTAATACTACATTAATCATTTTGGTTTACGAAATTTATTCTTGTCTCTAGTGTAGAACGTGTTCAGGCAAACCTTGTCTTAACACACTAGGAGCAAGTGATATGAAAAATACACGTTCAACATTGATGTTAACTGCATTACTAAGTAGTGCGCTTCTTACCCACTGTGCATTGGCAGATGATTCTATTAACCATAGTGGTAAAGCCAGTAAGCACAGTGCGCTAGCCGCATCTGAAGGTTTAGCGACCACGGCCTCAGTAGCCAGTGCGGTAGTAGCAGTACCTGTGGTACTGACTGGGAGTGTAGTCGTAGCGGGAAGCGCTTTGACAGAAAGCGTGGTGGATGAAAGTGCTGGCAACCTTCATCAGGCAAGCCACCAATCTTCCGTGGCTCATAACCAGCCTTTGGTTATTACCGAGACAATTATTACTGCCGACCCTGCCCCAAACCAAGTGGTTACCACTAAAACAAAAGTAACTACCACTACCACTAATACTAAGCGGTAGGTTAGGTATGAAAACCTTGTTAACTTCAATCGGGTTTGTCTTTGTACTCTTAATGTCTAGCTTTCAAAACGTACACGCGGGAAGCCAGCAGCATGGTAAGCCTAGCTTTACACCAGAAGCGATTGCGACCTTTTCAAAAGATGTGGAAAAGTATGCGGCAAGTGAAGGCGCGCGGGCATTTATTATCGCAAGGCGTGGCAGACCTATTGAAGATATGCCAAAAGGCATTCGCTTTACCCATACCGCAATTGCTATTTACTCGAGTATTCAGCTGAGCGATGGTAATACGGCCAAAGGTTATGCCATACACAATTTGTATCAAGACGCTGAAGACCAGGGCAAAAGTCACTTAATAACGGATTATCCTGTAGATTTTTTCTGGAGTGCCTATGCGCTGGAAGCAGGAATTATTATTCCGTCAGTAGAGGTGCAACAGGCTTTGATAAATCTATACCGTGATGACAACGCTAAGTTACTTCACAATTCTCGGTATTCGGTGGTGGCCAATCCGTTTAATAGCGAACGTCAAAACTGCACTGAATACACCCTTGATGTATTGAACGCAGCAATGTACTCAACGACAGATATTGCGCAGTTAAAGGTAAATGCGAAAGCGCATTTCACGCCGCAAAAAGTACATATGAGCAGGGCTAAACTTGGAATGGCAAGTATGTTTAGCGATGGCGTAACGCTGTCAGACCACGGCCGCAAGGTAGAAACCACCACCTTTGGTAGCCTTGTCCGCTATATGCAAAAGTACGATTTAACGAACAAGGCAGTTACGTTTACCCATACGGGTCAAATAAAGAATATTTAGGAGTTTTACTATGCAAAATCTTAATAAACCCACTAAAGCTTTTCGTATTGCGTCACTAGCAGCACTCATTGTAGGAGTAGGCGCATATTTCATAGGTTTATATAACGCGCCTATGGCCCTGAACGAAAAAGGGTACTATTTCACAATCATGTTGTTTGGCTTATTTTCAGTGGTGAGTTTGCAAAAAACGGTACGCGATAAGATGGAAGGCGTGCCGACTACCAAAGCGTACTTTTTAGCATCTGCCGTGGCCACCGTATCAGCCATCGTATTATTAGTAATAGGTCTATTAAATGCTGAACTCTTATTGAGTGAAAAAGGTTTCTTCGGCATGGCCTTCACCCTAAGCCTTTTTGCCGCTATCACGGTGCAGAAAAACGTACGGGATAGCCATGTTATCGGCGAATCACGTAAGGCAAGCATCGAGTCTCGCAAGACCGACAATGAACAAGAGTACAACGCTTTAGAGGCTGAGGACTCACCGAAAACCGTATAAAAAATAAATGGGGTCAGAGTGTCTTATGTTATTAAATATAAGAATAACCGACTCTGACCCCATTAAATTTCCTAGCCACTTTACGTTGTCTAAAGCAACGCTTATACCTGCAACAAAAAGCGATACACCTACCTAATGTCGAATTGATTCAACTCGATAGCTTGCGTATTCTCAACGTACTTAATTAAATAACTGCAATAGGTAATAAACGCTGTGTGCGAACTTTTAGGCATGAGTGCCAATACACCAACAGATTTATGTTTCAGCTTTACCGGGCTTACTCGCCGTGGTGGTGAGACTGGCCCGCATAAAGATGGGTGGGGAGTGGCGTTTTACGAAGGTAAAGGCGTAAGGATGTTTCACGACCCAGAGCCTAGCGCTACATCACCCATTGCGGATTTTGTTTCTACATTACCCATCAAAAGCAAAACCGCCATCTGCCATATTCGACAGGCGAATGTTGGTAACATCACGTTGGCGAATACTCATCCCTTTGCCCGTGAGCTCTGGGGTGAATATTGGGTGTTTGCGCACAACGGCCAACTACCCAGCTTCTCTGCTGTAAAAGGCATGTATGAGCCTGTGGGCGATACCGACAGCGAGGAAATGTTTTGCGACATTATGAACCACGTACGACAACATTTACCGCGAGACACATCACCTCTGAAATTGGTCGAGTCTCTTGTTTCATTAGCTCAAGCCTATGCCAAGCAAGGTGTCTTTAATTGTTTGTTGGGTAATGGCGATTGGTTGTTTACGTTTTGCAGTACAAAATTAGCCAGTATTACCCGAAGAGCACCGTTTGGGCCAGCGTGTTTAAAGGATGTGGAAGTAGCCATTGATTTTGCAGCAGAGACCACACCGAAAGACGTAGTGAGTATTATTGCCACAGAGCCCCTAACCAATGATGAGCAGTGGGATGTTTACGAGCGAGGGGAATGGAAACTGTGGCAAGACGGAGAAGTGATTGCTGCTGGCAAAGTAGATGTACCTGAACACAAGAAAGAATCTGAAATGGTATCTCCCGACCCAGATATTGAAAGAGAACCGCCAGCTGATGAAAACCAAGGCTGACGTGTAGTGGCTCATATCTAATCTGACACATTTGCTCGAAATTTTCGTTGACCCGACAGGCAGCAAAAAACAATGAACGGACGGTCAATAACTTTCAAATAAGGGGCGCAGGCATGTGGGGCATAATGGCGAAGCCGCCCCGCATGTGTGCGTCCCAGCGAACGAAGTGAGTGACTTAATTTTTTTGATAATCATTGAGCCTCCTCCCTATCAGCATAAACTAAGTTTATCCTAATAGGCGACCAAACCAAGGGAGAAAACTCAATGAACTTTTATACTAATACACATCCGTACTATTGTGGAATCGAT
>NZ_JAPVOT010000018.1 GCF_027257845.1 Alteromonas sp. BMJM2 | reverse complement strand
TCGCGCTCAATAAACTTGGGTAATTGTTTACCATGCCCTAATAAGGCTTCTTTGAACTCAGGGTAATGCCGCTCAACCAGTTGATACAGCAAAGTGTTTTCTGGCCGGTGTCGTTTGTATATTGCAGTTTGCTGTGTGGCCAGCAACGGTCTCACCCTTAATTGCACTATTTGGATGTTAGGATGACAAACGTTGGTGACGTTTTCGACTGGTCAGTAGTTGGTTTTTGCTTGTGGAAGAGTTGATTTGCTTATGTTGGCTTCACGTGCACAGCGGAAGTTCAAACTCTAAACTTCTAGGTGTTGTCTGAAGCTGAACTTCGTCAAGTAAGATACGGCGTTAAGGTTCAAGAGTATCAGTAGTGATCGTATAGTCGACTAATCGTTTGAGGTATGCTTGTTGTCACTTGATGATGTAGTTGCCGACATAAGCGCCTCATTTCTTACAAGTGAGGCGATTATTCAGCAATCAACTTTCTTTAATGAACTCACGCGTCTTTTAAATTTACGACGTACCGCCCAACCACTTCTCCTTTAAAGAATCTATCTAAGTACTCTGGCGTATCATGTAACGATATTTCTTGATAGTAGCTCTCTAAATCTGGCAGTTTCATGTCTGTCGCCACGCGCTTCCAAATATGTTGCTTGTCTTCAAGCGGTATGTAAACCGAATCGACACCCAATAAAGAAACACCCCGTGTGATAAAAGGAATAACGCTCATAGCAATTTCGGGAGAAGCCGCCAACCCAACAGATGTTACTCCACCTCCTGGCTTAACCTGTTTCAGCAACCCTGTTAAGTAATCTCCACCAAGGGTGTCAATGGCGTGAGCCCACTTGGGCTTTCCGGCAATAGCGTCCTTTACTTCTAAAATGACCTCTCTGTGCAAAACGTCGCTAGCACCCAGTGACTTTAGCTTCTCAGATTGTTCAGGCTTACCTGAAAAAGCAATAACGTCATAACCAAGGTGAGAGAGTAGGGCGATACTTATGCTGCCCACTCCACCCGTTGCGCCGGTAACGCCAACTGAGCCATCACTTGGTTTCGCCCCCATCTTCTCTAATTTTTGAATGCATAGCGCGGCTGTTAATCCACCCGTGCCATATATCATGGCTTCTTTTAGTGTTAACGAGCTAGGGCAAGCTACGGCCCACTCAGCCGGAATCGATATTTTTTGGCCAAGACCACCCGGGGTATTCATGCCTAAGTCATATCCGAACACAAGCACTTCGTCACCAGCACTAAAAGTACCCGATTTATCGCTTACTACTACACCTGCTGCGTCGATGCCAGGCGTGTGAGGAAAGTGCTGGCTAATTCGCTTATTGCCACTTGCTGACATAGCATCTTTGTAATTTAACGATGAGTAGTGCACATCTATTAACAAATCATTTTCTGGAAGTTGGCTAACTTCTCTTTCTACCACTTTTTTGCTAAACGTATTAGCGCTGTGCTCTTCAACAAGCAGTGCTTTAAACGCGCTAGTGTTACTCATAATTTTTCTCCATAAATGCGTTTGTACTTCAGCTAGAAACTTTTAGACCTATCATTTCAGAACAATGGCCGAATAATCATTTCTCCCTTTTGTTACTTACATGGGAGTAATCATAATGTTTCTAAAGCGCACAATGTTACTCTTATCCCGCTCCTCCTTGTATGCTTTACTACCATGGTGCTGAAAAGCAATCACACCTTTACTGTCTTTTGTATCTTTGACATGGGTTGTTAGTAGGTCATTAATGAAGATTTTTATATCGGAACCTTTACACACAATTTTGACTTTATTCCATGCTAAGTGGCTATAGGCTTCACCTTGCTCTTTACTCCACTCACCTAAGAAATTGGTAACAAAGTCATCATCAGGATGAGAGCGGGTAGGGTGGCTGGGGTACAACCACTTTCTGCGGCCCTGATCGAAAAATCCACCTGTCCATTTTCTGTCACTGGGATCTATATCTACTTGATAGCCGACAATTTGTTTACCTTTGTCGGTTTCAACAATTTGGCCTCGAAAAATAATACCCGAATTACTGTATTCAGAGGTATCAGGCATTTTAACTTCTGCTTCAAGGATAAAGTCTTCGTACACCTTTTTGGTTGAAAAAAACCAGTTTTTTTCGGATATAAGGTGTAGCTCACCATCAACAAAGGTTGCTTCACCATCCTCATATACATTGTTGAAGTTAGACAGTGACTCATCTAACAAAGGCTGAGTTGATGAGCATGCGCTCAACATTAAAAGTGCGGTAAATAGACTGAGTAATTTGGGGTATTTCATTGTGAGCTCTCCAGTAAGTACGTAAATAAACTATTTCTGAAACACCAAGCCGCGCCACCTGCCTCTAGCGTAAGCGGTACCGCCATTTTCAGGTATCTTTCCATTGGTCACGGCCTTTGCTTGAACGGTGATTATGTCACCTGGTTTTAGAGTAAGAGAACCTAAGTCGAAGTAATTTTCTTGATAATCTACAGTAGTTTCTTGGTTAACAAAGCTACCGATTTCGTTGCCATTCAGTAGCACTCTGTAAGACGACTCGCCGTCTATTTCACCTAAAGTTACCAATATGACGTTCTTAAAATTCTGGCTGGTTTTTGATTTTTTACCCCACATCTTTTTAGGGACTGTTAATTCAGACGTAGCCCACACGTTTCTATATTGGGTTTCTCTTGCATCTATTCCCAAGGCATTATTTCTGCGGTCGTGGTAGAAGGGGACTTCACCTACAGACTCAAAAGCTTGCGAAGCCTCTAAAATGAGGCTGTACTCTTCTATGCTAATAAACGTTTCTTTTGAAGGAAGGGCTAAATATTGGCGTCTGGTCTCATCTGGACCAATGTCTTCGGGCTTATAATCAGCGTCTTGAGTCAGAATGATTTTGTCTAACTCGAACCCGTCTTCGCGCATAGATATTGTGACGTTATGTATTCCACTTTCAGGTATATCTAGCCAAATGGTGTTTGGTTGGCCGCAGTGATTGTCTTTTGCTCTTTGATTAGAAGACCATGTCCATTGATGTTTGCCTTCGCATAGCTGAAGTCGTTGGCTACTCGAGGGCCACGTGTTGTTAAGCCCAACATGTAATCCATTGTCTTCGCTACCTGAGCTGAAAGCCCTAGCCCAAACATAGTATTTACCCGCAGTGTCAAAATAGACTGGATAGGTTAAAACAGCCATCTTGCCCGGTGTGGCGGAAAAATTAACGTCATGAACCAATGGTTCGTGATGGTTTGTTCTTGTATCCGGTAATAGTTCAACATATGAATTGTTACTAGCACCCTCCACATGAATTTTGTCACTATCTGCAAATCCATGGAGGCTCTCGCTTTTTCGGTTAAACACAATCCAGCGTCTTGTACTTGCGTTATATTGAGCTGAGTAATGCTCTGCTTCTATTACGGCCATCTTATTTTCTGTGACGATAATGGAGTCGTTCACGCTTGCTAGGCAATTCGGTGTAATAAAGAGCAAGAAATATGAGCAAGTCGAAATGTGCCACTTTCTTAACAATTGGGATGTCATCACTGTGCGGCACCGTGCTTTTCATCAATAATCAGTTGGAATTGATACTGGCCAGCCTTTAGGCTCTTCCACTTATTAATAGGCTCATTTTTTGCGTTTGTTGCCGCGACAACTGAATAATGCGCGGGTGGAACGAACTCAGCGCTAATATTAAACGGAACGGTCACCGATACATCAAAACCGTCACTCGTCATTGTCCAACTTACATCGATATCACCGCTAGGCGTAGGTATAGAGCCTTCAGCAAAGCCGAGTTTCGATGTGAGCTGAGGTGAAATTATTGCTTTTTTAAAGCCTGGCAACTGTGGCTTTACCCCAAGAATACCCTCATAAAACCATCTTGAAATAGTGCCGTAGGCGTAATGATTTAACGAATTCATACCCTGTGGGTTAAATCCTTCTTCTAATGAGTATGAGTTCCATCGTTCCCATGTGGTGGTAGCGCCATTATTAATTGAGTAAAACCATGACGGGTAGGTTTCTTTAAACAACAACTCATAGACTAAGTCGGTACGTCCAGCCTCTTGCAATACATTTGCAAGTAATGGAGTACCAAGAAATCCTGTTCTTAAGTGTGTGTCGGCGTTCTGAAGTAATGAAATTAGTTTAGTTTGTGCAATTTTCACCTCGCTTTGAGGAAGTAGGTCAAATGCCAGCGCAAGCAGGTAGGCCGTTTGTGTTTCTTTGCCTTTTATTACGTTTAGATCTTCATCAAAAAATTCCGCTCTAAATGCTTTTGCTAGTGTCTTTTGCTTAGCTTCATAGCGCTTTGCATCTTCATTGAATCCGAGCTCTAGTGCTGTTTTTCTAGTGAGCGCTACAGAGCGAGCAAAGAATGCTGTGGAAATAAGTGAGAAGTCAGTATCTCCCCGGTTGGCGCCTTTCCCTTCTGCTTCGGGGTAGGGTTGTAACCAATCGCCAAAGGTCATCATGCTTGAGATATTGTTTTTAGCTTGGCTGTCATGATAGTTAATCCAAGACTTCATGGATGGGTAACTATCTTCTAAAATCTTTTGATCGCCAGTCATCATGTAGAGCTCCCAAGGCAGGATTGTGGCAGCATCCCCCCATCCCGACGACGTCCAGTTTATCCACTTCACAAAGGGCACATAAAGTGGAACAAACCCATCTTCGGTTTGCTCTTCACGCAAACTATTTAAGTAAGCAGACCAGAATCCGTAGACATCAGCCATATACATAGACGGCGCAATAAACGCGTTGGCATCACCTGTCCAACCCAGTCTTTCGTCGCGCTGTGGGCAGTCTAAAGGTATATCAAAGAAGTTCCCTTTTAGCCCCCAGTTAATATTTTCAAATAGTTTATTTAGCTTAGGGTTGGCGCTTAAAAAGTTATTGTATAAATCAATATCAGAATGTTGAACGTTAGCGACAATCCAATTTTTTACAGGCGCTTTAGTTTCGTCAAAACCCGAAATTTCAACAAAGCGAAACCCGTGAAAAGTAAAAGTAGGAGTGTATTCAGCAATGCCATCTTTAGCAGGAAGGAAATAGTCTGTGGAATGTGCAGAGCGATAGTTATCTGTATAGAAGTCACCTTTGTGTAACGCTTCGGCAAATCGTAGCGTCACTTGTTTACCCTGTTTTACCGGTAACTTGATAGATGGCACGCCGACCATGTTCTGGCCAAAGTCAAAGATGACCGTGTCCTTACTGACTTGTTTAAATGATAGCGGTGTTAATTTGTCCACATTGCGAACCGGCAAATGACGCTTAGGGCGCAAAAGTGTGCCTGGTGTTGATGCATCGGTAATGACTGTCCCCCATTCACTGTCATCATAATCTGGCATCGACCAGCCTTGCATTTCATAAGTTTCGTCGTAACGCTCGCCATCGTAATTACTGGCAAATCGAATTGGGCCAGATTGTGTTGCTTTCCATGAGTCATTCGTCGTAACGAGCCGCGTAGTATTGTCTGAATAGGTTATTTCTAATTGGGCTAAAAATCGCGGCGGCTTCGAATGGTCGGTTTCCTTTAGATCTGCAATTCTGCCTGAGTACCAACCACCTGCGATTATTGCTCCAAGCGCATTGGCTCTCTTTGAAATCAGCTTAGTCACGTCATAGGTGAGTGTCTCGATGCGTTTTTCGTAAGGCGTCCATCCTGGGGGTAATGCATCGTTTGCGGTTATATCTTTACCGTTTAGGTAAACCTTAAAAACGCCTTTAGCGGTTACGTATAACCTTGCTTTAAGCACGTCTTTTTTTACAGAAAATTGCGTTCTAAAATACTGCGGCGTCGCCAATGTACTTTGAGAAGGGGAGAGTGAAGATTCTGTATCTTTTGCGCCTATCCACGAGGCTTTCCAGTCAAGGTTCTCGAGTAAACCCATTTCAATGTGAGCCACGTCGCTCCATTGTGATGCTATATTGTTCTCATCCCAAAACCTCACGCGCCAGAATACTTTCTCTCTAGAGGTGATTTTTTTACCTTTATACTGCACCCAAGACATTGCCGATGATTTTATTTTTCCACTGTCCCATTTATCAGGATTTGTTAATAAGCCTTCAGGTGTTGAGGATACCTGTATCTGATAGGCAGATTGTTGGGTCGATTTGCTGTTACTGATAGAGGGCTTCCACGAAAAACGGGGGGAGGCTTCGTAATACCCAAGAGGGTTAACGAACCCTTCACCTACTTTCAGTGAGGTGGGTTTATCATTTTCAATAACAGAGTGAGAAGAGCAGGAGACTGCAAAGATAACCGTGAGTACGGCAAACCAGAATGTTCTAACAACACACATTTTTCTAATTCCTTTATTTTATTAGTCTGCATCGATAGCTAAGGATATTGGGGCGCTTTCGATATACCCAGGCCTATGCGCGATGGCTTCTAGGATACCTTGTTTGATCGGAAGTTCTTTTTGATAGATTTGCCAGTGTGGTGATGTCTCATCGTTTTTCATACGATAAGAGATAAAAGCGCCTTTGGTTTCGCTTGTTATTGTAACTTTGCCATTTTGTACTGCTATTTTCGGCGCTTCGGTAGTTGGCTGAGACGTTTTACCGTTCCATAATTTGTCGATAAGCTGACGTTCTTTCATCAATGGGTCATCTTTGATGTCAGCTAGCCATAGTTCTAAAGCATCCCCCATTTCTTCTCGCTTAGTTTTGTAGTTTTCAATATAGGCAAGGTTAGATAGTTCGTGAGGATCGTTACACACATTAAAAAGTTCATGATCATCCTTTTCTTTTCGAAACCATTGGCCCTGTGCTTTATTGAGTGCATCATCTTTCTGTAAACGAAGAAGTTCACGCATACTTGGTATCTTCTCTCTGTAGGCGACAGGGAGATAGTAAGGCTCATTAGGTCGATAGTTTCGAATATACTTATAACAATTATCTCTTATGGCTCTGATAGTGTCGGTGAAACCGTCAAATCGGTCTGCGGCGGCATAAATGTACTGTCGCTCATTTGATGTATCTAGGAAGGAGTGGCCGTGCATATATTCAGGTATGGAAATACCCGCCATAGCTAACGTTGTTGGCGCGAAGTCGACAAATGACACGAGTCGTTCATCGATGGTCCCTGCTTTATACCCCTTGGGAAAGCGAATGATGAGTGGGACTTTCAAGCCGCTATCATATATCAGTCGTTTTTGCCGAGGCATAGGGCCGCCATGGTCGGAGTAGAAAACAATAATGGTGTTTTCCAATAAGCCATCGTTTTTTAATGCGCTTACTATCGCGCCTATCTGCTTGTCAGTTTCAGCTAGGTTGTTGTAAACCTTCCAAAGGTCATTTTGTACTGTTGGTGTATCGGGTAGATACGGCGGTACGGGGAATCTCGTTGCCTTATCTATGTGGACAGGCGTAGTTTCTTCATTCGTTTTAATTCTGTGATCGTTAGGCAGAAGCGCAATTTTTTTTTCGTCGCTGGAAAAGTAGTGGCGCTGTTCTAACTTTCTAATGCCGTATGGTTCAAATAGGCCAGACTCATGTGTGGTAGTGAAATTGAAAATGGAAAAAAAAGGTTTATTACTCGGTTTGTTGCGCCAATGAGCGAAAATCCCATTTTCGTCCCAAGCCGTTTTTGGTGCTTTAAATTGGTAGTCTGTTTTATAATTATTAGTTGTGTAATATCCCGCTTCCCGCATCAACTGACTTAACATCTTCGTATTTACAGGGGGCACAGCCTCGTACTTAGGGAGTCCGGTTTCAGCGGTATTAGAAGACGTTCTCATGTTATTTGCACCAAAGCTGTTGGGGTAAAGCCCAGTTGCTAGTGCTGCTCTGCTCGGTGCACATACGCCAGATGTAGAAAAGGCATTATTATAGACAACACCCTCATTGGCTAGTTGCGAGATGTTTGGTGTACTAATGGTACTGTCACCGTACATAGGCAGTAGGGGACTCATATCTTCAATAACAAGCCACAAGATATTAGGCTGCCCAGTATTTGCCGTAACTGAATGGCTTACTATAAGCAATACAATCGCAACGACCTTGGTCAGTTTCAACTTCATGTTGTGCATTGTCATTCCACCTCTTTACTAATTCTGCTCGGGAAAAGCCTGCGTAAGTATTACTGAAAGATTCTTGCGACATCTTATTTTCAGCGTTCCGATGTTAACATTGTTTTAATCATAAATGTAAACAATAAGTCAAATCCAATCTTTATTGTGACCATTAGGAATATTCTTGGTTTACAAATAGCAATTACACACATTATTTATTAAACGAAATTGATGCTGTTAAACGCGTTTTAAGCCCTGTTTATGATATTTTTTTTGATACTATCTTCTTGCTTTTCAATGACTTTAGGAGTTGTAGGGAAATATTTTAGTTTTGCCGGTCACATCTTTTATTTTGTGAGTGAAAAAGATTGTAAATGACCGTTAATTTGTTTAGAGTTATTGAAAATATTAACGACATATTAACGTTTTGGAGTTGTTCAGTGATGCGATTGAAGTCATTGCTACTACGAGCCATTCTCGGTGGGCTCGCTATTTCCTCAGGGGGAGTGGCTACGCAAACTTTCGATAAAACGAGCTGTTTCGAGGTTGAGGCGATTGATCGAGTTTGGTCAGGGCATCGAGTTGCGTTTGATTATGTTGGTAAAGGCGATCAGCAAATAGTGGCCTATTATGATGCTAGTAGGCAGATGAGTGTCGCTTACAAACCCTATCCAACCGGAAATTGGATTTATCAAAAGTTAGACAGCTACCTAGGGTGGGACAGCCATAATAGTGTAGTGATAGGTCTCGACGAAGAGGGATATATCCACATCGTTGGTAATTTGCACGTTAATCCGATTGTCTATTTCAAAAGCGAAAAGCCATACGATGTCAGAAGCTTAAAGCGCGTCGACTTCATGGCGGATGAAAAAACGGAAAGTCGTATGACTTATCCGGAATTTTTTAATGACGCTGAAGGAAAGTTATACTTTAAATATAGAAATGGAAGAAGCGGAAGTGGCAATGAAATCTATAACGCTTTCAATGCCAAAGACGGAACGTGGCAGAGGTTGCATGACTCTCCGTTAGTTGATGGAGAGGGAGAGAGAAATGGTTATTTCTGGGGGCCGGTTCTTGGTCCTGACGGTTATTTCCATCTTTCATGGGTTTGGAGAGAAACACCTGTCGCAGCCTCTAATCACGATATTTCCTATGCCAAGAGTAAAGATTTGGTGAATTGGCAGAAGTCTGACGGTACGTCACTCACTCTCCCGATGAAGCTTAGTAATAGTGAAGCCGCGGTACCGTTGCCACAATTCTCTGGAATTTTGAACGGGCACACTCCCATCGGATTTGACCACAAAAAACGGCCTCTCATCTCATATCAAGCGTATGATGAAAACGGTGATAGCCAACTTTTCGTTGCAAGAAATGACAACGGGAAGTGGAAAAGCTATCAGGTTTCTAATTGGAGAAATTCACGTCAAGAGTTGAATATGACGGGAGCCCTCCCGACTACTTTAACAGTTAAACAGCCTGCTAAGCTTATTGACAACGGCGACGTTCAGGTTTTCGCGGATTTAGACGGTACTGCTTACGCGTACACCCTTGATGGTGATTCGCTCACTGTTAAGGCTGAGACTACTGGCTCACAAATTCCACCGGCATTACTTACATTCGATAAAGCAAACGATATGCCTTTATACACAAAGGCGATGAAGCAACTTGAAACAGATGATAATTTCCCGACTGCAGGAAAGCGATTTTATCTTGCTTGGGAAGCGTTGCCGCCTAATCGCGACAAAGGTAGAGCCTTTATACCTGAGCCGACTACATTAACAGCACACTGTCTCAAATAGTATTCAGTTATCAAAATTCAACGTTTTAACAATAATTTTAATTAGGAAATACCATGAACAAACTAAGGTTTAGTCTTATAAGCGTACTTGGTGCATTATTCACATCTCTTTCCTCCAGTGCAGTAGCACAGGACAAACCAAATATTCTTTTCATACTCACTGACGACTTAGGTTTCAATCAAGTGGGCGCTTACGGTAATACACCAATTAAAACGCCAAACCTTGACGAACTTGCATCAAATGGTATTCGCTTCGACCAAGCCTATGCAGGCAACACAGTGTGTTCTCCGTCTCGGGTTTCTCTTTTTACTGGAAGAGACGGGCGCTTAATGACGAATAACTCTAATACTGTGCAGCTAACAGAGATGGATATTACGTTAGCGCATGTATTAAAGCATGGGGGCTATGACACCGCGCTGTTTGGTAAATATTCTATCGGGTCGCAAATGGGGGTTACAGACCCTCTCGCTATGGGCTTTGATACATGGTATGGCTTCTACTCAATTTTAGAGGGGCACCGTCAATATCCTCAAATAGTATGGAGAGACGGGCAAAAAATTCGTGTAGCTGAAAATGAAGGTGGGAAGAAAGGCGCCTATGCTCAGGAGTTATTCACTAAAGAGGCGATAGACTATATAAAGCAACCGCGAGAAAATCCATTCTTCGTCATGCTTGCGTACTCATCGCCCCACGCAGAGTTGGGTGTGCCAGAGAAGTTTAGTGAGCAGTATAAGTTCGATGAAACACCGTATACGGGAATGAAAGGCGGAAATCCAGCCGACAAGTACGCGTCATACTATCCAGAGCCTATCAACAAGCCAAACGCGACGTTGGCAGGCATGGTATCGGCGCTAGACCACTATATCGGTCAAATTGTAAAGCAGTTAGACGAGATGGGTGAGCTTGATAACACACTTATCTTTTTTACTTCTGACAATGGTCCACATGATGAGGGCGGCGCCGATCCTGAATACTTAAAAGCTTCTGAACCTTATCGCGGTATGAAGCGAGATTTATACGATGGTGGTATTCACGTGCCTATGATTGTCCATTGGCCAGAGCGAATTGAAGCCGGTCGTACCGACGAAACACCGTGGTTATTTGCCGATGTAATGCCTACGGTCGCTGAGGTAGCAAACGTTAATTTGAATATGGTGCCTAGAGTTAAAACTAACGGCAAGTCTATTGTGGGTCTATTGAAAACTGAACCTAATAAAATGGATGAGCGTGTTCTTTATTGGGAGTTTTCAAAACAGGTGGGCGATCCTAACTCTGGCGTTATAGGTGATACATACCAAGCTGCGCGGAAAGGCGAGTGGAAAGCTGTTCGATACGGTTACGATGCCCCGCTCGAATTATTTAATATCGAAAAAGATCCTGCTGAATTACGTGATCTTTCCAAGAAGAAACCGGACATTGCTCGCGAGTTTCTAACCTTGTTTGAAGAGAACAGAGATTAATGTTCAGCAAAGAATAGGAATGACACGATGTTAAAACATAAATTTTTGCATAGAAAAACACAACTAGCGCTCAGTGTTGCCCTAGCAGGTAGTCTGCTAGCCGCGGGATGTAACGGTCAATCTGATAGGCCGGAAGCTGTTGCTTCAAACGACACGCAATACGTAGAATACTTTGCTGACAATGCTGTAGGTAATCCTTTAGCTATTGTGCAGCATCCGGCAGCATTGCACCAAAACGGCATTACCTATGTGTCATATCAAGGTCCAAAAGAAGATCCGTTTGTAGCCACTTACAACCACAGCAGTAAAGAATGGAAAGGTCCCTTCAAGGCAGGAACTAGCGAATTAGGTCGCCGTGATGGTGGTAAGAAATTTGATAATCACGGCAAGCCAACCATGCTTATTGATAACGAAGGCTACGTTCATATTTTTTATGGTGGACACGGCGGTCATGCTTCAAATGGTAAAAATCCTTTAGGTAATACTCATTTTGGTGCAAATAAACACGCTGTTTCTAAGAAACCTTACGATATTACTGAATGGGAAGATTTAGATAACATCACCCCGTTTGGCACCTATAACCAAGTGGTTAAGATGGATAATGGCGATATTTACTTATTTTTCCGTCATGGAGCTCATCGCAGTGACTGGGTTTATCAGAAATCAGTAGACAACGGACGTACTTTTTCAGCCCCCGTTTCATTTCTCAAGCATAAAAGACGAACCGATATTCAAGCTGTTGATAGCTGGTATGCATGGATAGGAAAAGGTGAGGGCGACAACCTGATCGTGTCCTACGACTACCACGTGTGCTGGGATGGTAAAGCGGGTATTAACGGGCGAGGACACACTACAGAGCGACACGATGTCTACTTTATGAATTTTAATACCAAAACTAATGAGTGGAGCAATGTAGAAGGTGAACCTCTTTCACTTCCGGTTACCAAAGAAGTTGCTGATGAAAAAACACTAGCCGTGAAAACTGGCGATCTATGGACCTTTAACGGTACCTCACATCTTGATAGCAAAGGCCACCCGCATATTGCAATTAATGCTGGCGTTGATAAAGGCGCAAAAACCGGCGGACCTAAGCAAACAAGACACATTTGGTGGAACGGTAAGCAATGGCTAGGTGGCAAGAAGATTATCGAAGATTACGAGGGTGTTTCCAGAGGGGACTTCAAAGTTACTGAACCCGAAGATATTCGATATTTAGTCACTTACGAGAAAGAAGGGGATGCGGTTTTGTCTTGGTGGAGCAGCACCGAAGATGGAAATTCGTTTTCAGAAGACGCAACAGTACTCAAAAGACCTAATGCAAGTTTTGCAATTACAACGTTAATAGAGAATGGTCACCCCGAGGCCCAAATGCTGGTTGCTGAAAAAGAAAGTGACGAGAACATAAAAGTCTATTTAGTGGGTGAAAATGGCCCAGTACCCAGAGCGTTGAGCAGCCTAAAATCTATAAACGAACCTGTTATGTAAGCTAGGTTCCCTTTTTTAACCTGGTAAACATACGTAATCGGTGACGATTAGTTGAGAACAAATATGAAATACACAAAATTGAAATTATCGACCATTGCGTTAAGTTTAGCGCTAGGTCTCAGCGCTTGCTCTGAAAAGGTGCCAGACCAGCAGGCTAACAGCGTTGATAATAAACCTGCGAAAGCCATGAAAATGGAAAAAAGTAAGGAGATGCAGAAGCAGGGTATCCAGTCTAGTGCAATGCGCATCGGTAAAAGCGCTGCAAATTGGCAAATAGCGCAATTTGGTAACTTGAATTACATTCCAGAGTCTCACCGCGCTAAATCAGAGAATGCAAAGTTTTGGATCCAAGCGTCTTTCTATATCGGCTTAACGCGCTGGATTGACGCGACTGATGATAAGCAATTAGAGGACTTTGTTAATGAAGTTGCTAAAAAAGAAAATTATGAGTTGATCCTTGAGCGACCTTACCATGCAGATGACCATGCCATTGCACAAACTTATCTTTGGTTAGCGGAGCATTCTGATATTGAAGAGGCATATAAGCCTACTCAGGACGTCTTCGATATGATCCTTAGTAAGCCACCGCAGGTTGGTTTGAACATGGGAGATTCTGAGTCGAGCACTGGTAAGTATCATCTAGAAGGAAACTGCCAATTAAGATGGTGTTGGGCAGATGCTCTATTTATGGCACCAAGAGCATGGGCGCAAATGACGAAAGTAACTGGCGACCCTAAATATTTGGAATATGGTGACAAAGAGTTTTGGGCCGCAGCAGATTACTTATTCTCTGATGAGTACGGCCTATTCTTCAGAGACAGCCGTTATTTTGATGCTAAAAGCGACAATGGCGAACCCGTATTTTGGGGAAGAGGTAATGGTTGGGTTTTCGCCGCTATACCCATGATCATTGAAGAGTTGCCAAAAGGGCACCCTTCCAGAGATCGCTATATCGAGCTTTATAAAAAGCATGCTGAAGGGCTTATGGCGCTTCAAAAAGAGGATGGCTATTGGCCCGCGTCGTTAATGGATCCCAACAAGGTCACCACGCCAGAAGTGAGTGGTACAGGTTTCATTACCTTTGGCCTAGCGTGGGGTGTGAATAATGGAATTCTAAACGATCAGCGCTCTAAAGATATTGTAGAGAAAGGTTGGAAAGCAATCACTGAAGCTGTTACAGACGATGGTCGTGTTCACTGGGTCCAACACGTTGGAAAAAGCCCCGACCCTGTAAAAGAGTCTGATTCACAATTATATGGCACCGGCGCCGTGCTACTGGCAGCGTCGGAAATGCTTAAATGGAATAAATAGAAAATTCCAGCCAAAGCCTCTAGCTCGACATACTTCGGCTAGGGGCTTTTTTACACTGTCACGCTATTCCCAGCCAGCACTCTTCTCTACATAGACTGATTGGTTGTGGGCTGAACAATGACTTGATGTTTATTAAATAACTATATGTCTAATAAAAGATTTCCAATTAAAGAGAATATAAGAAAGAGGGTATTGGAAATGCGTAAACGAAATGAAAGAGTGAAGCTGCATTGGCGGATGCTAGCAACTTGTGTCTGTGTGCAGTTGTTGCTGGCAGGTTGTGCTGCAAAATCTACTGAGAAAACTCCAAAGGGAGTGCAAGAGCAAACCATGCCCCCTAATATACTATTGATACTGTCTGATGATCATGCCTGGAACGACTATAGCTTTATGGGGCACGACATTGTTCAAACACCAAGTTTGGATAGTTTAGCCCAAAGCGGTGTAACATTTACCAAAGGTTATGTTCCAACGTCACTTTGCCGGCCATCATTGGCAACTATTGCAACAGGCCTCTATGCAAGTCAGCACGGTATAACAGGTAACGATCCTTCACGAATGCTCCCGGGTGGTAAACAGGGAGAGGAGTATCGTAATCAGCGCGCAGAAATTATTGCAAAAATTGATTCGGTTCAAACATTGCCAGAGTTGCTTAAAGAAAGAGGATATGTGTCGCTGCAAACGGGAAAATGGTGGGAAGGAAGTTTTCAGCGCGGTGGTTTTGATGAAGGAATGACAAAAGGTTTTCCAAATAAAGGTGGGCGCCACGGCGACGTAGGCTTAAAAATTGGTCGTGAGGGTGTGGATACCATCACAGACTTTATCGACCGTACCCATGATGCCAAGAAACCATTTTTTGTATGGTATGCCCCTTTCATGCCTCATTCTCCACACACGCCTCCTCAACGAATTTTGTCTAAGTATGAGAAATACGATCTGCCCGAGTCCATTGCTAAATATTATGCGATGGTAGAGTGGTTTGATGAAACCAATGGTCAGTTGTTTGACCACCTTGAAAAGCGTGGCTTGAAAGAGAACACCCTCATTGTTTACGTTTCAGATAATGGATGGATAACAAATCCAAAGCAAACAGATAGATTCTTACCAAAATCTAAACAGAGCCCTAATGAAAGCGGAGTTCGTACGCCAATTATTTACTCATTACCCGCCCAGTTTAAATCGGAATTCAGACAAGAAAGAGTGAGTAGTATTGATATAGTGCCGACAATACTAGGTGCAGCAGGTGTTGATGTGCCTGAATCACTGCCTGGGCTGAACCTGTACGACAATTTAACAGCAGGGAAGCGCATAGAAAGAGAAGCTGTTTTTGGTGAGGGCTTTGCCCATGATATGGATGGTATAGACGACATGGAATCGACGTTACTATACCGCTGGGTAATTAAGGATGATTGGAAGTTAATTGTAAGCTACGACGGCAAAAATGTAAGTTATCAGAAGTATCATGATGAATTGTTAGTTGGGCCTAGGCTATACAATCTCGCTGATGATGAGAATGAACAAGTCGACTTAGCTACACAGTATCCAGATAAAGTTGAAATGTTGATGCAAGAAATACAACGCTGGTATCCGTTAAAAGAACGCAACGTTATTAAATAATCATTTTAAAGGCTTGTGGGTACTTATTCACAAGCCTTTATCTATTTCTTTCTCTTTCTCTTCATCCTTTTGTAGCCGATAGATTGTGACGCTGTTTGCAATAATCACGGTCACTTCAAGTAACGTCCCACCGATAGATCCTAAAACAATATTATTGGTTAGCCAAAAACAAGCACCGCAAATAAACAGCTTCCTCATTCGTATACCCGACGCGTAAAAAATAGCATAAGTGCCTAAACAAGCGCCCAAAATGGGGCAGAGGTCGATAAGTTGGTGAACGTTGAAGGAGCCCCACACGATATTAATCGCTATAAATATAGCGCCAATATATTTGTGATTGGTCTTTATTGAGATGATGGTACGGAAGAAGTTTAATAAATTCGCGATGGTTCCGGTTACTGAGCCCAAAAAGAAAAAGTGGCCAGTTTGAAAGATAAACATCACAATTAAGCTAAGCTTTAATTTAATGTCGCTTTTGTGGGTAAAAGAATAGATGGCTACCAAAAAGGCAAGTACCCCAAAAAGCTGGCCAAGGACTTCATAAGGCATAATAGTATTGTACCGAATAAAAGCTAAAAGATGGGCTCATGACTATATAGCCACGAGCCGAGAGGTATTGTGATTAATCGCCAAACTCACGAATTAAGCTATTTATCGTGTCTTTTGCATCCCCTAAGATCATACGGGTGTTATCTTTGAAAAATAACGGATTATCTACACCGGCAAAGCCTGCATTTGCTGAACGTTTCAATACAAATACGGTTTTGGCTCGGTAGGCCTCTATGACAGGCATGCCGTAGATAGGACTACCTTTCATCTCTTTAGCCGCAGGGTTCACTACATCATTAGCGCCAATAACAATAACGACGTCATAATTTTCCATGCGGGGATTGACATCATCCATTTCATAAAGCTGATCATATGGGACGTCTGCTTCTGCAAGTAACACGTTCATATGACCTGGCATGCGTCCAGCTACCGCATGAATAGCGTAATCTACAGTACAACCATTACCTTCTAACAAGGTATGTAATTCTCTTACTGCATGCTGAGCTTGAGCTACCGCCATACCGTAACCAGGCACAACGAGTACTGCTTGAGCTGCCTCAAGTACATAGAACGCATCTTGAGGCGACAGAACCTTAATTTCGCCTGTAATCACTTCGCCTTGTTCAATCGGTGTTGAAAAGCCCGACAGTAACACATTCATTAGCGAGCGATTCATCGCTTTACACATGATATTGGTTAATATTAAACCAGAGGCACCGACTAAAAGACCTGTGACTATCAATATGGTATTGCCAACAGCAAGGCCGGCGGCAGTAGCTGCGATACCGGAATAGCTATTGAGTAGTGCAATAACAACTGGCATATCAGCACCACCTATCGATATTGTAGCCCACAGTCCAAAGCTCAATCCGATAGCGATGATAGCGTATAACCACAAATTGTTAGCAGGGTCTGTGACAAACAAATATCCCACCAGCGCCATAGCGACTAAATGCAATATGCTTAACTCTCTAAGGCCTGTGAAAATGAGTGCTTTAGATGATAATTTTCCGGAAAGTTTTCCCCAAGCTATAACAGAGCCTGAGAAAGTGACGCCGCCAATAAGCAGCGTTAATAGCACTGTAATGAAAACGAAGTTACTTGCGTTAACAAGCATTTGTTGAGACATACTGCTAATTGTTGCCCATCCGAGAAGCAGTGAGGCTGCGCCGCCAAAGCCGTTGAACAAAGATACCATCTCAGGCATTTGCGTCATCTGTACACTTTTAGCTTTCCATGCGCCATATAAGCCGCCCACAAGGACGCCTATCAAAATAAAGTGGTAGCTTATAATCTGCTGATCTAGCAAGGTAACAACTACTGCGACGAACATACCTACTGCTGATACAAGGTTGCCTCTGCGAGCTGTTGACGGATGACTTAATAGTTTTAATCCAAAAATGAATAGCCCAGCAGACACTACGTAGGCAAAGTTTATTAATATTTCTAAATTCATGTTTGCCACTCTCTTAGCTATTTTCTTTTTTCTTGAACATGCCGAGCATGCGGTCAGTTACTAGGTAACCACCAATAACATTAATGCTGGCTAAGGCAACCGCCGTTGTGCCTAAGATGGTGGTCAACAGACTACTGTCTGAGCCGGACGCAACAAGCGCTCCGACTAAGGTAATCCCCGAAATCGCGTTAGACCCAGACATCAGAGGCGTGTGAAGAGTAGCCGGTACTTTTCGAATGAGTTCAAAGCCAAGAAAAGCGGCAAGTAAAACAATAAATAGTAAATAGATGATTTCCATAATTACGCGCTCTCGTATGCTTTGATTAGTGTTTCATTTGTTATTTTTCCGTCATGAGTGATGACAGATGAAGCAAGAATTTCATCATCAAATGACAGCTCAAAATGAAGAGGCTCGCCACTTATGAATTCATCTAGTAGGTTAAAGATATTATTGGCGTACATGTCGGTTGCCGCTCGGGAAACTTCTTCACTCCAATTTCCAGAGCCAATAACGGTAACTTGTTCTATGACTGCAATTTTACCAGGCTCCGATCCTTCTACGTTACCACCCGAAAGCGCTGCCATATCGACTACAACACTTCCTGGCTTCATCAATGACAGTGTTTCTTTACTTATCAAAACTGGAGGTTTGCGCCCAAACAATTGGGCTGTGGTTATTACGATATCCGAAGTGGCGATAGCCTCTTTTTGAGCTTCCGCTAGGGTACGTTTTTGTTCATCGGTAAGCTCTTTAGCATAACCGTCCTTTGTTTGCCCAGTCTCTCCAATATCAACCTTTAAGAATTTACCGCCTAAAGACTCTACTTGCTCTGCAACTACAGGGCGAGTGTCGTAAGCGAGTACGTTTGCTCCCAACCTTTTTGCAGTTGCAATAGCTTGCAAACCAGCAACACCTGCACCTATCACAAAAACCTTAGCTGGTTTAATAGTGCCAGACGGTGTCATCATCATTGGTAAGATTGATGGGAGGTAATTTGCTGCCTTCATTACCATAACGTATCCAGCAAGACTGGCTTGCGAACTCAGCGCATCCATTTTTTGTGCTCTAGAGCTGCGAGGTATCATTTCAACAGAAAGCGCTGTCAAATTTGACGCAGCTAATTTATTAATCATTGATGGCTGAAAAAATGGATCTAAATGACCAATTACAATTGTGCTGGCCGATAACATCGAAATGGTTTTTTCGTCAGGACTGTTAACACAGGCTAGTACATCGACTTCGCCAACTATCTCATCTGATAATGCAACCACGGTTGCGCCCGCAGCTTCATATTCGCTGTCGGTATAATGTGAAAGTAGTCCAGCATCACGCTCTACGTAAATAGTGATGCCTATTCGAGAAAACTTCCCCACAGTGGCAGGCGTTGCGGCGCATCGCCGCTCTACGTGCCCGAGCATTGATGAGCGCTTAGCTTCGTTTAAAATTAGGATTTTCAATTATATCTCCTTTCCTAAAACATAGAGGAGAATGAGAAATCTCATTCAGTATACTTTTCTGTCGTTTACTGATGCGTTTAAACGAAACCCTACCGTGCGCAAAAAATAAGCGTCTATGTTACGGCGCCTTTATTATTAGTTGAGTGGCACCGTATTTATTGAGTTTCTTACTGAGATTTAGTCTAAATGAAATACGCGTTTAAGATCTGTTGCTACTGGGGAGTTGTCGTCATGGGTTTCCATAATATCGGCCATAAACGCCCACCATTTTTTGACGATTTTTTTAGCAGGTAAGTCATCCATTGAATGATTTTCTTCGCGCTTGAGTACTGCAAAAAGTTTATTCGAGCTCTCTTCATAAAAAATGCTGTAGTCTGAAACTCCCGCTTCTTTTAATTCGTCGACAAGCTCTGGCCATATTTCGTCATGCCGTTTTTCGTATTCTTGCTCGAGCCCCGGTTTTAGTGTCATTACAAATGCGATCTTTTCCATCTTCTATCCACCGAATTTACTGAGATATTCTTGCCATTGGGCCGTGGTTGTTATCTCGTTAGCACCCGACCATCCATAGCCTGCATAATAGTTAAGTGAGCCATCAGAGGATGATTGTGTAACTAGCCATATATGACTGTTATCTTTTATTTCAGATGGTGAATGGACAATTTTTTGTACTTTACTAGGGTCTATAAGTGCGCCGGTACCTAGGCCCTGACCGTCTATCATTTCCCATGCTGCAACCCAGCCATATTTTTTACTTTGAAATACCTTCGCTTTTTCGTCGTGTGTCGCTACACCAATAGCAATAGGAATAGATGCAGGCTTACCATTAAGCGAAAATGTTGACTGTACTTCATACATTCTAGAACCGAGTGCTAACGAAACGGTTTTCTCTTCATCCACTTGCCCTAATGGCGTTTCAAATTTGTAGTAAAGAGTAAAGCGCACCTCGTCGGTATTGTTTTCGTGAATTTCATATCGTGTGAAGTTGTGTGCATAGTATGGCGTTTCATTTATCCATACTGCGGACCCGCCGACACCCCGGCTAATGCCGGTGTGGTATGGGTCGTAACCCTCGCCGCGGTCTTCGTGGTATGACTTACCTGCAAAGTGCATGGCGTACCATTTATCAATGATTGAGTAATCGACTTTTTTAAGCCATGCGTCAACGCCGCTGGCGTGGCCTGCGAGTGGGGCCGCTGGTCCGTATACTCTAAAGGCAACTTTATCATTCTCCCAAGCAAAGTCGTCACGTCTTTCAGGGACAAATTTTGCGTAGGACTTAACGTTTTTCGATTCAACGCTAAGGTTTTGTGCGTCATCCACAGAAGTGTCAGACGAACAGCCAATGGTTGTTAACCCCATTAACATTGATAGTGCAACACCCACTTGCTTGCGATTAAACATTAACATCTCCTGAAAAACGTCGCCCCTCTAACACACAGTAAGCTGGGTCTTAAATGAAGCGCTAGATTAACCTAATTAGCTTAAAGATAAGCGCCTTGATTGATTGTGATTGATTTTGCACTAATGGGGCTGGTATTGCAACGTTAATGCTTTGCGCTAAATAACGATTACTCTCATTTTTCTCATAAGTGCAAGAATATATTGAATAAATGAACTAGATGCACGTTAAATTCACAATACCTTATATTTACGTTTTATTAACAATTGTATTGATAGTGATTAACTTGTGATCTATTGTGATTGCGTATTGATTGACAATGATTGTTTAAGGGAGAGTATGGATGTTGAAATTTACTGCTAAAAAATTGCAAGTAGCCGTTGCAGTGTCTTCTGCTATCGGTTGCCTGACGAGCAACGCCTATGCACAAGACGTCGGTTCCGGCGCAGATAGTCAGAAAGAGACAGAGGTTATCGAAGTAAGAGGAATAAGGAGTGCGTTAGCGAGTGCACTTGCCGAAAAGCGTTCTGCAGACAGTATTAAAGAGGTTATTCAAGCAGAGGACATAGGTAAGCTTCCTGATCAAAACCTAGCCGAAGTTTTAGAAAACATAACGGGTGTGCAGATTGACCGTACTGCCGGCGTTGGTACTGGCGTTCAAATTCGAGGTACCAGTGCTAATCGAGTTGAAATAAATGGCGTTTCGACAGTGGGTAGCGGTAATGGCCGTTCAGGTATCGGTTTTGATGACTTGCCAGCAGCACTTATTTCATCTTTAGAAGTCATAAAGGTTCCGTCAGCTGAAACGATAGAAGGCTCTGTTGGTGGAACAATAAACTTGAGAACACTTCGCGGTTTAAGTCTCAAAGAGCAGTTAATATCTGTGCGAGCGCAGGCAGAAAACAGCGATCTAGCCGATGCGACATCGCCAAGAGTCTCGGCTACGTTTGGTGATAGCTATGATACTGATTATGGTCGTGTGGGTATTGTTTTGACAGGAAGTTATGCTGAGCAGCAAGTGGCTTCTTTCGACCCACGTTTTGATAGAGATAGAGAGGTACTTCCTGACTCTGGCAGCGGTAGCGCGGAAGCCTTTCCGTTTTTGCGGGCACAATTTTTAGACCAAGTCATTTCTCGCTATGAATATGAAACGAAAAATTTTACGAGTTCCATAGAGTTTGAGCCTGTTGACGACCTCAAGTTCTATTTCGATGCTACGTTAAATAGACAAGAACGCGCTCAGAAGAGCTCGCGAGCATTTATATCAGGGACTGGCGGTGCAGCTGTAGTAGATAACACAAATAATACTGCATTTGAGACAATTAACTTAGGAACCATTGATGGGCCTAACGGGCCATTAAATTTAGGTGAAGTGCAGGCGGTACTTTCTGGAACGTTAGGAGTAGGCGTCGATAGCAATAATAATAATATTGACCCCAACCTGAGAACGAGCGTTAATACCGGCTCTCGCTTTACAGACAGCGACGTTTTCGCAACCGGTTTTACGTGGCTTCGCGACCGGCTTAAGCTTTCCTCTGAAGTCTCTTACTCAAGCTCAGATTCGTTCTTCCCCCGTTTAAACACAACATTGGACTTCATTAATCCCAATGGACCGCAACCTAGTGAAGGGCTTAGCATAGACAACGGTGTACCGGTTGAGTTTGATGCATCTGATCGCACGTTACAATTCGGTATTGCCCAAGGAGCAGAATTCGGGCCTTCAGACCAAGATCTTCTCAATCCAGCGAACTATGCGCTAAGAGGAGTTGGTGTTGGTAGAAATACACAAGAAAACGCTGAAACTGCATTTAGAATTGATGCGGACTATGATATTTCCGACCTTAATCCCTATTTTTCAGGAATAAAAGCGGGTTATCGCTGGAATAAGAACACAGCGTTAAGCAGTGACATCAATACCGCATCAAATTTTTCAAATCCAAATACGACTTTTTATCGGCCTACTGCGGACTTATTTTCAAGTATTGTTGGTGCAGGGCCCTCTAACTTTAACGATGCAGACGGTCGAAGACTTTATATTCAAAACTATTTAACCATTAACGGCGATTTGTCATTTTCCGATCCCGGTGCGGTAATCAGTGCGCTTAATCAAGCAATTGAAGAAAATAACGCCTTGCAAATAGCTAACGGAAATATCACGGAAGGCTACCCATTATTGTCTGAGCCCGAACTGCAGTTAGATTCATTTTTCGATATTGAAGAAGAAACTAGCGCACTATATTTGCAGGGCGACTACTTCTTTTATATCAACGATATTACTTTTCGCGGAAATGTAGGCTTAAGATACATAGACACTGAAGTGACCTCAGTAGGCAATAACATTGAAAATGGCCAAGTGACGGGGTTACGTGAGGAAACGTCTTCCTATGACTATTTCCTACCGAGGTTCAATATAGTCTCTGAAGTGATTGATGATGTGGTAATACGCGCGGGTGTAGCGAAAGATATTCGCAGACCAAATTTTGATAATCTTTCCACGTCAATTAACTTTCCTGGCGGGGCTGGCGCAGCGGTAAGAGTAGGTAACCCGTCGTTAACTCCTGAGGAAGTCATATCCTATGATTTATCTGCAGAATATTATTTTGCAGAGTCTAGCTTCGTAAGCGTGGGTCTTTTTCATA
Organism: Alteromonas sp. BMJM2; assembly: GCF_027257845.1. Lineage (GTDB taxonomy): Bacteria > Pseudomonadota > Gammaproteobacteria > Enterobacterales > Alteromonadaceae > Alteromonas. The sequence continues at coordinate 50,469 of NZ_JAPVOT010000018.1, read as the reverse complement.
AAGAGCGAACCGATATCTTTGCCGCAGTTCGAGATAATCCGGAAGAGCCAATTGGCGACAATGGTCAAATTGAACGCGATATTACGGCGCCATGTGAAGGCGGCGGTATTTATAACCCAACCGTTACCGATCGAAATGTGTGGTCATCAGTTCCTGGAACGGGAATATGTGTACCGCTTCAAACCACCATTAATTTACCTAATGAGGAAACTCAAACAGGTATTGAATTTGCGTTTCAGCACGATTTATCGGCCTATGAAAAAGACCTTGGCTGGGCATCAGGTTTTGGGGTAATCGCTAATTATACCTATCAAGAATCGGGCGCGGGTATTGAGACTTTCCGTCCTGCTACTGGCGATGCTAACGCACTGAACAAACTCTTGGGTAGAACCGACACCAATCAATCTACGGCAACCTTAGCCGACGATATTGTGGAAGAACGCATTGAACTAGAAGATTTGTCGCAAAATGCTTATAACATTACATTGTTTTACGATAAATACGATTTAAGCGTTCGCGCACGTTATACATGGCGTTCAGCGTTTAAGACGGGAGAGCTAATAAGCTTTGATATGCCGCGTATCGTCGACGATAGAGCACAGCTTAACATGAGTGTTAGCTATGACATCAATGACACATTTACAGTGGGTTTAGACGGCATCAACCTGCTGCGTGAAGACCGAACTGAGTGGTGTGTTAACGAAGGTGCGCTTTTATGTGCACAAGGCCTCACAGATAGACGTATAGTTTTAGGAGTAACAGCTAGCCTTTAGTAAGTTCTATTACAACCTTGTAAATTAAGCTCAAAAAATGCCTCTTACTACTTTGTAAGGGGCATTTTTGTTTATTTGAAACATTGTTCCCAATGAGGTCGCTTTTGAATAGCAAGAATTCAACCCTTTCTACGACTTCTACCAAACTGTCGACGCAGAACTTAGAACCTTGTCTAGTGCCCTTAGCAACGCATCTAATATGGATGCCTAGTGTGTTGCTGTTACTAGAATAAGTCTGCTTAACGTAAAAGCTAGTATGCTATCCAATTTATCAAAATAGTTATATTTTTTATTAAATTGACCATTAATGATCAAAAGTGATTTAAAAAAACTGAATTAGTGGTATTGTTAATTTTGTGTTAACTATTCGTTTGTGGAAATATTTATTAGAAGTGGGACAAGTATAAGTTATTGACAATAAGTGATTTTAATGTCCAACAACGGAAGTTAATACCTACCTCATTTGTTAAATTTTAAGGATAAAAATGAGTCACACACTAAAACATAGCTTAATTTATTTAGCGTGCGTATCTGCACTTTATACCTCACATGAGTCTCAAGCTCAGGACACCGCGAAGGAGAAAGACGTCGAGATTGTTCAAGTGCTCGGCATTCGATCATCTCTAACAGGTGCGTTAGATAACAAGCGTTCTGCAGACAGCGTTGTCGATTCTATTTCAGCTGAAGATCTTGGGAAATTTCCAGACCAGAATATTGCAGAATCTTTACAACGAATTTCTGGTGTTTTCATCGATAGGCAATCTGGTGAAGGTTCAAAGGTAACCGTTCGCGGTTTTGGGCCTGAATTTAATACTGTAAGGCTTAATAATCGAACCATTGCGACCATTGAAACTGGCGAGGTTGATTACTTCTTTTCTGAAGTCAATCTTTCAAGGGCATTCGACTTTCAAGCTCTAGCTGCAGAGGTTTTAAGCGGTGCCGATGTTGTTAAAAGCCCAACCTCTGATATGTGGGAAGGTAGTTTAGGAGCCAGTGTTAACATGCGTACAGCGCGCCCGTTAAATAATATTGGTTTTCATATGACAGGTTCAGCACAAGCCCGCTATCAAGACCTTGGGGAAGAGTGGGGACCTCGGTTGTCTGGGCTTATTAGTAATACATTTGCTGAAGATTCAATGGGACTGCTCTTTGCTGTGTCTTATGAAGATAGAAAGACAAGGCTAGAGGAGCACCGCGGGGGAGCTTGGTCTTATTACAATGGTCCTACTGTTGACTCGGATGAAATTGTAGAATTCCGCTTCCCTCAAGAAATGGGACAAAGTTTCACTGTAGATGATAGAAAACGTTTAAGTATTAATAGTACGTTTCAGTATGAGCCAAGCGCTGACATGGGCATGACAGTTGACGCCTTATATGTTGATTTTAAGCGAACGACAATGACTCAAGGTATTAACGCGCCGATGCAGTTTCCGTTCTTTTCCAATGTGGAAACTGATGAAAATGGCACGGCTACGTCGTTTGTTAAAACCTTTGGTCCTGTTGATTATCGTTTTGAAGAGGGGGGCGGCGATAGCGAAACTCTTGCATTAGGGTGGAATGGTTTTCTCTATTTGGATAATGGTGTGTCATTTAACGCTGATATTTCTTGGTCGCGTGCTACAGCACGAAACGATGCGACGAGACTACAAGCGGCGATAAAAGATAATAACCCTTGGGATAACCCGTTAGCGCCTGGAAGCGTTGATGACCCGAGAGCCGGAGAAACAAGTCCTGATTTTGAGACAAATATTATCACTTGGGAAAATGGAGATGTTCCGTCTTGGTCGACTTCTCTTGATTTAGCCGACCCTGCAAACGCTCGTGCTCACGTTGCGCTAACACCTTCTATTGAACTAGAGGATGAGGTTTTCGAGAGTAAATTTGATGTTGGATTTGAATTAGATTTAGGAGCAATTCGCGGTCTTCAAACCGGAGTGTTTTATAGTGATCGTAAAAAAGGCGCACTGCCTTTTAACTCGGGAATTTACAGGCCAAACGCACCAGAAGGACCTTTCGATCCGGGCTATAATTCCGCTGGGACCTTATTCTGGGATTCAAATTTTGTTGCTCCTTTTGATCCAACGGATGGAATCCAATCGCCATGGGAAGGGATTAATGTGCCCAATGGGCCAAGACCAAATATGGGTGGCCGATTCTTTTCATTACCAGTAGATATTTTCACACCTGTTTCTGTGGCTGGTTTACTTAGTGACTCAGGCGCTAGCTTTCCTACATCATTTTTATTAACTGACAAAGATGGTTACTGCGAAGCTGTGCGTCAAGGGTCAGGAAATAGCGATGTCTGTTCTTCCCAAGCACGTCCTGACCTAGCACGTGATGTAGAGGAAACAACATATGGTGCTTATGTTAGATTAGATCTTGATGGAGAATTTAAGGCGTTTCCTTGGACTGCAAATTTTGGCCTAAGGTATGTAGAGACTGATACCACTGCTTCTGGCCCTTCGGTCGAGTTAATTAGAATTGATCCGGTAGATGCTGACGGAGCCACATCAGGTTTAGACTACGTGACGACAGAAAGACAAATAATTGAAAAGAAAAATTCGTACTCTAATTTACTCCCTAGTTTGAATGCGAAAATTTCACTGAGTGATAATGTAGATTTAAGAACAGCAGTAGCAAAAGTTATTACGCGACCAAATTTAGGTGATATTACTCCAAATCAGAGTTTTAGCGGTTTGTACGGATTATCTACACGTCGTTCTAATAATACTGATTTGCAGCCTTACGAAGCATGGCAATACGATGCTTCTTTAGAGTATTACGCCGACAACGGTAACGCTTTTTCAATATCACTATTCTATAAAGATATTGAAAGGTTCATCTCTGAAAGTACCGAGCTGGTTTCATCTGGTTTTAGCCATCCGGCATTTGGTGAAATTATATTTCGTGATACTACAGATAGAAATCGAGAGGGTGGGTCAATTCAAGGCTACGAGCTCGCTGGTTTGATGTACTTCGATTTTCTTCCAAGTTTTCTTAGTAATGCAGGTATACAAGCAAACTATACATTCGTAACTGGTCAAGACGACGAGGCGCTTGCATCGCCTCAAGGATTACCTCTATCGACGGCTCCAGGAAACGGATTGGAAGGTTTTACACCACACTCATATAATATAGTTGGGTTCTACGAAGATGATAATTTCTCTGCAAGAGTTTCATGGAACTGGAGAGACCAGTTTTTAGTGAAGCGGACTGGACTAGCCGGTATCGCTGAACACTTTGATGCTTATGGACAGTTAGATTTAGGGTTTGGCTATGCACTTAGTGAAAATACCAAAATCACTCTAGATGTGAGTAATCTATTAGATGAAAATACTATTAAGTTCGCAGATGTCAGAGAGCGTGTAATTCTGAATGAATACACCGGTAGGCGCTTCCTTCTAGGCGTTCGCTCTACCTTTTAATTTGAAAAAAATTCCCTTCAGGGAAGTCCTGAAGGGAAACAGACGCTAAAGATCTCCTCCTTTGGCAGAATAAGCGGATAAAAAAATTGTTTTTTCAGTCCCATCTATTTCCTCATTAATATTCATATTGCAGTGTGAATGAGGAGCGTGTTTATAAAAATTACAGTATGTGACTATTTGATTTATTAATCTCCTCATAGGGTGATTATTATGTTTACTTTAATAAAAATCACTTAAAGTTGTGCAACGATGTAGCTAAATACTATAAACCTGTACTTGAAGCCTCTTCTTGCCCTGATAATAAAATCATAGCCACACACATAAAAGAAAAACTGTCGAGATTCGGTCAATTTATTACTGTATAGAAGCCAGATTAAAAAGGTGCCCCCTAGTCTTGCTAAGGGCACCTTTTAATTTGAAGACCGTTTCGACCCTTCCGTTGAAAGATGATTAGCCCTTCATATCCTCAAGCTCTAAGCCTTTCGTTTCGTATACATAGCGAATGACAAATACAATTGATAGTAATGAGAATATGGCGTAAAGCCCATAAGCGCCGGCAAGACCAATTCCTGCGAGCAACATAGGGAACGACCACGTTATTAGGAAATTAGTCGACCACTGAACTAGTCCGCTTACCGCAAGGCCCGAGCCTCGTAATTGGTTTGGAAACATCTCTCCAAGCATTACCCACATTACTGGTCCCCATGAAAAATTGAAGCAAAATACGTATAGATTAGCGGCTATCAATGCTACGGGGCCCCAGTCATTAAGAGCTAGTTTGTTATCAGCAGTTTGCTCCGCATTCAAAAATGCAATCGTTAAAATAGTAAGTGTGATTGTCATACCGATAGAACCCCACTTTAGTAGTGGCTTACGACCTATTTTGTCAATGATTGCTAATGCAACAAGACATGCTGCAATGCTTATAGCGCCACTGATAACATTTATCAGCAAGGCATCGGACTCTGAAAATCCTACTGCTTGCCATAACACCGCTCCGTAATAAAAAACAACGTTAATACCAACAAGTTGTTGAAGCGCCGCTAGCCCAATACCAACCCAGACTATCGACTTTAATTTGCCGGAACGCTTATCAATGAGATCTTTCAATTGGGGATTATGATCGTTGGACAATGAGGCCTTTATTTCAGAAAGCTTATTGTCACCCTGAGAGCCATACAGTTTATTCAGTACCGCGTTTGCCTGTTCAGTTTTCTGCTTAACGACAAGGAAGCGAGGGCTTTCCGGAATAAAAAGTAACATTAATAAGAAAAGTGATGCAGGAGCAATTTCCATCCAAAACATCCAGCGCCACGCTTCAAAATCAAGCCATAGTTTCTGCGTTGAACCCGACGCGTAATCGGCGAGGAAGTAGTTACTGAGAAAAGCGGTAAATAGCCCGCCAATAATGGCGATTTGCTGTATAGAGGCTAGCGTACCTCTATATTTTGCTGGAGACACTTCTGCGATATAGGCAGGTGCCATTACCGAAGCTGCTCCTACAGCAAGTCCACCAATTATGCGATAAATAACAAATTCAAAACTGCTAGTGGCAATTCCGGAGCCGCACGCGCTTATTAAAAAGAAAACCGCAGAGACAAGTAACAAAGACTTACGGCCATATTTGTCGGCTAGTCGGCCGGCAAAAAAAGCACCTACGGCGCAACCTAAAAGCATACTCGATACGTTGAAACCGGTACCTATACTTTGTGAGTTAAACGCAGCTTGAAGGCCATCTACTGTTCCATTGATCACGCCACTATCGAATCCAAACAGGAAGCCTCCTATTGTTGCTACAATAGTGATAAAGAGAATAAACCCTGTGCTAGTGGGTTCTTGTGAGAAGTCATTTGCTGATGTTGTGTCCATATCGTTTTCTCTGTTGTTATTGTCGTAATTTAGGAGATGTTTGTAAGTGAGCTTTCTGACCGGTTTTTATAATGTTCAGGCTGCAATTTTTGGCGATATTCTACGGGTGTTTGGTCAAAGTGCTTTCGAAATAGCGCATACATATATTGCACAGAAGGATACCCACAACGTTGTGCCACTTCACTGCTATGTATGTCTGTCTCCTTAAGCATGCTGCAAGCTCGGTTGAGTTTCTCGTTGTGTATCTCAGTATGGATACTGTGGCCTCGCTCTTCTTTAAATCGGGTTTCTAAGTTCGAACGAGAAATACCTATATGATCTAGGACCTGGTCAACTTTAATCCCTTTACATGCATTCATTCTTATGAAGTGAGATGCCTGCATGACGAGAGGATCTTTTATGGCCTTGAAGTCGGTAGACTGCCTTTCTGCAACTGTTACGGGAGGAACGAGCAGTTGTGTGGCTTTATGGGTATTTCCTTTTAACTGTTTGTGCAGTATTTTTGCAGCTTGGAAGCCCATCTCTAGACAGCCTTGTCTAACAGAAGACAAGCTAACTCGACTTAAAAAACGAGTAAGTTCATCATCATCTATACCGATGACGGCAAAACGCTCTGGGATCAAAAGGCCCAAATGATCACATGCCTGAAGCAGGTGGCGCGCCCGGGAATCTGTAACAGCGACTATACCGGTAGGCGCAGGCAAGCTTTTAAGCCAGTCGGTCAAACGTTTTTGGGAATACTGCCACGTCTCAGCTCTAACCGCATGACCGCGATACACATAGCATTCATATCCATGCCGTTTAGTTATGTTTAGCATCGCTTGTTCTCGTTCTTGCGCCCACCGTTGATTGTGACTAATTGGGCTTCCATAGAACGCGAATCGCTCAATGCCTTTTTGTCTTAAGTGTTCAAAGGCCGCTTCAACTAACGCGTAATTATCTGTCGCAACATAAGGTACGCCAGGGTAATTATCTTTATCTTGATAAGAGCCACCAACACCAACTACAGGAACAGAGGTATTCGATAATGTTCTCTCTATTGCCGGGTTGTCGAAGTCTGCAATAACACCATCGCCGCGCCATTCATCGAAATGATCTAATCGAGTTAAGAAATCTTCCTCTAAGTACAAATCCCAGTCAGCATTTGATGCCTGAAGGTAGCGTCCGATACCTTCAATTATTTGTCTGTCAAATATCTTACTTGCATTAAGGAGTAGCGTAATACTGTGCGCTTTCTCGAACATGTCAGATTCCCGCGTATAAACAAATTACATAATAACTATTATGTTTATTAGTTTTAAGCATACTAAACCAGTATGTGGTAATTAACAAAACGATTACAAAATTTCGTAATTGATATAAACGCTTTTAGTAATCAACATCTGTTCATAAGCTCTTATTTGTATGAGACAAGATGATGTACGTAGGAATAGATTTAGGCACTTCTGGTGTGAAAACGGTGTTAATGAATGATGCGGGTGATGTAGTTAGAACCGTATCACGACCTTTGAGTGTCTCAATGCCTCATCCGCTTTGGTCTGAGCAAGATCCCCAAGATTGGTGGCAAGCTACCTGTGATTGCTTAGATGAACTGAGCCGTGAAGTAAATTTATCAAAAGTGAAATCAATTGGATTGAGCGGTCAAATGCATGGAGCCACATTACTTGACGATAAAGGAAGCGTTTTAAGACCCGCAATTTTGTGGAATGACGGCCGAAGCACGCAAGAATGTGAGGAGCTAAGTAGCTTAGTTCCAGATTCGTCTATTCGCACCGGTAACCTTATAATGGCGGGCTTTACAGCCCCGAAGGTACTTTGGGTGAAAAAGAATGAGCCTGAGATTTTCTCTAAAGTTAGCAAGGTCCTTCTTCCTAAAGATTTCTTGCGTTATCAACTATCGGGCGAGTTTGGCACAGATATGTCTGATGCGGCAGGGACGATGTGGTTAAATACTGAATCTCGCTCGTGGGATGAAGAGCTGTTATCCGCATGTGGCCTAAATGTGGACAACATGCCTGCTCTTTATGAGGGTAATAGTGTTACAGGACACTTAAAAGACTCTCTCCAAACTCGTTGGGGAATGCAGAATGTGATTCTCTCAGGTGGTGCAGGAGACAATGCGGCAGGCGCAATCGGTTGCGGTATTTATGAATCTGGTCACGCCATGCTGTCGCTCGGCACATCAGGCGTTTATTTTGCGGTCACCGATCGGTTTACTGTAAACACCGCCCAAGCCGTTCATAGCTTTTGCCACGCTATCCCCAACCGATGGCATCTGATGTCAGTGATGCTGAGTGCCGCAAGTTGCTTAGATTGGCACGCCAAGCAGAGCGGTTATAAAGACGTCGGCAGCATGATTGATGATGTGCAAGCACACACCAGTCATTTAGATACACAAACCCCAGTATTCCTTCCATATCTGACCGGTGAAAGAACCCCTCATAACAATCCTTCGGCAAAAGCTGCTTTTTTTGGCATATCTGCATCAACTGAGCGTGTACACATGGCGCGAGCGGTTATAGAAGGGGTTTCTATGGCACTAGCCGATGGCATAGATGCAGTGCATCAAAGTGGTATTGCTGCAACCTCTATCAGTCTTATTGGTGGGGGCGCGAAAAGCACATTTTGGCGTCAGCTACTAAGTGATATTAGTGGCTACGAGTTGGAATATCGTCAAGGAGGGGATGTTGGACCGGCTTTAGGAGCGGCGCGTTTAGCGCAATTAGCGGCTAACCCAAGTTTAGATATCTCAGATGTGTGCTTCAAGCCTACGCTAGAGGGAACTTATGTGCCGAACAGCGAGGTCCATGTTCACTACCTCAGTAAACGACAAAAATTTAGAGAACTGTACTACGCCGTTGAACCATTCTTCTCTTGAAATCAAGTTGAGAGTAAAAATTTAGAAACGACAGCTACGTGGCCATACAGCGCGTACAAAAAAGGAAAAATAATGAGCAACTATTTTGAAAGCATACCTTCAATTAAATATGAAGGACCGGAGTCAACCAACCCTTTGGCGTTTAAACACTATAATCCTAAAGAGGTTATTGGTGAAAAAACAATGGAAGAGCACCTTCGCTTTGCTACGTGTTACTGGCACAATTTCTGTTGGGACGGCGCTGACGTTTTTGGTGGTGGCACATTTAATAGACCGTGGCTTGCTGCCGGCGACCCAATGGAGCGAGCTAAGCAGAAAGCAGATGTGGCGTTTTCCTTTTTTGAAAAGCTGGGCACGCCGTTTTACTGCTTCCATGATATCGACGTTGCCCCTGAAGGTGATTCAGTACAAGACTATATTCGAAACTTCGCTGAGATGACCGATGTTTTAGCTCGCAAACAAGAAGAAACCGGGATGAAGCTCTTGTGGGGCACTGCAAACGTATTTAGCCACCCTCGTTACATGTCAGGCGCAGCTACCAATCCTAATCCTGAGATTTTCACTCGCGCAGCGACACAAGTGTATCACGCGATGAATGCGACGAAAGCGCTTGGCGGCGCTAACTATGTGTTATGGGGTGGCCGTGAAGGCTACGAAACTCTTTTGAATACAGATTTAAAGCGAGAACGTCAGCAGCTAGGGCGCTTTATGAATATGGTTGTTGAGCATAAACATAAAATTGGTTTTGATGGCTTACTGCTTATCGAGCCGAAGCCGCAAGAGCCTACTAAGCATCAGTATGACTATGATACGGCCACTGTGTATGGTTTCTTAAAAGAGTTCGGTTTGGAGAAAGAGTTTGCAGTAAATATCGAGGCAAACCATGCAACTTTGTCAGGGCATTCATTTCATCACGAAGTGGCGACTGCCTTTGCACTTGATATTTTTGGTTCTATCGATGCGAATCGCGGAGATGCTCAGCTGGGTTGGGACACCGATCAGTTTCCTAATTCAGTGGAAGAAATGACGCTCATTTGTTATGAAATTTTAAAGAACGGTGGTTATACATCAGGTGGGTTTAACTTCGATACGAAGCTAAGGCGCCAAAGCTTAGACGCCGAAGATCTGTTTTTAGGTCACATAGGCGGTATGGACACGTGTGCGTTAGGCTTAAAGAAAGCTTACGAGCTTATTTCAAACGACGTGCTAGGCAGTAATGTAAAGAGTCGCTATGCAGAATGGAACTCGGTGTTCGGACGAGAAATTCTTGATGGAAATATGTCGTTGGAATCTTTAGCCGAGCACACTAAAGTGAAATCCTTAGATCCTAAGCCTATTTCAGGAAAGCAGGAAGGTCTAGAGAATATTGTGAATCAGATCATTTACAAATAAAGGTTTACGATAGTCAAAAAAGCTGCAAATTTGCAGCTTTTTTTATGAGGCGAAGACAGTAATACTCCTAGCTAGAGTCTTACAAAAAATCTTCTCGCATCGGGCTAAACATATCTATAAGGATACCGCCCGTTTCTGTTGTTGTACCATGCTCAACATGTGGATCGATAGCACAGCTATCACCTGCCTTTAATACCTTTAATTCGCCTCCGATGGTGAAGTTAAACTCTCCCTCTTCGCAATACACTATTTGGGTATGACGGTGGCTGTGAGCGTAGCCCTCTGCGCCCTTCTCAAACCATACTTTGACGGCCATAGCATCATTGTTATAAGCAAGTATTTGGCGCTTAATGCCGCCTCCCATATCTTCGACTACACCTAACTTTTCAGACATTCAGTTTCTCCCTACAATAATGTTAAATTTATCTATATCACTAGCTGCATAAATTATTGGCGTTGCGCTTTTTCCAATTCTTTCTTAAAGTGCATGTATTCAATTCGAAGCCCTAATTTTTGAGAAAAATTTAGACCAAGTTGAAGCAATTCAAATTGATTATTCACTGATGAAACCTTGTCTTTCAAAATTTCTATCGCACCTTTGGTGTCTCCCGCTTTGTCTAAAGCCAACATCAAAATGTACAAATAGTTACTATTGCTAGGCTCGATATTGTTGGCCTTTGTCAGGTGGATAATAGCAGTATCTATATCTTGGGCTCTTATCAAACGCATACCCTCAGCGTAATGCATTAATGAAGATTGAGGGTTAGCTTCTAGACCGTCTTTAAGTGTTGAGCCTTCTAAGTGATCCTTGCCCAATGAGCGATACAGATTGGCCAAATTAATGTGATTAGGCTCAAAGAAAGGGTCTCTTGATATGCCTGCTTTTAAGAATTCTTCTGCTTTGTCAAAGTTCCCTAAGTTCGCTTGAACCAAGCTAGCGTTTAAATTGCCCTCACCTCGCCATAGTGTCTGTTGTGATGACTCTGTCATTTCACTCAAAACAGTAGATGAAACGAGCGACACCTCACCTGAAGCGATCAGTTGCTCTGCCGAGGCAATTCTGATGGCTCTGAATTGGTCTTGAAGCAAAGGTTTTAAAAGTTGGGACCTTTTGTTTCTATCAACTAGAAATGAGATGTCTGCAAAGGCAAGTCGCACCAACGGGCTGCTGTCAGATGCTAATACCTTGGCGTAATTGTAGGGTAGGGTTTGAAGAGTGTTAGGCAATAAAGATATGACGGTGGCTCGCTTAATGTCTGGAAGTGAGCTATTTTTTGCCAACGCAATGTGGCGATTTGCTGTTAAACGTTCACCACTTAGTAATCGCATATATTGCATTTCTGTAGGATGTGGAGAAGTTGGAGCGCCATGCCAGTCAATTAAGCTATCTTTAGCCCACTTTGCGCTTTTATCTTCATGGCAACCATTACAAGCGTTTGGCGTATCGAATTTTTCACTTAAACTTGGTGTCGGAATATGAAAGCTGTGGTCTCGTCGTTCATCGACACCCATATAGGTATTCGTCGGCATATGACAGTTCACACATTGTGAACCTGCGGTATCAGGTTCGTGACGATGGTGCTTCACATCATCAAATGTCGATGATTTATGACATTGTAAACAAAGCCCGTTTCCTTCTACTTTTACTTTGGCAGTGTGAGGATTGTGACAATCATTGCAATTCACACCAGCCTCGAACATTTTACTTTGTAAAAAGGACCCATATACGTACACCTCATCTCGAATTTGCCCGTCTACATGATACTGAGGCGTTGACAACAAGGCAGGCTTGAATTGTGATAAAAACGGTTCAGATGGGTCGATCCCATCAGTGAGCGGCGTGCGAAGCGAATGGCAAGCAAAACAGGTATCCATAAAACGGTTGTCTCTTTCGGGACCTGTCCAAGAAGCGATATCGTCATTTTCGCCTAGCAACCAATTGCCAATATTTTTCTGTTCGTCTTTAGTAAGAGCAGAATGGGATGTTTTGCTTTTTTTGTAGTGACCGTTAGAAAGCTTACCGTGACATGATTGGCAAGAAACGTTAACTTCGTTCCAAACTGTTTTAAAGGAATCTCTTTCACTGTCGTAGTTTCTTTGTAAACCTGATGAGTGACAGTCTGCACACATCCCATTCCAATTCTGTAACGGTTGCAACCAATGTAACCTATCTTGCTGGCTAATTTCTTCATCGGGATAAATGGGATACCACCTTTGGCCACCAATTGATTTTTCTCTTGAATCCCATGCAAAAGGGAACACCTGCATTTTTCCGCTGTCAGTTTTGATAAGGTATTCTTGAAGAGGAAAGTGACCAAATACGTAACTCACTTCATAGTCTGTAGTGTGTTCATTTTCTTCAAACTTTATAAAGTACTTGCCGTCGCGCTTAAAAAATGTCGCTTTTTGATTGAAGTGCTCAAATACAAGGTTGTCAAAATTACCTTTTACCGTTGCTTCTGTGGCTACATCCATAGCTTTACTATGATCCGATTTTAGCCAGTCAGATAATTGCTCTTGATGACACGAACCACACTGTTCAGGCTCACCAGCGAAAGCGTTAAGCACAATACCTGTGAGAATAAGTAATAAGAGTTGTCGAAACATGAACTATTGGTGCCAAAATCGATTATATCCAATCATAAAATATCATGGGAAGAGTGCGGATGCTAACAATTGATTAACCTTATCAACGAGTAATGGCACTTGGATTGTGAAATACTTTGGAAATTAAGGTTCTTAAGTGCATGATTTTATCTGGCGTGCTTATTAATGATCGTTAAAGATGTTATGATGAGCATGTCTTTCAAATTTATTCAGGAGTAGTCATGAAGATTGCATTAATGATGGAAAATAGCCAGGCGTCAAAAAATCCTGTAATTCTTAAAGAGCTAGAATCTGTAGCCGATTCCCTAGGTCATAGTGTCCACAATGTAGGGATGAACAGTGAAACCGATCATCATCTTACCTACGTGCATTTGGGTATCATGGCCGGAACATTGATAAATTCTGGTGCAGTAGATTTCGTTATTGCTGGTTGTGGTACTGGGCAAGGTGCTCTGATGTCGTTGAATGCTCAACCCGGTGTATTCTGTGGTTATTGTATCGACCCTTCAGATGCATTTTTGTTTAACCAAGTTAACAACGGTAATGCATTGGCACTTCCTTTTGCGAAAGGTTTTGGCTGGGGTGCAGAGCTTAATGCACGTTATATCTTTGAGAAAGCATTAACTGGTGAGCGAGGCGCTGGATATCCTGTTGAGAGAAAAGAGCCTCAGGTTCGCAATGCCGCCATCTTAGCAGATCTAAAAGCGGCGTTGTCGAGCGATGATTACGTCGATACGTTGAAGAAAATTGACCAAGAGCTTGTGAAAGTTGCTTTATCTGGAGAACGTTTTCAGAAATGCCTTTTTGAAAATGGCAAAGATGAATCAATAACGTCATATGTTAAGTCTTTAGTCTCGTAACTTTTGATTTAATAAGAGAAAGGCGTCATCTGACGCCTTTCGATGTATCTTTTATCCTACAGGAATAGTGCTGTTTGGGTATCTAATTGTTACCTGACGAGGGCTAGCTAGGAAGTACGCAATAGTTAACGGTCCCAAGCGGCCTATAAACATCAAAAAGATAATTACGACTGCACCAGCATCAGACAAATCACCCGTTAACCCCCTAGATAACCCCACCGTGCCGAGAGCGGAAATAGCTTCAAAAACTACATCTAGGAAATCAGCTTTTTCGGTTATTGATAGAATGAATATTGCTAGCCACGATACCGCAGTTGAAAGAAGAGTCAGTGCTAGTGCTTTTCCTCTGGTCTCGGTAGATAGCGACCTTCCGAATATTGATGGCGAGGGGTCACGGCGCAAATAGCTATATGCTGACATGATTAGCACGACAAAAGTAACAAGCTTAATTCCGCTCGCTGTACTCATAGACCCTCCCCCTATAAACATAAGCAGAAGCGTTAGCCACGTTGTAGCATTTTCTAGCGCACTTATATCGATAGTGTTAAATCCAGCGGTTCGAGGCGTTACGGCTTGAAACCATGCTGCCCAAAATCTAGACGATGAGTCTAAACCACCAAGGGTATTGGGATTATCTTTTTCAATAAAGTAAATCAAAACTAGCGCGATGCCGTTGATGATAAAAGTGCTACTAATCATTAGCTTGCTATAAACAGAAAGAGGCCGCCATGCTCGCTTTTTGTTTAAATCTATCCATACGGAGAAGCCTAAACCACCAATGATAAATAAGGCAGTTATCGTGAGATTGATCACAGGATTTCCGACATACGAGGATAGGCTATTGGCGCTAAGGGCGAAACCTGCGTTGTTGAAAGCAGAAACCGTATAGAAAAATGCGTGAAACAGCGCTTCTCCGATAGGCTTAGTCTGTAACCAAAAAATCGATAAAATAATAAAGCCTAGCAATTCGATTATTAACGCAAACAAGAGCACTGATTTAGCGGTAGAAACTAGTGTAGATAAATCCGTTTGATTAAATGCCTCTTTAATAGCAGATTGCTGTAAAAACGATATTTTGCTGCCTAGTGCAATTAAGGTTACTACTGCGAAGGTCATCAATCCAAGGCCGCCAATTTGAATCAATAGAGCAATGATAGTGAGCCCTACTTGAGTAAATACCGTTCCTGTATCAACAACGACCAATCCAGTGACAGTTACTGCCGACGTTGCAGTGAATAGGCTCTGTGAAAATGAAATAGGTTGAGTGGTCATGCCGGGAAGCAGTAGTAGCAAGGTACCAATCGCTATTACTGCTAAAAAGCTCAGCGATAAAATGAGAGGCGGTGCTGCCTGTATTTTGTAAGCGCTTTTTGCTTTTCTGGATATTGGGCGTTGTTGTAAGTTCCAGCGCGTCATTACTTCAACCTTGGAGCAATTCTGACTAAGGCCTCTTTAGGGCCATACATAATAAGTGTATCGCGTTCGCGTACAATATGAGAAGCGGATGGAGATTGTGTTACTTCTTGCTCCCGTTTTAACAGTAAACAATGTATCGAATTTTCAAAACCTTTAATTAATTGCTCTATGCTAGTAGGCTGAAAAGACAATGGAAGATGTATGTCGACTATATAATTGCCATGGCCAACGCTTAGATAATCACTCACCATGGGATAATTTAATGCCTGTGCAACACGCGCACCCATCTCTTCCTCGGGGTGTACAATTCGCGTCACACCTAATTTGGAGAGTATTGTATGGTGTGCTGCTGTGTTTGCTTTCACCCAGATGTCTTTGACGCCTAAGTTTTTAATATGCAGTGTACACAGCAAGCTGGCTTGCATATCTTCACCTATTGCAACAAGAACCGCTTCACTTTGACAAAGGTTTAATTCTTTAAGCGCCCTTTCATCAGTGACATCGCATATAAGCGTTTGAGTTAATTGTCCTGCGTATTGTTCAGCGAGCTTCTCGTCTTTATCGATCCCAGTGACAGTATGCCCCATATGTATAAGTTCAGTGCTAGCTGTTAATCCAAATCGGCCTAACCCTATTACCGTAAAATGTGCCATAAGTTTACTCCGAGTGATTAAATACAAACCGGTAGCCGTGGCCCGCGGAAGTCTCTATTGAAAATTGATTTGTGTTCAGTGATGAAAGTTTTTTTCTTAAGTGGCTAATCAAAATTCTAATGTAATGGGTATCTTCGCTATTATGGTTCCCCCAAATTGTGCGCATAAGCACTGTCTGGTTGACGAAAATCCCAACATCCCTTGTTAAAACATCCATCAACAAGAGCTCTTTGGGTGTGAGCGAAACATGCGTCTTTCCAAAGGTTAACAACCCACTATTTAAGTCGAGGTTGAGGTCTTGAAAATTTCTTATGCGTTCAGCTTCAGGAATAACTGGCGTAATATCGCGTAGGAGAACCCTTATACGAGCAATCAGTTCCTTTATACTGAACGGTTTACTCACGTAATCATTTGCTCCTGACATTAAAAGCTCGACTTTGTCATCCTCTGAATGTCGCGCTGATAAAACCAAAATGGGTACGCTGCTAGTCTGTCTCACGCGCCTTAGGATTTCTTTGCCATCCCCATCAGGAAGTCCAAGATCCAATATTATTAATTCAGGCTTTTCTTTTAGAGCAAGTACTAGTCCGTCTTGCACGCTACCTGATTCTTTAGTTTTAAACCCTTCAGCTTTCAAAGCGATACTTATCATTCGGCGAATGTGAGTTTCATCTTCAACAATCAGAACGGTATTCATGAAAACTGCTCGCTTAAATTAGGGATAGAAAGAATTGCACGACAACCTTGATCCAAATTTTGAAGTATCAGCGTTCCTTTATGAGCTTCTGCTATTCCTTTGGCCACATTAAGTCCAAGACCAATACCGCCTCTTCCAACATCACCATCGCGTGAAGAAGAGAACAGGAGGAAAGGTGATTCAGTATCGCCATTTTTAAGGCCAATGCCTGAGTCCTCAATAGAAAAGTATGTGTTTTTCGCGTCGTTGCTAACAATCACTTTCACTGCTTGGCTGCTAAATTTAAGTGCATTGTCGATTATATTAAATAACGCTTGCTCCAGAAGCGGCCCGCTAGCAGTAAAATGCTCATTGCTGTTTTTATAGGTAACGAAAATCCGGTTGGTGCTAAACCTAGCTAAGAGGTTATCAATGATAAAGCGGATAGTGACTTTCTCTCTTCCTGCAATGAGTAAGTCGCTCTGAATTTTTGTGGCTTGAAGAATATTCTCGACATAGGTGTGTAAACGCCTGCTCTCAGAGATGCTGCCTTTTATTAATTCTCGCTTATCTTCTTCAGATAATGAGTGATAGTAAGAATCTAATGTTTCCATAGAGCCTATAATTGAGGAGAGTGGTGTACGTAAGTCGTGTGAAACTGAACGAAGTACATTCGCCTGTAATTGGGCCTTTCGAAGGGCTGTTTGTTGTTTCTTATAAAACGCAGTTAATTCACTTGTCAGAATGGCGACGACAATGAAAGTTGCCATATTAACGACATCGTCGGCATTGCTCATTCGAACTGAATAAAAAGGCTCGGTGAAGAAAAAGTTGAAGCTCACGGCGCCAAACAGAGCCGCTAAAATACCGTTAAAGCGAGAAAATATAATTGCACAGGCAACAGAGCCAAGCTGCAAGATGAGTAGCGTACCACCTAACGGTAAAAATGAACTGCTTAGCAGCCAACTTACCAGAACAGCAAATATCATAATGGAGCATGTAACTGCGATATCGCGCATACAGTTAACTCAATTGTTCTTTGTGAAAATACTGTGTTAAATGTATCAAGGAAGGGAAGTGAAAACGCGTAAAATTTGCGTAAAATTTTGAAGGTTCTTGTGAAAACTATAAAGAAGGCGAGGGCTTGCGCCCCAGCCAACCTTACTTGTTACAATTAGAATCTGTAGTTAACAGCTAATTGATAGATACGTCCTGTATACGTTAAACGGCTGACAGCACGTTCGTCTGTGCCTAAGAACTCCTCGCCAACTTCATCAGTTAAGTTGAAAGCACGTAAGAACAACTTAGTTTTGTCATTAAGCGCATATTGACCTACAAAATCCAATCGGCCTATTGCCTTTCTTGTACGGGCATTAGTACCTAAGAACGAGTTAGCGCCTCTAAGCGTTTGATCGTCACGCCAGTTGTACGACAAGCGTAAGCTTATTCCGTCATTTTCCCAGTAGGTAATTACGTTGAACGATTCCGGTGATACACGCGTTAACTCAATTTCACTGCCTTCTTGATCTAAGCTTGTGTAGTTAAATACACCGCCAAAGCCGTTCCACGGGTAAGGAAGAAAATCAAGCTTCTGCTGGATTGCAACCTCATAGCCTGTAACGGTAATTTTATCTGAAATATTGATAGGAGCAGTGATATTTACTTCTCTCAAGTTTTCGTTACCGTCATCGTCAATGATAGGTGTCGTTTGAATACAACCAAACTCTCGTCCATTAGTCCCAGGTGTGCGCTCTATGTCGCCCAGTAAGCGGTCAACAATGGGGTTTGTACCTGGCTCAGGACAAAAGCCTTGTTCAGAATCAAATAAGTTTGTGATCTCTTTCTTAAAGTAACCTACTGAGATTGCACTACCTTCGCGGTTATACCACTCTACTGAAAGGTCGTAATTCTTCGCTTCATAAGGACGTACTGTTGCTGTCGGTAGGTCTAAACGAACCGATTGATTGCCTCCGCGCAAAGCGGCAGTTGGACGCTGTGCAAGTAGGTTAGGACGAACGATACCTTCATAGTATGCACCTCTGAGCAACACGTCTTCGTGAACTTCGAAAGTAATGTTTGCCATAGGCAGCGTATGTTGATAATCGTCTTCAAAAGTAACCGGTGCTGCTATACCATTTCGACCTCGATCATCCACTTGGGTTTCAAATCCATCAAACGTATTATCGGTTTGAATATGGCGAACGCCAATATTGCCGCGATACGGAACTGATCCTAGCTCTCCGCCAAAGTCAGTCATGGCATACACTGCTAAGATATCTTGGTCTGCAGCAAAGTTAAAGCCTAGGTTATTTGGTAAACCGCTGTTTCGGTCCTGCTGGTCCCAAAACCCGGTTCTGTTGCGCTCTAAACCTGCAAATGGAGTGCTAAAAGAGGTCGCAGTCGGGATATTATTGACATCGGTCTCGATGCCTTGCTGTAACATGTCCAATGCTAAATCATTGTCGATGGTCAACCATCCTGATGTGTTGTCAAATGTACCAGGGATATTTCCGCCAAAGTAATCACCTTGCTCTGAAGACAATATGTTATCGGTTAAGAATGCATCAGAGATATTACTTGTATCAACACCGGCTAAACCTTGTCCTTGGTCGATACTTTCAAGAGACTCTCTTGAGAACCTCGCGCCAAATTTTATAGTTTCAAAGTTTAGTGCGTCGCCTAAGCCAAAATCAACGAAGCGCTCTGCGTTAAATTCAGCACTGCTTACTTCTCTAGACAAATCGCGAACGCGGCCTGTAATTCTGAATGCTAGGCGTCTGCCTTGGTTAGCGTCAGATACTGAGTTAACGCTTAACGAACTTAAATTTGGAACCTGCCATACTAGGTTGTTATAAACATATGGCTGATCGTATTCACCTTGAACAAAGATATTGTCTAAGTTGCCGTTGCCTGAGTTAATAGAGCCATTAAAGCCAGTTGGAACGCTATCTACGCCATTTCGACGACCGTCTGCGTCTGTAAAATTGAAAGAGTCGCGCCAATCTTGGTTAGATAAAAATGTAAATCCTACGTTTTGAAACTCATTGCTAGCCTCAGAATGCGTAAGCGTGCCGTCGAAAGCCCATTCGTCTGTGAAGTAGTCAGCGTAAAGAATAATGCCTTCTGTTTTCTCTCTAAAAGTGGTCTTACGGTTTTCTGTTTGAAGAGAGCCATCCGTGAAGTCATAGTTAGATACTGCATACACTAAAGGAGCGCCTTCTTCGTCAGAAGTTCTATCGTAAGCAAACGGTGCTGTATCCATATCTAGTGTTACGCGAGCATCGAAATTATCTCTGTCACGACGGCGAGTATTAAAGCCAGGGCTGATAGTTGAAGCTTCTTTCGTTCCGTCAGCTAAGTCACGTTCTGAGAAGAGTAAATGCGCGCCAAGCTTAAAGTTTTCACTGACGCGGTACTCGATATTACCAGAGAACGAGATTCTATCGCCATCACTGTACTCACTTACGTTTCGAGCGCGCGCTGGCGCTGTAAGTTGTGCATCTTCAGCTAAGCCCCATTTCTCGCGATACTCGGCAATATTGGTGGCACGAACATCTCCGTCCACAGTATCTACAGATGTATAATCGACAATATCAAAAGTATCTCGTCTAAATGTTTGTCCTGAACCCGCCAGCTTGAAAGCTACACCTAATTTCTTGTCCATAAGGTGTTTAACGCCAGAGATCCTAAAGTTCGGGTCTACGTTACCTGTTAGATCCTCATAGCGTCCGCCTACACTTATTGATGCTGAACCGTCTTTCTTTGACAAGGCTTGCTGAAGCTTCTGATCGACGATACCGGCAATACCTCCAGCCTGAAGGTCTGCTGTCGGACTTTTAACAACGGTTACACCGTCAAAAATACTGGCTTCAAATGCTGCAAATGGATTTGGTTCGCCCACAGCATTAATGTTATTTGCGCCCGAGGGCGTCGCAAACGATTGGCCCATTGCCGTTGTTTTTACGAACCCACTACCTAAACCACGAAGACTGATAGTACTTTGTCTGCCTTCTTCATCAGTGTTCAACTGAACGCCCGGAATAGCTTGAAGTGCCTCACCAAAATCTAATGCAGGCAAAGCATCGATATCAGTAGCTGAGATAGCATCAACGATAGATGCGGCGTTACGTTTGGTATTAAGCGCATCTTCAAGCGAGGCTCTTACACCAGAGACTTCAATAACTTCTACGCTCTCGTCTTGCTGCTTTTTGTCAGTATTCTGCTGTGCGCTATTAACTGCCGTGTTCACTTCTTGCGCGAGCAATGTAGGAGAACTAATGGTTAATAAAAGTGCTGCTGTGTTGCCCAACAGCTTTCTATTTATATTTGATCTTGTATTCTGCATCGACCCATTCTCTTTGTTGTGTGATTTAAGTGTGTTTCTTAAATGTATTGTTAAATCTTTGTGAACCCATATTAACCACATGAAACAGTCAAAACAAGTCATTTGTCATCATTTGTAATGAAACTTAGACTATTCATTAGTCTAATACTGAATATTTTTGAGTGATATCGCTTCTACGTTTTCGACATTTATTTTCAAGGGTCAAATTATTAAATAATTTTGTTTAAGTATTTCAGTGTTGTACAAAATATTTTGATAATTGTAATGTCCACAAGGTTGAGTTTTTTAAATATCATTAACAATCATAATTAATCACTTGGTGTTCGGTAGGATTTAACTGAGAGCAAATAGTGGAAACTTAAGGAACGTTAGTAACAGAACTTTTATGTTATTTTTAAGTTGAGCTCGAGAGCCGCGATGTAATTTGAAGGGCTTCCAGAACTCTACGATGTGCTATGGCGACATAACAAAGCACCGAGTAAATATTGGTAATAGAACTGTTTTAAGCCTTGCTACCAAAATAACTTCTCGCACGTAAAAATATCCAAAGGACTGGTATTGACCAAAATATGCTTCCTCCATTGGACGTGTCAGGAGTTGAGCTATTATCTGGAGTATTACTTTCTGCCTTAGGCTGTGAGACTGAAATAATTAATGTTTCGCTGTCCGTTGTATCGCCATCAGACACAGTTAGCTTTAGTGAGGCTTCTTTCCCGGAAAATGACTTAGGTATGCTAACTCCGTAAGTACTCTGCGTTACATCCACAGCCTCATTCAGAGAAAGTGAGGCGCTTACTGCTTGCAGGGAAAGCAGATCTTTATTGGTATCACTGAGCTTGTATTCAATGGATACCGAGCTACCAGCAGTGGCTGAAAGACTGTTGTTAAGTATGCGAATAGTGGGAGGGCTATTTACGGGTAGTATTTGCACAGCAATTTGCTTGCGAATTGTTTTAACGCTGTCCTGTGCAATAAATGCGAAACTGATGAATTGAGAAGTACTAACCACTGGAGCTATGAATGAAAGTCTATCTCTTGTTGCCTCAACACTGATATCTGGGCCCATAAATTGTTGATAGTCTACTTGGCTCTTTCCCTCTGTGTTTAACAGTTCCCATGACAAGGTGATTTTGTCGCCAGCACTAGCCTGACGCCGCGACGCGTTGATATTAAGCGTTAATTTTGAAGATACGCGGTCCTCGGGCAATCTATATTTGCTTGCCGAGTTACCAATACTATCGAAATTAAACGCCCCTTGTTGATAGTCTGGATTTTGTAAAGGAAGCGCTGCACCTGATAGCATAAGGTAACTTGTCAACAGACTGTCGAGTTCGTCGCGTTTATCGGTTGCTGCATTGGCCAAGTTTACCGTTTCGTCGATATCATCAACCATGTTGTATAGGGCGTGTCGGTGAGGCTCACCTTCGCCATAAAAAAAAGTCTTTATAAGTTTCCAGCCGTCATACATTATTGTTGCTGACGGGGGGAGCCAATCAGGTATACGCGGCATTGTCGGGTAATACGTAATAATGGGCCGCATATCAATGGTGTCGCCGGTCAAAATAGGTCTTATATCAGTACCATCTATTAAGTGCTCATTAGGTAAGTCAATATTCAGTCCTCTAAGTAGCGTTGGATAAAAATCTACTGTCTGAATTGGCGTTTCGCTTATTGTATTTTTTTGCGTCAACCCCGGCCAAATTATAAAGGTAGGAACCCGATTTCCGCCTGAATACTGCGTTGCCTTACCTCCCCTTAATGGAAAGTTACTCGTTGGGTGTATTTCACCTAATACATCATACATATTTCCACCATTATCAGAGGTGAAAACGATTATGGTGTCTTTCTCTATACCAGCATTTACCAATGCGCTATATAAAATACCAATAGCGTCATCAAAATGTTTGATCATCGCTGCGTAGGTCGCACTGCGCTGGCTATTAAATGGTGAGCGCTTCTCTCTAAAATACGTGACGTAATCAGCTTTGGCACTAAATGGAGCGTGAACGGAAAATGGCCAGAAGTTAACGAAGAACGGACCGTTTGCATGAGTCTCAGCAATCCACTGCTTAGCTTCTTTGGCCAGGCGCATATCGATATGTTCTAGCGGTATATCTGGCTCAAGGTTGGGGGCAAATGACCAAGGTGCAAGATACCCTCCAGTAGGACTTGGACCGCTAAAATGAGGAATATCAATATCAAAGCCGTGTTCTAACGCGCTGTATGGAGAAGCACCAAGGTGCCATTTGCCAAAATGTGCAGTTTGGTAGTTTTTTGTTTTTAAAACCTTCGCGAGGGTTGGCAGTGAAGTATCTAACCGCGTGGCGGTTAACGGGGTGGTGGCAGGTTGATCGCTTGGCCCCGCGGACTGTTCTAATGCGGTGAGTCTAACTGCTGTATTGTTTATATTGGGATTTAAAATATTATGGCGTGCTGGTGTTTGTCCAGTGAGTATTGACGCTCTAGTGGGTGAGCATAGCGGACTATTACTAAAGGCATGAGTGAAGGTCATGCCCTTCTGAGCTAGAGCATCAATATTAGGTGTTTCATAAAATTTATTTGGTTGATAAATTGATGTGTCGTTCCATCCAAGATCGTCCGCGAGAATAAAAATGACATTTTTGGGTTGTTGGGAAAGAGCTGGCATGCACAGAACTAACAATCCAAAAAATATAAAAGCTTTGTGCATATTCACTCCGTTGATGCATTACTGAAAGCTGTGCGACTCCTAACAATATAACCTATTTTGAATAATGGTGAGCAAAAAAGTAGCTCACGTTTTCGTTTGAGGCGTTAAGGATAGCCTAGTAAATTCAGGGGCAAGCAACTTAGATATTCGAACCAAAATTAAGGCATGATCGCAAATATGGAATAATTGATGTCTGTTCATTTTGACGAGGGATATCAATGATAGCCTTTACATGGTAAACCCGTTGGGTAGGGTGTCTAAGACAGACGATTTTGAAAAACATTACAGCCTCATGAATTAATTTTTGGCTAGTTAAACTTTGATAGCTTCTCGAGCCTAATACACAGTAAGTTAGTCAAAAAGTCTATGTTCGTACGGGGAGTCGTTGGGGAAAATAGATTTGATTTGACTCGGGCTTAGACTAAGGTGCTGTTTTAGTGCTGTGGCAATCCAAGAAATTGTATTCGTTGTTGGCAGTAAATCGCGGTTCTCAAATAGTTTGTATTCAGAAATGCCCGGCCATTCTCCACGAACGGAACCACCGAGGTGAGAACCCCCTGCAATAAACATACTACCAGCCGTGCCATGATCAGTGCCGCCTGTGCCATTTTCTCGCACAGTTCTCCCAAATTCTGATGTAACTAATACAAGAGTATTGTTCCAATCACTGCCTAGGCCTTTCTTTAGCTGTGCAATACCGCTATCTAGTTGTTTTAACTCTCTAGACAATTTCGCGCTTTGTGCCTTGTGCGTATCCCAGCCTCCGCTCTCTAACATTACAAACTGTATATTCGATTTTGATTTCATTATATCGGCACATTCGCTACACAATTTTGAAAACGAGGATTGACGGCTCCCCTTGTTATCGCCCATCAATGCATCTTTTATTTCCTTGCCTGCCGACAGTGATTTCGCGAGTTTTTCATCAAATTGGTAGAGCGCAGCTAGATCATCGGTTAAGCTATCTATTGATTTATTAAATTTAGATGGATAAAAGTTACTGCCTCGTAGTGAATTCCTAAAAGCTAAAGGCATTGTCTTGGATATTGCTATACCTTCGGTGCCAAGGACATTCATCGCACGGCCAAGCCAGCCAGACTGTAAGTTTGCACTTGCCAACCCGCTTTCCAAGTAATCCTGACCATCAAAATGAGATCGGCCTTTATATCCAGTCGATGTCGCTACAACACACGATAGTTCTTTGCGCTTAAATAAATCGTGTAGATTGTAGAGTGACGGATGAAATTTATAGTTATTGTCTACAGCAAAGGCATCGTCAAGCCCTGACATTAAATTTGGGCGCATCGATGATAGACTTTTCTCAAAGGCAGGTATAACTGTATGCAAGCCGTCTACAGCGCCTCGTTGCAATATCCAAACCACACGCTTTAATGATTTTGTTTTATCGGTCTGTTGAGCCGCAAATAAAGTAGGCGAGTGAAGCATAACGGCACCGCTCGCTAGAATTTTCAATAATGTACGCCGTTGCATTTTTATCTCCTCATAAATTCGGGACTCAAAAACAATAGTGCGAAAGCTCGATCACGACTCTCTGCTCGCATCATTAGTTGCTGGGTGTTTTTAGATAGCGCCGGCCCAAGAACACTATCTGCTATTGTCTTTACTTCTATGTTCTTATCTATACCTAGCGACGCTATCCAGTCGGCTCTAGCCATCAATCCATAACCACTGTTCCAGAAGTCTTCTGAGTCTGCATAGCCAGCAGGGCTTCCTGCTTTAAGTGGTGCTTGGCCCATATTTTTCAAAATACGAATAGAGCTTCCCTCTTTTACTGACTTAAGACCGAGACCTCTGCTCGTTGATATAAAAAACTCCCTAGGTGTTTTAAATTTTTCACTGGTGATAAGCCAAGCGTGTGGGTGGGTAACAAGCGCGGTGTAAACCGCTTTCAAATCTCCCTTCGTGTTTATCCAAGTCTGTTCAACATATTTGAGTAATGCAGGTGAGGGTGAGTCACTGACAACATGTTTAACCAGTTTTCCGCTTATGAATTTAGCGGTAGCTGGTTGAGATGCTATAAAATGAATCATGGCTTCGCCTTGCTGTTGGTTGGTTTGATCAAATTTGCGGCCAAGCAAGTTTTGCGAACCTGGCTCGTGGCCCGCTTTCCTAAAAGAAAAAAGCTCCCCCTCTGTTTTATCTGGATTCTGTATGCCCCAACCTGAGATGCCGTTAGCAAGCGCAATAACATCCTTTTGCGTATATCCGCCCTCTATGCCCAATGTATGTAATTCAAGTATTTCCCTGGCTAGGTTCTCATTCAGTCCTTTTCCCTTTTTACCCAGTCGAGAATTTTGACCAACTGACTTTTCATTATTTAAATACGCTAGCATAACTGGGTGACGGTAAGTGGAAAGTAAC
This sequence comes from Alteromonas sp. BMJM2, assembly GCF_027257845.1. Classification (GTDB taxonomy): domain Bacteria; phylum Pseudomonadota; class Gammaproteobacteria; order Enterobacterales; family Alteromonadaceae; genus Alteromonas. Next base: position 24,504 of record NZ_JAPVOT010000018.1, on the reverse strand, counting down.
ATATCTGAAAACCTACCCAACAGGTTTGGTGCTATTGCCTCACGTTCTAATGTGCCTGATAGCGCAGTTAGGTATGCACCTTGAGCAGTAACGCTAAAATGGTTTGAGAAGAAATCTAGCATTCTCCACATAAATGGCTGTGTACTATTTATCGCATTATTAAGCGTACCTACTGCTAGTTGCCTATACGTGGCTTGTCCATATTTCCTAGACTCTTCTTTTGATTTTTCTGAATCTAATTTACGCATTCGATTTAGCGTTAGCGCTATAGAATGTGCCGAGCCCCAGATTTCAAATGAAATAGGCGCTATTTGGTTAAGTACGTAATCCAGTGGATCACTTGATGCTTTCTCTAGTTCACCTGGATGAGCGCCTAATCCGAAGCGGTTTGTTGCAACAACATTCTTCACTAGTGGGTTCATCTCTATAGATTATGGTGCGTTGAAATAATAGTACTAACTGTGGAGAGTGTCTTCGTGTTGCGAATAACTTTACATTATCTTTACATAAATTAAGCAGCTGATACTAAGACTAAATATATTTTTTTGTCGTGAAAAATACAATTGTTAATGATCGGTAATGAAAGTGTGTGATTGGTGTTGATAAATATTTACTGTAAATGATTTTTAGTGTATTGATCGCGAATTAAGCTAATAGTCCCGAGACCAGCAGTCTTGAAGGCTACTTATTGCTTAAAAGACCTATTCATCAATAACGTATTCAAAAGGAACGTTTATGCGTATCAAATTTCCAAAAGCAGGTAGAGTAAGTGGTACTGCCTGTATACTATTTTCTATTGGGTCCCACTCTTTATTTGCTCAAGATCTTGAAAAAAGCCCAAGTTCATCTAGTGTTTCTAGCGATGATAATACTGAAATCATTGAAGTAAGAGGAGTTAGGTCGTCGCTGGAAACTGCACTTAATACAAAAAGAGAAGCGCCTTCAGTTGTTGACATTATTTCAGCCTCAGATATCGATAGCCTACCAGCATTAGACTTAGGTGAAGCACTACAAGCCATACCTGGTATTCAGTTGAATACTGATGATGGCCAACGCAATTCTGAAATTAATCTTCGAGGCTTGTCGGGAGGTTTTGTAAAAACTACTGCTGAAGGTCAATCTTTTGCTACGCCGAGCCGTAGCGAGGGCGAAGTGGGAGGTTCAAATCCATTCGGATCTTTTGAAGCAAGTGTTTTTGATGGTGTAACTGTTATTAAATCTCCTACTGCAGACATACAGGAAGGCGGTATTGCTGGAACTGTAGATCAGAAGCTACAGCAAGCTCTTTCCAAAACGAGTGATAAGTATTCTGTTAACTTAGGTGGTCGCTATGAAGAATTGACTGACAAATGGAATCAACAATTCAGATTTTCAGGTGTAAAACATCTAATTGAAGATAAGTTGGGCATTGCATTTAAGCTAGCCGGCTCTGAACAAATCTATCGTCGTGATACTGCGAACTATACTCAGTATTCAACATTAAATGAAATAGTGACACCTTCCCTAGCTGAGTATAAAGCCACACACGGTCTAGATGATAATGCAGTTATAAGAGCGATTACAAGAGCGGGTCAAGTTTCTGAAATTCAAAATGGTGACAGAATATCTGCAACAGCGAATATTGAGTATCGTGTAACCGATGACTTTAAACTCGGTATGCACTTTCTTTATACTAAACGCGACCTTACTGAAAGCAACTTTGAAGATGTCTCGTTTTCCGCAAGAAACCAAGTAGATGTAGCTAGCCAAGCGATAACGCCATTAGGCAAGCCAATTCAACTCAATAGCGAAGAAGATGGTACACCCGTATACGCTGTATCTCATGTACTAATAGAAAACGCTAACTGGGCGCCAGCTAACCGCCTGATGTCTTTTACAGAAACGGCCAAAGGAGCAATACTTTACGGCGATTATCTTACAAATGATTGGATACTGGATGGAAAGCTTACCTACTCCGAGTCACTTAACGAGTTCCAAAACCAAGGGCTAGATGTTCGACACACCACGAGACCAGGGCAGTATCGCGACCCCAATACGGGTGTAAGAACAAATTGGGCACCAACCGGTATCGATGTAGAGATAAACACAGGTAACGGTGATTTATCAAAAGCTTTCACAAATGCATCTGGATTTAATAATTTCGACTACAGCGGCGTATGGTCCAATGTAGACTTATCTGGCTTCAGCAGTCGATTAGATCCAAATAGTATAGGCTTTCGAGACGTAACGTTTTTCGTAAATGGTCGAGTAGATCGCCCAGAACGAGAGTTTAATAGCGCTGAATTTAATGCAAAGCGCTTTTTCGATTTGGGAAGTGACACTAGCAGACTAACTTCCTTAAAATTTGGTGTTTATCAATCCCAAGAAGAGCTAGTAAACACCGATCTGCGAATCGGTGCCGGTGGAATTAACACGCGTGCTTTAACGGAGGAGAATATTTTCAACGATGTGTTATTTGTGGATGCCCAGAACCCATATTTTAATGGAGACTTCCCAGGATACTTCGGCTCAGGGCAAGGCTGGCGGTCTCTAAACTCTCGAGGGTTAAAGACGCTTCTTCAAGATGGTCTAGAGAATATTGAAGGGGGTGTTATTGCCGACCCAACAGGTTTCTATGTAAGAACTCAAAATGGTATTAACCAATTGTTTGCTGATAATTTTAGCGTCGAACAAAAGATTCAGGCAGCTTATGTTATGAGTGAGTTCGACGGGGAGATAAGTAATTACAGCTATTCTGGGAACATCGGCATTAGATACGTCAAGACAAATAACGATATTGTTGGAGCAGGGTTAGAAAATGAAGCCCTTGTGGTTGTTCAGCGCGACACTGATTACTCACATACGCTACCATCCTTTAATTTAGCGTTAGAATTACATGAAGACGTTATTTTGCGGGGCGCATTTTATAAAGGAATTGTTCGGCCGAATTTACGCTCTCAAACACCTTCATCCTCACTGACTAACACTCCCTCTAGAGTCCAATTAGAACTCCCTAGCAGTGACGTAAAGCCATACACTTCGGATAACTACGATCTTTCTCTCGAGTGGTACAACCGAGACGGAAGTGCCATCTCAATAGGCGCTTTCAAAAAAGAAATAACGGGACTATTTCAACGGGAAACTATCTGTCCAGTCGGACAGGAGCTTCTATTTGGAAATGTTTTTGGTGAGCTGGAGTCTATTTCTGTGGCGGGTCAGTCATTGCCGTTATGTCAAGAAATCGCACCATTTGTAGCAGAAAATGGAGAGGTGCTCGATAATAGAACCGTTACTGTTAATCGTTCATTCAACAGCGATGATGTTATATCTGTTAACGGCTATGAATTGGCTGTTCAGCAAAAACTAGATTTTTTGCCATATCCTTGGAATGGTTTTGGTGGCGTTTTCAATTACACATACGTTAATACGGATCAGGGAGAGAGTACACGGATGACAGGTATTGCTCCGCGGTCTTATAACTTGATTGGCTATTGGGAAGATAGAGATGTGAGTATACGCCTGGCCTATAACTGGCAGGCTTCGAAATTATTGGATGTTGGCGGAAACACATCTTTCTTAGGAAGTGACTCAAGAGAGCAAACTTCTGGAGGAAGACTCGACTTATCTGCCTCCTACAAATTTTATGACGGCGCTAGGCTCAATTTCAGAGGATTCAATTTGAATAATAGACAAGAGTATGAATTTATTGGTGGTAATGAAGATGCCATATCTCGCGTTCGTTATGCCGGACGAATCTACGAAGTCAGTATTACCTATAGTTTTTAATCAAAGCTAATGGATAGTCACTTACAAGTTCGTGGCTATCCATATTTGTAGGAATAAAAAAAATTTAAGGCGGTAGATGTATGACAAGCTGGGCTTAAAATTAATTACAGACCGCCTTCACAAAGACTCAACAATAGTACTTCGCACCAACCGTCAGCGAAAACTTAAGCTTACAAAAAACCGGATACCGTAAGGTTGTTAAAGAAATTTTGAATCTTTAAATTGGTTAATATAGTTTTCTGTAGACTCAGCGAGCGCACTAACCTTTTTAGTTTTGCTGGCTTTGGCTTCTTTCCAACCGTCCATAAATGCACGTTCTATGGATAATAAAACCATTTTTTTGTCATTAGCCGTCAGCCTCTCTAACAGGCTGTAAATATAATTTTTATCTCCTTCGATAGAATTATTTGCAACTTGAATTCTTTCTTCTTTCCATTCTCGTTGTTGTGAGTAATTAGGATTTAACAAGTGATACAAGGCCTCATCAACAGTGTCAAAGTAGTGTTCCTGTTTCGCACTCATAATCCACTTATGGGTGCTTCCTTCAATTTGAAGAGTTTTCTTTTCCTTACTTTTCCTATACTTGTAACTGCGATATCTAACCCTCAATAATTCTATTTTTTCTTCACTGATAACACCCCGCATACTTCGAACGGCGTCACGAAGTGTAATGCTATTTAATACGCTGTTTGACACATCATCAGCGAACTTTCCACCATCGATATAATCATGTTGGTCTATTGTCGACATAAATGCACATAGAAGTGAGTCTCGATAAGCAATCCAAATAGGATCTGGCGTGGTTGAGGGCATAATTAACCAATTCCATAATTAGTGATTCAAGATGGTTTTCTCACTCTATCATGATGTATCACGATTTTTCCAGCGTAGAACCCTTGTCTCCATCAATTTAAAGTGTTACATCATGATTTTATATTAATTAGCTTCGCCCCCTATCCTACTGATTATTTAAAGCATGATGTAACACGTTTTATCTTTCGTTGTTCTACAAACGAATTTGTTCTATTATTCAATATAACCCAAATTATCTTAAATAATAAAAAGAGCGAATTTATGTCCTCCATGCTAATTCATGTCGATAATGTACCGATGGCGATCGCTGAGTCAGATCGCGACCGCGTCATAGAGAATTTACGTGAATTGAAAGATGACGTATGGGAACTCAAATCGGAAAACACGAAACGGGCTTATCAATATGACTTTAATCAGTACTTGGCATTCTGCAAAGATAACACGCTGCCGGCCATGGCCAGCGAAGTTAGCATCACAAAAGCATCGTGTCGGGCTTATCTAGACTATTTGATGTCTACCAAACTGAAGCATCACACCATACGCCGAAAAATTGCTTCAGTGCGCTATTTTATTGGTGTGAGCGAATTGCCCGACCCCTGGAAACAATCAAAACTCTTTGCCGAATACACCAATCATAAGATAAATCAAAAGCCCAGCCGTCAGTCTCAAGCAGCACCCATGCGTCTTGAAAACATCGATGCTATCAATGCAAAACTCGACACTGATTCTCTGATTGGATTACGTGACGCCGTCATCTTTAATACGGCCATTGATACCATTTTCAGGGCATCAAATCTTCTGGCTATCGATTTGGTGCATATCGATTTTAATAAGCAGCGCATTTTCGCTCCGCGCTCTAAAACCGATAAATCAGGTAAAGGCCAGTACGGATACATCTCAAAAACCACCATTGAATTGATTGGCAAATGGCTCACATTAACCGGCATTGTCGATGGTCCTTTATTAAGAAAACTATCCCCAAAGCAAACGGTGCAAGATACCGCGATGCAATACCATGCATTATTGGCCAGATATAAGAACTTAGCGTCCATACTCAATTTAGAATTCACACCAAGTTGTCATAGCACGCGGGTTGGTGGCGTAGTGACCATGTTTGAACGTGGCGTATCATTAGATCAGATTCAAAAAGCCGGTGGATGGACAAGTTCAGCGATGCCGATGCATTACGGTGAAGAATTTGATGTAACGAAAACAGGTATGGCGAACGTAAGGTAGTCTTTTTCATTCTTAGATTAAATGTACTTATATATGTACAATGCTGTGTGAAAATGTTATTTGTATATATATAGATACATTTGTAGTATGAGAAATGAGCAGAGAATCTATCGGTAATCAGCTAAAAGCAGAGCGAAAACATCACCGCATGACTCAGAATGATGTTGCCAACAAACTCAAAACAGGCCGTCCTCGGATCTCACAAATTGAGAACGGCCGTTATCAGGGATCACTGCAACTGCTTGAGCGTTACTTGACTCTAATGGGCTTAGAGTTAACAGCCACTCCCATTAATCACCGCCCGAAATTTGATGAACTTGGGGCAATTTACGATGACGACTAATTTAATTCTCGCAAGCTTACCCGAACAGGTTCTCCGACTGAGCGTTCATGTGGCCGGACAATAGTCTGGTATCTTAAATCGAACGGCCCAATTTAGCTATACACATACTAATGAAGATTTACCAGTATCGCTAACGATGCCTTATCAACCTGAGTCGTATACGCATGGCACACTGCATCCAATATTCACGCAGAATTTGCCTGAAGGGTATCTGCGTCGGTATATTTCTGAGAAGCTCATACGATACGCTAATGTAGATGATATGTACTTACTGGCGCTCATGGGGGAGAAAGGGATAGGCCACTTATCTTACGATGCCGGCATCACCCTTCCAGAGCCTGATCCCATCACCATCGATGACATACTGCACTGGTCTGACAAAGAAAGTTTATTCCCTCAACTACTGGACCGTTACTACTTAAATGGTATGGCATCCGGCGTTCAGCCTAAGGTAGTGGTATCCCGTTCGACTCTCTTGCAACAAGACGTTATTGTTAAAACCTTTGATGACGAATTCCCATTGCTGACAGTCAACGAGTTTGTTTGCATGAAATGCGCCGAGTACTGTGGTCTGGATATCCCCAAGGTATGGCTATCAGATGATTTGCAGCACTATGTGGTAGAGCGTTTTGACGTAGACAATGACGGAAATAAAATAGGTATCGAGGATTATGCTACGCTTATGGGGCGCACTGGAGACCAGAAATATTTAGGTAGCTATGAAAATGTGATGAAGGCAACACACCGAAATACACACTCCCCTGAAGAAGTTGAAAAGATGTTTAAGATTATTGCATTCAACTGCTTGATTGGAAACGGCGATGCGCACCTTAAAAACTTTTCATTGCAATACTCTACTAGTCAGTCAGTCAGACATACAACTTAGCCCAGTGTATGACGTTACCCACACGCTCTAGTAAAGCACTTGCATTCTCCTTATCGAGGGAACCTAACCAAGCTAGATTTTGGGTAATTGAGCTTCACGTTTTTTGTCCGCCTCTGTAATTGGCCTTGTATAAAGGTTCACGGTTTCATTCAAACATTCCCACGCGTGCCCTTTCCTATTCGCTTTGCGTTTTTGCGGCACATGGGCGCCTAACGGACGAATTGTGGGGACATCTTCAGAATTACACAAAATAATGGGCTGGGCAGCATTAATTGTATTGACCACTGGCTTACCATCCACTGCCCCGTAATACAGCGACAAATTCACCGATGCATTGCGTGTCTTGCGTATATAAAAGCGATGGGTGTGCTGGGTGTCCATAATGCGCGCTTTTACATCGTTCAGTTGTGTATCAGTAAGCCCAGACTTGCTGTTATACAGGTACAAAACGGCACGCTCTGGCGTAAGTCGCTGGTCTGCATTTTTATAGGCCCAATAAAAATTCACGCTTTTAAGGGTAGTATTGGTATCCGGGCGGCAGTTAATCACATCGATATGCCGATACAGCTGATACGAGATAATCTCGGCGCCACGATGCTGATGTAAGAACTCATGCTTTTGTAGATGATTGCGCCCGTGAGAGCCATCAGGCTTTCTATCCTGCACGCTATGCTTGATAGCCGTCTTTGTACTGTTAATGGCTATGACGGTATCAATGACGTCGTCATGGTTTTCAAGCAAAAGAATGCCAGGGTATTTGCCCGCAACGCGGCCTGAAATATCGTGAGAGGGACGATGGAAGCACTTTAAGGCATTAAGACAACGCATCTGTGCCTGAACATTGAACATGTCGCGATGGCCAAGCATAAGCTCACCGGCAGAGAACGCTTTGAAATCCTCTTTAGTCACGTCATCAATATTGGCAAAATATGCCGTGGGCGCCAACCGCATTTCGCTGTACAACGATTCATACAATTCATCCAATGTAGTAAGCAAACTATTAAAGCGCGCAAAGTCATTCACCATCACCACATACTCTTATCAATTAACATTACCTCTATTGTATTATATTTACAGACCACCTTCACTTAAAAACACCCATAAAACCCACCCGCGACAGCTCAATAGTGGCATCAACCCTGCAACTCCGCCCTGCCGAACCAGCCGAAGGCGCGCGCGAGTTGAGCAAGAGGGGCACCTCGGTGGTGGATGAGGGAAACCTATAAAATACACTTACTTGAAGGTGGTCTGTAATTTACTCATCGAAAGTACTAAACCTATTAGAAACGATATGACGCAACAAAGCGAGACTGCGTTTGAGTTTGGCTCAGGGGAATATCAAGTTGAACTCTGTTTTCTGCTTTATTTTCGTTTCGATGATACTCAGCGCCAAACTCCCAGTGATGGGTATATTGATAACGCCATGCTAGCGTAACGCCATACCCGTCACTGTTATTTTGATCAGCAGGCATAGAATCGTCTTCTCGAACATCAAACCAATCATAACGCAGGGTCACTGAATGCTTGTTTTGAGAATATCGCCCAGCAACATACCATGCAGTAAAGTCAGCTCTGACGATATTGGGGCCCATGTTTGTCGCCCCGTCCATAAATTGAAACATCAGACGCCATTGCCTATTGAAATTATGCTGTAGTGCTAGGGAATGAAATTTGGTGCGCCAGGCATACAAACGCGCCTGATTAATAGCGCTTGGATCGGCTCTATTGTCGTAAAAGTAGTATCGTGCTTCTGATGTTCGAAAATGGCGTAAATGAAATCCGACATAGCCTCCCCACCTTCCGTCAATTTCGGTGAAGGGTTCTACCCATGCGGGTGAATTGATTGCGTCTTCGCGAATAACACTTGGCAGCTTCGCAAAGTTTATTCTGTCTGAATGGAGACTTTGCCTGTCATGCATCGCAAAGCCGCGCCATGTCAGCAGAGAGCCTAGCGGATCGTTACCTTTAAACACACCGAATGTGGCTTCCCAACTCCAGGGGCTGCGACTCGCTCTACCATTTTCAAAAAAGCTAATTTCTCCACCTGCGTTTCTAAGCTCTTCGCCTATCCAGCTGTTAATAGCAGATTGTGTATAGGTATAAGGGGAAAGCCAGCCTTCGGCAACGTTTTCAATCGACATTGATGGGTAGAAAAAACCGAGTCTTGCCTTTACCTTAACCTTATTTGATGTCAGAGGTTTATAGCGCAGAAAACCCTGAGTAAAACCAATGTGATCTTCACCGTCTTCATACGCATTGAGCACGGCATCTACAGACCAATCGCTGTTTAAGTCGAAGTGGGTTCTAATGAAAGCCTGTTGCAGCTGAGTTCCCCCGCTTTCAGGCCGAAGAATACCAGTACCACTGTTTTGCCACGTTGTCAGTTTGTCGGCATCGACAATGGCGACTTCGACACGCCCAGACAGCACTTGTGCGCTAATTGGTGCACTGATAACTACACAAATCAATAACAATAGAATCCAGTATTTCACTGCCTTCCTTATTCAACGTTAGTACATTGCTAAAAATTAGCGAATGTCACTATGTGCTTCTAACCATGGCGTGATGTCTTTTGCAGGTAATGGCCGGCTTAAGTGAAACCCCTGAGCTGTCGAGCACCCCATATTGCGAAGTAATACCACCGAATCTTCATTTTCAACGCCTTCTGCAACCGTACTTAGCCCTAAGTTTTTAGCTAATGCGATCAGTGTTTTAACCATCACTTGGTCTTCTTCATTGGTAGCCAGCTCTAACACAAACGCTTTATCAATTTTAATCTCATCGACAGGCATTTTCTTCAGCTGTGCCATTGAAGAAAACCCAGTACCAAAGTCGTCGATCGAAAGCTTAATTCCCATTCGACTTAGCATGTTGAGCGCATTGATTGCCACTTCAGGATCGCCCATAACCGCACTTTCAGTTACTTCAAGAATGAGCTTGTCAGGTGGCATAGTAAATTCGGACAGCAGCGCCGACACGGTATGAGGAAGTGATAAGTCGGTGAGATCCACAGCAGAAATATTGACCGCCATTGCAATGTCCATTCCTACGCTTCGCCATTGTGCATATTGCTGGGCAGCTTGTCGCAGCGCCCAACTGGTTACATAGCGGATAGCGCCAGTTTGCTCAGCTAAAGGGATAAATTCATCTGGCGAAATAAAGCCATGGTCGGGGTGTATCCACCTGATCAAGCATTCAACGCTGTGAACCTTATCATTAGCCAACGCCATTTTCGGCTGATAGTACAACGTCAACTGACCCTGATTAAGTGCTTCTTTTAGCTCACTCATTAGCCGCAATCGCAGCACTGAGAACGTATTTAGTTCTTCATGATAGAGTACGTAAGGCTTATGGGAATCTTTGCTGGCATGAAGCGCAATATCTGCCGCCTGCATCAGTTCACTTGGCTGAGTGCCATGGTTGTTGTACCGGGCTCCACCAATACTGACGTTTATGTTTAGCGAAAGTGAGTTAATGTTGAAAGCACCGCTAAACATACTTGCCAGTTCTTCCATCAACTGCTCAACATTTCCATCTTCAGTGTCGATGACAGCAAACTCGTTTCCACCTAAACGTGCTATAAATATATTGTCGCGACAACCGCTGCGTAATCGCTCTCCTACCAAAGCGAGTAACTTGTCACCCGTACTGTGACCAATAGTGTCGTTTATTTCTTTAAATCGAGCTATATCAATGAGCACAACCGCAAACATATTACTCGGATAAAGCGTTATCTGCTCTTCAAGTAATTGAATAAAGCGGTTACGATTAGGCAGAGACGTTACGCTGTCATAAAATGCCAGCCTTTCTATCTCGTGCTCTCTTTTAACAATTGCGCTTTGCATCGAGCTTATGGCATTAGACAACTTGTTAACCTCGGCGGCACCTTCCTCTGGAAACTGGTTAACATGCAATCCTTGGCGGATTTTCTCAGTTAATCCTATTAACATAAGAATTGGCTTGGTAATACTGTTAGAAATCAACATTGCTGCCATTAGCGTAACGATGGCAACCACAACCAGCAAACCGATTAAACGCCCTAACAAGCTGTTGTATGACAGGTAGGCGTTACTTTCTACCGTAGATAGCATAAGTAGTATAGTTGCGCTTTGGGTACTGCCTAACGCACTAACAAAATAAACATAGTGATCACTGGAGAGGTAAGCATCCTGTAAGTCGTTGCTCTCACTCATCAGCACATTCGAAAACTCTTTTTGAATGGCACTATGATAGCTAGACGCTAAATAAGTAAATGAGTTTTGTGTTTCACGCAGTAGGCTGACGTCCATCGTGGTGAGACGCGTTAGGTCATCGTTTATCAATCCCGCAATAGGCTTAGCAAATATTAACCACGCCATGGCATCTCTGGAACGTGGCGTGTTTTTCACAGCAACCGATTTGGCTAGGAAAATATTATCGTCTATCTCTGCCCACGTAATACCATCTACGGCGAGCCTCTCAACATCCACACTTTTTATTGATGTGAAGCCCTTTGATGTAGATAACACCTTACCTTGACTGTCAATCACGGCAAATTCTTCTGCACCAAAGCGATCTGCAAAGTTACGCATGCCAAGCGTTAGTGACTGCGCTTGAGTATCTGCGCTTAAAATTAAACCTTTAACACTGAAATCTGCTGCTAAGTTGGTTGCGGAGGATTGCAATACATTAGCCACATCTCGAATATAGTCGTTTATTACTCGACTCGATGTCTCGGCATTCGTTTTCAACAGTCCAGTTGAATGAGTGAATGTGGCTTGCTGGACGATATACAAGGTAAATAGCACGACCACTAAAACGATAGTTAAAAAACTTACCATTAATGTCGTGCGCAAATTTAAGGCGCGGCCAAACAAAGTTTTAATCATATTCGGTAAAGCCCTCCACTGCATCATATTCAACAAGACTGGGTAATAAAGGCGAAAACAAAGAAAAGCTTACGGTAATATCATCATTACCAACGTTTATTTTCGACATTCTCGCGGTGTCGCTTTCTGACAGTCTTGGGTGCCAAATAGACATCGTATAGTCGCCGTCGGGGACTGTTATGGTCGCTTTGCCTTCACTGTTGGATTGTGCGAAATACGGTGTATCTGCAACATAAATATATCCCAGCATCCAATCATGTACGTTACACCCAAGCTCCACCACACCAGGGGTATTGAATAATTGAGGTTCCACCTCTAATTCACTGTAAAGCTTTAACTCAAACGTTTTCGCAGGTGAGAACGAATAAACATGATGTTGAACATTATCGGAATTAGGGAAATCAACCTTGGTGCCTTGCTGTACCACCAATGTGTGGGGAACGAACTCTCTATTTATTTGATCCATGATTGCTATCGCTGGCTTAGTCTTAGCTACCTTCGACATATCGGTACTGTGTAAAAGAGCAACGATATTAGTGAGCGGCTTTCCTTGATTGTCTGCGATATATATCGAGACTTGCGCAGCATGCAGCGAAAACGAGCAGCCAGTTAATATTAAGATAATTACACTTAGTGAGGCGGATAAGTAGGTCACACAGCTTTCCTGTTAAAATACGTTATATATAAAGAACGGTTAAGTGCAATTTTATTTTCATTAATTAAGACCAGCTATCTTTTACTGTACATCTTCTCCGCGAAAAGAAAGCAAGGCATTCATACCGTACTACAAAAAAGCAACTTTATTCACAATAAAATAAAGTGGCGTATTAATAATAGTGAACGTCTTAGACGCCAAAAAAAGAAGGTGTTTACTTGTAAATACCGAAAGTACCTTAAGGAGGGTAAGCGACTCACGAATCCGCTCTACAAATGAACAAAATCTCGCATTAGGTAAAACTTTTGTACTTTCTACTTTTTATAAAATGTTCTATCTAAAGAGGTAAGTATAGTACCTAAATGTCTTTTGATAACTTATTTTATAAGTTCCTAAACACGAACATTTTTATAGAGCTCACCCGACTCTACACAATAGCTACACGCCCATTGTAAAAAAATGGGTGGAATATAGTTCCACCCATTGCCATTTTTACCTCACCATCTTAGTTTTGCTTTATCGTTAAAAGCCGAACTGGTCCAATCAAGCCAGATGCCTGTAATTTTTTAGGTTGTTTTGCAAAGAAATTAAAACCAGTAAATGTGACACGCTCACTTTCAGGAGCCGGTCTATTCTCGACTAACCAAGGAACTGTATCACCTGTCATTGAGTAACCACTGGTGTCTTGAAGAGCTTCATCACCAATCAGTCGATTTACCCACGTATTTGTCACTTTTATCTCTAGGCTGTTTGCACCCAGTTGCACTGCGCTTCGAATATCTAGCACAAAAGGCGGCTTCCATAATGTATCAAAAGACTGTCCGTTCACAGTTACTTCTGCAATTTGTTGAACATCCCCAAGATCAAGATAAAGAGATGACATACTGCTCAAGTACTCGCTATCCACTTGGAAAGAAGTTTGATATCTAGCAGTGCCTGAGTAATGCTTAATGCCTTCTATTTCACTGTCAGTCCAATCTATAAGTGAATCAAACGTCACCTCACCTGGCCCAGCCCACGCTTTGTCAAATTTTACATTCCATGGCTTAGCAAATGTATTAATAATATTGTGGTCACTTTTTCGAGCGTAAATATCATTAACTATTTCGCTGTGAGAGCCATTGTATTTGGGGCTTTTATCATCACGTCTAACGAGAACAAACCTCGATGCAAATGGCTCAAGCGGCAGCTTGGCTTTTAAGCCCGAGTCGGTTATTTGGTAATCTTGAACTTGTTCTATGGTTCCATCGTCCACATTCCAAATCTCCGGCGTTCCATTGCCATCACGAAGGGTGATTTCAACATTTTTGAAATCAGGATCATCGTTATAGAAATAGTAAAGATCGTTCTGTCCTATACGTCGGTGTGCAAAAAACTGCGCTGGCACGCCGTCAATTTCCATATCAGCTCTCATCCCTAACTCATTAATTGAGTCACCTAATGAGTAGCTGCTCACAATTCCTTTTTTATAACGGTTTATTTGATGTGCTTGTCCTTCCTCTGAACCCCAAAGTGCATTTACAATTTGGTCAAACTCCTTTTGCTTCGCCCACTCACTGTAACCAATAACACGTTGTGGCCTCTCTCCAATAACCGTCGCACCCGCCCCCACTAATTCTTTGATTCGCTCTAGTGTTTTAAAGTGCATGAAATCTGTTCTGTGTAAATGTAACGCTTTGTATGTTGTTCCCTCGGGAAGCACTAAGAGGCCGTCTTTAACACTTACACGATTAAGCAGAACATCCGTGTTCGTGTAATCATAGCCAAAACCTTTAGGTACATTAGTGTTGTTTTTATTACCGACTCGAAGAGGCGCAACGTCGCCTAAATGAACAAGAAAATCTGCGGCGGGAACGCCTTGCTGAAGTAAATAAGATCCCCTTGCCAAATATTTAAACCATGTCTTGCCGCCGTTATTCCACCACGTTTGTGTTCTATCGATATGAGACCCAATGGAGTCCATGGTCATACCAGGCTTTACATGATTATTAGGTTGATGAGCAAACCTATGGAACATAGTTTCGTTAATTCCCCTCGCCCACATTTCGTCGCCATAATGCTTGTAAAAATAAGGGTGGCCATACCAATTTACGGTGTTAATTGATGTGAATGATTCAGCCGAAACTACTTTTTTTCCATAAATATGTGCTGAAGATATGGCAGCCATAATGCGACCATTGTACTCTGTTTCCCGTACCCAAAACTCACCCATCAAGCGGTCTGCCTTTCCACCCGCGGCCAGTTCATCGAAAGGGCCCCATCCATAGGGCTCAATATATGTTTCAAGTCCATACTCATTTGCAAGACGAGTAAATTCTCCAAAATAGTTCTCAACCATCAGATCAGATTGATGCTGTCTAAGCTCTTGTAGAACGGCTCCCGTATGCTCAGGAGATTCGATAACCCTTCCAGTCATTACCGGTAACCACGGAATAAGGTCGTAGCCGAATTGCTGTTGAAAGCTCTCTGCTATGTCATCAGTCCAATTTTGACCACCCACTTCGTAGCTATCAACTTCAACCGTTTTTAATGATTCGATACCAGCATCTTTGGCATCTGTTACTATTTTCCCGACAAATTGTTCAAAATGATGTCGTAATGCTTCTGCATTAAACTTATCAACTTCCAGTCCTTCACCCTCAACGGTAGCTGGTACATTGAAAGCCCCAGTGCTGGTAAAGCCAAAACGCAAAACTTGCCAGTCGCCTTCTGGAAGCTCTACACCCTTGGCAGGCAAGTCGCCTTGATTCAACACTAGAATATCATCGCGCTTGATTATGGCACCAGGCGCTATACTCGGTGTCAAACTCAGTTTTCCTCGCTCCATTGAATTCATTGAAAGCCAGTCGTCTATGCGCGGTGTTGACCACAAATCAAAACGCTTAATGGCAATTGGCTTATCAAATACAACCCGAAAGAACTTTGCTTTAAAACCATCATTATCCTTAGAAACGAGTTGTGGGCTGAATGCCCACATCCTAGCGCCTGTTCTTGGCCTACGGAGTTTCTCTACAACGTTACGAAAATGTATACCGTCATGGGATATGAGAAGGGCGGCATCACCATGTCGGTTCGGTGTTTCAATCTGAAGGCTCCGAAGAGAAGATGGAGAATCCAATTCCACCTGTACCCAATAAACACCTTCTTCATTTTTAGAAAATGTGAGTTCCGTATCCCAATCACTGTCTTTTAACACACTGGTATCAAGTGAACTGTCTGAAACGGTAATCTGTCCATTTTGGAAACTATTATCTGACGAAAACTTATTTCTTGGGATAGCTATGACAGCAATATCTCGGTACAGCTGCTCCGCGTATCCCGGTTGAGGAGGAATTAATGTTTGCCCGCCACTTATACTTGTTTCTGACCACGTAAGTCGCTTCATTGATTGTTCAGGTGTTACCCATGGTCCACCGCTAGATGTCCAACCATCAGAATTGTGTATACCAAACTCAATTCCTTGTTTATCAGCTTCAGCTGCAGCATGGACCAGATGTTTATTGAACTCATCGGTTCCAAACCTAATAGGGCCTCGAGATGAGAAAGGTACGTTGCGTCTGTGCACATGAAAGAAGATAGCGCCACCGATGCCAGCTTCTCGCATAGCGTTAAAATCTTCGGTGAGTCCTTCTTGCGTTATATTTCCATTCATCGCATGCATCCATGTCTTAGGAAGATACGATGGCTCTGGCATTGCAAACTCTGATTCAAGGGTCGTCTGAGCTAATGATGATGAGGCTACTGCTATACAGCCTATAAGTGTGAAAACATGTAGCTTCACGGTTCTTTTTAACAATTTATCAAATTGATTTTGATTCATATTGACTATTTTTGTTACATTGTGATTACATATGAACGAATATACATCACCGTTGCCACTTGTTAAAGAGAGCAAAGAGGCAATGGTGATACCTAATGAGATTAAAATCGCATGAAGACAAGAAACGAAGCCGCATCCCAAAGTTTCCCAGCCGCGGGGCTCCTCAAAAGTGCAGCTATTGGGCTTACAATAAGTTTTTTAACCATAGCATGTGCCCCAACAGAGGCAGCGAAAGAATTCATACCAGAAAACGATTTTTATAAACAAAGAGCCGCGTTTATTGCGACACACTCTAAAAACGACAACGTTTTTTCAGCATTGAAGGGACAAATCGAGCCTAAAAATCCTGAGAGTGCACAATATTGGCAGTGGCGAATTGATCAGTACATGTATGGGCAATATCCAGAATATCAGCCAATTTATGATGCATTTAAAGCAGGAAGAGAATTTGAAGATATTTACCCCTTAGTAAAAGAAGACTTCGGTGCTAAAGCACCTTTACTTGACTCTCTTCCAGCGTTACCAGAGGGTCACTTTACTGAAAATTTACCAGGTAATCCTCATCGAGGTTGGCAATATCTCGATGGCGATACACTATATATCACCTACCAGGGGCATCTTACCGACCCTTATATTACATCCTATAACTTAACATCGAAAAAGTGGCAAAAACCTCTCAAAGCGGCTGAAAGCACATTGTCCAAAGGCAATAGGAAAATTGATAGTCACGGACGTCCAATCATAGAAATGGATGACAGAGGTTACCTTCACATTGTTTACGGAGGACATGGCGGCGAAAGAGAAGACGGTTTAAACCCATTGTCGATCGATACTCCTCATGCAGGTGGAAGAATGCTACACGTGGTTTCCAAAAAACCGCGTGATATAAGTGAGTTTGAATACGTTGATGATATTTCTCCTTTTGCGTCTTATACCAAAAGCTACAAAATGGGGAACGGCGACATTTACTTATTTACCCGTGCCGGAACACATAAATCTCCTTGGGTATATTACAAAATGCCAGCGGGTTCTAAACGATTTGAAGACCCCGTAGTTATTACGTGGCCCACGCCGCAATCGGGCAACCCAATTAATGTTGACACTTTTTATATCAATCCACTAAAGATATCTGATACCGAAATAGCGATCAGTTTTTTATGGCATGAATGCAACTTTCTTGAATATCACGACAAAGAAACTTATGCCCGTATCAACGCTTATTACATGCGATTAGATACTTCCAGCGGACTATTCTATAACGCTCAAGATGAAACGATTGACATTCCCGTGACCATTAATATGGCGAACGAAAAAATGCTAGCGTTCGATTCAACAGACAAAGAGGAAACACCTTTCGGCACGTCCCCACTCATATTGGAAGATGGTAAACCGGCGGTAGCTTATGAAGCCCGAACCAAGTCTTTCCGTGAGCAGCGAATGGCGGTCTTTAACGATGGTCAGTGGCAACACAGTTTGCCTTTGCCTAATACGGTTAATAGAACGCTTAGCGACAAAGACAACAAGACTATTTCAGATATTCTAAGCTTGGAAACATTGAGTACCGATCCCGATAGACACACTGGCGTTGCAGTCTATCGTGATGCGGAAGAAGTAACCCACTTTGCAACTGTAGAAAGTGCTAACGGAACGGGCTGGAACGTATTGGAAGAACATGTAGCGCTAAAAAACACTCGGATTCAAATGGAAGGGATAAAGGACAACAATGGGCATAATCTAGGGGTTATATTAAATATTAAAAAAGGGGCATCGCAGCGTTTATACCTTTGGCATGATGGAGGATTTCAAACGCCCGCTAAACCACGCGCAGTTGATGATAGTTTGTCTGCCACCGCCCCCCTGATTTATGAATCGTTTGAAAATGCAGGTTGGAACGCCGCTTACCCGCTTGGCTTTACACCAGGATTAGACAGCGCATTATCAAAAAACTTCATGTTTAATCAGCTACAAACAAACTCCGCATTTTCGGTGGAACAAGAGATTGTACGAAACGGGAAATACGCCGCAAAACTGCACTGGAAACACGAAAAGCCTGCAACTTATAACGGAAACCCAAAAAAGTTAGATAATGTGGATAGAAAAGCGATGTTTCATGGCTTTAAAACCAGCAAGGTATTAGGCGCTGAAGCGTGGTACGGCTTTAGCTTTTATTTTCCGAGTGACGGCACAACAAGTGAGCCCAACGATTGGCTATTTTTTCAAATTCACGGTAGTGCAGATAAACGATTGAAAGAGCATTCCCGCAATCCTCCCTTTAGCCTTACACTCACAGAACAAGGAATGAAAGGTAATTGGAAATGGGATCCATATGAGTTAAGCCCTACAAGAAATGGGGACGGCACGGAACATTTCGAGATCCCAGGGTCGAAGCAGGACTACTTAGACCGATGGGTTGACTTTGTACTGCATGTGAAAGTTGACTATACCGACGCAAGAACGGGCTTAATAGAGCTTTGGGTAGATGGCGAAAAAATGCTGGATAAAGAAAATATCCGATTTGGGTATAACGATGATAAAGGCATCTACCCTTCATGGGGTATGTACTTTAATGGCGACCTAAGCGGTATGCAAAATGACCACTATCTGTATTTGGATGAAATACGTATGACTGATTCCGAGCATGCCTCATATAAGGATGTCGCTCCCAATTAAAGGTCTAGAATAACTTCTTTAGCGACCCCACTGGATTTAGATTTGTCAGGATCAAATTGTATGTTGCAATCTTTAACATCATTGCCAAGAGCGAAGACTTTTCACCATCTCATTATGAGTGTCATTATTTTTATCGGTTTGCTTGCAGCGGACGATACTTTTGCCGCCCAGGATAGCAGGCAATATATTGATTTCAACAATGACTGGAAATTTCATTTAAGCGATAACCGTATTTATAAAGAGCCGACTTTCAACGACAGCGGTTGGACATTACTCAATGTTCCTCATGACTATATATTCGAGGAGGGCGTGAACAAAGCGGGAACCCAGGGCCAGTCTGGCGGCTATCACGGCGGCGGAACTGCTTGGTATAGGAAGCACTTCACATTCAAAAATGACTGGCAAGATAAACAAGTGTGGCTTCAGTTTGAAGGCGTTTATATGAATAGCGAGGTCTGGATAAACGGACACTTTCTAGGAAAACGTCCCTATGGCTATATCAGCTTCCAATATGAGCTCACTAAATTTCTCAACAAAGAAAACAACGTAATTAGCGTGCGCGTTGACAATGAGCTTCAACCCTCTGCGCGTTGGTACCACCCGGGCGGAATTTACGCACCGGTTAAGCTTGCTATACTCAATCCTACACATATTGAACATAACTCTTTATTCGTAAATACGCCGTTAGTTGGAGAGCGTACAGAGGTTGAAACTAGTTTTCAGTTGAACGTGCAACCAAACGATAAAGATGATTTTTCAATTCAATATCGCGTGCTTGATCAAGAAGGGACCGAGCGTTTTTCACACGAGCAGACGCTGAAAGACATAAAGAGTGATCACAACTACACATTTTCTTTTGACTTGAACAACGCACAATTGTGGAAACCACATGACGCATATTTATACGACCTTGATATTGTACTAAAGAAAGACAATGTGCCAGTAGATACTGATAGCGTTAAGTTTGGTATCCGGCACATCGAATGGGAAACAGATACCGGTTTTTGGATAAACGGCGAAAATGTCAAGATTCAGGGCGTTGCCGAACATTATGAGGGCGGACCTGTAGGAGGTGCTTGGACAAAGCCTCTTTTGCGATGGAAGCTAAGCCTTTTAAAAAATATGGGTGTAAACGCCATTCGTACCGGCCACAATCCCTACCCCACCATGTTCTACGAACTTTGTGACGAACTGGGCATAATGGTTATGGATGAAGTGTTCGATGGATGGAAACAAAAAGCACGTCACGACTACGGCAGATATCATTTCGATGAGTGGTGGGAGAAAGACTTAACCGAGTGGGTAACCCGCAATAGAAATCACCCTTCAATAATCATTTATAGCGTGGGTAACGAAACTCACGGCGAAATTGTTACGGAACTCGCTGCAGCCGTGAAAAAGCACGACCCTACCCGACTGGTGACCTCCGGTTCAACGAACAAAGAAGGGCTAGACGTAGTAGGTATTAACGGAGGCTCGGAAAGTAAGAGCTTTTTTGAACGACGTTTTGAAAAGCCATTCGTATCAACAGAAGCACCACACACGTGGCAAACTAGAGGATACTATCGTACTCAGACTTGGTGGCGTGACGGTCCGAAAAACGATACGTTCGAGCTACCTAACATTACTAATAAAGAAATATTTTTCTACGATTGGAAAGACCCAAAAAACTGGTCGAATCAAAAGCAACACCTTAATTCTTCGTACGATAACGCAACCGTGCGTATTAGTGCGCGTCAAAACTGGGAATTAGCCCGTGATTTACCGCATCATGCAGGACACTTTCGTTGGACAGGTTTTGATTACCATGGTGAAGCTGGCTTAGCACATGGAGGCTGGCCTTACATTGCATTTATGGGCGGCGCACTTGATCTTGCAGGCTTTAAGAAAGATCTTTTTCACTTTTATCGAAGCCAATGGCTCGATGAACCCTCACTCCATATATTTCCCAGTTGGACACATCCAACTATGAAGGAAGGCACTGAGATTCCAGTATGGGTGTATTCGAACCTCGATGAAGTCGAGTTGTTTCTCAATGGCAAATCTCTTGGTCGTGATAAGCCAGGTAAACAAGCCAATAAAATGCAAGTAGAGTGGCTCGTTCCATGGACACCAGGTTCGATAAGGGCAGTAGGTTATAAAAACGGTCAAAAAATCTTAGAGAAAGAGTTTAAAACCGCTGACTCCCCTATTGGTTTAAGACACAGCATTGACACTTATGCAGCTGAAGGTGGTTTTAATACTGCGAAAGTAATCACCACTGAAACTATTGACGATGAAAATAACTTTTATCCTTATGGAAGCCATAAAACTTATTACCATTTCAGTGAAGGCTTAAAGGTAAAAGCCCTTGAAAACGGCTCTCCTTACGAGCACACCAACCGCGTTAAATCTAATTACCGGCACTTATTTATGGGTAAAAACAGGGCGTTTATTGAAGTGACTTATCCAGATGCCAGTGAATTTGTAACAATAGGCGCAATAGTAGGTGATGAAGCTTTAAGGCTATCAAGTAAAGTTGCCATTGATGTACAAGCTATTGCCATTACTGACGCTGCCAACATCACTTCTCAAAAAATAGAAGTTTTTTATAGTGTAAACAGTAACAATGCAGCCAACATGAAAGCGTATTTAACTCCGTTCAATGTAGATGATGGAGATACGGTATACGCCAATATATTTGTAAACGGTAGACTTGAAATGCAAATGACGCAAAAATTTGGTAAAGGTGTTGGTCTTTTTTGGGGCGATGAGAACTCAGCGGACATGTGGATTGGGCGCGGCTTGTCATTACAAGGCGAAGACGCTGAATATGGCAAGGGTGCTGGGGCAGTGAGAGGTGCTCATGGAGTTCACGGTGGCGCTTACGGAACATTTAATAATAAAGAAGGTACGATGTATTGGTATCACGAAAACGATGGCGCTGAGGGAGAATATAAAGCTGTATTTAGGTACACACACAACGACACAGAATCAAAACGTCCACTTGCTATTTTTATCAACGATAAAAAAGCAGCAATGGTTGAATTTGAACCGACAGGAAGTTGGGACAGCAAGTGGGGACATCAAGCAGTAAGCTTCACATTGGTAAAGGGTGCTAACCATATAGAATTTAGAACAGTAGGTGAAAGCGGCCCTAATATCGACCAATTTACGCTTGAGTAAAACGAACGCCGAGCGACCATAAGCAAATTGCTGATGGTCGCTCTTGAAAGGCTGCTCATCAGCAAAAAAAGGATGGGGCGTTTCGCTTAGAGAATTACAACTACTGCTATGTGCCAAAAGATGTCGTTGAGTTTAAACAATTTTAACGGCAGCTGTGTACGTGAAGTTGCCGTTGGCTAATTGCAAAATTTTGGCTGCTAAGAGTGAATTGCAGACAATGAGAAAGCCCATTGATAATGTCCGCTGATCCGACAAAGCGGTAATAACTATAGCGCCATCTTTCGACGGGTTGCAGGTCCAAATCGAACATTAACACCTTGGATAAGCGACATTTTGGCGCTCTTCCAAAACGTCCGTCTTTATGTTTTTGTTAGCTTTCATTGTTCAAACAACCTTTCGATTTAGTGTCTATTATTTCGTGAATTTGTATTATTTCCACTTCTCTATCAGACATACCTAAGTGACCAAACCTGCCTCTATTCGAAATATTGATATCAGCATCTAAGTAAATTTCAAATACGCCATTTTTTCTAGTTCCTTTAGTCTTCTCATTAAATTCATAAAAAAGGCGATTAATAAAACTGCTTTCGTCTATAGCAATCCACCATGATTCTTCAGAGCCACATGGTTTAAAAAATCTACTTTCGAAACCTAAATATACAACACCTTGCATCCGAGACGGATTACTGTAAACGGGACCGGTCACCCAAATCTGTGCATATAAAACTACAATTAAAAAAGTGACAACTGAAAAAGTGACTAGACCTAGTTTGTTACTCATTTGAAAGCTAACTTTAAGCTAAGCGGCGCAGTTGCGTGGGGCATAATGGCGAAGCCGCCCCGCGTAAATGCGTCCGAACGACCGAAGGGAGTGAACTTTAGCGCCTTGTTATGTGACGTTTTAAGAACTCAGGCGCTAGATCAGCACCATTCGGCCAAACCACTGTCTCTAATTCTGGGTCTACAGCAACTTTAGAAAAAAACGAAGAGTCCTTCAGAGGTTCAAAGACACTGCCAGATAACTTGTTTTCTAAATTGACTTCTCCAGCTGTACCATCGTCAAATGTTACCCACAGTTTAAAGCCGTCCAGATATTTTGCGTTTCTAACGTGAAGCATAGTTTTACTCCAATGGTGCAATGTAGTTTAGCGGTTCGCCATTTTGAGCCTTATGCCAATTATCTTCTAGTTCGGCTCGATGCTCTGAAAGCCATTCCTGAACGAATTTTGTGGCTCTATTAGGAAGCTCCCCTTCAAGTATTGAGCCGTCAAAGGCAAAGAGTGCCTCGTAACCAGAATATTTAGCATGAAAATGGGGAGGATTATGATCGTTAAAATACATTGCGATAATAATTCCATAGAACCGGCTAATTACGGGCATGGTTTGGTTGACTCCTTTAAACGGCGTAAATGCTATTCTATACGGTTTATCGCGAAATGAAAAAGTGAGTCACATAACACCCGCATAACGGGCAAAAATATGTAGGCTACAATACCAAGCGAAGCGCTGGGAGCCTACGTATTTTTGTCCCAGCGAACGTAGTGAGCGAGTTTATGCGCTTGTTAAACCAACAATGATAGCCTAAAATGACCTAATTAAAGACCTTTTAGGAGACCGTTATGGCGGCTAGAGTTTTGGCTGAAGTTGCTGCAAGTATTACAGAACTAAAAGCAAACCCTATGAAAGTTGCGAGCAGTGCATATGGCGATCCTGTCGCCATATTGAATAGGAATGAACCCGCATTCTATTGTGTCCCAGCTGAGATTTACGAAAAAATGATGGATCGTTTGGAGGATCTGGAACTACTACAGCTTGTTAAAGAAAGGCAAGGTGAAGAAAGCGTTTCGGTAAATTTGGATGACCTATAAATTAGAGTTTAAAAGAAGCGCCCTAAAAGAATGGAATAAGCTTGGTAGTACTTTGCAGCAGCAATTGAAGAAGAAGTTAGCAGAGAGGTTAAAAACACCGCACGTAGCCCCAGATAGAGTGTTAGGTGCCGATAATGTTTATAAAATAAAATTACGTCAATCAGGATATAGGTTGGTGTATCAGGTACTTGATGACGTAGTAGTAGTTACAGTGCTTGCAGTGGGAAAACGCGAAAGAAATGAGGCTTACAAAAAAGCATTAAAGAGACTTGATGCTGAATAAGGGTTTAACTTTTAAATAAGGGGCGCAGGCGCGCAGGGCATACTGGCGAAGCCGCCCTGCGTGTATGCGTCCCAGCCCGCGCAGCGGGCGAACTTAATTTTTTTGTTATGTGCCTGCACACTTTCTACTGCC
>NZ_JAPVOT010000017.1 GCF_027257845.1 Alteromonas sp. BMJM2 | reverse complement strand
CGCTTCCTTCAGACCCCACCGTTGGCCAGTGACGCCCTTGCGATTCGGATTATCTTCCCCTCAATCAGGGTGATGCAGGCATCTATTGTCCTGCTGGGTTTGCCAGCTTCGCTGGGCAAACAAAAAACGGAAGCATAAGCTTCCGTTATTCGTATTACATTCTAGCTATTACTTAGGTGACCACTCAAACTTTTTGAACGGTTCATCAACTGGTGTATCTGCAAGGTGATTGGTGTAATTACTCATTACCTTTTGCGCTAATATCAACACAATTTCAAGCAGCTGTTTGTGCTCGTAGCCTGCTTTATAGAATGCGTCTAGCTGCGACTTCTCTGCATTTCCTCTGCCTCGAGTTAGCGCAAGCACAGTTTCTTTAAGCGTATTTAGCTTGCTATCAGACAGCGCTTCATCGTTGCGAAGCTCTTCAATCAAATCATCGCGCACTTGCATGCTTTTTGCGATGCCGGTATGAGCTGGCACACAGTAATGACATGCGTGTTCAACATTTACCGTTTGCCATACAACGGTTAGCTCTTCGGCATTAAACGAGGTGTCTTGTGCAAGCTTGTGCAGCACTTGGTACCCTTCAAGTAGCGTCGGCGCTTCGGCCATTACTGCATGTAGGTTCGGTACCATGCCAAATGCTTTTTCTGAATTATCCAGAAGTGGTTTAGACGCTTCTGGCGCTGACTCTTTTGTATGTAGAGTAAAATCTGTCATTTTTGTTCTCCTAATGCTGTGAACGAATTGAAAAAAATAGACGATAACGGCAACGCTCTGCTTTTCACTATCGATGAAAAAAGCGAAACGCGTAACTGACGCACGCTATAAAAAATCGCACTATCGTTTCAGTGGCATCAAACCCTGAAAGGCATATTTACCTAACTGGTTTAATACCGAATATATTCAAGTTTAAAACTAGCTTACTAGGATTATCTAAAATATGACTAGCAAGCGATTTATATAGACTACACATATCTGAACGATCGTTCAAGTAAATTTTGAACACTCGTTCAATATATCATAAATAGGGGACTTAAATACGAGACTTAAATTTTGGTAGATGTCGATTTAACCCCTATTTTTCAATAATGGGTTTACCTTGGCCATTGTTCGAGAGATAATTGAACACACGTTCAAATTTGTATTGAGTACCATGTTATGAAGTACGCACAAGAAGATGCGGTCGAAAAGGCGACTATATTGTTTTGGAAAAAAGGGTTCCAAGGCTCTGGCATGCGCGATATTCAGCAAGCATTGGACATGCGTCCGGGAAGCATATACGCGCGGTTTCAAAACAAAGAAGGCTTATTTAAGCTTGTAGTAGAGCAGTATGTAGCTCACAGCAAAGACAAACTGCAGAGCGTGGCCGACAGCGACACCCCGCTCTTATCCCTTCGGGAATTTTTTAAAACTGCCTTAATTAACCCCGATGAGTTGAGATACATGCGCCAATGTTTGTTGGTAAAATCGATTACCGAGTTGGAACTGATTGGCGATGTGGGCAAGAAAGCAGTACTTGAAGGAATGGTGTTACTAAATAACTGCTTCGCTAACATCATCGAAAAAGCGATAGAGACGAGAGAGTTGCAGGAAACCACGCCAGTGGCTTTTGCAGCCGATTGGCTGCAAAATCAATTCGTGGGATTACGAGCCTTCGCAATATTGCAAACTGACAACAGTGCAATTGAAAAGATGATTGAAAAGGTGCTTTACGACCTTACTAAACAATGGCCGACTGAATGAATCCTCAAAAAAACACCAGCCTGATAAGCTGAACGACAAGCAACACCCCCATTAGTGGCCAGATCCACTTCGCCCACTTTGCTGCGTCATCGTTACTTATGCGCATTTTCGAACGCTCTAAAAGTGGAACAACAATAACTAACGCCGCAAACAATACCGCCAGTAAAATAAGCACTTCCATTAACGCATCCCTATAGCATATTTAAGCACTTCTTTCTTTATTGGGCCTGCACGTTCGGCCACCGAAAGAAGCTGATTTCTTATCCATTTTATGGGGGCTATGTCGTTACTAAACAAGGTATAGAACCCATCCATTGCTGACATCATTAACAAGTTGTCCCGTTTACGTGGCTTCTCGTAATCGTTTTTCAACGCCTTAAAAAAGACCTGAGACGTTACATCATGACGCTTGGCAGTTACCTCTAAAAGGGCTTGAACGTCTCTAAAGCCAATATTCACTCCCTGCCCAGCAAGTGGATTAATGGTATGAGCAGCATCGCCGATTAATATCACCCGTTCTCTTACGTATTCACTAGCATGCATGCGAGTGAGCGGAAACGCTGCCTTGTCGATAATTGAGAAATCATTCTCGTTTTGAGTAAGTTCATTAGGAAAAGCGTTAATAACCTCGTTTTTTAACTGGGTGCTGTTAAGGCCTTTTAAACGTTTTAGCTCTTCTGGGGAGTTGTACCACACAAGCGATGCGTACTCGTCAAACATAGGCAAAAAGGCTTTTGGCCCCGTGGGTGTAAACTGCTGCCAGGTGATAGCTTGGGTTTCTTTTGCCATTTTAACGGTGATGCCCATCGCTTGTTGGCCATATTGCCAACCTGACGTACCAATACCGGCAAACTGACGAACTTGGGATCTTGCCCCATCTGCCCCAATAAGCCACTTAGCCTGAATCTGCGTGTTTGAAGACTCTGTGACTGAAGATTTTGAGACTGAAGACAGTGTAATACACACGCTTTGCTCAAGTGTGCTTGTCTCACTTGAGCTTTCTTCATCGATACTAGGATTGTTATCAGTTTTGGGGCTAGGCGTTAGTTTAGAGCTATGCGTTAGTTCAGAGCCCGGCGTTAGATCACTTGATGAGCTTTCTGATGACAGCGCAATGTTGTCTATTTTTTCGTTAAAGATAATTGTCACGTTTTCATGCTGCGTTAGCGCCTCGTGACAGGCTAACTGCAACAAACGGTTTTCGACAAAGTAGCCTAACTGAGGTACGTCGATACTCTTTGCAGTAAAGTCAGTTCGATGCTTAGGGTTGTCCCACACGCTCAAACCTACGTAGGGTTTTAAGCGCATTTTTTCAATGTTTGTCCACGCCCCTAGCGCTTTTAGCAAGGTAACAGATGCTTCACTAATAGCCGACACTCGTAAATCTGGGCCTTGCTCTACTTCAAATGCGTTAGGCTGATTTGGCTCTATCACTACCACGCGGTAATTTTGCTGCGCTAGCCCAAGGGCTAATGCTGCGCCCACCATACCGCCGCCATTAATGCAAAAATCGTACATTCGTACTCCGTGGTACCTGTAATTCTAAGTAGTAACTGTCATTTTAAATTGTGTGCAGAATATAAAATACCCGCGAGTAACACAAATTAAGCGCATATTAAATGGAGTCATTTCCTCCCTTGTCTTTACCCAAAATGACCATAAAAATAGCATTCGCTTTCGATAATACCAGCAGTGCACCGTGAGCAAAGCGAGCCGATGAAATTAATTAATCGGTAATCATCGTAATGCGCTGGGAATATAGCTACATAACAGGTAAAATATGCGGCTATTTTGAACATCTTCAACGTAACTGCGTTGTGTGAAGCAGCAATATACCCTATTGCTTGTAGCGTTTTCTATTCTTCACCAACCACTTACCAGAACTTAACAGGTTAACGAATAGTTGTTATGACTAAAAAGCTGTATATCAAAACCTGGGGCTGCCAGATGAACGAGTACGACTCGGATAAAATGGCAGACTTACTAGACTCTACGCATGGCTACACCGCGGCAGACACCGCTGAAGAAGCCGATATCATTTTGCTTAACACCTGCTCAATTCGCGAGAAAGCGCAGGAGAAAGTATTCCATCAGCTTGGTCGTTGGAAAAACTTAAAGCAAGATAAGCCTGAGCTTATTATTGGTGTAGGCGGCTGTGTTGCATCGCAAGAAGGCGACACAATTCGTCAACGTGCCCCTTTTGTCGACCTTGTTTTTGGTCCTCAAACGCTGCACCGCCTGCCTGAAATGATCAACGAGCTTAAAGGTGGCGCTAAATCGGTGATGGATATCAGCTTTCCTGAAATCGAGAAATTCGACCGCCTACCAGAGCCCCGTGCTGAGGGCCCTACTGCGTTTGTTTCCATCATGGAAGGCTGCTCAAAGTACTGCACATTCTGTGTTGTGCCTTACACGCGCGGTGAAGAAGTCAGTCGTCCGGTTGATGATGTGCTGCTTGAAATTGCACAACTTGCTGGTCAAGGTGTTCGTGAAGTTAACTTGTTAGGGCAAAACGTAAACGCCTTCCGAGGCGATCACTACGATGGCACGGTTTGCCGTTTCTCTGAGTTATTAGAGTTGGTTGCTGCTATCGATGGCATCGACCGAATTCGGTATACCACCTCACATCCAGTAGAGTTTACTGACGACATTATCGATGCCTATGCAGGTATTCCAGAGTTAGTAGACCATTTACACCTTCCAGTTCAAAGCGGCTCAGATCGTATTTTGAATTTGATGAAGCGTGGTCATACCGCGTTAGAGTACAAATCTAAAATGCGTAAGCTTAAGAAAATTCGCCCGAACATAAGCTTGTCGAGCGACTTTATTATTGGCTTTCCTGGCGAAACGGATGCTGATTTTGAAGCAACCATGGATTTGATCCAAGCCGTAGATTACGATTTAAGTTTTAGTTTCATTTACAGCGCTCGCCCAGGTACACCGGCGGCAGATGCAGTAGATGACGTTAGCGAAGAAACCAAAAAGCAGCGTTTACATCTTTTACAGCAGCGTATTACCCAACAGGCTTTGCGCATTGCTCGTCATATGGTGGGCACTGAGCAACGCATTTTGGTAGAAGGCCCTTCTAAGAAAAACCCAATGGAGCTTTCTGGCCGTACTGAAAATAATCGAGTGGTTAATTTCGAAGGCACGCCAGATATGATTGGCGAGTTTGTCGATGTAAATGTGGTAGATGTATTTACCAATTCACTGCGCGGTGAAGTTATTCGCAGAGAGAGCGAAATGGGCTTGCGCGTAGCGGTATCGCCCCAAGCGATTTTGGCAAAACATCAAGCAGAATCACCTAACGAGTTGGGTGTGGGCCAATTTAACCCAGCCTAAAACAGTCGCCACAGCTTGTGGCGCTAATTAATAACATTGAAGATAAAAGCGTAAAGCGAGGAAAACAGAAGTTTGAGTACATTGGTAAGTAATGAATTTGAGT
This sequence comes from Alteromonas sp. BMJM2, assembly GCF_027257845.1. Taxonomy (GTDB): domain Bacteria; phylum Pseudomonadota; class Gammaproteobacteria; order Enterobacterales; family Alteromonadaceae; genus Alteromonas. The sequence goes on along the minus strand of NZ_JAPVOT010000017.1, from coordinate 74,783 downwards.
TAGAACCGGCAGATAGTAAGCGTTTGTCGAGTTTATGTGGACCGTTTGATGACAACATCAAGCAAATAGAGCGTAGGTTGGGTGTTGAAATAACATACCGAAATAACGCGTTCAAGGTGCTAGGAGAGCCACAGCAAATAAACAGTGCTACCGAACTACTGAAACTTCTGTACGTTGAAACGCAGCCGATAAAAGGCCGTATTCCCGACCTTGAAGCTGAGCAGGTGCATCTGGCCATTCAAGAAGCTCGCGTTATAGAAAAAGACGCAACAGGCGGCTACGGCAAAGAAGTTAACATCAAAACAAAGCGCGGCGTAATAAAGCCACGTAACCCCAACCAAGCGCAATACGTTGCCAATATTGTTAATCACGATATTACCTTTGGTATAGGCCCTGCGGGAACGGGTAAAACCTACCTTGCCGTGGCAGCTGCGGTAGATGCATTAGAGCGACAAGAAGTTCGTCGTATTCTTCTTACTCGCCCTGCGGTTGAAGCGGGTGAAAAGCTGGGCTTTTTACCTGGTGACTTATCACAAAAAGTAGACCCGTATTTGCGCCCGCTTTACGATGCGCTGTTTGAAATGCTGGGCTTTGAAAAAGTCGAAAAGCTTATGGAACGTGCCGTTATTGAAGTGGCTCCGTTGGCCTATATGCGTGGTCGAACCTTGAACGACGCCTTTATCATTTTAGATGAAAGTCAAAACACCACGGTAGAGCAAATGAAAATGTTCTTAACCCGTATTGGTTTTAACTCTAAAGCGGTAATTACCGGTGACATTACACAGGTAGATTTGCCACGAGGCGCAAAGTCTGGCCTACGCCATGCCATTGAGGTATTAAGTGACGTTGACGACATTTCATTTAACTTCTTTAGTGCCGATGATGTGGTTCGCCACCCTGTTGTAGCGCGTATTGTTCGAGCCTATGAAGAACACGATGCCGAGCAAGAGCGCATTCGCAAGCAAAAGAAAGAAGAGGCATTGCGACAGCAGCAGGAACAAAGCTCATCATCGGTAGGTGGCTCTGATACAAGCAGCAACTCGTGACCGCTATTATCGATTATCAAAATGTGTATGAAGGCGAAGAGGAAATAGCGAATGCTATTCCCTCTGCCGACAATCTTACCCTGTGGGCTAACGCGGTTTTATCTGCTGAAGGTTTACGCGAACAAGAAGTGACGATTCGCTTTACTGACGAAGCGGAAAGCCAGCAGTTAAACAGTGACTACCGTCAAAAAGACAAGCCTACCAATGTGCTTTCTTTTCCTTTTGAGGCCCCGCCTGGGGTTGAGATGAACTTACTGGGCGATTTAATTATATGTGCACCTGTAATTAGTAGGGAAGCAAATGAGCAGGAAAAGGCCGTTGAACACCACTATGCCCATATGACAATTCACGGCATATTGCATTTATTGGGCTACGACCATATTACAGACGAAGATGCCCAGGTGATGGAAAGCAAAGAAATAGCTATTCTTTCCGCCTTAGGTATTGCAAACCCTTACGAAATTTAATCAACGCTTTGATAGAAACTGCCTTGGGCTTTATAAACAGTTTTTGTAAGCTTGTGGATTAAAAGCGATTTCAAATTTAAAACAATAAAGCATTGACGACCAACGATAAGCATTTTAACGTTGGCGTTGAATTAACTATAAAATGGATATTATGAGCGACGACAACCCCCACTCTACCAACGGCTCATCAGGCAAGAGTTGGTTAGATAAACTAAAAAATTCGATTTCTGGCGAGCCGAAAAATAGACAAGAATTGGTAGCGGTTATTACCGATGCGGAGCAAAATGAAATAATTGACCCACAAACCCGTGAAATGATTGAAGGGGTTATTGGGGTTAACGAAATGCGCGTAAGAGATATCATGATCCCTCGCGCCCAAATGTCCACTATCGATGTTGAGCAAAAAGTGGAAGAGTTTCTTCCTATTATGCTCGAGTCTGCTCACTCACGTTTCCCAGTTATTAGCGAAGATAAAGACCACATTGAAGGTATTTTACTCGCTAAAGATCTTCTCTCCTTCGCCTTCAATACCGAAAAGAATTTTAATCTTCGCGATATATTACGCCCCGCGGTTATTGTTCCTGAAAGCAAGCGTGTAGATGTACTGCTAAAGGAATTCAGACAGCAGCGCTATCACATGGCTATTGTGGTAGATGAATACGGCGGTGTATCTGGTCTTGTCACTATCGAAGATATCCTAGAGATTATTGTTGGTGAAATTGAAGACGAATTTGATACCGAAGAAGACGGCACCGACGATATACGTCCGCTGAATAAATCAACCTACTCGGTAAAAGCATTAACCCCAGTAGACGATTTTAACGAATTCTTTGAAACGACTTTCAGTGAAGAAGAAGCTGATACCATTGGCGGCATTGTGCTAAAAGCGTTTGGTCACATGCCTGAAACGAGTGAAGAAGTTATTATCAATGAGATTCATTTTAAGGTGACAAACTCTGATAAGCGCCGCTTGATTCAACTGAAAGTTTCGGTTCCCTCTCTCGAATAATTAGGTAGCATAGATGCTGCAGGCATCTATGCTAAAACTACCCATGCTAAAACGCCTTACTCCTTACTTACTGCTTATTATAAGCGGTTTGAGTCTTACGCTAGCTTTTGCGCCCTTCTCTATGTGGGCGCTCACTATTCCAGCTTTTGCTATTGCGATACGACAAGTCATTAAATTAAAACACAGGCCTTTTTTTGCAGGTTGGATATTTGGCATGGCGTGGTTTGCCGCAGGTGTAAGCTGGGTACACGTGAGTATTGCCGACTTCGGTGGCCTTCCGCTTATTGCCTCAGTGGGCTTAATGGCTTTGCTCTGCGGCTATTTAGCGCTGTACCCTGCACTGGCTTTTAAGCTGACGACCAAATTTTTCAGACCACAGCTGTGGCCTTTAGCACTGCCTTTGTGTTGGGTATTCGCCGAATGGCTGCGCAGCTGGATGTTATCTGGGTTTCCTTGGTTATCATTAGGTTACAGCCAAATAAATGGTCCACTGGCAGGCTTTGCGCCTATGATTGGTGAGACGGGTATCACCGCTTTACTTGTTATTAGCGCTGCATCGCTTGCCATCATTAACAGCAAACGTACCTTGCTGTCGGCTAGTGCAATAACCGCAAGCTTATTGATAAGCGGTATCTTATTGCACCAACACACATGGGTAAGCCCGACGAAAAGTTATTCTGTGGCGATGGTGCAAGGCAACATTCCTCAAAGCCTTCGCTGGGTACCAGAGCAAGACGCCTCTACCATGGAAAAGTATTTATCGTTAACAGAAACGGTATGGGATAGCGACCTCATCATTTGGCCAGAAGCCGCAGTGCCTAAACTTGAGCCATTAGCGCAGCCTTATTTAACTCAGTTAAACGAAAGAGCCTTTGTCGAAAACACGGCGCTCATCACAGGTATCGTTAACTTTAATTGGGAAACCGATGAGGCTTGGAACAATTTGATTGTACTTGGTAAAAAAACGCCAGACGCGACATATCCAGACTATCAGTATTTTCATAGCAATCGCTTTTCAAAACACCACCTGTTGCCTGTTGGAGAGGTTGTGCCTTTTGAATCACTGCTGCGCCCGCTAGCACCTATTTTCGATTTACCTATGTCGTCGTTTTCTCGGGGAGACTTTCAACAGCAAAATTTAGTCGCCAACGGTATTCACCTTGCGCCCGCTATTTGTTTTGAAATTGCCTTTCCACGCCAAGTGACTGCGAACATAAACAGCGATACCGATATGATAGTTACCGTAAGTAACGATGCATGGTTTGGTAAGTCTCACGGGCCAGCACAACACCTTCAAATAGCCCAAATGCGAGCATTGGAGTTAGGCAGGCCGGTGCTACGAGCCACCAATAATGGTATTACTGCGTTTATTGATCACAAAGGAAGGGTTGATGGAAGGCTGCCGCAGTTTGAGTCTGCCAATATTAGTGCCCCCGTTATTGCCACCACAGGGTTTACCCCTTACTACCACTTGCAAGACTCTGGCGTGTGGTTGTTAGTATTGGTGTTGTTTATTTGTGCGTGGCGCTTGCGACAAGGCTGATCTGGCGCAAGCCAGTTCAACAAATACTAAGGCGCTTTTTTGCTTAAAAGCGCCTTTGCATTCCTAATACTGAGCAAGCGTAAAGCACTTGTTTGAACAACCTAACTTGAAAAACTTGCTTCAAGGTAAGCCTGCAAATTAGCTGGCAAACGCAGTTTACTACTTTACGTCGACTCGATAAGTGCTTGAATAGCGTCGCGCTCGGCCAATGCAAACAACAGAATAAGCGATGTTTTTCCTTTAATGCGTTTACCGTTTGTGTCGTCTTTGATGTCTTTGACTTTTAGCTCGCCAACACCATCATTTGCAACTGAATGATTTAGCGCAATTTTAGTGCCTTTTAAAGGGCTATCAGCGCGTTTAATTTGAGCCTGCTTCACACCACTTGCTAATAAGTGGTGCTCTACAACATCGGATATTTCACCGAGGTGACGGCCCCTCAAATATTTCTCAAGTTCGGTTAATATGTAGGTGTCAGGCTTTAGCGCTATCACCGCATCAGCCACGTTTGTTATATCAAGGTTTGTTCTATCCCCAGCGTGGCCGAACAGCACTGTAACTTCGCTGTAATCATTTTTTTGCTTTAACCCCAATGCCATATTAATTACGGCCTGCATGCTATGCGGGTTATGTGCAAAATCGACGATTATGGTGGCATCACCACGGGTGTAGATATTCGTTCTGCCGGGGTTGTCTGAAGCGTTACTTTCAAAGTCAAACAAGCCCTGACTGATTGCTTCACTTTCTATGCCCATCGACTTACATAAGCCTACCACCCCTAATGCATTCTCAAGATTATGCAAAGCGGTGCCTTTTACCGTCATTGGTATTAGGTCAATTTGAGCGAGAGACTCTGCCGCTTCGCCGTCAAAATACATAATTTGGTTATTATCTGCATACACACAGGCGCGCCCCGTTGCTTTAGCCTGCACAATTTGAGGGTTATCAGCGCGCTTACTAAACCAACAAATCGATGTACTAGAGCTGTCTGAAAACTTCACTAAGCGCTCATCGTCTGCGTTTAATACCAGTGTGTCGCCATCACGTATTGCTTTGGCCACCATCAATTTTACTTGGGCAATTTCATCGACCGTATTGATACCGTATTGACCTAAATGGTCACTGGCTACGTTGGTCACTAAAGCCGCATTTGCTTGATAAACTGGCAACCCACGACGCAATAAACCACCCCGAGCAACTTCTAAAAACGCTATTTCAGTGCGGTTGTCACGCAGTAGCATTCTAGCGCCACCAGGGCCTGAGTAGTCGCCCTCATCAATAATCTGCTCACCTACCTTGATGAAATCGGTAGAGGTAACCCCTGCATTTATGCCGGCGGCCTTTGAAATTTGTGCCGCCAACCTTACGCTGGTCGATTTACCGTTAGTACCTGTTATCAGCGCTAACGGAATATCGCGGAAGCTTTGCCACTCTACTTCCTTTGTATCTGGGAGTGAATCTATAGGCCAGATTTGCGCGCTAGTGCCCGTGCCCAAACTCACTTCATCATCGTCAACTAGACACCTCACACTATTGTTTGTAGCGGCGTTTACAAAAGCGATGAGTGCTGGGTTTCTTTCTTCAATGATGGCCGTTTTTAATTCATCTATTCGACTGGAAAAATTGGCCAGAGCCGGCGTATCTAAGCGCAGCGAATAACGCTTACTGAAGTCGAACACGCAGCATTCCCACGCTAGTTCGATAACATCACAGGCGCTATACAAAAGGTCGATTGGTGCACTTATTGACATACTCGCGCCACCCTCGTAAAAGCGCACGTATGTATTTTCATTCCACTCAAGCTGCTGCTCAATGGTATGCAAGTGCTTGTGCCAACAATCAACCACCGTTTGAGGAGCTATACCCTCTATAAAAACATCGATAATAGCGCCAGCATCGTTTGACAGTAAGTTCGGCCCGGTGAGGCGACGAACTTCGTCTAATTCAAGCCTTATAGTTGTGTGCTGTTCACTCATTTAGTCAGACTCTTCGTCGCGATCGACAACAATATGTACACCACGTTCATCGTTTACAATGCGCTGTCCTTCCTGCAGCTCAAACTTGTTTTCCACAGGCTCAAACAGCTTTTCAGGATAATCTTGGGAAGGCGTTAAGTTAGCTTGCGACTCGGCCGTTTGCGCTACCCCATCGTCATTAAAGTGCACTATTTGCTTCCAGCAGCGGGTGATGTTGTCGCCCAAAATTACAATTAAGTCTCCTGCGTGACATGAAGCTAAAGCAGCGTCTATGCTCTCTTCTTCGCTAGGAATAACTTCAATGTCTTTTTCAGCCACACCTTGTTCCATCAGCGTTTTCTTCAACAGCTGCGGTACTTCATCAAAGCCTCGCCCGCGTCTATCATCATCAGCTTTACACACAAAAGTGTCGAACGTGGATGCCACTGATTTGGCAGACTCGATAATATCTTCGTCGCGACGATCTCCAGGCATAGCAATAACTAAACGACGTTTACCTTTCACGTCTAATCGAGACGCAAGATCAGAAATTGTCTTTATAGCAGCCGGGTTATGGGCGTAATCCAGAATAACCTTGAAGGGGTGCTCGTCGAATATATTTAATCGCCCAGGCGCTTGATAGAACGACGTATTAAATATGCGTAGCCCTTGCCTTATATCTTCTAAGCTAGTGTCAAAGCTGTAAGCCATTGCAGTGGCGAACATCGCATTTTGAACGTTATGCAACGCCTTACCTTCGATGGTGGCAGGTATTAAGTGCGTCCATAAAAGTGGAATGTGAGCGCCTTTGTCATAAATAGTGATCATGTCACCGTTTATGCCTTTTTCTAATACAACAGCCATACCGCCGCGGCGAATATGTTCACGAACAAGTCCGTGCCCTGGGTCCATAGTGACATAGCAAATTTGTTTGGCGCTACAAAACTCCGCCATTTGCAAACAGTGAATATCGTCGGCGTTAAGCACAACACAATCTTTAGCAACCTCAACCACCACTCGCTTAATTTGCGCAAGCTGCTCTAGGGTGTTGACTCCTCGTTGGCCTAAATGGTCTGCGGTAATATTCAGGCAAGCCCCAACATCGCAAGTTTGATAACCAAGCCCGCGTTTTACAATGCCGCCACGAGCCGTTTCCATAATCGCAAAATCAACGCTTGGGTCGCGCAATACTATTTGGGCCGACGTTGGACCTGTCATGTCTCCTTTTACCGTAAGGTGGCCATCAATATACACACCGTCTGTAGAGGTCATTCCCGTTGTGTGACCAGCGGCTTTCATAATGCTGGCCAGCATACGAGAGGTAGTGGTTTTACCGTTTGTACCGGTAATGGCGGCTACGGGAATACGCGAGCTTTTCCCGGTGGGGAACAGCATGTCCATCACTTTACCAGCCACGTCCCTTGGTTTGCCTTCACTTGGCGCGACATGCATTCGAAAACCAGGCGCGGCGTTACATTCACAAATACCGCCGCCTATTTCTTTGTATGAACGACTAATATCTTCCGTTAAGAAATCCACGCCGCCGATATCAAGACCAATAGCCCTAATAGCACGAATTGCCATATCCCGATTATCAGGGTGTACAATGTCAGTCACGTCAATGGCGGTACCGCCGGTTGATAAGTTTGCCGTTGAACGTAAGAAGAAAGCTTCTCCTTCTGGCAACACCGTATCTTCAGTGTACTCAGCTTCTTCCATTAGGCGCATTGCTTGGTTATCTAGCTCTAAGCGAGTAAGCACTTTCTCATGTCCTACGCCGCGTCGAGGATCAAGATTCACAATGTCGATTAATTCTGAAATAGTGTGCTTACCGTCGCCTACTACATGGCCAGGAACTCGCTTGGCTACCGCCACTAATTCATTGTTAACCACCAGCATACGATGGTCGTAACCTGTTAAGTAGCTTTCCACAAGCACAGCTCTGCTTGTGCCGTGCTGCTGCGCTTCGTTAAACGCTACTTGAACTTCTTCATCGGTAGTTAAATTGATACTAACGCCACGACCATGGTTTGCATTTAATGGTTTTAACACTACTGGAAAGCCAATGCGGCGAGCGGCTTTTACCGCCTGTCGCTCGCTATAAATCATAAGCTGTTGGGGTACGGGTAAGCCAAGGTCGTTTAAAAGATTGTGGGTGTCTTCTTTATCACAGGAAATTTCTACCGCAATATGCTTTGTTTCACTGGTTATAGTGGCTTGAATACGCTGTTGATGCTTACCGTGGCCAAATTGCACCAAGCTATAATTGTTAAGGCGTAACCATGGAATATCGCGATTTTCAGCGGCAGCAACTAGCGATGCGGTACTCGGTCCGAATTCTTTTCTCTGCGCCATTTTAATAAACGCAGTGAGTTCATCATTAAAGTCAAAATCGTCCTCAATGTCTGCATCTATTGCTTGCTGCACTTCACTTGGCATTAAGTGCTTGAGAAGCTTTAATCCAAGCGCGCCAGCTTCTATACCCACATCGCGCTGATGATATTGGTATACAACGTAATAGCAACCTTCATTTTCTAAGCTGCGAGTGCGGCCAAAAGAGACCGAAGAGCCGGCCAAATTTTGAAGCTCTATAGCCACATGTTCCCAAATATGACCAATCCAAGTGCCTTCATCTTCATTTAAGCGACGAAGAAAACCACCTGATTCGCCATAAGAACACCCGTGTTCTTGCAAGCTTGGAATGGCTGCAACTAATCCATCTATAAACTCTCGACCAAGTTTAACTGACGGCCACTTCTCTAACTCACCAATGTCTATTTGATAACAAATAACCGGAAAATTAGCGTAAACATTAGGCCCAACATACACATTCTGACTTAAAATCTTCATTACACCGAATTTCCCTTTTTCTATACCCAGATTATACAAACACACTACAGAATAATTGGGGTCAGATCCAAATTAACTGACATAAAAACAAACATAAAGGGGGTCAGAACCACATAAACCGTTACCACGTTCAGTTATGTTTCAAAAAACTCTAGTTACACTTTTCATTTTAAATAAATGAGCGCACAAAGATGGCTAGAAAACCAAGAGTCTCAGTAGCAGGCATTGCTGAACACATCATTCAACGTGGCAACAATCGACAAATTATTTTTGCCCATAGCAGTGATATGAAAGCTTATGTAGTTTGGCTTAAAGAGTATGCAGAAAAGTTTGAAGTCAACATTCACTCTTGGGTACTAATGACAAACCACGTTCATTTGCTTTGTACACCAAACGTCGAATTTGGTACTACACATATGATGCAGGCGCTAGGTCGCATGTATGTGCAGTATTTCAACAGGCGCTATAGTAGAACTGGTACACTTTGGGAAGGCCGGTTTCGCTCTTTGCTAGTAGATAACGAACGCTATCTAATGCATTTGCATCGCTATATTGAACTTAACCCTGTGCGCGCTGGCATGGTGAAGGATCCTGGAGAATATACGTGGTCTAGCTATCAAATAAATGCGTTAGGTAAGATAAGCTCACTCGCAAGCCCTCACCCTCTATATTTACAATTAGGTAAATCGGATGTGCAACGAAGAGAAAGCTATCGAAAGTTATTTGAAGAGTCGCTAGATAGTAAATTGCTAACTGATATTCGCAATGCGGCGAATAAAGGTTTAGCGCTCGGTAACGATGTGTTTATCGAAGATGTTGAAAAGATAACTGGAAAGCGGGTAAGTAAAGGCAAGCCCGGGCGTCCCAGGCTTGATAGATAGAGCTTGCTGCGCTTTAAAACAGCGTGGCATAAATAGTGTTCTGACCCCATTTATTTCTTTTATGTGGACCTGACCCCAATTATGCGGTGGAGGCTTTTCGGTCGGTGATGTTGTAGCGAGCGCCTGAGGCAAGAATATGCACTTTAAGGTTGAGCAGTGTTAGTGCATCGCCAGTGCGGGCCTCTGCCATAGAAGAATATTCTATGTCGCTAGGGTCGACGACTGTGATAGCGCCACTTCCAACAACCGTAAACTCATTGTCTGGGTTGATAAATGCAGCTGTGTCTTCATCAAGGCCAACGCCAATTAGGAAGGGGTTGTACGAAACCGCTGACAATAAACGAGACAAACGATTGCGCTGGTTAAAGTGTTGATCTAACACTATGGTGTTGATAAGCCCCATACCAGGTGCAAGGTTAACCCCATCTTCAGTAGGTACAATCCCGGTGTTTCCACCAGTGATCATATGCTGAGAGACGATAGCCGCACCTGCAGAGGTACCTGCATAATGTACGCCCTGCGCATTAAGCTGACGAATGGTTTTGGCAATAGGAGTGCCACCCAAAATAGTCGATAGGCGAAGTTGGTTACCACCGGTAACGAAAATACCCGTACTTTTTTCTAGGGTCTTTACATATTCTTCGTTTTGCGCGTCAATACGTTCAGAAATTGGCAGTGAATAGGCTTTCTTGACGCCTATTTCTTCAAAGATTTGCTGATAACGAGAGCCCGTATCGTCCAATTGAGACGCTGTAGGAATTATCGTTATCACTGCATCTTTGCCGCCGCAAAGCTCAACAAATTTTGCTAAAATTTCTGGGTTATCAATTTTTTCTTCCGCACCACCAATCGGGATTACGTATCCACGTTGGGTGCCATCAATACTTGGAGAGGGCATAATATTTACTCAAATGTGCCTTTTTTAATTTGCTGTTTATGCTTAACGTGCAACTGCCCAAGGGCCATCACATGCTCAATTCTATTTTGTTTATCAAAAATAAGGATATCGGCATCAGCACCAACGGCTATTCGCCCCTTATTGTGAAAATTCATTAGCTGAGCAACGTTTTGGGTAAAAAATGGCAAAAATTGAGACACCTCTTCCCCATTATCAATAAGCTCGTAAAAAACATTAGTCATAGATTGTGAATCAGCAAAATCCATTTTCGCTAAACTACCATCGGCGTGAAAATCGGGTAGACACCCACCGCCGTCTGAACTGATAGTTAATTTATCTTGTGGTAAGTCTTGCTGCATGTAACGCAACAATGCATCTGCAGGGTCGTAGCCTACATCGCCAGACTCAAACGCCGTTACATCTACCCAACACCCTTTTTTGGCTAAATCGCATGCTTCTTCAAACAAAAACTTTTGGCGATTGATGTGTGTTGGATTATACGTACGCGGCGGAATTTCTGCTTGTGACAGGGCTTCGCGAATTAAGCCTAAGCCGCGTTCACCGTCGCCTAAATGCAAATGCAGCATACCTGCTTTGCCAGTCATAAGTCGTGCAACATGGGCCTGGGAAGCTATTTTAAGTAGCTCGTTTAGCGTGGGCTGACTAGAGCGATGATCGCTAATCGCCAGTTCCCCAACACCAACTACAGGCTCTATAAATACGATATCGGTTTGCACCGAGCCCGTAAGCGTTGTTGGCGGTAAATGATAGCCTCCAGTATAACAATACGCAGAAAACCCTTCTTCTCGCAACGCGTATACTTGAGCAACTAAAGACTCAGTGCTGCGGGTAATATCATCGGTACCGAGTAACCCAACTGCAGTGGTAACTCCTGCCCGTGTAAATTTACTCAGCGGTACAGGCGGAACCCGTGTGGAAAAGCCAGCTTCTCCACCACCACCTGTTAAATGAGTGTGACCGTCGATAAATCCTGGTGTGAGCATTGCGCCGTCAGCATCAATGACTTCGTGAGGGAGTTCCATCGCGGGTAAGGTTTTACCTATAAATATGATTTTTCTGCCTGCACACACAAGATGGTTAATTCCCAATGCCTGTGGAGCAAACACATTCGCGTTTTTGATAACGGTAATCACAGTGGCTAACTCACGCTGTTTATCGAAGGGTTCAACAAGGAGCGCATTATATCTTAAGCATGCACTTTAGCTAGCGCAGTTTCGCTTTTTATAAACGGCTCACTTTTCTAAATCGCGTTGTGATCCAATTGATCGTAAAACATGCCTCAACCAGCAGTAAAATTATTGGCTAATAAAGCAACATTATAGAATTTCATTTAAAACGGAATAGATAATTTTGGACTAATTTTTTGCGTCTTTAACAAAGTAGAACTCATGATATGCTGCACTAGTGTATATATAAGAAACAGCTATCACTTCATTTCATGAGGCCTAAGCTATTGTTTTTATTAAACAGTCATATGAGTGACATACCAATGTCGCTATACTGCCACAATGATTAAATGCTTTTTCTTTCATGTTTCCTACAATGGCTCTACAAGATTTAAGCGATAAATAATCGCGGGTTACCAAGCTTTTGAGCAAGGATTAAAGATGGAAATACAAAATTCAAAATTTAAAAAAGTCAGCTACTCGTATAAAGACGGTCTAAATTTTTTTATGGGTGACGAAAGTATTCATTTGCATGTGCAAATTAGTTCTCTTACCAATGAGAGGACCTTTTATTTCAATGAAAAAATTATCGCAAAGGAAGGAAGCTTAAAGTCACTGAAACGCAAATCAACATTGGCTTTTTCAGAATGTGGAATTAACTACGAAGTAGAGCTATTTACTGAAAGCTTCCTATCGGGTCGAATTCGCTGCACATTGATAAGAGATGGCATTCACTTTTCAACTGCCTACTTTAACGCAAGAACATGGGAGTCTAGCCAAAAGAGTCCTAGCACTATGGTTAAAGAGTCCATATTGGGATGCTTGTTAGGTGGTGTAATTGGCTACTTTATTACAACCTCATTTATTCTTTAGGTGATTCATGGAAGTTAATGCCGCCTTTATTAAACAAAAAAGAACTATTAACGGATGGACACAGCAACATTTAGCCGACATGTGCGGTGTTAGTTTACGCACTGTTCAGCGAGTTGAGCGCTATGGGCAGGCATCAAATGAGACAGTATCCAGCCTTGCATCTGTACTTGAGGTTAATAGGATTGAGATTATCGAAATACTTCCGCAAGAGAATGACTTCGAAGTTGAAAACAAAAAGAGTCATCTACTATTTATTAGGAAAAACCTTGCAGTGTATATTTGCGGTGTAGTCAGTGGTGTTCTTGTATCTTATTTCACATACGTAATGCGATAGCCTTTCAACAATTACAATAAGGGCCATTACCTTTCGGGTAATGGCCCTTATCAAGATTTACCGTTTTGTTTCATGCTCAAGGGTAGTGCTCAAAACATGTGCTCTAAACATGTGCTCTAAGCTTGTCATCTACACATATTCTCTAAGCTGTTACATGAGCATTACATTAGCTGTTGCCTTCCGCCTGAATAGCCGTTAATGCAATAGTAAATACAATGTCATCGACTAACGCACCGCGACTTAGGTCGTTCACCGGCTTACGCATGCCTTGTAGCATTGGCCCAATACATACCAAATCAAAGCTTCGCTGAACCGCTTTGTACGTGGTATTACCCGTATTTAAATCGGGGAATACAAATACATTTGCTTTACCTGCTACCGGGCTATTTGGCGCTTTACTTTTACCAACGCTTTCAATGGCCGCCGCGTCGTACTGAAGTGGGCCGTCGATAAGAAGATCTGGTCTCATCGATTGGGCAATAGCCGTTGCTTCACGCACTTTTTCTACATCGCTTCCAGCACCAGATGTGCCGGTGCTGTAGCTTATCATCGCCACTCTTGGCTCAATACCAAACATTTGCGCCGATGTTGCAGACTGTATTGCTATATCTGCCAACTGCTGTGCATTAGGATCGGGGTTAATGGCGCAATCACCGTAAACCAATACCTGGTCGGGCAGCAGCATAAAAAATACCGACGACACTAGCGAGGCATTTTCCGCCGTTTTAATTAACTGCAGCGCAGGGCGAATAGTATTAGCGGTAGTGTTAACAGCCCCTGAAACAAGCCCGTCAACATGGTCTTGCTGAAGCATCATAGTGCCAAGCGTCACATTGTCTTGAAGTAATTCGTTGGCCACCACGTCAGTAACGCCTTTGTGCCCGCGAAGTGCCACAAGGCCTTCTACGTATTCACCGCGAACCTGCTCAGGCGATAAAATCTCAACGCCATCGCTTAACACCACGCCCTGCTGCTCTGCAATACGTCGAATTTCGGTCTCATCTCCTAATAATACGGGTCTCGCCAAACCTCGGCTCGCACAAATTGAGGCCGCAACAACGGTACGAGGCTCATTACCTTCTGGCAGCACTATTCGCTTATTAACCTGTCTTGCACGGTGAGTGAGATAATACCTAAATGCCGACGGTGACAGCTTACGCTGCCGCGATACTTTATCGGTAAGCGACGTTACCCATTCTGCATCTAAACTTTCAGCGGTATGCACCATCACTTTTTCAATACGCTGACTGTCGTCTACCGGCACTTCTTGATTAAACGCGTGCAAGTTCTGGGCAGTTTGCCATGTGTTAGTATTAACTAACATTATCGGCAACCCCGTTTCCATGGCTTGGCTACATAAAGCCGCTATGTTCTCATCGGGCTCATAGCCGCCGGTAAGTAACAACGCGCCCAGCTTTGTGCCATTAAGTGCAGCAAGACAACACGACACAAACACATCGCTTCTATCGCCAGAGAGCACCAATAGCGCGCCAGGCTTTAGCGCATGAGTCATGTTGTGAATTTCTCGACCACAAAACGTCACGCTACTGAGTCGGCGCTTAGCCATGTCGCCCTCATTGAGAGAGGTGGCATTTAAATGCTTGGCAATATCAATCGCGCGGGGAGACACCAACTCAGCACTCCAATCTACGTTTCCTAGTAGGCTTAACCCTTTTTTGAAAATGGGCAAATTTTTCAGCGCACTTGAGCGAGCTTCATCGTGCTCTGGCTTATCGACAACGCCAATATCTGCACGTAAACGACCGTGCTCATCAAACGGTGCATTAACTTTGTTAAAAATACACCCTACTACCTTCTGACTTTTATGCCCGCCGTAGGTATCCACCACAATTTCTAGTCTGTGGTTAATATCAACGGTATCGTCGTTACCGGGAACCGCCACAAACACAATATCGGCATCTAGTGCGCGACTAATTTCTAAGTTCAATCGCTCTGCGTAAGGGTGGTGCCTGGTCGTTACCAACCCTTCAATAACCGTGACGGCATCTTGTTCGCTGTTGTTTTCAAAGCGCTCAATAATGTCTTCCAACAATTCGTCGGTATTATCGTTACTGATCATTCGCTCGACATAGTCGAGCGTAAATGGGGTAATCGGCGTTACGCTAGCGTGATGGGCGATAATAGCGGTTGAACGCTCTTCACCTTTGTCACCGCGGCGTGGCTGTGCAACAGGTTTAAAAAAGTTGAGCTTAATGCCCTGCTCTTCAATAGCGCGAACAAGACCCATGCTGACTGTTGTAAGCCCAACGCTTGAACCAACTGGGATCAGCATAATTTTACGAGACATAATTTCTCCTGCTTTTTAAGGCATTTTTAAGGCATTTTTAAGGCATTTTTAAGCGAACGTTGCCGCTTCAGCGGCAATCACCCACTCTTCATTAGTGGGTACAACGAAAACGGTCTTTTGTGATGAGGGAGCAGTTATCTCGCCTCCCTTGCCAAACCGTGCGTCGAGATTCTTTTGTGGGTCAATTGCAACGCCCATGTGCGCGAAGTAACCCATCGTGGTTTCTCGAATAAGTGACGAATTTTCACCAATACCGCCAGTGAACACAATGGCATCTAAGGAAGGCACTGCAATAAGGTAACCCGCAATATATTTCGCTAAACGATAGCAGAATATTTCGATAGCAAGTTTTGCCCCTTCATGGCCCTTTTCTGCTTCTTCTTCCAACGTTCTACAATCGTTACTGAGTTCCGAGATGCCTAACAATCCAGACTGCTTATTTAATAAATCGCTAATTTCATCGGCGGTTTTACCTAATTTTTTCTGAAGCGTACCCGGAAGGCTCGGATCTAAATCGCCACATCGGGTGCCCATCACTAAACCCTCTAGAGGAATAAAGCCCATGCTTGTATCAACGGCTTGGCCTTTTTCAATTGCTGCTACGCTGCAACCGTTTCCTAAGTGAGCGCTGATAACACTTGTCTCTTCAACCGGCTTATTCAGAAGCGATGCCGTGCTGTCGAGAATAAATTTATGACTGGTGCCGTGAAAACCGTATCGACGTATTCCATGCTCTCTGTAGAGGTCCATGGGTAGCGCATAGATAAACGCTTTCTGCGGCATAGTTTGAAAAAACGAGGTATCGAATACGCATACATGAGGTAAGTGAGGGTACGCTTTTTGCGCAGTAACAACACCTTTTGCGTTGGCTAAATTATGAAGCGGCGCCATACTGGCGTAGTCTTTAACTGCCGCTAATACCTCATCGTTAACCAATGCAGCCTGCTTAAATTTTTCACCACCATGTACCACGCGGTGCCCCACCGCAACAGGTTTAACCCCTGTATCTTCAATGATTGTTGAAATAGCATTGAGCGCCTCGGTATGACCTGCGTTGGCACTTAATGAGAACGACGTTTTATTGCCATTTAATTTGTAAGTGATGCTCGCATCAAGGTTACCCAAGCTTTCTGCTAAACCGGATAAACCAGCTTCGCCAGTATTAGCATCAATAATGGCGAATTTAACGGAAGAACTGCCACAATTTAAAACAACAACTTCTTTTTTCATGAATTTATTCGTATAAAGGTTAAACGGTGAGTGTGTTGGAATTGTAGCATTTATAATCAACGACGTTGGTTAATGGTTTGCTAAATGTTTTATAAGATGTGTCACAAACCATTCATTTTGATAAACAAATTCATTCAAACACTCAGCGATTTATGTACTTTACTTACGACTAAAAAGAGCATCAAAGTTTGTGAGAATGAAGCGTGAATGAAGGTGTTGGCAGAGCGCGTATATGAGAATGCTTGCATGAGAGCGCATATAAAAGCTCGTATAAAAGCTCGTATAAAAGCTCGTATAAAAGCTCGTATAAAAGCTCGTATAAAAGCTCGTATAAAAGCTCGTATAAAAGCTCGCTAGCAGCGTACACAACACCACCCAGCAAAAGACCAGAAAAAAATTAAAATTTATCGAATTAAAATCAGTAAGTTAGAAACTTTTTCAACTTTTCTTTAAAATAAATTCACTTTTTTTCTTGAAAAGCATTTGGCTAATCCCATATATGATATGTCGGCGCTGAAAGGTCAGGTCGACAATACTGCCGCCGCATGTCGGGGCATCATTTTTTAACATATTGCTTTATTTTAAGGATATGACTATGCGTAATATCGATCTATCTCCACTATACCGTTCATTCATTGGTTCAGACCACCTTGCATCACTTGTAGACGCCGCAGCGCGCTCTGAAAAACAAAATACTTACCCGCCTTACAACATTGAGTTGCTAAGCGACGATAAGTACCGCGTTACTATGGCCATTGCTGGCTTTAGTAAAGACGATGTGTCTATTCAAGTTGAGGAAAACACGCTCACCATTATCGGCAACAAAAAAGCCGACAGTAATGAGAAGAGCGAGCGAAAATATCTTCACAAGGGTATTTCTGAACGCAACTTTGAACGAAAATTCCAATTAGGTGACCATGTAAAAGTGTTGGCTGCTGATATGGAAAATGGCCTTCTACATATCGATATGGAGCGAGTCATTCCTGATGCGAAGAAACCACGAACGATTGAAATTGGTTCGAAGCTTATAGAGAACTAGTCTTTTAATATTGTGTGTTTCCCTGTTTTAAACGGCGCTGTGTGGGCGCCGTTTTTTATGCGTAATATAAAAACAGTAAATGCCTCACTCAGTAAATGAATAGTTCGCTTTACCAGGCTCAGCCGAGGTGAAGTGCCCAGAAAGATTCACGTAGGAAAGCTCCCCAGTCGCAGTTCCCGCTACAACGGTAAACGCGCTGCGTGCAACGCCGTCTTCAAACGAACCATCGTGTTTAAACGTAACGGTGCCTCGTCGCCCGTCAATCACACCGATAAACTCTTCAAAGCCAACAAAACATGCACTAAGACCGCTTTTGTAACTCATGATGAACTCAACGTGACCTTCTCCCTTCATATCACCTTCGTAGGCTTGAACAACGCTGGCGTGCACAGTTTTCACCTTTGCGCACTTCTCTTTTATTACCTCTTCATTCCATTGTGTAATGGTAAATATGCCTTCGCCGTTCATGATTGATTCACTAAACAATTCGCTTTTAGCCATATTATTAAAAATAGTTAATAAAAAGCAATACTGAATTTGTTTCCAAGAGTAACAGGAGGAGTTTATTTACTTTTTACCTCACTTCTGCAAATGCGAGAGCGATTACGAGAAACAATCCGCAGCCATGTTTCCCACAGGCGTGATCCGCATGTTGTGAATTAAATAAAACCTTTTAAAGTGGCCAAGCCGAATGCATTACAGCTAGAGGCATCTTGAATTTCTCCGGCTATGATTTTGTTTTTGAATTCTTTGATGGGCATTTTGAGTACTTTAAGGTCTTCTTCCTCAATATCGAGCTCTTGCTCTCCTTGGCTCAACTCAGAGGCTAAAAAAATGTGATACCCCTGATTACAGAAACCATAGGCGAGGTATTGAAAGCCGATGTACTCCATTTTACCAGCTCGAAGCCCCGTTTCTTCTCTTAACTCCCCGGCAGCAAGTGTTAATGGTGACGCACCGGGGTTGTCTTCCCATGCACCTTGAGGAAACTCTATTTGTCGTTTGCCAATGGTGTATCGATACTGCTCCACCAAATAAACGTGGTCATCGTCTAGAGGAATAATTATCGCAAAGTCAGGCTTTTCTACCACGCCGTAAATGCCTTCTTTACCACTAGCTCGTCTTATTTTATCTTCTCGAACAGTAAGCCATTTATTTTTGTAAACCGTTTTTGAATGCAGTGTATCAATACTCATTGTTATATGTGTCTGTGAAATCTTACTTTAAGAATAGCGCCATAAGCACACAAAGGACAATAATCACGATGATATGAAAAAAACGGAGTTTTCTAACGCTTGCTTAAGCTAGTCAACTGTAAATTTCGACATAGCACGCTGTAGCGACAAGTTGTTCTCGTTCATATCGTTGGCTAATTGCGCTAACGCTTTTGCAATCGACACTTCCTGAGAGGCGGCCTCTTCAACATACACAACATCTTTAGCTACTTCATTGGTTGTTACCGACTGTTGCTCGGCCGCGGCAGACATAGTGTGGGCCATCGCCTCAACGTTGCTAGACGCCTGTTTCACTTTCTGTGCAATAGCTTTGCCGTCTTGTGATATTTTTACCGAGTTTAAAACTAACTCACTATTTTTACTTACGTCGTTGACAACCACTACACTGGCATTCTGTAAGTTGCCTAGCAAACTTGAAATTTTATCTGATGATGAACGACTTCGTTGAGCAAGATTCCTCACTTCATCGGCCACGACAGCAAAGCCACGGCCCTGATCTCCTGCTCTAGCAGCTTCGATGGCAGCATTGAGCGCCAACAAATTTGTTTGATCAGACAGCCCATTAATAGTTTCCAAGATAGAAGCAATCTCTGTAACCTGCTGCTCCATCGCGGTAGCATTGGCTTGAACTCTGTTCATGTCCTCGTTGAGCTTGTCCATAGCGCTAAGCACATCGTCGTTCACGTCTAAGGCCTCATTGGCGAGTAACTCCAATTCTTTACTCGCCTCAAGCGTATCAAGAGAAGCCTGAGCAATATCACGGCTTGTTACTGACACCTCTTCAATTGCTGACGCTATATTGGCCGTAAGTTGTTGTGTATTTCCTGCATCAGACAACATAGCATCACATGATGCATTTAAATCACCGGATAAACGCTTACTTGTTTGAATTGATGGCGCTAGCCCCCTAATGAGGTCACGTAGTGCCATTAAGGTTACGTTGACTGAATGCGATATTTTACCCAGTTCGTTGTTGGTACGCATTGAAAGGTCGACAGTTAAATCGCCATGACGTGCAACGTTATCGAGACTAGTAACCAGCTGAGTAAGTTGCTTACCTAATATAGATAACAGCGTTCTGTAAATGCTGACAAAAAACACGATAGCGAAAGCAATGATAGCAAGCGTGAGATAAAACGACCTACTTGCGATTACATTTTGGGCATCCGCAAAACCAGTAACATGTTCAAGGCTTCTGCTTAGTAACGCAGCTACCTCAAGGATTTGTGCGGTAGCCAATGAAAACCATTCTTCATTCGACGGCAAAGTACTATCGATGCTATTTGCAGTTATTACTTTTTGTGTAGTGAGGCTAAGAGATTGGGCCTGGTTACTTTCCATTATGCTTTTAAACGGAATACGCAGGTCGTTTTGTAAACTAAGAAGCAACTTGCTACTGATATATTCTATTTCACGCTCATAGCCTTTCAGCTCTGATGCCAGTGACGGTGTCATGCTTTGACTTGCTATAGCGCCATTGACCTTACCTCTGCGCTGCCCCATCTTCTCTTTCAGCTGAGCAAACAACAGCGCTTGGGATAAATACATTTTTGAATCAACATTGTGGACGAGCATGATTAGACTATTAGCAACGTTGAGCGCCTTAGCGTTTAGCGCACTGTAATAGGCAAAAGCCCGCTGTCCATTCACATCATCTACCTGCCCTCTGATTGCAGCCTTTTGGCTTAGCTGCGCTAGCATTGGTGAGAATATCTGTTTTATTTTTACATTTGCTTGCCACGAAGCTTGTAACTCTTCGTTAAGCTTTGTAATTGCTTCATCTGCTTTTATCCGCTGCGCTTCTACTTTTTTTCTGGATACCTCCGAAGGGTTCCCTAAAAAGCCAGCGCTTAAACCTCGCTCAACTGCGTGGTGATGAGCTACGCGCTCTACGGCAGCTATCAGGGTAATAACGCGCATATCGTACTCTGCACTTTGAGAGGTTGAATAAGACCGATTGATGTCTTTGTACGCCAAGTAGATAAGCAATATACACAGGGAGCCAGCACTTATAAGCGTTAATTGTAGTATTGAAAGTTTGCGTAAAAATGGCAAAGAACCTACTCCCTCAAAGATAATGGTGCGACATTTTAAGATTTTATTTTGCTGTTTTTATTGCATGACAATGGGATAAATAGTGCGACGTGTTAACTCTTGTTAAAAGAGTATAGAGGCTGATCAAAAACTAGCCAAAAAATTGGCCCTCAAAGATGAAATATAGTTTATTGAAAGAGACGATACGGGGAAGTTAAAGCCTATAAAGACAGAATGTAATGTGGATAATTTAAGAAAACGCCGTGTAATGACACGGCATTTTTATGTAGTTAAGTCAATGTAAGCTGAATTAAGTTAAATATATTCTACTTCAATGATTTCAACTTCAACGCTACCAGCAGGCGTTTGAATGTTTACTGTATCATCCAATTCTTTACCAATTAGTCCGCGAGCAATGGGGGAATTGACTGAGATAAGGTTATTTTTAATATCAGCTTCATCGTCGCCAACAATGCGATATGTCGTTTCTTCTTCGCTGTCTACATTAAGGATAGTAACTGTAGTACCAAAGATAACTTTGCCCGTATTTTCCATTTTAGTCACGTCGATAATTTGCGCGTTCGACAGCTTACCTTCAATATCTTGAATACGGCCTTCGCAGAAACTTTGTTGCTCTCTTGCAGCATGATACTCAGCGTTTTCTTTCAAATCGCCGTGTTCACGCGCATCTGCGATGTCCGCGATAATACGAGGACGTGTCTTGGTTTTAAGTTCGTTTAGCTCATCGCGCAGCATTTGGGCGCCATGCGCGGTCATTGGGTACTGACTCATAAATACAGTCTCGACTAACGTAATATTTAAACTGAAAATGCGCCCTAAGGGCGCACTTTTATATATTCACACAAATGTAATAAAGCTAGGATACCTCGTATCCTAGCTCATGTCATTAGTGATTAATTCGAGCGTGTAGTTCTTGAACAGAGGCTACTTTGTTTCTATCGTCTGCAGATTTTGCTCTGATAGTCGCAAAGGCAGCGTTCATTGTCGTGGTATAGGTTACCTTGTTAACTAACGCTTCACGGCGAATGTACACTGAATCTGTGATTGCCTGACGACCTTCTGTTGTATTGATTAAATAGGCATACTCACCGTTTTTAATCGCATCAACAATGTTAGGGCGACCTTCAGACAACTTATTCACTACTGAACTCATAATGCCTGCATCGTACAGCGTTGTCGCCGTACCGCGGGTAGCTTCAACAGTAAATCCTGCGTCAACCAGCGCTCTTGCAAGCTCAATGATTTTGCTTTTGTCTGTATCACGAACAGAGATAAGTGCCTTACCGCTTTTCGGCAGTGGCGCACCAGCACCTAAGTTCGCTTTCGCATACGCCTCTTCAAACGTATCGCCAACGCCCATAACCTCGCCTGTTGAGCGCATTTCTGGACCTAACAGTGGGTCTACGCCTTGGAATTTAGCGAATGGCAATACCACTTCTTTCACTGAGTAAAACGGTGGAATAATTTCTTTTGTAACACCCTGTTCAGCTAAGCTAACGCCAGCCATAGCGCGCGCTGCTACTTTTGCTAATGGAACGCCCGTTGCTTTAGATACGAAAGGAACCGTACGTGCAGCACGTGGGTTAACTTCGATAAGGTAAACTTCACCGTCTTTAATCGCAAACTGAGTATTCATTAAGCCGATTACGCCAAGCTCAAGAGCCATTGCACGAACCTGTTCACGCATGGTGTCTTGAATTTCTGCTGATAGTGAGTGCGGAGGCAATGAACATGCAGAGTCACCAGAGTGAACACCCGCCTGTTCGATGTGTTCCATGATACCGCCGATAACCACCTCTTTGCCGTCGCAAATCGCATCGATATCCACTTCAATAGCATCATCAAGGAATCGGTCTAGCAGTACTGGGGCGTCGTTCGATACTTTAACCGCTTCATTTAGGTAGCGCTTAAGATCTTTGATGTCGTACACAATTTCCATTGCACGACCACCAAGTACATAAGACGGTCTAACGACTAGCGGGAAGCCAATTTCTTCTGCCATCGCTAGTGCTTGCTCTACATTGGTAACCGTAGAGTTAGCAGGCTGCTTAAGATTCAGCTTGTTAACCATCTGCTGGAAACGCTCGCGGTCTTCCGCGCGGTCAATCGCATCAGGTGAGGTACCCATAATTGGTACGCCTGCAGCTTCAAGAGCTCGTGCAAGTTTCAGTGGCGTTTGGCCACCATACTGAACGATTACGCCTTTAGGCTTCTCTTTTGCCACAATTTCAAGCACATCTTCAAGGGTGACTGGCTCGAAATACAAGCGGTCAGAAGTGTCATAATCGGTAGAAACCGTTTCTGGGTTACAGTTAACCATAATGGTTTCGTAACCATCTTCACGCATTGATAAAGCAGCGTGAACACAGCAGTAGTCAAACTCAATACCTTGACCAATGCGGTTCGGTCCGCCGCCAATAACCATAATTTTGTCACGGTCTGTTGGGTTGGCCTCACACTCTTCGTCATAGGTTGAATACATGTAAGCAGTGCTAGTAGAAAATTCAGCAGCACAGGTATCAACACGCTTATACACTGGAGCTATGCCGAACTCTCTGCGCGTTTCACGCACGTCGCTTTCGGCTACTTTGGTCAGCTCTGCAAGACGAGAGTCAGAGAAACCTTTGCGCTTGAGTGTGCGCATTAAGTCTGCGTCGATGCCTGGTAATCCAATTTCTGCAATCTCAGCTTCGTGTTTAATTAGGTCTTCTAACTGCACCAAGTACCAGCGGTCGATATTGGTTAAGTCGAATACTTCATCGACACTCATGCCCATGCGGAATGCATCGCCGATATACCAAATTCGCTCAGCGCCTGGTTGACGTAATTCGTATATCACTTTGTTGCGTGATTCTGAATCGTCTAAATCAACCATGGAATTAAGACCGTTGGCACCCACTTCCAAGCCGCGTAACGCTTTTTGCAATGACTCTTGCTGGTTACGACCTATAGCCATTACTTCCCCAACAGACTTCATCTGCGTGGTAAGGCGGTCATTTGCACCGGCAAACTTCTCAAAGTTAAAGCGTGGGATCTTGGTCACAACATAATCGATAGACGGCTCGAAAGACGCCGGCGTTAAACCGCCCGTGATGTCATTCGCTAATTCATCAAGGGTATAACCTACCGCAAGCTTGGCAGCTACTTTAGCAATAGGAAAACCTGTTGCTTTCGACGCCAACGCAGAAGAGCGGGATACGCGTGGGTTCATTTCGATGATTACCAAGCGCCCGGTTTTTGGATCAACACCAAACTGAACGTTTGAACCACCGGTTTCAACACCAATTTCACGAAGTACCGCCATGGCAGCATTTCGCATAATTTGGAATTCTTTGTCGGTCAAAGTTTGTGCTGGCGCAACAGTAATCGAGTCGCCAGTGTGAACACCCATTGGGTCGAAATTCTCAATGGTACAAACAATAATGCAGTTATCTGCTTTATCGCGAACCACTTCCATCTCGTACTCTTTCCAGCCGAGTAACGACTCGTCGATAAGCAGTTCGCTTGTAGGTGAAAGGTCAAGACCGCGAGTACAAATTTCATTGAACTCATCAATGTTATAAGCGATACCGCCACCGGTTCCGCCCATAGTAAACGAGGGACGAATAATACACGGGAAGCCAATGCGGCTTAGCACGTCATGGGCTTCATCTATGGTGTGAGCAATTTCAGCACGTGGACACTCAAGCCCAATGTTCTTCATTGCTTTGTCGAATCGTTCGCGGTTTTCAGCTTTATCGATAGCGTCAGCAGTCGCACCGATTAACTCACAGCCAAACTCTTCAAGCACACCGTGCTTGTCTAACTCGAGTGCGCAGTTAAGTGCCGTTTGTCCACCCATCGTAGGAAGGATGGCATCTGGACGCTCTTTTTCAATTATTTTGCGTACTACTTCCCAATGAATTGGCTCGATGTAAGTGGCATCTGCCATTTCAGGGTCGGTCATTATTGTTGCTGGATTAGAGTTAACCAGAATGACGCGGTAACCTTCTTCACGCAGCGCTTTACACGCTTGAGCGCCTGAATAATCAAACTCACAGGCCTGGCCGATAACAATAGGGCCAGCACCTATAATAAGAATACTTTTTATGTCGGTACGTTTTGGCATGTTGGCTAATTCCTACTGCTTGTGTTGTTCAATAAGTTCAATGAAGTGGTCGAATAATGGCGCCGCTTCGTGAGGGCCTGGGCTTGCTTCAGGATGCCCCTGAAAGCTAAACGCTGGCTTGTCGGTGCGATGAATACCCTGCAACGACTTATCGAACAATGAAACGTGGGTGACTTCTAGGTTATCTGGCAAGCTAGATTCATCAACAGCAAAACCGTGGTTTTGGCTGGTGATCATGACCACGTTACGCTTTAGATCTTTAACCGGGTGATTGGCACCATGGTGGCCAAATTTCATTTTGGCGGTAGTCGCACCGCTGGCAAGCGCCAATAACTGGTGCCCTAAGCAAATGCCAAACACTGGAATACCCGTATCAACAATGGTCTTGATTGCTGATATAGCGTAATCACAAGGCTCCGGATCGCCTGGCCCGTTTGATAAAAACACGCCATCGGGTTTCATGGCAAGCACTTCATCAGCAGGTGTTTGCGCTGGTACTAACGTAATTTTGCAACCACGGTCGGCAAGCATGCGAAGGATGTTGTGTTTAACACCGTAGTCGTACGCTACCACATGATATTTGCTTTCACTTGGTGTTACGTAGCCTTTACCAAGCTCCCAGCTTCCTTCTGTCCATGTTTTTGGTTCGGTAATACTCACTACCTTTGCCAAGTCCATGCCTTTAAGACCCGGGAAGGCTTTGGCTTGCTCTAACGCACTAGACTCGTCTAATTCATCAGTACAAATGATGCAACCATTTTGCGCGCCTTTATCTCGAAGAATTCGAGTTAAACGACGGGTATCAATATCTGCTATACCAACAATGCCTTTCGCTTTGAGGTATTCAGATAGAGTTTGTTGTTGACGATAGTTACTAGCAACGAGCGGCAAATCGCGAATAATTAGACCTTTTGACCAGATTTTATCTGCTTCAACGTCTTCAGAATTAGTGCCGGTGTTGCCAATGTGTGGATAGGTAAGGGTAATGATTTGTTCAGCGTAGGATGGGTCGGTAAGAATTTCTTGATAGCCTGTCATGGAAGTGTTGAAAACAACTTCCCCGACGGAGCAGCCAGAGGCACCAATAGCAGTACCTTTAAAAACAGAACCGTCCTCTAACACCAAAAGGGCAGAATGAGCCAAGTCAACCTCCAGATTAAGGATAACTATGTGTTTGTGCAGTTTTTTGCACAAACCCCACAAAAAACGGGAGGTAATGAAAACAATACTTCCCGTTTCACGATCTTTGCAGCTAATAAATACGGGCTATACAGCCGATTTACTCGCTAAGAATTCGAAATTCTGGCAAATTCCGGCGAGTATACATTACTCACCGAAAATGTCTAATTTATTTGTAATAATTTATTAAAATAGCCCTTAACATCGTTTTTTTGCGCAGAACCACTGAAAGTACGGCTTAGTGTTTAAATAACGCTCGCACCGCTCATTCAACGCTCAACTCATGCCCTAGCCGTTGCTGTTCAAGTAGTCCGCGTTCAAGCCCAAACTGGGTTAACGCGGCACTCATTATGTTGCTTTTTTATCGTAGGCAGAGAATAAGCAACGCCCGCATAGCTATTAAAAGCTTCAGATTAAAGCTTTAAATTTAAAACATCAGTCATGGAGTATAGTCCAGGTTTTTGACCACACAACCACTTTGCAGCATGAACAGCACCTTTAGCAAACGTAAGTCGACTCGATGCTTTATGGGTAATTTCTAAACGCTCGCCAATATCAGCGAAAAGCGCAGTGTGCTCACCTACAATATCGCCAGCCCTAACAGTAGCAAAACCAATTGTGCCTTGGTCTCGTTCAGGCTCTTTTCCTTCGCGTCCGTAGACTGCACAGGTACTTAGGTCCCTTCCCAACTCCTCAGCAATGGCTTCGCCAATTGCCATGGCCGTGCCTGAAGGCGCATCTTGTTTAAACCTGTGATGGGCCTCGGTTATTTCAATGTCGGCGGTTTCGCCTAATACGCTAGCCGCTTGCTTTACTAGCGACAGCATTAAGTTAACGCCTACACTGTAGTTGGCAGCGAATACGATAGGAATATGCTTTGCTGCGTCGTCAAGAGCTGCCAACTGCGCTTTATTGAGCCCGGTAGTGCCAATGACCACGGGTGTTTGATTTTTAACGCACCAGGCTAGATTAGTTTCGATAATGGAAGGAAGTGTAAAGTCAATCATTACGTCGGCATCCCCCCTTGATAACGATGAAAACCCGGAGCAATTCACTGGCTTTTTACCAATACCGGCGAGTTCGCCCACGTTCATACCTACCCAAGGAGAATCGTCTCTCACCGTCGCAACGCTTAGGTCTGTATCTTCACTTAAGTCTAGCGCCTCAATTAGCACTCTACCCATGCGCCCATTAGCGCCAAATAAACCAACTTTCATACTTAATCTTTTAAACTAAAAAAAACTTGGTTACATTTTGCCAAATGCATTCACTAATGCAATGTGATTGTTAGATTAATTAAAGTTATATCACGGTTTAAGATAATTAGAATACGTTGAAAATGTCTGTGCCAACTCCATCAGCAAATCAAACATTATGCGCTTGCTGATGACTTTTATCATTTCAACCTCGAATTTTGCTCACAGAGTCTATACGATAGAAAAAATAGTACTCACCAATCACTCATATCGACTCACACTAATAAAGAATACCTCTTATGAAAAAAAGGCTTATCTGGGACTTACCTACTCGACTCTTCCACTGGCTTTTGGTGCTGAGCATATTAGCTCAATACATTACCGCCGACTTGCTTGACGATGCTGTCCAGTGGCATTTCTATATAGGTTATTTCACGTTGGGGCTTATTATTTTCAGATTACTCTGGGGGATGGTAGGACCGAAGTACGCTAAGTTTAGTCAATTTGTGAAAGGGCCTAGGGATGTGTTTGAGTACGCAAAAACACTGTTTGACCGAGACAGCTTACCATCGGTTGGACACAATCCATTGGGCGGCTGGTTTGTAGTGGTTATGATTGTATTAGTGCTTGTACAGGCGGTCTCAGGACTCTTTATGACCGACGATATCTTTCTCGACGGCCCACTCAGAAGAATGGCTACAGACAATGTACTAACAATAATGAATACATTGCACCATGTAGCATTCGATACGCTTCTATACGTGATTATACTGCATATTGGGGCAAGCATATTTTACGGTATTTATAAGAGACAACAACTTTTGCCGCCAATGATAAGCGGTAAAAAACCCTTACCAGTAGACGATGAGCAATATTACGGCGAAACTCAGGGAATACGGCACTCGCACATAGGTAGAGCTATCATAATTGCGCTGATTGCCGCGGCGTCTGTATATATCATAGTTGAAGTATTCCCCCCCTCTTCGAGCGCAACACAATATTATTACTAGCGCTAGTATTACGATAAGTTAGCGTATTTTTAAAAAGCGCTTCTTTTGACGAGAAAGTTAAAAGTAAGCGCTACGGTGTTTTTTACTTAAAAACGACTCAACTATACACTCACATTCTCTACCAGCCCTTTTTCTCGCATCAGCGTCGCAATTTCAGCTACGCTGCTTGGGTCATCAATGGTTGAAGGAACTGACACCGGCTCGTCTGAGGCAATTTGTCGTAATAGTTTACGAAGGATCTTACCCGACCTAGTCTTCGGCAAACGCTTCACAACGATAGCTCGCTTAAAACAGGCCACAGGGCCAATGCTGCTCCTTACCGAGGCAACCAACTCTTTTTCTAAATCCGACTCATTGATAGTGGCGCCGTCCTTTAACAAAACTAGCCCCACTGGAAGTTGGCCTTTTAATGCATCGTTCACCCCTATCACGCTACATTCAGCAATTGCTGGATGTGCAGCAAGAACTTCTTCCATTTCTCCCGTTGAGAGTCTATGGCCTGCTACATTGATTACATCGTCGGTGCGCCCCATAATAAAAACGTACCCGTCCTCATCGATATACCCGTTATCTCCCGTACTGTAGTAGCCCTCAAACTCTCTTAGATAGCCATTAACTAGCCTAGAGTGGTCCTGCCATATGGTACACAAACAGCCTGGGGGCAGCGGCAGTCGGATAGCAATAGAGCCTTTTTGTCCGGGTGCTGACTCACTATCAACACCGTTCAACACTTTCACGTTAAACCCAGGTGTGGGAACACTTGAGGAGCCTGGCTTGGTGTTCATTGGCTCTATTCCCATCGGATTTGAGCAAATAGGCCACCCGGTTTCAGTTTGCCACCAGTGGTCCACCACCGGCTTATTCGTTTTTTCTAAAGTCCAATAGTAAGTAGGAGGGTCTAGGCGCTCACCGGCCATAAAAATAGTGCGCAAACTGGAAAGATCATGTTGCTTGATGAACTCGCCTTCTGGATCTTCTTTACGAATGGCTCTAAAAGCAGTAGGCGCACCAAACAAAATATTGATTTTGTGTCGCTCTATCATACTCCAAAATGCACCAGCATCAGGTGTGCCCACTGGCTTACCCTCATACATTACCGACGTTGCGCCTTTAATTAACGGGCCATAAACAATGTAAGAATGCCCTACTACCCACCCCACATCCGAAGCCGCCCAGAATATGTCATTCTCATCTATTCCATACAGCGCCCCCATAGAATAATGCAATGCTACAGCATGACCACCGTTATCTCGCACTACACCTTTGGGTTTGCCTGTTGTACCAGATGTATAAAGAATGTAGAGAGGGTCAGTAGCATCTACATTAACTGCACCAACGGGTGAGCTAGTTTCCATTAGACAATGCCAATCATAGTCAAAAGAGGCATTGAGATCGGCATGCAGTTGAGGCCGTTGAAAAACCACGCAGCCGTTAGGCTTATGCGAGGCAAGCTCAATGGCACTGTCTACCAATGGCTTATAAGGGAGCAACTTGGCCCCCTCAATCCCGCAAGATGCAGTAACGATAAATGAAGGAGTAGCGTCATCTATACGTACCGCTAATTCATTTGCTGCAAAGCCACCGAAGACCACAGAGTGAACAGCCCCCAATCGCGCGCACGCTAACATAGCAATGACGGCCTGCGGGATCATGGGCATATAAATAATGACTCTATCACCTTTTGATACACCAAGTTGATGAAGTGCGCCTGCAAACGTAGCCACCTCCTGTAGCAATTCACTGTAGCTATAGGTTCGTGTGGTATTGGTAACCGGAGAATCGTAGATAAGAGCGGTTTTGTCTCCCCTCCCTTCATTGACATGGTGATCTAACGCAAGGTAACAGGTGTTTAATTGTCCACCTTTGAACCAGCTGTGATATCCATTTTCAGAGTCTGATAATGCTGCCTGAGGCTTTTTAAACCATTCAATTTGATGCGCTTTCTCTAGCCAAAATTGTTCGGGAGAGGTTGTAGAGGCAGTATATTCTTCTTTGTAGTTCATAACCAAATCCGTTGTAGAGTTCATGGTTACAATACTTCACTACTGTGAGAATGCTTATAAGACTTCAGGCTTACATTCGTTAATTATTTGTGTACGCAGTAAAAAGGTTAAGTAGTTTCTTTATCAGCCTTGCAAAAGCTTATCTATCCGAGGCAATAACACCCACGCTTTTATGATCACCTATTATTGGATCTTTCTAGTCTCTAAACGAGGCGGAAACGGCCATAGGTACTTATAACCAATAGAATTTAATAAACAATCATCAATAGCTTTCATCAATTCCCCACGTTACTATACTCCCATAGATAGCTGAATTTACTGAGACAAATAGATGGAAACGCCAGAGACTGAACAGTCTTTATTCTGGGTGGGTGTGGGGGCGTCTGCGGGCGGCCTTGATGCAATTCAATCACTGTGTAAACTATTGCCCCGTGACGCGAACATGGTTTATATCATTGCATTACATTTATCCCCAAAGCACGATAGCAAACTCACAGAATTAATTCAGCGTGTGACATCTCTTGATGTACAAACCATCGTAGACGGCATCGAAGCCCAACCCAATGTGGTTTATATTACACCTCCTAACTATGATGTCTTCATTGTAAATAATACCATTCATCTTTCTGCGCCTGGCCCAAAAGCCCTGGCCAAACCTTCTGTAAACACGTTATTCAAATCGCTGGCAGAGCAAAAAGGTGAGCGAAGTATTGGCGTAGTACTATCTGGAACCGGGTCCGATGGTGCTCATGGTGTTAAAGTGATTCGCGCGTCCGGTGGTTGCACTTACGCACAACAACCAGAGTCGGCATCTTACGACGGAATGCCAAATGCATCCATTGATACCGATTGTGTTGATTTTATATTGGAACCGGGAGAAATAGGTAAACACCTAAGCGATTTAAGCACTCAATTACCAAAAGCGTTGCGAGCTAGGCTCGATGCGGTGGAAGCAAAAGATAGGTTTGCAGAGCTTATTAATATTGTTCGAAAACAATGTGGTGTATCGTTTAAGCAATATAAAAAAGCAACACTTCAGCGACGTATCGAACGACGAATGCTCGCAAGGCGGCTCAGTAATTTTAATTCTTATGTGGACCTGTTACGTCGCGAACCGACTGAAGTCGAACTTCTCTACAAAGACATTTTAATATCTGTCACTAACTTCTTCCGAGATCCGAACACATTCAAACAATTATCACCTATTCTTGACGACATTGTTGCTCAAAAATCTGAGGGCGAACCGCTGCGATTATGGGTGGTCGGCTGTGCGACGGGCGAAGAGGCGTATAGCTTGGCAATTATGCTGGCCGAGGCTGTGGGAGGGTTAGACCAGTTGGCAGCTGGCGATCATCAAATTTTCTCAACCGATGTAGATGCAAATGCACTTGCCATCGCACGACGAGGAGTTTATAGCGAAGCGTCTATGGCAGACGTGCCGCCCGCTTACAGAGAGAAATACTTTAAAAGAAAAAATAACGGTTATGAAATCATTGATGAACTCAAGCGAGTCATATTATTTTCTAATCACAATATTGCAGATGATCCGCCTTTTTTACGCGTAGACCTAATCACCTGCCGCAATTTACTTATTTACTTTGAGCAAGAGCTGCAGAAAAAAGTGTATCGCATATTTCATTATTCGTTGCGAGAACGCGGCTATATGTTTTTAGGGAAATCAGAAAGCACATCACAAGTTACTGATATATTTAGAACTATTCACTCTCAGGAGCGTATTTTTCAGAAGCGAAGCGTGACATCGTTCAATCCTCAGCGCTTTTATTTAAGTAACAAAACGGTGGGAGGTGCACTTACTGAGAGCCGCTCGGCGGTGCATGATTCGTCTGCTCCCAAATTACCAGAAACGCTTATAGAGCAACTGGGCGACG
Source organism: Alteromonas sp. BMJM2 (assembly GCF_027257845.1). Lineage (GTDB taxonomy): Bacteria > Pseudomonadota > Gammaproteobacteria > Enterobacterales > Alteromonadaceae > Alteromonas. The sequence goes on along the minus strand of NZ_JAPVOT010000017.1, from coordinate 42,488 downwards.
CCTGTATTATGGTCAATGACAATTTAGACATTGAACATAGCTATGGTAAAAGCTCGACTTACATAAAGTTCTCAAAAGGAAAGCCTTCTCTCAATTTGAGCGAAATTATCATTGAAGTCTTTAAGCATGAAATTCGCCCGCTTATTTACAAAGCCCTAAAAACGAAAGCACTTTCTGAGGGACAGCCTCGCCGTCTCTCTATGGAAGGCACGCCATACCAAGTTAAAATGTCCGTTTATCCTATCGCAGTTGAGGAGACATCCGAATCGTTCTTACTGGTTTGCTTCAACCGGTTAAAGAAAATTGAGGAGCATGATGTACAAACGTTAGCAGACGAAAACTCGCATCGCGTAAAAGAGTTAGAAGACGAGCTTTCAATGGCCAGGGAGCACATACAAACTGTTATTGAAGAGCTTGAGACTTCTAACGAAGAACTTCAATCAATGAACGAAGAGCTTCAGTCTTCCAATGAAGAATTACAGTCTTCAAATGAAGAGTTGGAAACCACCAACGAAGAATTACAGTCAACCAATGAAGAGTTAGTCACGATGAATGACCAACTCAATGAAAAAACGACGGCCATTGAGCGCATGTCAAATCAGTTGGTCAACCTGAAAAATTCGCTACAATTCCCTTTAATTTACGTCGACACTAAGTTTAATGCTGTTCAAGCAAACATAGCCGCAAAAACATTTTTCTCCTTACAAGAAGATTTGAGTAATTTTAGTTCTCGATTACAGAGGGCCTTCAAATCGAATGACATCATTGAACTCACCTATGAAGTCATAAATAAAGAAAAAGAAGAGGTTATTCAAGTGGTAACTGACGATAGCCACTACGATGTTCACGTTATGCCATTTGTGAGTACGAACAATCAAGTTGAAGGTGCTATTTTGAGCTTTATTGATATCACCACAATAATGCTTCAGCAAAAAGAACTTGAAGAGAAGCGGCTTTTAGCACACCAAGCTAGTCAGGCAAAAACAGAGTTTTTGGCAAATGTGAGTCATGAGATACGGACTCCGCTTAACGCAATCGTAGGTGTGAATGAAGTATTTCGCTTGAATGTATCTGACGAGAGTAAGCAAGAGCGCCTGCTTGCTATACTGAATAATGCGACAGGCAAGTTAAAAGCCCTGTTGAATGATTTACTTGATTTCGCAAAGCTTGAAACGGGGCAGCTGACCCTTGAATACACTGAATTTTCAATTCAAGATATTATCCGAGATTTGATTGAGCTTTATTCTGTTGATAAAAAGAGCGACGGAATTACTATTTCAACGGTATTAAGTCACGAATTGCCTGAGCAATTCATTGGAGATCCTTTGCGTATTCAGCAGATAGTGACTAACCTTCTGTCAAACTCCATTAAATTTACTGACTCAGGCACAATAAAAGTTAAGGCACATGGAGAGTGGAAGCAAACCATCTATTACTTAGTGATAGAGGTGGTTGACACCGGTATCGGTATGTCTAAAGAAAGTGTGAACTTGATCTTTGATAAGTTTACTCAAGCAAATGCCAGTATAGCGCGAAGGTTTGGTGGCTCTGGACTCGGATTAGCGATAATCAGAGAGTTAGTTAGCTTATTCGGCGGTACCATTGAAGTTGAAAGTGAAGAAGGTGAAGGTTCATCGTTTAAAATAACGCTGCCACTTCGGACACCCCAATACATTAAAGAGCCTCTACAATCGAAACACAATGAAACGTACAAACTAGACATTCACGACGAAGAAAAAGTCCTCGTTGTTGAAGATAATGAGACGAATGTTTTTATCATTTCATCCTATTTAGACGAGTTTGGCGTCGCATACGACGTAGCTGAAAATGGTGAGCGCGCGCTAGAAGCGCTTAAAGGGTCTAGCTACTCCGTTATTCTGTTAGATCTTCAAATGGACGGTATGGATGGATTTGAATTTTATGAACGGTTCAAATTAATGCAATCCACAGGTAAACATGAAGCGTCGAAAGTTGTTGCTGTGTCTGCTCATGTTCATAACGATATTATTAAACGGTGTCGCGGGGCTGGGATGATCGAATTTTTACCCAAACCTGTGGAGATCAGTTCTCTATTTAAGTTATTGAAAAAGTACCTAGGAAAATAATGTGGCTTTCGTATTTCCGCGATACCCTGCTATCAATCCGGTTTTCTTTATTGGAGCTTCCGCCGGAGGCGTGAAAGCTTTTATCGCCTTAGCGTCTGCGTTGCCCGATGACTTTCCCTGCCCCGTATTTTTCCTACTTCATCGATTACGAGACAGTGAGGTTAATTCGCCTGGAATGCTAGCAGTGCTGCAGTCGAAGTCGAACTTGCCAGTTAAAATTGCAGAGGATGGAGAAGTGGTTCGTTCCGGTTGCATTTACCTTCCCCCTGAAAATTTAAACATTGGGATTGACGATAACCAAGTTTTTTACTCCGATTTACCAGATGATGAACTCTGGCGACCGTCAATCAATTTTCTTTTCAAATCCGGCGCTCGTGAATACAAGGACCGTGCGATCGCTATATTGTTAACGGGCAAGTTAGATGATGGAATACAGGGTATGATAGAAACAAGTCATCAAGGAGGCATCACCGTGGCTCAATCGCCTAGTGATGCATACGAACCTCATTTACCTCTTATGGCACTGATGAACGACCATCCATCTCACGTCTTACCCCTTGCCGATATTCCAAAGTTAATGTGTGAGTTTGTTCACCACAATCATTTTGATAACCAAAAAGATATCTTTGAAGAATCCGCAAAAATTGCAACGTCACTAAAGGACGAACTTCAATAAAACGAAACACTAACGACGTGAGTAAACTGGGTAATTCTTGCACTTAGCCCTATAGTTAAGTCACATACTGACGAAATAGCATTCTCAAAAAACTTTTAACCTGCTGATAAAAAAGATTATATAAAACTGGTACGCGAAATGAATTGGTAAACTTGAATCAACATCTCTGTTGAAGGTTGTACAGAGATTAAACATCAAGGAATCTGATATGAAAAAATTAGCATTAGCATCATTAATTGGTACCGTAATTTCAGCAAATGCATTGGCGGTCGAAAGTGTTGAAAAAATTGAAACTGCATTTGCCGAGCTTGATAACAACGATAACAGCTACATTCCTCAACAAGAAGCAAAGGGCAACAAGATTTTTGCACATTTCTCAAAAATCGATGTTAACTCTGACAAGAAAATTTCGTTAGAAGAGTTCAACAGTCACGTTATCAACCAACCCCAGCATTTTGACCGCGACTTAGTTGCGTCGGTTGAAACAATGAAACACAACATGAGCGATATTCACGACACGCCTTCAGTTTCAACTAAAGATGAAAGGTTAACCTACGAACTTCAGGAAAACGCGCAAACTGAGATTAAAGACGACGAGTTTGAACCTAAGATTGACGTCGAAACAGATGCTGTTGCTATCGCAAAAAGCGAATTCGATATGATGGACGTCAATAATGATGGTAAGTTAACTAAAGCAGAGGCTTCGCGAAGCGGAGTCACGGAAGACTTTGACAACATTGATGAAAACGGTGATGAATTAATCTCTCGTGTTGAGTATTCAACGTTGCAGCGTAATACTGATAGTAAATCAGACGAATAGCAAAATCGTGCTCAGTAACAAAAAAACGCGCCTTTACGGCGCGTTTTTTTACTCTTTTTTATAGTCATCGTGACATGACTTACAGCTTGCGCCAATTTTCCCAATCGCATTCCTATAAGCACTTTCATCGCCAGCATCTACTGCTGTCTGCAGGCCTTGGGCAGCACTTTTAAATGCAGCTATTTTAGTTTCAACATCTGAGAAGTTTTCCCAAATGGTGTCTTTAGCGCCAGTGTCCATGTTGTATTCTCTTGTATCTACCGACAGATAATCGCCCATCATGTTAGCAAGCTGTTCTAACCGTACCGCGTTAGTTTCAATCACTGATTCATCAAATGGCAGTGCCCCTTTGGCCATTCCGCCTAATGGCCCCATATTGCTTTTCACAAGTTGAAAAATTGATTGGCGATATTGCGTTGCCGCTTTTGCATGCTTTGCCGACATTGCTGGCTTTACTTCTGCGGCTAATGCGTTACTAGAAAACGCAACACTTGAAAATGCCATGCAAGCTGTGGCTGCGATTACTGCTTTATTTATATGTTTCATGCCTGTTCCCTTTTTTTAACACTATGAGATTTGCTTTCTATACACTGCGGTATCAGTGGTGATTTTTATAAGGCCTGTTGCCCCGCTGTTTCCAGCACGCACTTTTCATCGTGACGAAGAGCCGTTCAAAGCGCAAGTGATAATTGATAAAAATCAGGCGAAACAATCTAGGAACATGCCAAGCGCATGTTAGGGACACACAAAGTACCCCCGCAAATTTGAGAGTTAGGAAACACAAGAAATTACAGCGGTGAGGAGTTAGAAAAATGATGGCAAGTAAAAAAAGGCAAGGCCCCATTAAAGGGGCCTCTAGTGCGGCGCAATGCCGCTACCATGTTGAAATGGTAATCACACCGCTTAATAGCGTGGTGTGATAAATTCAGTATGGTTGAAGATTAAATTCTTCCGTTAAGCTCAGCAGAAATTGGTGAGTCTTGTAAACCTTGCTCAGCAATCCACGCTTGTAGTGTTTTGCCGTCTGCTTCTGGTGCCTGAAGGTCTTTACTAGGCATTTTCTTAACGAGTAAGGTGCCCACTTCAACCGCATTGCTGGTTACTGCTGTGCGAATAAGACTTTGACCGTCACATGAGATACCTGCGTAATAATCGCGAAGTTTTAAACGGTAGTCTGACTGAACGCTACGCATTTTCTTACGAAGCTCGCCTTTGTCGTCAGCCTGTACAATAGTACAGATATTAGCAAGTGCATCACTGATACCGTCTGCTTGTGCTGCGTTAGAGAAAGCAAGAGTAGATGCTGCGATAATGATAGAGGTTTTAACTATTTTCAACATGGTTAAAGTTCCTGTTTCTGATTGATTAATGTTGGTTGCAACTCACTCGTCGTTGCTTGAGTTGTATTAAACGCCACCTTCACAAAAACAAAAACATGTTGGGCTATATATACGTATTCAAACCTATACTTTAGTTGAATCCAGAAATTACCACCCAGTTTTAAATGTGGAAATTGTCTATCAATTTCAAAAACTTAATTATAATCGACGCAATAGAAACAGATTTATTGAATATAGGGAAATAAGGACAAAAAGTATGAATTGAAGAGTTGATTAGGCCCAATTGACCTAGATAGACAGTGGCTACAGATAAAAAAAATGCCAGTTAGCACAGCTAACTGGCATTTAATTGCTATCTTTTTAAGTTGTTCTTCCGTGCTATTTTTTGGCTATTTCATTAAGCCATCAAACATAATGAGGTGTGTAACCTCACCGGCATTACGCAGTAATTTAACACCTAAAAAGCTGACTAATTTAATTAGTTAAATCGTCGAAAAACTTTTTAACGCCATCAAAGAAGCCTTGTGCTTTAGGGCTATGCTTGCTTGACGCTTTACCCATAGACTCTTCAAGTTCGCGCAATAGCTCTTTCTGCTTAGATGAAAGGTTTACTGGTGTTTCTACCACGACCTTACACATTAAATCGCCAATCGCACCTGTTCGCACCGACTTAACACCTTTGCCACGCAGCCTGAACATGCGGCCAGTTTGTGTTTCAGCGCTTATTTTAAGCTTTACTTTGCCATCAAGTGTTGGCACTTCCAACTCGCCGCCTAGTGCTGCGGTGGTAAAGCTAAGCGGTACTTCGCAATACAGATTATTGCCGTCACGCTCAAAGATTTTGTGCTCTCGAATATGTACTTGAACATACAAGTCGCCCGCTGGTGCACCGTTTTCGCCGGCTTCACCTTCGCCTGACAGGCGAATTCGGTCACCCGTATCAACGCCTGCTGGAATCTTAACATTAAGCGTTTTTGTCTTTTCTTTGCGACCATGCCCGTGACAGCTGTTACATGGATCTTCAATAATTTTGCCTTTACCAGAACAGGTAGGACAGGTTTGTTGAACCGCGAAGAACCCTTGACGCATTTGCACTTGACCGTTGCCGTGACACGTTGGGCATGTTTTTGGCGAAGAACCATTTTTAGCTCCAGAGCCATCACAAACTTCACATTCTGCTAAAGCAGGAACACGAATATCAACGCTCTTACCGCGAACGGCTTCTTCTAGCGAAAGCTCAAGATTGTATCGAAGGTCTGAACCTTGACGAGCGCGAGATTGACGACCACCACGACCGCCGCCACCAAAAATATCACCGAACACATCACCAAAGATGTCGCCGAAATCTGCACCACCGCCGTAGCCACCGCCACCGCGATTAGGATCGACGCCTGCGTGACCATACTGATCGTAAGCAGCACGTTTCTGTGAATCTGACAGAATCTCGTAAGCTTCTTGAATTTCCTTAAACTTAACTTCAAGTGCTTTATCACCCTCAGTACGGTCTGGGTGATATTTCATCGCTAGCTTTTTGTACGCTTTTTTAATTTCGCGTTCGCCAGCACTTTTATCTACTCCAAGCACTTCGTAGTAGTCACGTTTCGACATATCGTTTACTTACCCTACTTATTGTCGACAAGCATATAAATCGCCTGTCAAATCTACATCTAACTGTTGTGAAAATCACCTGCACTGCTCATACGCTAACGACAAGTCATTTACACAACAAAGGCGCAGCAAGAAAATCCTGATGCGCCTGAACTGCTAAACAGCCCGGCGCACCGGGCTAATCAATACAGCTTACTTTTTATCTTCGTCTTTTACTTCTTCAAATTCAGCGTCAACAACATCGTCGTCGCCTTTTGCAGAAGCTTCTGGCTCAGCGCCTTCTTGTGCACCAGCTGCTGCACCTTGCTGCGCTTGCGCTGCTTCCATCAACTTGCTAGACGCTTGGATAAGTTCCTGCGTTTTCGCTTCGATTTCAGCTTTGTCTTCGCCTTTGCTCGCTGTTTCTAGCGCACTTAATGCTTCTTCAATTGGCGCTTTGTCTTCTGCACTTAATGCATCGCCAACTTCTTCCATTTGCTTACGAGTCGCGTGGATCATGCCGTCAGCTTGGTTGCGAGCCTGAATAAGTTCTTCGAACTTCTTATCAGCTTCTTTGTTCGCTTCAGCATCGGCTACCATTTTTTCTACTTCATCGTCACTTAGACCTGAAGACGCTTTAATCGTGATCTTCTGCTCTTTACCCGTATCTTTATCTTTTGCTGATACGTGTAGGATACCGTCGGCATCTAGGTCGAAGGTAACTTCGATTTGCGGTACACCGCGAGACGCAGGACGAATACCTTCCAGGTTGAACTGACCAAGAGACTTATTGCCGCTTGATTGCTTACGCTCACCCTGTAGTACGTGTACTGTTACCGCAGACTGATTGTCTTCTGCTGTAGAGAAGGTTTGAGACTTCTTCGTTGGAATAGTCGTGTTCTTCTCGATTAGCGCCGTCATTACGCCGCCCATGGTTTCAATACCAAGAGACAGTGGAGTAACGTCTAGAAGCAATACGTCTTTAACATCACCAGAAAGCACACCACCTTGAATTGCCGCACCTACTGCAACAGCTTCATCAGGGTTAACGTCTTTGCGTGGCTCTTTGCCGAAGAATTCAGTTACATACTTCTGAACTAGAGGCATACGAGTTTGACCACCAACCAAGATGATATCGTTAATCTCGCCTACTGATAGACCAGAATCTTCGATAGCCTGCTTAAGTGGGCCAAGCGAGTTTTTAACTAACTCTTCAACAAGAGATTCTAGCTTAGAGCGAGTTAGTTTAATCGCTAAATGCTTAGGACCTGAACCATCAGCAGTGATGTAAGGCAGGTTAACCTCTGTTTGTTGTGAAGATGAAAGTTCGATTTTCGCTTTCTCACCGGCTTCTTTAAGACGCTGCATAGCAAGCGGATCTTTGCGAAGGTCGATGCCTTGATCTTTCTTGAACTCGTCAACAAGATAGTTGATAACACGGTTATCGAAATCTTCACCACCAAGGTGGGTGTCACCGTTTGTAGCGAGTACTTCAAATGTGTGCTCGCCGTCTACTTCATCAATTTCGATGATAGAGATATCGAACGTACCACCACCTAAGTCGTATACTGCAACGATGTTATCGCCTTGCTTTTTGTCCATGCCGTAGGCAAGAGCAGCAGCAGTTGGCTCGTTGATAATACGCTTAACTTCAAGACCAGCAATACGACCCGCATCTTTAGTTGCTTGACGCTGAGAATCGTTAAAGTATGCAGGTACAGTGATAACCGCGCCTGTCACTTCTTCGCCAAGATAGTCTTCAGCGGTCTTTTTCATTTTCTTAAGTACTTCAGCAGAGATCTGAGGAGGCGCCATTTTCTCGCCTTTCGCTTCTACCCATGCGTCACCGTTATCAGCCTCTACAATTTTATAAGGCATGATGTCGATGTCGCGCTGTACTTCATTATCTTTAAAGCGGCGACCAATCAAACGCTTGATAGCGAATACGGTATTTTCAGGGTTAGTTACTGCCTGACGCTTCGCTGATTGACCGACAAGCGTTTCGCCGTCATTGGTGTATGCAATGATTGATGGCGTTGTACGATCGCCTTCCGCGTTTTCAAGTACGCGTGGTTTGTCGCCGTCTAGAACTGCGACACATGAATTTGTTGTACCTAAATCGATACCTATGATTCTACCCATTTTCGTGTCTCCGAAAAGTTTCTTAATTCTGTAAAATTAGTGGGGTTATTCCCGCTATTTTCAATACTTGTCAGTAAAAAAACTGACTATTTTGTGTCTTTTTTCGCTGTGCGTCGTCTTGACAACTTACGCCTGCGTATCAACACCACCGCTTGGTGCGCGCGATACCATTACCATGGCAGGGCGAAGCAAACGGCCGTTTATTTGATATCCTTTCTGCATCACTGCCATTACTGTGTTCGGCGCGTGGTCTGCACTTTCTTGCATCGACATTGCCTGATGCAAATCAGGGTTAAAGGTTTCGCCCTGCGGATCAATAAGGGTTAATCCAAATTTCTCAATAGTGCTCATAAAAGATTTGTGAGTCATTTCCACACCTTCGAGCAGCGGCTTCACAGCTTCATTGTCGCTATCCGAAAGTTCGATAGCGCGCTCTAAGTTGTCAACAACAGGCAAAAGTTCGCCAGCAAAACGCTCTAGTGCGAATTTGCGGGCCTTTTCAACTTCACCTTCAGCGCGACGACGAGCATTGTCGGCATCAGCACGAGCGCGAAGAACGCCGTCTTGTTGCTCTTTAATCGTTGCTTGAGCTTCAGATAAAGCAGTTTCTAACTCGTAAATGCGCTGTGAAGCTTCATCGTGAAGGGCGCCAGAACCTTCTACTTCCTGACCTTCAACTTCTACTTCTTCAGTAGCCTGTACAGTTTCATCAACTGCATTTTCTTTATCTGCGTGCACGTCGCGATTGTCGCTCATGCCTACCTCCAAACATTGTATAAATTGGGCAACACCCATCTGCTAGCAATACTAAACAAAGGGATTATCTGTGTTGCGCTTATTTATGGGGCTAGTTTGTAAGCGATCAAGGGTAACCACACAATTTTTGTGGTTTGAATTTAATTTTTTTTCGAAACGAGGACGTGTTGATCTTTGCTGTACAGTTTTGCAGCGGTCTGTGAACTGTTTAGACAAGGCGAATAGTTGAAGGTCTAGCAGGCTAAATCGAAACCATTCAACGCAGTGTAAACAGCTCACAGGCGCTGCCCGAAGGGGGCGTTATGAAAGCATTTTACTCTTTGGCACAGCCCTTTGACTTAGCCCACTAGGTCTACAGGACTGTTTCGCGATTAAAATGCTTTCATTTAGCCCAAAATTCGTACAACAAAAATCAACACGCCCTAATTATCAGCGTGAATACTGCTCACTATTGTGAAAATCGTGTTAACGTAAATCTGTGATTTTTATGAGGTGGGTGAATGCTTAGCATTTGGTCTGTAGGCAGTATTGTTGCCGTTTATCTTTTTATTTTGTTTGCTATTGGCTTCTGGGGCGAAAGGTACCTTAAAGACAATCGTCAGCACCCTATATTATACAGTCTAGGCTTAGGCGTTCACTGCACGTCGTGGGCGTTTTTTGGCACCACGTCCCAAGCTGCTGAATACGGATGGGCTATTGTACCTACTTATATGGGTATTATTGCAACCATGATATTTGCATTTCCCGTGATTTTGCACATCAGTCGGTTATGTCAGCAACACAATATCACTTCCCTCGCCGATCTTATTGGCTTGAGGTATAAGCACTCTCACCTTGTGGCGGCTTTTGTTAGCGTACTGTGCTTTGTGGGGGTTATTCCGTACATCGCTTTGCAGCTCGATGCCATTACAAAAAGTATTACTCTGATCACGCCCAATACCGCCGAGGCCAGCCAAAGCGTTAGTATGTATGTGGCTTTACTAATGGCTATTTTCGCCATCATTTTTGGAACGCGAACCCTTAACTTAACCGACAAGCACCCCGGCCTATTAATGACTATTGCATTTGAGTCGGTGTTTAAGCTTGTGGCGCTGTGGTGTATTGGTATTTTTGTTTGCTATTTTATGTTCGACGGTGTGCTCGACCTTATTTCAAAGGCGTCTATAAATAAACAAGCGCGAGAAGTGATCTATTCCGACAGCGCTCCCCTTGTTTATGTTACTCACGTAATGCTTGGGGTTTGCTCCATGTTTGTACTGCCGCGTCAATTTCATATGAATTTTGTCGAGCTAAACGGCGAAGGGGAACTGCGAACCGCTCGCTGGTTTTTCCCCATCTATTTATTGGGCATGACCGTTTTTCTTATTCCTTTGGCCCTGGCTGGCAAAATGCTGCTTCCCGAAAGCGTAAGCTCAGATACCTATGTGTTGGCGCTTCCTCTTTTTGCCGAAAACACGCTGTTCTCAATCATTGCGTTTTTAGGAGGGTTGTCTGCAACCACCAGCATGGTAATTGTGGCCACGCTAGCCCTAGGCATTATGATTGCCAACAATCTCGTTACGCCCTTGTGGATAAAAGCGAGATTAAGAACCGAGCCAAACCATACGCTTGAGACGAATAAAGTACTCGTTATTCGCAGGCTTACCGTGTTAGTGGTGCTATCGGTGGCGCTTTGGTACCACCTCAATGTCAGCCAAGCTGCACCGCTGGTAAAAAGCGGCGTGATCGCCATCGCGTTGTTGGGACAGTGCTTTCCCGTGCTGATGTTTGGCCTTTATTGGAAGAAAAGTACCAAGGCTGCCGCTCTAGCTGGTTTATTTTCAGGGTTTCTTTGTTGGTCTGCACTTCTGCTCTACCCTAGCGTCATGTCTAGCTATTATTTTAATCCACCACCCACCGATGCTCAGTTAGGCATTGGTTTTATTATTTCACTTATTACCAACGCCGCCGTGTATATTCTGGTTTCACTAGTGAGCAAGCTAGGCTTGATTAATAATCATGCCGGTGAGTTGAGTAACAGCATAGAAACATCACTGTCTACGCCCTATTTAAAGATTCGCGTTGGTGACATCATGTCATTAACCTCTAGGGTGTTAGACAAAAAGAGCCATGACACCTTAATTAATCAACTCTCCATCGACGTCTCTGACGCTAGCGCTAACGGGCTTGCCAATCACACCTTATTGCAACGAGTAGAGCAACTTCTTGCAGCGCAAGTTGGCGGACCAAGCGCTCGTATACTATTAGGCGCTATTGCCGATAAAAACACAGATTCACTTCCTGAACTTGTAGACTGGGTGGAAGAAGCTTCCCAGTCTTTTCAGTTTAATCACGAGGTGCTGCAATCATCAGTGCAAAACATCGAGCAGGGAATAAGTGTACTTGATGAAAAACTACAGTTGCTCGCTTGGAATGAGCGGTATGTTGAGCTATTTCGCTACCCACGAGGCTTTTTGAAAGTTGGTATGTCGATTCATGACATTCTGAGCTTCAATGCAAAACGGGGGCTCTTTGGAAAGCACGAGCTAAAAACTGACGCAAGTAAAACCAGAACTTTAACCACAAAAGATTCAGCTACAGCTGTCAATTCTGATAGAGAGACTGACAATACTGATGGGGCTGCACTACATAATCATATTGACAAAGAAATTGAAAAACGCATTCACTTTATGCGAGAAGGAAGCCGCCATAAATATATACGAAAACAACACGATGGTAGAGTTATAGAACTTAACGGCGCCCCCCTTCCCGGAGGCGGCTATGTAACGACTTACAGCGATATTACCGAATACATCGCCATTCAAGATGAGCTTAAAGAGTCAAAGTCTAAACTTGAGCAGAGGGTAATGCGCCGCACGAAGGAGCTACAACTTGCCAAGCAGCAGGCCGACGCGGCAAATGAGAGTAAAACTAAGTTTTTAGCGGCCGCGGGACACGATCTCATGCAGCCCTTTAACGCCGCTACACTCTTTGCATCAATGCTAGAGAAAAAAACAAAAAATAGTGAATTATCTGACTTGTCTGAAGGGGTAGTGAACTCACTGAACAACGCACAAACACTTCTTTCCATGTTGCTAGATATGACGAAATTAGACACTGGCGTTCTCAAACCAGACAAAGCAACGTTTGCAATAGACGACGTGCTTTCATCATTAGTGGCAGAGTTTAGTCTCATTGCTTCACAGCGAGGCATTTCTTTAAAATACGTGAAAACAAAGTGTTACACACACACCGATAAGCACTTGTTTAGAAGAGTAATTCAAAACTTACTGTCCAACGCCATACGATATACACAAGACGGCAGTGTTTTAGTGGGTGTAAGGAAATGTAAAAGTAACAATAAAGCTGCACTGAATGTTTGCGTATACGACACAGGGCCAGGCATTGAACCCCATCAGCAGGAGGAGATTTTTGGTGAATTCAACCAGCTAGAAAACCCCAATAGCTCTCAAGGCATTGGGTTAGGATTAACCATTGTTGATAGGATATGTAAGTTACTAGGCCATTCTGTATCGCTGAAATCGGCCTTACATAAAGGCAGCTGCTTCGCTATAAATGTGCCTAAATGCGCGTACACATCCCATAATAAACGCAAAGTAGATAGGCAAGGAATATTATCATTTAACGATGAAGAGCCAAATATTACAACGGCGGGGATACCTAACGATGCGCAATCTAGAACGCCTAAAGAGGATAAACACTCGCTCTTTTTAGTGAATACACGAATTTTACTTATTGAAAACGACGAGCAAGTGGCGGTGGCCATGCAGGCGTTACTCAGTGATTGGGGGGCCGAAGTAATTGTAGCAACAGGTAAAAAAGACGCCATTGATGCTTACTATCAAAAGCCTGACGTTGTTATCGCCGACTATCATCTAAATTTTGGCGAAACCGGAACAGACATTTTGCAGTCAATGGATGTCATGCTAGCTGAATCGACACCATTATCTAAATCATCAAAGCCACTTAAGTCTGACACACCCGTGCTGCGTATATTAATCACCGCGAACCGCAGCCCTGAAATAAGGGAGTTGGCTGGAGAGATGGATCTTGCCTATTTACCAAAACCTGTAAAACCAAGTGCCCTCAAGCGATTGTTAAAGCAGACGTTTAGCTAAAGTCGGTAATGACTCCCCTACCGCTAAAGTATTTAGTACAGTGCCAGTATGGCTTTTAGTGATGCTACGTCTACTGGTTTAGTGAGGTATTCATTCATGCCAGCATCGATGCATTTTTGTTTTTCGCTGTCCATGGCGTGGGCTGTTAGCGCTATTATAGGAAGCTTTATATTATCATCACCCGCATCCCCGTCGCGAATACGACGAGTTGCCTCATAACCGTCTAAATTTGGCATTTGGCAATCCATTAAAACTAGGTCGTAATGTTTCGCGTTCGGCTTCGACAAACGCTCTATCGCTTCAGCTCCATCATTAGCGACATCTACACTCACTTCCAAGCTATTTAAAATCCCCAACATAACCTGTTGATTTATTGAGTTATCTTCAGCTAATAACACATGTAATTTAAAAAATGCATCATCATTGACATCTCGACGACTAAATTAATGACTAACCACCCCGCCCAATTTAGCAGTATCAATAACACCCAGTGCAGCCTGTTCGAGAGAACAATTCCGCTGGCAAGAATAACTAAAAAAGATTGGTTGTTTGCTCAGATGATTGAGAGAACCATAAATGTAAAAGGCTATTCGTTGTGCCAAGCAATAATATTGAAACAAGCCATAAACGCTGCCATGCACTTGATATATTTTGTGCTGTCAGCATAAGAGTGAAGCTAATGACAGCGGTTATGGATGCGGATGTGACAAGCACCCATTTAAATTTTTCGGTAAGTAACAGTAAATGACTAAAGGAAAGCACTAGATATAAAAAGAAAAAAGCCATTGCAACAGGTTTTAGTGGCTCCTGATGTACGCCTTTAACTGTTGCCGCTGACTTGTGCAAACTCATCTGAATCCTAGGCCGAGTTTAAGAGGGTAGATATTAGGCTAAATCCATAACATTTACATAATCAATTAGGCTAAGAATTGCGCAGCTACTTATCCTTAGCACTGTCTTCTATTCTGCAGCTTTGGGGGCAGCTACTTTTAGTGTGAATATGGTCGGTGCTGTTTTTTCCATTAACACCGTCGTCGTTTATCTGTTTATTTGTTTATCGCTGCGACCGGTATCGCTTTCACCAATGAAGTTTTCATCACTAATGTTTTGTTCAGTGCGGTTTTGTTCAACATTATGACCAAGCACCACATCGATAACTGTTTGCTCATGCTCAGTGAACGCCGTTTTAAAATTATCATTGTGTACGGGTATTGATTTACGCATAGGTGGAGCAATGCGCTCGTTCGCTCTTGCCAACTGCTGGGTAAAATCTTCTATAGATATTCGATTGTAGGTATACACTCCCTCTTTCTTGCCTCCAATAGACGGCGTGAGTAGGTCGTCATGTTCGAGTAAAAACGCATGCTTGAATACCGCCTGAGATTTGGTAAAGCAATGTGTTTTGCTGCGCAGCATTGCCGCTTCTGGCAGCGCTTTAATACGAACGCTGTCATGGCTTTTTTGCCATGTAACACCACACACACTCACTACATAAGCGTCATCTTGCTGTGCGACGGTGGCTCTGGCAAGTGGGGAGCCCGCGGGCATGGCGTCTAACGCCTTTATAACGTCGGGTAATTCATTGAGAGAAAGCTTTTCTAATGTCATTACACCGCTATTAGAGGTGTAAGTCAGCTTCAGCGTATTTTCTAAGTAATACACTTGGCCGGTATCTTGCCAGATAGAAACGGCATCGTTTTTGTGATTTTTGATATGTTTTTTGTTTTGCTGAGAAGCAAGGGACTGTTTATTCAACCCACTTGATAAGCGCTTAATAATATTTGATAACACGGCACACACTTCATATTATTGAGTGTTGTGTTTTACGTATTTATAGCCAGTGTGGTTTAATTCTCACACTATAATAGTACTGAATTGGTTTACCCTTAATGAGTTTACCTTCAATTGATTTGCCCTCGATTGGCTTCCCAAGCCTTACTACTTATCGACTTTATCCACTCTACTCGCCACCTGCGCCCGCAAGCTAGAGTAGACTCCAGCCAAGGCAGCTGCGTCTAAGCTAAATTGAAAGCCTTCAAGATAACGACTACCTCGCCTGTCAACTAGTCCATCCACAGGCGCTTTATTTGTTGTTGCTGCTAAATCTAATACTATCGACACTGATATACGTACCGATTACTCTAGAGACAGCATCACATTTTAAAAAGGATTTGCCGTTGCGACTGTTTTTCTCCGCTTCAATGAACTTGATACTCTTTGTATTGCTAACAACCTTGATAGTTGGGTGCAATGACACCAATGAATTAAGTGAATCTGAAAGGCGATATAACGCAGCAGTGACGCTCCATGCGGAACGTATTGAGGAAACAAGAGTACTACTAGATGAAAAACTGACAGGCGAATTTTTATCTGACGTTAATACGCTCATTTATGCAAAAGAAAAGCTCGATAGTGCAAAGTCTGTTTTCATTGATGCAAAGATTGTCGGTATCACCACCCCTGATGCACTAGCACTTGAATTGAGGTTAAAACAGTTTGAAAAACAAGCCGCCACGTCATCTTTATCGTTATTGCGTGCAGCACTTGAAAAGACCCTTAATTTTCAAAGTAGCGTACACGATATGCCGCTAGCACCTGTAAGCGGCGCATCGTTAGAAAGTAACTCGATGATCGAGTACATGGGCAAAAAATTCAATACCTCACTTGATGATTGCTGTCTTAAGGACCTGAAAAATATCGAAGTCTTTATGCGAGGCGCTGAAGGCGAACTGTTTTATGCGCTGCGAAAACGTATTCTCAATGTGGAAAATGATTTAACTCGGGTATTGTCTGACGACGACTATCGAAGTGACTATAAAAAGCGCCTTAAGCAATTAGAGAATAAAATAAATGCTTACTTTCAGCCGTAAAGCATCCACGCGATAGTATTACGGTATATTAATGGTCTAGGGTTAAAATTTGAGAATATTTGAAAGCGTTTGAAACGCGTAGTACCTAGGATAGTGGCGGTAAGAATAACGATAACAATAATAAAAACGAGCCGATAAGGAATGAGGCGTATGAAAACGATATTACAACTTTCAATAAGTGCACTTTATGTAGCATCAATATATTCATCTAATGCTTTTGGCGAAGCGCAGTCAGAGGCTATCCCAATTATTAACAGCTACCCGGACTGTAATTATGAAGTATTGAAAGAAATTACATTACAGGATGCCGCCTCACGGCTATCACATAGTGATAACGATTCACAAAAAGGCTCGAACTCCTCAAGCGTCTCGGGCAAACATACCCAGTCAGATGGCAACACCGATGCATTATCCTTATTAAAGCAAGCTGCACTTCTTGATGCAAAAGAGCTTGGTGCCAATCAAATTGTACTCGTATCCAGCGAACAGCTCTCTGATAATAGCGATGGGAATGAAGAGGCTTCCAGCAAAACCCGCTCTTTTGAAAAAACATCCGCTGCAAAGCTCGACACTGCTGATTCCGACTCTACTGCTTCCGACACTACTAATTCAAAAACAACTGCTCTAGACACTACTATTGTGAGTGCCGCGCTAATAAGCAGCTGTAACTCCAAGGCGTTAGCAAAAATTGGCGTAAAGAGAAATCGTTTGCTTGGTACTACCAAGGTAAGTATGTCCTACGAGTACAGTACCGTCGTCAAGGGACGAGACATGACCTTTGATTTTGCCGACTATGCAATAGGCGGAAAGAAGGAGGTACAAAACCCTGAGCTTAAAAACCAAGTAATTTCCTACGATAACGGCGTATTTGGGGTAAAGGTAGAAGATGATTTATCTATGCTGCTTGAAACATTAGGCACTCCTACCGCCGAGTTAATTCTCAATGACACTGACACCTTATATGTCTATGGGCGAAACCTATGGATTGTGGTGCGAAACAACAAAGTAAAAAGCATACAGAGTCATAACACGTGGCTCTCTGCTGGTTTGATTAATTATTTCGAGTTTGATGACAGGCCATTTCTTGCATGGCAAGTGAACGGCTCCATTGGCAGAGGGGACGATGTAAAATCCTTTGACGCCAAACTCGATGGCAATCTAAAAGAAGAATATACCTCTCGACTAGCAGCAAAGAATGGCGTTTTTATTGATATCGGATTAACCCTTGAGATAGCTAATGGAGACAAGCGTTACGTCGCAAAAGACTTTGCTTATGGGTACCTTGATGGCAATGATCCTACAGCTGATTCTGAAATAGCTCCTGAAATAACGAATTCGAAGCCGAGTATCTACGAAAAAATACACAGCGACCTCACCGAAGCATCTCAAACGCTAGAGCCCATTACTATAGACCAATTTTCCTTTGCTCCCGTACTTGCAGCGCGTGGTTATCAAGACAAGACACTGCATATCTATGACAGAAGCCTGGCTATGGTGTATTCCAACAAAACACTGAGAAAAATAATAGTAAGAGACTCGTTTTTTAAAAATGTGCCACCTAAGGGCAAATGGACCTTCGGACCTCTGCGCGCTGGTATGAACGAGGAAGATGTGACAGCGTTATTCGGTGAAGAAAACATTTTTGCACTTGGCGATTATTGGGAAATCTATGTCGATAATCTGAAATATGAACTCTATTTTGCCGAAAACGAAAGAGGTGCAATGGTACTCGATGAACTAGAGGTAGAGATGTTTTAGGACTAGCTGCCATCGTTATACTCAACTATCACTACAGATGTGTTGCACTCTTTCTTATAAAGCAATCTTATATTACATAAATGTATTTATAACTGTGTTAAAGGTTCACTATGCTTAAATTGTACGGATTTGATGTTAGTAATTACTACAACATGATTAAACTGGCGATGGCGCTAAAAGGGATAGATTATGAAGCCGTCATGACGTATCCAAATCAAACGCCAGAATATTTAGCAATCAGTCCAACGGGTAAAGTGCCCGCATTGCAAACAGATCAAGGCATACTGGTAGAAACCAATGTCATCCTTGAGTATCTTGATGAAATCTCGCCTCAAGCGCCACTTTATCCAACCGAGCCCTTCGCAAAGGCCAAGGTGAAAGAGTTAGTTAAGCTCATCGAGTTATACATTGAATTACCTGCAAGGCGCTGTCACACAGAGGCGTTTTGGGGCGTACCCGTTGATGAAATCACCAAAAAAGAAGTGAAGCGCGCATTGTTTAACGGTGCTCAAGCGCTTGCCCGCGCCGCTGAATTCTCTCCTTATATTGCAGGTGACACGTTAACTGCGGCCGACATTATGCTGCTTTATTCCATGGACCTTGCAGCTCCGGTGGCTAAAAAGCTTTTTGATGTAGACTTATATGAACATGCTCCTGGCAGCAAAGCACTCATGACCAGGTTAAAAGAAATGCCGGAAGTACAACAAATTGAAACAGATAAACGCGCCGCTGCGCCAGCGTTTAGCGCCTATTTAAAAAAGGCCCTTGGCAGTAAATAAACGGGTGCCAATTGGTACATGTTGGCCAACATTATCCATCGGTTCGCATAGCATTTTTAAATGCTATGCCAGCCTTGGTTCTATTGATAACCCCTAGCTTCTTTAGCACTGCCGAAACATGCTGCTTTACCGTTGACTCTGAAATCGCTAACTCGTAAGCAATTTGCTTGTTAAGCAAACCATCAGCGACCATTTTAAGCACTTTCAATTGATGAGGCGTGAGCAGGCTCAATCGCGTGCTGAAGTCATCCAAGGCACTGCTAGCATCCGTAGTGGCACTGATATGCTCTGGTAACCAGGTTTCGCCGTCTAATACCGTATCTACCGCGTCAATAATACAATCCACAGACGCTGATTTAGGAATAAATCCACTTGCGCCCAACGCGAGTGCTCGCTGCACAATACCTGGCGCATCTTGCGCTGTTACAATAACTACAAGCACATCTGGATACTCAGCTCTAATCTCAGACAATCCATTCAAACCCTCACTGCCTGGCATTCCCAAATCTAAAAATACGATGTCGATGCTGGTATCTTGAGCCAATAACGCTTTTGTCTCTGGAAACGTAGACGCTTCAAGTAGCACTGCGCCGTCGCTGTTTTGTAGCGCATGGCACATTGCAGCACGAAATAGCGGGTGATCATCAGCAATAAGCAATTTTACCGGTACTGGGCTATTCATTCGTCGCTACCATTTGTATCTAGCATTTTTATCTGTCGTCCGTTTCAACTATTTATTTCTGCCGTTGATTTCTGCCATTCACTTCTACCATCTGGTTTTCGTATTTTTGGCTGTCAACTTGTTATTTTAGTGTAAACAGAATACTAACACGACATTGGGCTTCTTTCTCTTACCTACTTTCACCTTCTCTTGCCTAACTGAAGATTTCCTTAGGACAAAAGATTTCGTAAACCTTAAATTAAGAAAAATCTATAGAAAGTGCTAATAGAAAAGCCCGCTTTAAAAAGCGGGCTCTTAAAGCTTACAGCTTTGTTTTATTAGAAACGGTAGCCAAGCGTTAGATGAACGGTTCTTGGGTCGCCATAATAGCCAATCAAGGTTGTATCGCCTCCTAGCCCAGGTCCAAAGTTGCCATCTTCGTCGCGGGTGACAAAGTCATATCCGCCAGTGAGGTACTCTTCGTCGGTGAGGTTTTTCACGTGAAGACCTGCGTACCAATCGCCTTCTATGCTTTCCCAACGAGCACTCAGGTTAACCATGCCATACGCATCTTGTTCAATAAGATCGCTGGCTTCGAACAGTAAATAGTCACTTCTGTAGTAGTAGTTTGCGTTAAATGTAATATCACCAAAACTGGTTTCTAAGAAATAGTTAGCGTTTAAATTAAAGGTGTTTTCTGGCGTACTTGCTGAACCAATTAGTGGTGGGATCGCATTATTCTCTTTAATTTCAAAGTCGATGTATCCATAGGCCACATCAAACTGAAGGTTTTCTGAGGCAATCCAAGTCATCTCTAACTCGGCACCTGTTGCAGCTGTTTCTGCCGCGTTTCTTAAGCGTTGATCCAGCGCTGTAGGGTCGGATAAATCCCCTTCTACACCAATATACTGTCTGTCGCTATGATCGTAGGAAAAGAGCGTGACGTTCAATCGCAAGGTATCACTTAAGTCGCTCTTCATACCCAGCTCAAAACTGTCTACCACTTCGGGATTTACGCCAGGTTCATTTATTGTTGCACGAGGGTTAAAGGTGCCCGACTTGAAACCTTGAGAATAGCTGGCGAAAAACATCATGCTTGGGTCGAATTGATACTCTAGCCCTACACGAGGTGTAAAACGTGACCAACTTTGCACAGCAGGTGCATCTAGGACACCCTCTCCGTCTGTATCGGTGCCCAACACGCGAGGAACAAGCTGACCTTCTGGGCGCACATAACCATCAATCCAATCTGTAGACGGATAGACGTTGTCAAAAATAAGGCCGTTATTGACAAACGCAGACTTTTCTTCGTCGGTATAACGCGCACCAAGAGATAAAGAGAGTTGCTCGGTAATGTCGTAATTGAGCTGTGCATAAGCGGCATAACTTTCTGAGTTGTTGCAGCCGGTCACCTCACGGGTTAAACCCGGTGCGCCTAAAGACTGCCCTAGTACGCCTAAGATGGCATCGAAATTACCACAGCTATCACCATCGTAAAAATAGAGTCCCGACACCACGCCAAAATTATCGCCAAAGTAGTTTGCCTGTAATTCATGGGTAGTGTTGCTGTCGTCATACTCTGCCGGTACATCAAAAATAGGCAGAGGCGTATTATCAAAGTCGATGTTCGTAGGAGAATAACTTTCGCGATGAGAGCCGATGTATTTAAGCTCTAATTTGTCGCTCACGTTGTAGCGGGCCAGCCAGCTGTAACCCTCTAATTCAACTCGGTTAGATGTTGGCAAGCTGGTATAAGAGTCAAATTTTGAATCGGGTACCGGTGCATCGGTTAACAAGCTCGGTATCAATCGATAACCACCGCGGGCATTAGACGTATCTTCTGTTTTATCCCAGCCAAAACGGAAGAATAAATCTTCGCTAGCATGTACCTCTAGAGAGACTCTTGCAGCCCATAAGTCTTTATTATAATTTTCTTTATCTTGGTTAGGTAATGCGCTTAGCAAATACTCGCCAAAGCCATCTCGGTTTAAGTTGGCATAACCCACACCTAAGTAAACCGTATCTTCAACCAGTGGAATTTGACCGGTAACCTTAAGGTCGCGCTGGCTATAGCTGCCCACCGTGCCTTCAATGTTCATTTGCGTGTCGCCAGTCATTTCTTTAGTTACGTACTTAACCGCACCACCAATGGTGTTTTTGCCGTAAAGTGTCCCCTGGGGCCCACGTAATACCTCAATGCGCTGAACGTTTAATAAATCGAGCACTGCGCCCTGTGGTCGCGCAATATACACATCGTCGACATAAATACCAACACCAGGTTCATAGCCCCATAAAGGGTCTTGTTGCCCCAAACCACGAATAAACGCGGTTAATGTATTATTAGTCCCGCGGCTGGTTTGCAACGTTGTGTTGGGCGAAAATTGTTGTAATTCAGTAAGTACGCTAATGCCTTTTTCACCAAGCTCAACAGAGCCTACCGACGTTATGGCAACAGGCGTTTCTTGCAGCGACTCAAGGGTGCGACGCGCGGTCACTTCAATACGCTCTAATTTACCTTTTTCATTTTCAGCTTGTTCTGTATTGGCTGCTTGGCTATTGCTCTGTTGTGCCCAAACAGGAGATGCACATAAACTTGCGGCTACCGCAATGGCGCACAAACTGTGGCGAGCAACTTTGTGACAAGAAGCGTTGTGATGAGAGACTTTGTGATGAGAAGCTTTGTAATGAGAAACTGGGGTGCAGCCATGACGCTTTGTGTGTGTTGTTAGTGACATAGTGAGTCCTTTATTGTTCTAAGTGTTATTCACTGCTGGATAATTTGCTACGGTCACGAAATACTTTAGTTAATTAATTGTTAACGGTATGTAGTACCATCGTACTATGGGATTTTTGCAAAAGTAGCGTCAAACTTTACGTGTAATTTGAATACGTTAGATTTATTGACAATAAGCTTGCGCGAAAGCAAGTCGGTTAGTAGATCTACAATCGACTTAACTGCTTTGGAATATCTGCGGTCACAGATTTTTAAAGGAAAACAACTATGTTAAGTATGATTGGCTTGGTAGGCGGGCTATTGCTACTTATTGTGTTAACAATACGTGGAATGAACCTGTTTATCGCTGCCCCCTTATGTGCGCTTATTGTGGCACTAACCAATAATATTGCGGTATTTACCGGCGATGTAAACTTTGTAGAAACCTACATGAGCGGTTTCTCAGGGTTTATTGCGTCGTGGTTTTTCATGTTTTTGCTGGGGGCGTTATTTGGCAAATTTATGGAAGACACCGGCGCGGCAGATTCGGTATCACAATGGATAATTTCTAAAATTGGCTATAAGCAAGCTGTCTTAGCGGTAGTCATGGCCTGCGCCATACTTACCTACGGCGGCGTGAGCGTATTTGTGGTGGCATTTTCGGTTTATCCCATGGCGGTAAGCTTATTTAAAGATGCCAATTTACCTAGACGATTCATTCCTGCCGCCATGGCCTTTGGCTCGGTAACGTTTACGATGACGTCGGCGGGTTCACCAGAAATTCAAAACTGGATCCCAATTAAATACTTGGGTACATCGCCTTTTGCTGCATGGGAAGTCAGTTTAATTGTCGCTATTTTGATGGCGGTGTTCGGATATTGGTGGCTCGCTAAAATGATTCGAAAAGCCGTTAATCAGGGTGAAGTGTTTGAGGCAAGGGAAAGCGACCCTGAAATAAGAGAAAGAAATCTGCCACATCCATTTACCGGCATTGTGCCCCTGCTCGTTGTGCTTGCCATTTCGTTTTTATTTCACGAAGAATTGGCTCAGTTAGCGTTAATTCTAGCCTTGGGCGGCGGCGTGCTTTGTTTGCTAGCCATAAACTTTAAATACTTTCAAAGTTTGCCTGTTGCTATAAATGCTGGCACCACTGGGGCGCTGATTGCCATTGGCAATACCGCAGCGGTTGTGGGCTTTGGCTCGATTGCAAAAAATACCGACGCCTTTCAACAAACGGTGGCCCTAATGACACAAATACCTGGCAATGAGCTGATTGGTGCTGCCATTGCAGTCAGCGTAATAGCCGGGTTAACGGGTAGTGCATCGGGCGGCCAAGCCATTGCCCTTCCCTTAGTGGGCCCGCACTATATGGACCAAGGTGTAGAGCCAGAGCAGTTACACCGAATTGTTTCTATTTCATCGGGCGCCCTCGACTCATTACCTCATAACGGGTATGTCGTCACAACAATTCGCGCAATCTGCCATGAAACCCACCAAGCAGCTTATTGGGCAGTGGGAGCACTGACTGTTGTTGTGCCGGTAATGGGGCTAGCGCTGGCTATCGGCCTGTTTAGCATATTGTAAAAAAAGGGAGATTTTACTATGAATCAGCGTTTTCACGACTTTCTAGTGCTAGCGAATACGTGTACTACAAGGAAAACTTCACTTTTTCGAACTGATAAAGCTGAAATCTTGTTTGGCGGAAGGTCTGGCAGAAGAACTGGCGGCAGCCAAGGCACCGGCGTGTTAGTTGTGCTGGCAGCTAAGCTAACAAGAGAGCCAGCAACTAGGCTAACAATCAGCCTTATAATAAGGTCTATAGAGGCGCTGCTTTTACTGTCTGCACTGGCAACCACCGCTGTGCAGGCTAACGACGAAGTGAATAGCGATAAGCAACAGCAACCTACCTTGTTGGTTAATAAGCACACCTTTCACATGGACAAGTTTACTACCTTTGGTGGCAAAACCATTAACGATGTAAAGATAGGCTGGGAAGCCTACGGAAAGCTTAATGCACAAAAAGACAATGTGATTCTAATTACCCATTACTTTTCTGGCACTTCCCATGCGGCGGGTAAATACAGCGCTACCGACGAAAATGCAGGGTACTGGGATAGTATTATTGGCCCAGGCAAGGCCATTGATACCAAACGCTTTTTCGTTATAAGTGCAGACACCTTGGTGAATTTGAACGCTTATGATGAAAAGGTGGTCACCACCGGGCCCGCCACCATAAACCCATCCACAGGAAAACCCTACGGATTAGACTTTCCGGTAGTGACTATTCGCGACTTTGTTAATGTGCAAAAAGCCTTATTAGAAAGCTTGGGCATCTCAAAACTTCATGCGGTGGTAGGGCCTTCAATGGGCGCCATGCAGGCCATTGATTGGGCAAGTGCCTATCCAAGTTGGGTACCTAGAATGCTATCGGTAATAGGCGCGGGGGAGAGCGACGCGTGGACGACAACGGCTCTTGAGCATTGGGCTACGCCTATTAGAGTCGATAGAAAATGGAACAAGGGTAATTACTCACCAAACGAAGGGCCAACGGACGGACTAACGGCATCGCTGATGCTGATAACGCAAAATGCCCTCACCCCTGAATTTTTTAACGCTCAAGGTAATATGCTAGGCTTTAAAAACATAGAGCAAGCTCCCCTGTCCAGTATTAACGAACAACATTCCATAACAAAGTGGTTAAAAGCGCGGGCGGCCGCCCGCGGTAAAAAGATGGACGCTAATCACCTGCTGTATCTAGTAAGAGCGTGCCAGCTTTTTGTCGCAGGACATAAAGACAACCTAGATAAGGGCCTGGATACCATTAAGGCTAAGACGCTGTTTCTGCCTGCCGATTCTGATTTATTACTGATGCCCTATTTAGCTCAACATGCACATCAAACGCTTAAGCAGCAGGGAAATAGCAGCGAATATACCGAACTTCAAGGGTCACTTGGACACCTAGAGGGCGTGGCAAATATATCAAAACAGGCAACCGCTATTCGCCAGTTTTTGGAAAATGAGTAAAGGATTTTTATGATGACTATCAACACTATTATCAAAGCAGCCTTGGCAAGTAGCCTTTGCTTTTCCATTGCCTTACACGCGCAAACAAAACAAGAAGACATGCCCAAGCTATCTCTTGATTTATCTAACGTCACCGTATCGGGGTTGTCTTCGGGTGGATATATGGCCACACAGTTTCAACTGGCTCATAGCGATTGGGTTAAAGGTGTCGGGGTATTGGCAGCTGGCCCGTACTTTTGTGCCAAAGGCGATATTACAACGGCACTTGCCCAGTGCGTCAATAAGACCGACACCCAGCCAGATTTAACGGTTTTAAATGAGCAAGCGGCACAATATGCAAAGGCGGGAAAGCTTGCTGACTTAGACAATATGAAAGATGCCAAGGTGTGGTTATTTCATGGCAAGCGTGACGTGCGAATTGCCAGTGACGTTAGCGATGCCTTATTCGAGCAATACACAATGTGGACAGACACTCAAAACATAAAATACGTTAACGATATGTCTATCGCCCACCTGTTTCCAACGAAAACGAACGGAACCGACTGTATGACATCAGAAAGCCCGTTTATTGGTAACTGTGATTATGACGCTGCTGGCGACATGCTTAATCATCTCGTTGAAGGGTTAACTGCACCAGACGATGAACTGTCAGGTTCGCTGCATACCATTAACCAACAGGACATTGCGGGCAGCAACGCCAAAACACTGGCCAGCGAAGGCTTTGTTTACGTACCGCAAAGCTGCGCAAGCGGAGAAAGCTGTCGGGCACACATCAGTTTTCACGGCTGCAACCAATACGCTGACGCTGTGGACGATGCCTATACGTTGCAAACAGGGCTGAATGACTGGGCCGATGACAACAATATGATTGTGCTGTATCCGCAAACAAAAAAATCACTCTTTATGCCGCTAAACCCACAAGGTTGCTGGGACTGGTGGGGATATGCCTCAAAGGACTACGCCAACAGAGATGGCGATCAGATAAAGGCGGTGAATGCGCTTTTACACTCTCTTAATACGTTACCCTCGACAACAACTAAAGCTGTAACTCAAGTAAAGCCTCAGGCAATGTCTCAAGTTACACAGCCTTCGCCACACCAGGCAATAGCACAGCAAACTAGTGCACAGCGAATTAAGACACAGCACAAAATAGAATCTATGAATCAGGAAGGCTTTGATGAATAAGCGAACGGTATTTATTACTGGGGGAGCCAGTGGTATTGGTTTAGGCATCGCAGAGACGTTGGTTAAACAGGGTCATCACGTTATTGTGGCGGATATTAACGAAAGTGCTGCGCAAGAGGCGGCAGCGGTGCTGGCCAGTAAGTTCGGCAGTATTAATGATGGCAGCGCGAGCGCAGTGGCGGTAGATGTGTGTGACGCAGCGCAAATTGCTGCCTTGCCTGAAGTACTCGGTAAGCTCACCGTCGACGTATTAATTAATAACGCTGGCATCCAACATGTTTCAAACCTTGAAGATTTTCCTGCTGAAAAATGGCAGCAGCTGATTAATATTATGCTGGTTGGCCCCGCGCTAACCACCCAAGCGCTATTACCAGCCATGAAAGCACAAAATTTTGGGCGTATTATTAACGTGGGCTCTATTCACTCTCTTGTGGCATCGCCATTTAAGTCGGCCTATGTGGCTGCGAAGCATGGCTTGCTAGGACTTGCTAAAACCGTAGCATTAGAGACTGGTGACTATGATATTACTATTAACACCTTGTGTCCGGCGTATGTAAAAACTCCCTTAGTTGAGCAACAAATAGCGGCTCAAGCAAAGGAAAACAATATGACCGAGGACGATGTAGTGAAAAAAATCATGCTTGAACCTATGCCGAAAAAGCAGTTTATTGAAGTTCAAGAACTCGCCGATACTGCCGCATTTTTAATGACAAACAGCGCCAAAAACATCACAGGCCAAGCAATAACCCTAGATGGTGGCTGGACCGCAAGGTAAAACTTCCCTTTTACAAAACACTTGTGCTAATGTCCAAATCATTGGAAATGAGAGGACATTAGCGTTCCATGCCCTACCAAACCGTTGCTTTAATTGGAAAACCTCAGCACGAGGCCACTCACGACAGTTTAAACTTACTTGCCGATTATCTACTCGCCAAAGGTTGCGAGGTACTGGTAGAGGAAAGTATTGCTCAAGAGCTTGAAACCGACAACGTCAGAAGCTGCGACCTCGTCGCTATTGGTAAAGAAGCTGACCTAGCCGTTGTCGTTGGTGGAGATGGCAGCATGCTTGGCGCCGCCCGCGTGCTTGCCCGTTTTGATATCCATGTTGTGGGGGTGAATAGAGGTAATCTAGGTTTTCTCACCGACATTCATCCCGACGATATCATTCAGCAACTTGACTACATCTTTAACGGCGAGTGTTTCGTTGAAGAACGCTTTTTACTGGAAGTGGGCGTTTACCGTCACGAGAAGTTAAAAAGTAATAGTTCTGCTGTAAACGAAGTTGTGCTTCACCACGGCAAAGTAGCGCATATGATGGAGTTCGAGATTTATATCGACGAACAGTTTGTGTTTAGCCAGCGCAGTGATGGACTCATTGTAGCAACGCCAACGGGCTCAACCGCCTATTCGCTCTCCGCCGGCGGGCCCATCATTATGCCAAAACTTGATGCGCTAACCTTAGTGCCCATGTTTCCGCATACTCTGAGCAGCAGACCTATCGTGGTAGATGCCGACAGCCAGGTATCGATGAAAGTGTCAAAGGTGAATAGTGACTCATTACAAGTAAGCTGCGACAGCCATATTGTATTGCCGGTTTTACCTGGCGATGAAATTCGCATAAACAAAAGTATCGATAAA
This sequence comes from Alteromonas sp. BMJM2, assembly GCF_027257845.1. Classification (GTDB taxonomy): domain Bacteria; phylum Pseudomonadota; class Gammaproteobacteria; order Enterobacterales; family Alteromonadaceae; genus Alteromonas. Next base: position 14,316 of record NZ_JAPVOT010000017.1, on the reverse strand, counting down.
CTTCACTTAGTACACCCTAAGGGCTATAGCTACTTCAACGTATTACGTAAAAAGCTGGGCTGGGGCAGTAAGCTCTACTAATGTAGGGCACTCGCCTTCTGCCATACATGTGGTCGCCATACATGTGAATGCTATAGATGTAGATTGAGCACCTATGGCTTAATTAACCCTATCTTCGCAAATTTTTCGAATTTCTCGAGCCTCGCGAACTTTGTGGCAAGTTAACCGACTTTTCTACCTAATGTTCGCCCTCCCATATAAAGAACACTGAATATTTTACACGGCTATTCATATTTCGAGCATCTTTTTCGCACCTTTTAGACAAACCTATCACATTGAAAAATAAAGAAAAATTAACCTTTGCGAATTTATTCAATTAAATTAGTTACTTATAATTTTGGTACAAGTCGGCATACCGGTTGCAACACCTTAAGCAACTGGTTCGATAATCTATGTTGTTTCAACATAACCTTTGAAGGTCGAAAGACTCGATAAGTATTATCAACACCTATTTACCGAAGCGATAATAAGGAGTTTATTATTATGAGTAACAACGAAATTAAATTTACTGCACCAGGTATGGATAACGAAACTGCAGCAAGCACTATCAAAACGTTAGAGCAACGTTTGGTGGCTCTACTTGATCTGCAGCTCACTTTAAAGCACATTCACTGGAATGTGGTAGGTCCAAACTTCATTGGTGTGCACGAAATGCTAGACCCACAGGTTGATGCAGTGCGCGAGATGACTGATACCATTGCAGAAAGAATTGCCACACTAGGCGGCGTACCGAAAGGCACACCAAAAGCCATTGTAGAGGGTCGCTCGTGGAATGATTATGACTTAGGCAAAGGCTTAGTGACCGACCATTTAAAAGCATTAGATGCAGTGTATGACGGTGTAAATAGCGATCACCGCAAGGCGATTGAAGGCTTAGGCGACTTAGACCCAGTGTCGGAAGATATGATTACGGGTCAGCTAGCTGTACTAGAGCAATTCCAGTGGTTCGTAAGAGCGCATCTAGAGTCAGGCAGCGGCGAACTAGCCCAATAGTTCCATCGGCAGAAAATATTGTCAGGAAGATTAAGGGAAGGTTATCATGACCTTCCCTTTTTTGTTTTCTGTTACCCCATGTCTTACTCACGAAAAATACTGTAAAAACCCGTGCAGAGCCCATAGGCAATGATTTAGATAACAATTTCCAACTCACGAATCGACAGATTACTTTCGACTATACTTTACATCTCAGAAATACTGTATATATTTACACGTACTGTATATATCATCATGTTCAACTTTTTTAGAGTGTGGTTATGTTAGCGAATCTTTCGATATCAAATTTTGCCGTTGTAAAACAACTTTCTGTTCATTTTGAAAATGGCCTCACTGCAGTTACGGGTGAGACAGGTGCAGGTAAATCAATTGCCATTGATGCATTGAGCTTGTGCCTCGGTGAAAGGGCCGATGCCAATGCGGTAAGAAAAGGTTCAGCAAAAGCCGAAATAGTGGCGCACTTTTCACTTGCTGATAATGCGAGTGCAATAGCGTTTCTCGACGAACATGAACTGACCTCTGATGAAGATGAAACCAGCTGCTTTATTCGCCGAATTATATCGAAAGAAGGTCGCTCAAAGGCGTTCATTAACGGTACGCCAGTGTCGTTACAGCAATTAAAAGGCCTCGGACAGACCCTACTTTCCATTCATGGTCAAAACACCCATCTACAGCTATTAAAAGAAGATTATCAGCGCCAGCTGATTGATAGCTATGCAGATCATGGTTATTTGCTAACCGACGTTAAAGACGCTTACACCTCTTGGAAGGATAAACAAAAAACACTAAACGAACTGCGTTCGAAAGCTCAACAGCGAGAAGATCGTCTGCAGTTACTTACTTATCAAGTGCAAGAACTCGACGAGTTTGCTATTGAGAACGGAGAGTTTGAAGAACTTGAAATTGAGCACAAGCGTTTAAGCAACGGACAGAGTTTATTAGAACAAGCACAAACCAGTGTGTATAACCTCTATGAAAATGATGAAGGAAATGCGCTGACCGTTATTCAAAGCAGTATTGAGAAGCTTGGCGAATTAGAAGCACACGATGCGAGCCTAACGCCTATCATCGCCCTTCTTAACGACGCATCAATTCAAGTTGAAGAAGCAGCAAGCGAGCTGCGCGGTTACTGCGATCAACTGGAAATAGACCCACTGCGTTTACAGCAGGTTGAAGCTCGCTATTCAAAAGCGATGGAGCTGGCGCGAAAACACGCCGTAACGCCTGAAGAACTTGCTCAACATCACCAGTCGTTGTCGCAAGAATTTGCCGAACTGGGTGAGCAGGAAAGCTTACTTGGTACTCTCGAACACGATGTTGAAGCAGCAAGACAACATTATTTGGTGGCGACTAGCAGTTTATCTGAAAGCCGAATGAAAGCAGCCACGGGTTTTGCAAACGACATTGAATCACAAATTCAGCAAATGAATATGCCACACGCTAAAGTGTGTATTGACATTCTTTATGACGAGCTGAAAAAGCCCGCAGTTAATGGGTTGGACTCGATTGCCTTTAAAGTATCAACGAACCCGGGGCAAGATGCCGACGTATTGGAGAAAGTGGTATCAGGCGGTGAGCTTTCTCGAATAGGTTTAGCTATTCAGGTTATCGCTAGCGATAGTCATGCTACCCCCACTATGATTTTTGACGAAGTGGACACCGGTATTAGCGGACCAACCGCTTCAATTGTAGGTGCACTGCTAAGAAAATTAGGAAAACAGTTTCAGGTAATGTGTGTCACCCATTTACCTCAAGTGGCGGCGCAAGCACATAACCAGCTTTTTGTTACCAAGCTAACTGATGGCGAAAGTACAGAAACACAGATGATACCGCTGACTAAACAAGACCGAATTGACGAACTCGCCCGACTGTTAGCTGGCGACAAAGTAACCAAATCGGCTCTTGCTAACGCAAAAGAGCTGCTAAAAAGCGCTTCATCGAACTAAAATGCAGTTGATTGGTCATAGTTGTCAATGTAGCATGCCTTCGCGCTTGCATTAAAACAGCTGAGGTTTCCTTATGAGGAAACCTTTAGGCACTAACAAAGGCAATACTGGACTTATATACGCATGAAGTTGCACCATCTTATAGTTATTCTTTGCATTACATTTACTACCACAGCTTGTTCTAACTGGATTTTCAGAATTGACGTTCCGCAGGGCAATTTTCTCGATCAGCGTGATGTTGAAAAACTGCGTATTAATATGACAAAAGAGCAAGTTATCTACGTGTTAGGTAACCCTGTTGTTCAAGACTCTTTTGATAGCGACACGTGGTATTACGTTTACGATATGAAGCGTGGCATGAAAGACAGAGGCGACGACTTCCAGCGTCAGATGATCATCACGTTTGTAGACAATAAAGTGACAAACGTTGAAGGCGACTTTGAACTGTCTGAAGACTTCAACACTCCTCTCGACGAGTAATTCAAAGACGTCGTTTTACAGCACTGCAGAAAAATAGAACAGAAGCAGGTTATTAACCTGCTTCTTTAAATGTGCTTCTATTTTCTAAGATATTATATTTAAGCTGTTAGATTCAGGCATTAGACTTAAAGCACTAGATTTAAGGTATTTGATTTAGGGTATTAATATGGAACATAGCTTTTGGCACAGCAAATGGCACAATAATGAAATTGGGTTTCATGAACCCACTGGTAATGCCTTGCTGGTGAAATATAGTGATGTTTTATTAGGCTCAGATAGCAATGAAGCCTCACAAAAGAGAATCTTTGTGCCCTTGTGCGGGAAAACTAGAGATATTGCATGGTTGCTGTCAAAAGGCTGTCAGGTTGTTGGTGCAGAGCTTAGCGAGGTGGCTATTACACAGCTGTTCGACGATCTCGACATTACTCCCACTGTTAAGTCCTCGTCTAAGGGTAAAGTATATTCAGCCCCTAACCTTACCATTTTTGTTGGTGATATTTTTGCACTTCGTCGTGATGACATTGGCGAAGTAAAAGGTGTGTATGATAGAGCAGCATTAGTTGCTTTGCCCGATGAACTGCGTCGAAAGTACGCCAACCACCTTATTGAGATAACTCACAATGCTCCACAACTGGTGATCACTTTCGACTATGACCAAAGTAAACTGCCTGGCCCTCCTTTTTGCGTAGATGAAAAAAGGGTTATCGACATGTACGCTGGTCATTATGAGATTTCGCTTCTTGAGCGCTCAGACGTAGAGGGTGGGTTAAAGAAAAAAGTGAAAGCAGACAATCTAGTATTTAGTCTAAGCATTTAGCACTTAAGCTTATTCAATCGAAGGTTTATCATAGGCCTGAATTGGTATATAGCGGCTTATCAGATTGACTCGGAACTCATTCAGACGAGATCTAGAACTGCTTTGCAATAGTGTAAAACACACTTACTTTGATTAGTTCGTATTAGTCACAAACCAATAAGCATCTCTATGCCAAACAGTATTGCGCCAATTCCCCCACCCACGATAGTGCCATTGATACGCACTTTTTGAAGGTCTCTACCTATATTCAACTCTACTTGCGCTGCCATGTCTTCTTCGTCCCAACTATTTATCGTGTCTCTAATATGTCGGGTAAGAAACTCGGCTAACTCGGGCGCCATGTATTTTGCAGCCTCGCCGATATGCTGATTGAATGAGTGTGATAATTGGCTGTCGCCTCGTAAAGAAGCCCCTAAGTCCTGCAATAATCCCGCGACCTTTTGCTCTGCTTTACCCTCGCTTTCCTCAAGAGACTTTAGCAGCCACAGGTTAAACCGCTGCCACGAGTTGTGAAGGTAATTCTTTAACGCAGGGTCGTTGATAACCTTTTCCCTAAATCCGTTTACCTTTCGCTCCATATCAGGGCTGTGCTGCAGGTCGTGTAAGAACTCATTGACCTGCTCGTCAAATGCATGCCTTATTGGATGTTCTTCGTCTTGATAAATATCTTCTAAAATAGATGACACAGCCTTTACCGCTATTAATGCGCCCTGCTCGCTTATCCAACTAGAAGGTAAAATTTTCTCTAACCTGCTGTACTCAGTCTTAAGCCAAACTACTAGTGTGTCAGCGATATACTCTTGCGTATCTGGCTGGCTTAGTAGCCCAGCTAGTTTACCAAGGAGTCTATCGAGCATGACTTGGTGTTGGCGCTCTTTGGTTACTGCTCCTAATGAGGTAGCGATTAACTGGTTTAAATCGAGATTTTTCAGCCCTTTCTCTACCGTTTTAGCAATAAAGGCTTTTACCGGTTTATCGTCTAATACTCTTAACATTCCGCTTAGCGCATCACATAAAAAACGGCTTAGCTTTTGCGCATTCTGCGGTGTTTCTAACCACCTGCCAGCACCTTGCGCAGGGTTACTGTCGCTTATCAGCTTTTCAATTGCATGAGGATTAAAAAACTTTTCTTTTACGAATTCGGAGAGGTTATTAGCAATAGCGGTTTTATTGTTCGCCACAATGTTGGTGTGTGGAATTGGGTAAGATGAAGGAATTGGTTTGAACAACGCGGTGACGGCAAACCAATCGGCTAGCCCGCCGACTAAGGCTGCTTCACTTGCCATTTTGATTAGCCCCAGCCACCAAGTATGAGCAATATCGGGCTGATATTTTTGAGTGAGAATAGTGATCACAAAAACACCCGCCGCAAACAGCAAACACGCCAATGCCTGACGCTTAGCTCTGTGTAGCTGATACTGCTTATCTTGCATGCAATTTCCTTTTAATAAAAAATGTTATCCGTTTTTGGACCTACTGATTAGAATGACCTAAACGCAAACTATCCTTTTCTTTTCATTTCTTTTCATCGCTTCAACTTTTTACCTACAAGCTATGCAAACTACAGACCTTTTATCAGCAAACGAACGCTTTGAACGTATTTAGTTGCTTAGCAGTTATACAAAGTCGCTTTTTAAATGCTGCACAGTGCGGCTCAGCCGCTTCCTTATGCGTACCTCACACGAGCGCTCTGCTTAGCTTTGTGCTTAAACCGTGAATTAGCACACATCTTTTGCTGCACATATCATCATCACAAATAGCGAAAAAAATCATTATTTAGCTTTTTCAGTAACTTAATAATCAAACCCACGACAGCAATGTATTCCTCTGCAGCTTAAATTATCGTAAACCTATGTTTTATATATATTTTACGAATTGGCACATTACATGATTACACCATATTACGAAGCAAGAGCTAGGTAGTCTACATACTGGCTATTTACCTGCTAATCAACATTTAGGTAATAGTGAGATTATAAAGTCGTAATATTTACAACATCATGTAATGCGTTACGCCACCAGCTTTCTCGCTTTAAATATAAAATTACAGATTATTAGAGGAACAACAATGAAAAAATCTTTTATCGCCGGTGCCATGATTGTAGTCAGTACAACCTTATTAAGCGGCTGTGTTATTCATGTGGGTAACGCTAGCGCTATGGATGGAAACGACGTGAGTACTATGCTTGGCAACGTTGATATAAAGAGCGGTAAGCATGCCGGTGATATTTCATCAATCAATGGTAACGTGGATATTGATGATCACGGCAGTGCTGAGGACATCAGCATAGTAAACGGCAATTTAGACATGGAAAGTCACGTAACAGCGAGAAGAATTGACGTTATAAACGGCGATATTTTCGCCGCATCTCATGTCACTGTTACGAAAGATGTAGAAACGGTGAACGGCGACATATTCTTTGATTCTCATGGCGAAGTAGGTGGGAGTATAGAAACGGTAAATGGCGACATTCATATTACCGACGTAAGAGTCGAAAAAGACCTCGCTACTGTTAGCGGCGACATCAATGTTGAAGGCGACAGCGTTATTTCTGGCAATATCGTTTATAAAAGCAGCGACAGCAAATGGATAGACGAAGATGACCACATGCCCACACTTACCATAGGGTCTAATGTGACATTGCACGGGTCTGTAATATTAGAGCGACCAGTTGAGCTTAAGATTGAAAATCAAGACATCAAAGGAAAGGTTATTGTAAGCTACGCCGACGCGAAGTAATCGTTTACTGTGTCGATTACCGTACCTTTTATAATATATAGGCGCTAAATTCACATGACCGAACAAGAAAAAATGCTCGCAGGCGAGCTTTATTTCCCTTCTGATAAACTGCTTACGGCACGTCGTAAAGACTGCCGTAAGCAGTTAGATATACTCAATAGCACGTGTCAGACTGAACATAAAAAGCGCACACAATTACTTAAAACTCTGTTCGCTAAAACGGGCAAGCGCCTTTACATCGAGTCTACATTTAAATGTGACTACGGTGAAAACATTGTTGTGGGTGAGAACTTTTATGCTAATTTCAACTGCGTTATTTTAGACGCCGCCAAGGTCACCATTGGCGATAACTGCATGCTAGCGCCACAAGTTGGTATCTATACCGCCACACACCCAATAGACCCAGTGCAGCGTGCCACCGGCATTGAATTCGCAAAATCAATCACGCTTGGCGACAACTGTTGGGTAGGTGGAATGGCCGTAATTAACCCTGGTGTCACGCTTGGTGATAATGTGGTGGTTGCATCGGGTGCTGTGGTAACCAAATCCTTTGGTGATAACGTGATCATTGGCGGAAATCCAGCCCGTGTTATTAGGGCGTGTTGATTTGTGGTGTACCACTTTTATCTAATTTAAAGCGTGACAATCGCGGATCCACTCTGAAGTTCTAGCGGGCTAAGTCAACTGACTAAGATAGGTCACTTAGCGTGGCCATACCAACGGCGTTCTTGCCTTTGTGTTTGGCGCTGTATAGCGCCTCATCTGCGCTTGATAGCATTTGATTGGGCAAGTCGTTCATCGTTAACTGATCGGGCGTAACGCTGACAATACCAAATGAACAAGAGGCATTGAAGGCATTATCGCCTTCACCAAACTGTGTGTTAGCCACATGTGCACGAATGCGCTCGACAATAGCAGGAGCGTGATTTTCGTTTTGTGTCTCGGTAAATAAAATAACGAACTCATCACCACCCAACCGCGCAATGCAATCAGACTGTCGAATGTTTTCCTTAATAATACTGGTTATTCGTGTCAGTAGCGCATCACCACTAGCATGACCATATTGATCGTTAATAGTTTTAAAATTGTCCACATCGAACACGCACACTGATAGCCATTTAAGCTCTCTCCTTAGCATTAAGTTTACGGCTTCGGTGAGGCGTATTTCTAGGTAACTGCGAGAAAATGCCTGGGTTAAATGATCGTACATTAAACGATCGCTTAGCAATCGTCGTTCTTCATAAAGGTCATCGATGTGCAACACCAGCGCCCACGCAATGGTCGATGTCACTAAAAATGAACCAATCCATGTAAGCGGCGGTAAATCAGCAACTTGAACACCTGTTAGCATGTCGCACACACCAGTTATCATCCAAATTGTATTGGCAAGAAGCAATAGTAAAACGGTGCTGGTATTGCTATCTTTTTGCTCCTTTTCTCGTGTCTGTAGTTGCCTTCTGCGCTGTCGTAAAAACACCCTAAAAAGTATAAAAATGCAATACACCGCCAATACTAAAATCCACACTCCCCAAAGCTCGAATAGTGGCCCAAACGCGAGGCCTGTGTAATAAGAGGATGTCGCATAAAAGGCATTGTCGAGAAATAGCGAACTTGGTATTACCGTGGCTATTGAGAAAGCGGCGCAAATGCCATAACACCATTTTAAAGATGCAGGGGCTTCAAACTTAAAGAACGCCAGATAGAAATGCAGACTTAGCACCGTGGTAAACATAGCCGCAACCACCGTAACCCGGTTTGAAATACTAAGGTAAGTAAGGTTATCACCGGCATTGAGCATGACCGCAAATGCACCAAAGAAAATACCGCTGACCAATGCCGCAATCGAGAAAATTAAGTAGTATTTCACCGACTCTTCATGGCGTGAGGTTAAGCGGTGGTAAAGCAGTACAAAGAAAAAGCTTAGTAACAAGCAAATGGTGGAGGTCACGAATAAGGGTAGTGATAATCCTTGAATCATATCGTTTTAAACTACCTCTGCGGCTGCTATTGCCCGCTATTCTTAAGGGCGTTTATATTTATCATACCCCAAAGTATTTGCAAATATATTCGTGTTGTGTGCCGTAACTATTCACATAAAAGACGCCAAAGCGAACGTCATCAAATACTTTGAGTAAGCTTTAGTATAAAGCAAGATAGCTAAATTGCTCAGCAGATTAACTCGCTGCATTGGTGCCGCCCCTCCTGTTGTACCTCATTCGTTTTTAGGGTGTTTTTGCGTCCAGCAGTAAAGCGTAAGCTGAGATCACGGCCTCGCGGCGTGTTAAGCCGTTACATTGCGCTGCAGCGTTATTCATAGTTAGCGATATAAACCTAAACCGTCTGTGCAAATACCAAGTATGAAATACTACAAACATCATAGATTCATTCACCTTTTAAAAAAGGAATTTAAAATGGCTAAACACCACGGCAACCAAATAAAAAACGACGATACCTATGAAGCCCTTCGCGACGAAGGCTATAGCAAAGAAAAGTCGGCGCGTATCGCCAATGCCCAAGCAAATAGTGAACAAACACCGTCTAAAGATGGCGGCAAAGCCAACAGGTACGAAGATCGCACTAAAGATGAGCTCTATCAAAAAGCCAAAGAAGTGGGCATCGACGGGCGCTCTAACATGAGTAAAGACGAGTTAATCGATGCGTTGCGTAATCATTAATGGCGGACACACCACCATTTGCAGAGCTAAGTTTTCCTAGATCGACACAAAAATATTTATTTTATGGTTTAGTGTGTCTGTTATTGAATGCGGTTTAATGACCTACAGCAGTTATAAAAAGTTTTCTATTGCTTGAATGGCAGGGTGAATATGTTTTTATAACTAGGCTGAACATTGCCAATTCCGGTGTCTTTGGTATCCGCATCGTGAAACGTGCCAAACAACCGGTCCCAAATTATACACACGCAACCATAGTTAGTATTACTTTCACTGATGACGTGGGAGTGATGATGAATATGGAAGCGGTTAGTCGTAAAAAACCAGCCAACTATGGCTGAATTCAGTCGTAAATTACTGTGTGCAAGTAAAGCTGTTACTGCCGTGAGAGAAACAAAAGCTGCACCCACCGCCTCTCCAACTAAGAGAAATCCAACAATCGCTCTTGGCAGGATAAGAAAAAAAGCTTCTATCGGGTGATTTGCTAGTGAATTCATACTACTCAGTTTTTTAAACGCGTGATGCGCACCATGGCCTGAAAGTCGCCAAAGCCATCCCCATCGGTGAGACGCCCTATGATACCAATAGTTAACAAATTCAAATGCAGAAAAGATAAGCAGTACCTGCACGACTACAGGCCAGTGTGAAGGCCAAACAGCGCGACGTTTTCTCTGAAACTTTTTCGCCAATCCTTTCTGGCGGGAATAATGTTCTCAAATAGTGTAAGCAGACAGAATGCAACGACGATAAATAGGGTATGAGCATCTATAGACGCTTTCGTGTCGGCTAAATACAGTGAAATGGCAATTAAGGTAGGTTGTAACATCCAATACACGGCGAAGCGCAATGTATTTTCCATAAGAGAAGTAATGTCTACGTTTGATTGCTTACTCATACCACTTCCCTGTCTAGCGGCTAATAATTTTACTATCCGAAGAGCATATTTATGGGCTCCTCACATTTACAAATGTGTAGCCTTAAATAAATTAGTTATTTATGCCTTTTTGTAACAAATACTTTCAGCGGGCTTAGTAGAGCATGAACCTTGCTCATACAAAAAAAGAAATAAGGTCATCTTTATTCATAGTTAAAGCTACGTATATTGTATAGGTCGCTCTAATAGCACTTATCATACTCGGTTTGATCTTAAGAATAGAGGCGCATACTCATGAACAATAACGTGGACAAAAATTTCTCTTTCATTAAAAAGGCGTCAAGATCACATCTGGCAGTCTTTAGTGTACGTGTTGCGAACCTTGATGCTACGACAAGCCTGACGCTGTTTTGAGAAAGAGTTCTGAGTTCAAATTTCTATCGCGAATGCGAACTTCAGCGTCATAGCCCATATTCGGAGTGTTTATTCATAGCCAGTTATCGGTGTCTTGCCCACCCAATATTACGGTAATTTCAATATCACTATCAATAAAGCGAAAATAGATAGTGTCTGAACGATATACGCAACGCCGATAACCCAAACGAATATGCTCAGCAGATTGATATGCTAGCGGATTACTCGCTATTTTTTGGAACGTCTCAAAGAAGCCCAAAAAGTATTCGTCGGCCTGCGCTTCGCCAAACTCTTCTACCCCATAAACATATATACGTCGGAGATCTTCTTTTGCATTTCTCGATAGTCTATATGCAGCCATTTAGCGTTTTAGGTCAGCTTTGAATTCAGCTAAAATTTCTTCTGGCGATTGATCAACGTGGCCGCTCTGTTCTGCTTTCGCAAGCTTCTCATTAATAAACTCAGCCCGCCTTGCTCTTCTGATAATGTCATTTACTAACTCGCTTTTATTTGCGTATTCTCCCGCGGCACCAACATGACTTTTTAACCAATCATCATTTTTTTCAGAAAGTGTAATACTTTGACGTGGCATTTTAACTTCTCCAACAGATAAGCTGGTGCAATATTACACCAGAAGATATCCTGTGTCATATCCATGTGGGGAATATCGATATGTTAACGAGACTTTATTTAAAAAGTCATAGGTCGGCGAAGCTAGAACGAATTCAAAGTTAAGCCCAAAAGCTGCCGTTCGGGACTGAGATTTTCGTGAAGTCTCAAATACTAATTTGTGAAAAGAAGTAGTTGTTTTAAAGAAAACATCTTACCGGCAACTGTGTACGTAAAGCAGACATTTTACCTTTCCCATGAAAACACGAAGTATGTTTCTTCATGGGAAACGGGTGTTACTATGAATTCAATCTAATAAACTGTTTCATGCCTGAGCCCGCGAGTATCAAGCCAAAGGAATTTCTATGAAGATAAAGGAAGTAAAATTAAATCGATTTAAACGCTTCACCAACCTCACGTTAACGAATATACCTGAAACTGCAAAGCTTATAGTGCTGGTTGGGCCGAACGGGAGCGGAAAAACATCCCTTTTTGAGGCTTTAAATCATTGGTATAAATTCAAAGGCTTCAATAATCGGGGTATCCAAGATTATCTTGAAAAAAAAGACGGAGAGATAACCAGCCCTGAAATTTGGCGGCAAACGTCACAGAACAAGGTAGAGATATCTTTTCATAATGATCAACAGCTCAATCAAGAGCAAATAAAGGGAAAGTTCTATTTTCGTACTGCGTACAGAAATGAGCCTGATTTTACTGTTTCCAATCTACATAAACAGAACAATCCTGCGGAGACTATAAAACTTGATAACTTGATGCAGAACGACCAGACTGTCTCAGAAAACTACCAGCGGCTCGTGGCTCAAACACTAGCAGGTGTTTATGAGTCATCCAACAATGATAAAACTGTTGAACAACTTAGAGATGAGCTGATAGGAAAAATAAAAAACTCCCTGTCCAAGATATTTGAGGACCTAAACTTAAGCTCCATTGGTGATCCGTTATCTAATGGCAGTTTTTATTTTGAGAAAGGTACTGCAAAAGACTTTCACTACAAAAATCTATCCGCTGGTGAAAAGTCTGTATTCGACTTAGTTTTAGATATGATTATCAAGTCTAGCTTCTACTCTGATGCAGTTTTCTGCATCGATGAGCCAGAAGCACACATGCATACAAGGCTTCAGTCTAAAGTCCTCAGAGAGCTCTATGATTTAACCCCTGATAACTCGCAGTTGTGGGTTTCTACGCATTCAATAGGGATGCTTAAAGAGGCTGAAGATATTGAAGAGCAAAATCCAAAAACTGTTGTTTTTCTAGATTTTGACAATAGGGACTTCGATCTGGCTGAGGTAATTCAGCCCACCCAAATTAGCAGAGCTATTTGGGATCGTTTTTTTGATCTAGCGTTTGCTGATTTCTCGAAACTCATATCTCCTCAGAAAATTGTGTTTTGCGAAGGGACTAGCCAAGGAAGAAAGTATCGAGATTTTGATTCATTAATTTATGGAAAGATATTGGGTGAAAAGCATCATGGCACTACGTTCGTGTCTGTCGGTTCATGCTCAGAAATAGAAGACATCGAAAACCAATCTGTCAAAATTATTTCCAATATATTGAAGTCATCGGAAATCATCAAGTTCGTCGATAGAGACGACAAAAGTGATGAAGAGGTAGCTGAGCTCTTGGCAAAAGGAGTAAAGACTTCTGTCAGAAGGCACATTGAATGTTACCTACTTGACGATGAGATTATTTCGAAGTTATGTTCAGTCACTGGTAAAGCGGAATGCATAGAGCAGTGCCTTCAGGCAAAAGCACTAGCTATTCAAGAGAGCATTGATAGAGGTAACCCTGAAGACGATATAAAATCAGCAAGCGGAAAAATTTTCACTGAAGTAAAAAAAATCCTCGGATTAACGCAATGTGGCAACAATAAGTGCGCCTTTCTTAGGGATACTATAGCGCCCTTGGTTACTCCGGAAACTCAGGTCTACCAAGAAATCGAAAATGAGATTTTCGGCCAGCGAGAATGAAGCATATAACAAGCGCATTTTGTCGGACTGGTTTTCCGCTTGGCTCCAAATCAGCCGCAAATGCGTACGTTATACGTTTCGACCGGGAGTCAATTAGCAATGTCTGCCTACAGCAATAAGTATGAAGAGTTTTTATTTCACAGGATTGATGATTCAGATTTGCTGACTGGCTTTGTTATTGGACACTTAGTGATCGAACACCTTCTTGAAGAGATAATTCTAAATTACGACAGCAAACTCAAAGAGCATTTTCTATCATTGGCTCATAGCAGAAAAATCACCTTGATAAATTCCTTGGGCTTGGTGCCCGATGATGTGGCAAGCTGCCTTCAAAGTATTAACAAGATGAGAAACAAGTTTGCGCATCAGCTAGGTTATGAACCAAACAAAGGTGAATTGCTGAATCTAATATCAAAATGTAAGGCTAGCTTTAATGATATGACCGATGGTCTTGAGCAACTGCATGGCGCTTTAACAGATTCGGACAGCCTGCTTGAGGCACAAGAGGAGTTCGGAGTTGGTCTGGCAGATCTATTTATTCAGGTGGTTTACGATCTGGAGGGGTATGCGAATAAAGATGATTAGCCAGAAAACGTATAACACATATGAGCCTCCGGGCTGTCAATGAAAAAAGATAGCCCTTTGACCGCTATTTCAAGATCAATACCGTTGCCTTTTTAGAACTCGTTTACTTCGTCTGTCATGGTTGATGTTAGGCAAATT
>NZ_JAPVOT010000016.1 GCF_027257845.1 Alteromonas sp. BMJM2 | reverse complement strand
CCAGTTTTTCCTGGCAGCCATAGCGATACGGCACCACCTGACTCCATTTCGAACTCAGAAGTGAAACGTATTAGCGCCGATGGTAGTGTGGGGTTTCCCCATGTGAGAGTAGGACACTGCCAGGTCCTATTAAGAAAAACCCGCCTAACGGCGGGTTTTTTGTTTTGTGCCCCAAAAAAATAAATGGGGGTCAGATCAACATTAATCCCCCAATTACATTCAGCACATCGAATCTAACGAACATCAAACAGGATCAGAACCCAATATATTGTCGTCTTCAGCTTGTAAGTTTTGCTGTCGAAGTAAAAAATAAACGGGGTCAGAACAGTATTTATCCCCAACCTAAACAAACATAATCAAACTCAACGCTCATAAAAGAGGAATAGAACCCACTGTTGTAATCTATAGGCTCAAACGAGAATAGATAACAGAAAATGCGGATCTGACCCCCTTTATTACCCTTATTACTAATAATGATCGAAACACGGTGAGTGGAAATAAATGTGGTTCTGACCCCCTTTATTCTCTATTATCTGTTTCATTAATATTTGAACTGATGAAACGGAACTAACTGATGTCAGAGCGAGTAATTTTAGAGGCGACATTTAATCCATCTGTAAAAACTTACTGGCTGATCAGTCTATTATTGTTTTCGACACTAATCGTAATAGGCATCCCTTTTCTCATTATTTCCATTCCATTGTTTTATTTAATTAGCGGCAGGACGCTTGCCGCTATGTCGGCCACCATCACCGAACGTAAGCTGGTTGTAAAAAGAGGAATATTGAATAAAGAAGAGAAGTCGATTCCTTTGGAGAAAATCACTGACGTTGCTATGGTTCAGGGGCCGTTAATGAGACTGTTCAATCTTCATCGACTTTCGTTTGAAACTGCTGGGCAATCTGCACAGGGCGCATTAGTTTCTCTCATCGGTATTAACGATGCTGCTAACTTTAGAGAAATAATTCTAACCCAAAAAGACCAAATTGCATCTGGTTCAAAATCTTCGCCTAGATCAACGGAGAATGAAAAGACTGAAATGTCTCATCTTATTGATAGTGTAAAGCGAATAGAGGCGCTGTTGGAAAAATTAGTTAGCGCTAAATAGTTTTTAATTGGAATGGGCGATAGAAAGTTGCGTTTTTAGCGAGTTGATAAAACAAAAAGAAAAAAGCCAGCTGAAGCTGGCTCTTGCCATCGAATGTAATCTAAAGCTATTTCGCTTTACCTTGTTTTGCAACAGCATCCATCATTGCTTTGATAGCTTCTGGGTCGCCAAGGTACTCTTTTGAAATAGGCTTAAGGTTTTCATCTAGTTCGTAAACTAAAGGAACGCCTGTAGGGATATTAAGTCCTAGTACTTCTTCATCAGACATACCGTCTAAGTATTTCACCAAAGCACGCAAACTATTGCCGTGCGCTGCAATGATCACACGTTTACCATCTTGAATTTGAGGACGAATAACGTCATGCCAATAGGGAAGCACACGTTCTATTGTCAACTTAAGACTTTCACCACGAGGTAATATTTCAGCATCTACATTGTTGTAGCGGCGATCATGCCCAGGGAAATGTTCACTATCAGTTTCTACTGCCGGCGGTGGGATATCAAAACTACGACGCCATACCTTCACTTGCTCTTCGCCATGCTTAGCAGCAGTTTCTGCTTTGTCTAAACCTGTAAGCGCACCATAGTGACGTTCGTTTAAACGCCAGTGACGCTCAACAGGTAGGTAGTGTTGGCCCATCTCTTCAAGTGCGATATTCAGTGTTTTGATTGCGCGAAGCAATACAGACGTGTAAGCCTGATCGAATTCGAATCCTGCTTCCTTGAGCATCTGACCGGCGGTTGTTGCTTGCGCAATACCAGTATCGGTCAATTCAACGTCATGCCACCCAGTGAAACGATTTTCTAAGTTCCACTGACTCTCTCCGTGACGAATAAGTACCAATTTATACATAGTTGGGCTACCTGCGGGGGTTGAGTAAAATTGCCTAACAGCCTATAAAATTTAGACGTGCAGACGTATATTCAAGATTTGTGTAATATCATCCTTGATCGGCGATAAAAAATCCAGCGTCAACCCCTATAAAATCTGAGGTAAGACCAAACTAAGATAAAGAAGGGTTGCGAATGTGGGCCCTATATAAATTTGCCCATACTCGGGTGATAGGTGTCTAACCAGAGCGCAATTGTCGGATCGTCGATAAAGCTAAAATCCTCAAAATCGAACCCCGGCGCTACTGTACAACCCACTAAGCTATAATCTCCAGTACTGAACGCCGCTTGATAATTGCCAGCAGGCACAATATCGACATAACCCTCCTCTTGGCTACCTATTGTTTTCTGCGTAAGCGTTTTATCGTGTAATTGAATTAGTTGTAACGGTGCACCTTCATAATGATTCTACACCTCATCATGCAGCACGCGTTGAAAGCGGCTCATTTCGCCTTTCAGTAAAAGAAAGTAAATATGGGTAAGCGCGCAGTTCGGGGTTGTCCATGTGAATGAGACATAGTTGTACTTGCTGATTTATAGACTTGTTTGAAATATCCGCCCTCTGTATGTGGCGCTAAATCATATTTTTGAATAAGTGGGTGCATGCGCTTTATTCTTTTGTCAGAAGATTGGTATACGTTGGGTAACTCCAATTTTGTACCTATGACACGTGAACAGTAAAAATTAAAACGAGAAGCTCGGCAACACAGCACACCCTTACTTGGTAACCTACAATGATAGATATAACGTGATAGTACGCTAACTAAATAGATGAGTTGAAAAATACAACATTACATGAACTTTTTTTCATGTGTAATGCGTATAAGAATTAGCAGCTGAACGTTTAGGTGTACACGCTGCACTCTAGGTCTTTCCTAAAGTCTTCTCGTTCAGCGAACATTATAGAATTCGAACAGGCAAATAAGGATAGTGACCATATGACCTATAAGTCTTTTTCAGACCTGGAAGTAAAGGGTAAAACTTTCAAGGCTATCAATCTCGACAGCATCAATGAAAAGTACGCACTCGATCGCCTTCCCTTTTGCATCAAGGTACTTTTAGAAAATCTGGTTCGCCATGAAGACAAAGAATTTGTCTCCAGCGAAGATATTGAACATGTTGCTAAGTGGGATACATCAAATAAAGAAGAACTCGAAGTTTCCTTCGTCCCTGCACGGGTTATTCTGCAAGATTTTACCGGTGTTCCGGCTATTGTCGATTTAGCGGCTATGCGCGATGCGGTGGACCGTCTTGGCGGTGACGCTCAAGCTATTAATCCACTAAACCCGGTAGAACTCGTCATAGACCACTCCGTAATGGTCGACCATTTTGCAGAAGAAAACGCATTACAAAAAAACACTGATATAGAAATTGAGAGAAACCGCGAACGTTATCAGTTCCTAAAATGGGGACAATCTAGTTTCGACAATTTCAAAGTGGTGCCTCCAGGTCGTGGTATCGTCCACCAAGTTAACCTTGAATACCTAGCGCGTTGTGCGTTCACCAAAGAAACAGATGAAGGCACCTTCGTTTATCCTGATACCTTAGTCGGTACAGATTCTCACACTACTATGATTAATGGTTTAGGCGTATTAGGTTGGGGTGTGGGCGGTATCGAAGCTGAAGCCGCCATGCTGGGTCAGCCTGTAACCATGCTATTGCCTGATGTAGTAGGCTTTAAATTAGAGGGTAAGCTTCCTGCTGGAGTGACCGCGACAGATATGGTACTTACCATCACTCAACAGCTTAGAGCGCACGGTGTAGTGGGTAAATTTGTTGAGTTCTTTGGGCCGGGCTTGAAGCATCTTACTACAGCCGACCGAGCCACTATTGCCAATATGGCACCAGAATACGGCGCTACGTGCGGAATTTTTCCCATTGACGATGTAGCTCTTGATTATCTTCGCTTGACTGGCCGAGATGAAGCGCAAATTGAGCTTGTTGAAAAGTATGCCAAGTACAGTTCGCTATGGCATGACGATTATTCAAAAGACGCTGAATATCACGAAACACTTGAGCTGAACTTGAATGACGTAGTGCCTTCTATTGCTGGGCCTAAACGTCCGCAAGATAAAATTGCGCTTGATAAGGCGGCTGAAGCATTTAATGAATGGCATCGTTCACAAATCGACGTAAAGGTACTAGATGAAGAAACAGAATTTGTTGCCGAAGGCGGTCTAGTTGGCGGCAGCGATGTTAACGAAGAGCATGATTCCTATGTGAATTTCAGAGATAGCAAATTCAATTTAGAGGATGGGGCAATAGTAATTGCGGCCATCACGAGTTGTACGAACACCTCTAACCCCTCTGTACTTGTGGCCGCAGGATTATTAGCACAAAAAGCAGCAGAGAAAGGGTTAACCAGTAAACCGTGGGTAAAAACTTCTCTTGCACCAGGTTCACAAGTTGTAACCCAGTACTTGGAAGATGCCAATTTGATGGCGCCATTAGAAGCTCTTGGTTTTAACTTGGTAGGGTATGGGTGTACAACTTGTATTGGTAACTCGGGGCCGCTACCCGACCCTATTACCGATGCGATAAGAAAAGCGAAGCTCACGGTAACCTCTGTACTATCGGGCAATCGTAACTTTGAAGGACGCATCCACCCCGATGTTGCTGCAAACTATTTAGCATCACCGCCTCTTGTCGTGGCTTATGCATTAGCAGGCAACATGAACGCGGATATTACCAAGGAGCCTTTAGGTAAGTCCAAAGATGGTGAGCCTGTATATCTCAAAGATATATGGCCTTCAGAAGAAGAGATTCAAAAGTATATTAGCGAAAACGTAACCGGTGCTCTTTTTAAAGAAAAATATGCTGACGTGTTTAAAGGCAGCGGTGAGTGGAACGAATTGAGTGTTAGCGAAACGTCGGTCTACGATTGGCCTGATTCAACGTACATCAAGCATCCTCCGTTCTTCAAAGCAATGGAGAAAGAGCCGGCCGCGCTTCAATCTATCGAAAATGCCCGGTGTTTGGTGAAAGTGGGCGATTCAATCACCACCGATCATATTTCACCGGCGGGAGCCATCGCGCCAGATAGCCCTGCAGGTGAATATCTTCAAACCCAAGGCGTTGATCCAAAAGACTTCAACTCTTATGGCTCACGCAGGGGTAACCATGAAGTCATGATGCGAGGTACGTTTGCCAATGTGCGCTTGCAAAACCAACTAGCACCGGGCACTAAAGGAAGCGCTACAACCCATTACCCAAGCGGTGATAGCATGTCTATATTCCATGCTGCTATGCGCTACAAAGACGATGGCGTACCTGCTGTAGTTATTGGCGGGAAAGAATACGGTACCGGTTCAAGTAGAGACTGGGCTGCTAAAGGACCCTCGCTAATGGGCGTGAAGGCGGTGCTAGCAGAAAGTTATGAGCGTATTCACCGTTCCAATTTGATTGGAATGGGAATACTACCGCTGCAGTTTAAAGAAGGCGATTCTGCATCTTCATTGAATATAAAGGGCAACGAGTCTTTTTCAATTGAAGCTGTAGAGCGAGGTCAGAAAGACGTCAGTGTAACGATGAAAACTGATGATGGAGAGTCGAAAGTATTTAGCATGGATATTAGAATAGATACATCGAATGAGTTTACTTACTTTGAGAATGGCGGGATCCTTCATTACGTGATACGAGAGTATCTTCGTAAGTGAAGAGTCACAGAATAACAGACCTGAATAAATAAGCAGGTTTAGTTAATATAAGTACTATTTAAATAAACAGGCCTTCGTTATACGAAGGCCTTTTATTTTAATCGCCACTCACTATTTGAACTTGTGCCAAATCGGTATCGCCCTTCAGTGCTTTTAAAATGGCGTCTTGTACGAGGGTTCGCATTCCGTCCTCTGTAGCTTGTTGTTTCATCTGCGCTACGCTCGACTCTTTGTAAACGAGCGAGCGAAGTTCTGCGGTCATACCAAGCAATTCATGAACGCCGGTTCTTCCTTTATAACCGGTATTGCCGCATTCTGAGCAGCCCTTTGCTTTATAAAGCTCAGGTGTTCCAGAAAGGTTTAGTTCGTGAATGTGGTCTGTTCCGTATTGACGCTCAATAAACGCCATGTCAGTTTCTGAAGCAACGTATTTTTCTTTACACTTTCCACAGAGTGTTCGAATAAGTCGCTGAGCGAGTATTCCTACACAGGCGTCTGAAAAGTTAACTGGGTCTAGCCCTAAATCAAGTAAACGAGTGATTGTTTCAGGTGCCGAGTTGGTATGCAGGGTAGATAACACTAAATGACCTGTTAGCGATGCTTCAATACCGGCATGAGCGGTTTCTTTGTCTCGCATCTCACCAATAAGTATAATGTCTGGATCAGCACGTAAGAACGCACGAAGCGCATTGGCAAAGGTGAAACCAATCTTAGGACTTACTTGAACCTGCTGTAAGCCTGGCTGTGTGATTTCCACCGGATCTTCAGCCGTCCATATCTTTTTCTCTGGTGTGTTTAAGTACCCAAGAATGGCGTGTAGTGTGGTTGTTTTACCCGAACCTGTTGGCCCAACAACAAGAAGAATGCCGTGAGGCTTTTTAATCATATCTTCAAGGCGGGAACGGTTGTTGGGCGCTAAATTCATTTTGTCTATCGGCATAGCACCGCCAGATGCCAATATCCGCATAACCACACCTTCACCAGCAACAGTAGGAATAGTTGCAACTCGCACTTCAACTAGCTGACCATTCATTCTAAAGGCTAGCTTTCCGTCTTGCGGTACACGCTTTTCGGCTATGTTCAAATTAGACATAATTTTGATGCGAGCAATTACAGCATTGTGATGAGTATGTGGAACTTGATTCATGTCTCTACAGACGCCATCCACCCTCATGCGCACGCGGGTAGGCGCATTTCTTTCAGGGTCTATATGAATATCGGAAGCATTAAGGCGCTTGGCATCATGTAAAACACGACTTACCAAACGAACAACTGCGGGCGCATCATCAGAGAGTTCGTCGAATTGATCTTCTTTTTCGTCACTAGATGTACCAATTTCATCTAGAATATCGCTCATCTCGCCCGGACCACCACCTCCGGTATTTTCACCGAGATATTGGAGTATGAAATTCGGTAGACTTACTGCTATTTCGTAGCTATCGATGCCTATTGCACTTTCAATCTCCATAAGGAGGGCAGCATTATTGGGTTCTGCCATGAGAACAATAGGTTTTTCATTTACATCGGCGATTACCGCAACATAATTTCGCTTTAGGTAAGATACGTTTAGTTTGCTGTTATTTTCGAAACGATGATATTTATCAGGAAGATAAGTAATAAACGGGACTTGGAAATGCACAGATAGTGAATTGCCTATTTCCTCTTCGGGGATACGGTGCTCAGAAATAAGCCGTTGTACAAAGGTCCTTATATCGGGTGTCGACAAATTGAGTTCTTCAAGAGCTTGCTCGTCCAGTAGGCTCTTGTGTACCAGTAAGTCAAAGGGGTTGTTCGTCCCGCCAAGTTCGAAGCGAAATTTATCGCCCAATATTAAAGCAAGGGCATTTCCCAATTTGAGATCATCATCGGAGAATCCGCCATCGATCTTATTGATGATTTGCATAACACCCATCAACACACCCGCATTCATTATTGGAATACAGAGAATATTTTTAGTTTTAAAATCACTATCTTTGTCGAACTTGCCTTCGAATCGAAGTCTTGGATGAATGCCTTTAAGCATACTCGCATTGTAAGGGTCGTCGATGACGATAGGATTTTGTGAAAGCGCTACATAACCGGCTATTGATTTTGGACTTATGGGTACCTTAATTTCTAACGTCTCTTCCCCCGTTTTAAAGCGAGCAACAAGGTCTTGATGTTGGCGCCGGCGCTGGAAAATACTCATGCGCTGAGCACCAAAAAGGTCAAGAATGATCGTCTCAAGCAAACTGTAAGCATCAAGCAATGTAGAATGATTGTTTAGGATGCGTTTGATTTGCGAAAACGTTTGTTGATTATTAACCACTTCTATTTCCTGTTACTTAAAAACATCAATTCTCGAACCTCATCATTGTCCGCGACACTTAACACTATCTGCAAGTTGCACACAAAGGGCAAAATTGGCACCAGTGGTAAACTATACACCCACAACATCGGTAACGATATATGTTTACCTGAGTAGGAGCAACAATGGAAGTATAACAAGCAGTTACGGAAACAGCACTGGCGGCCGGATAGGGACTGCTACAGTTTGGGTTAGAGTATTTTTATGAATTTAGAACATAGGCGGTACAAAAAGCAAACTAGTAGTTGCATTGATGCAAAGCTTCTGTATAATTCGCGCCCACTGTCCTATTCGGGCAATGAGTTTTTAGCCGCAGCCACACTGCTTTTAGGGTGGGTGCCGACGTAAAAGATTTGTCTTTACCGACCAAGCTATTACAAGCGTGCTAGAAATAAGAACAGGGTTCCAATTGGGAACCATCGGTTTACGCACATCCTTTCTCTCTGAACGAAATAGAGATGAAGGGGTGAATTTTTTTTGTTCTTTCGATTGGAGCTTAATCGATGCCAAATCAAAGAATTCGTATTCGTTTGAAAGCGTTTGATCACAAGTTGATCGATCAGTCTACGGCTGAAATCGTTGAAACGGCGAAACGTACTGGTGCTCAGGTCAGCGGTCCTATTCCACTGCCTACTCGCAAAGAACGCTATACGGTATTGACATCTCCTCACGTAAATAAAGATGCACGTGACCAATATGAGATTCGTACTCACAAGCGTTTGGTAGACATCATCGAACCAACTGATAAAACAGTTGACGCGTTGATGCGTTTGGACTTGGCTGCTGGTGTTGATGTTCAAATCAGCCTGGGCTAACAAGAGAGGGTTATAACAATGGCGATTGGTCTAATCGGTCGTAAAGTGGGTATGACTCGCATCTTCACTGAAGATGGCACGTCAATCCCTGTGACTGTTATTGAAGCGACCCCAAACCGTGTTACTCAGTTACGCACTGAAGAAACTGACGGTTATCGCGCTCTTCAGGTTACTGCTGGAACTAAGAAAGCTAACCGCGTCAACAAAGCTGAAGCAGGTCATTTTGCTAAAGCCGGTGTTGAAGCTGGTCGCACTCTAGCAGAATTCCGCCTAGAAGATAACGAAGGTAACGATATTGAAGTTGGCGGTGAAATCACTGTCGAAATCTTTAACGATACCAAAAAGATTGATGTCACTGGTACATCAAAAGGTAAAGGTTTTGCTGGCGCGATCAAACGTTGGAACTTTAGTTCTCAGCGTATGACTCACGGTAACTCTTTGTCTCACCGTGCTCCTGGTTCAATTGGCCAAAACCAATCACCAGGTAAAGTTTTCAAAGGCAAGAAAATGGCTGGTCAGCTTGGTAACAAGCAAGTGACTACGCAGTCTTTGGAAGTTGTACGTGTTGACGTAGAGAACGGCCTAATCCTTGTTAAAGGTGCCGTACCTGGCGCAACTGGCAATGACGTTATCGTCAAGCCAGCTGTTAAAGCGTAACGTCTGGGGAGTGAACTGATGGAATTAACATTGAAAGACGCGCAAAGCGCTCTTGAAGTATCCGAAGCGACCTTTGGACGTGAATTCAACGAAGCCTTGGTACACCAAGTCGTTGTAGCTTACGGTGCAGGCGCGCGTCAGGGTACAAAAGCGCAGAAAACTCGCGCTGAAGTTCGTGGTGGCGGTAAGAAGCCATGGCGTCAAAAAGGTACTGGCCGAGCTCGTGCTGGTACAATCCGTAGCCCAATTTGGGTTGGCGGTGGCCGTGCTTTCGCAGCTAAGCCTCGTGACTTCGAACAAAAAGTTAACAAGAAAATGTATCGCGGTGCGATTAAGAGCATTTTGTCAGAACTAATTCGCCAAGATCGTTTGATCGTGGTTGAGAAGTTCGGTGTTGAAACACCTAAGACAAAAGAACTTATTGCTGCACTTAACGAATATGAACTGAAAGATGTTCTTATCGTTACTCCTGAAGTAGATGAAAACTTGTTCTTAGCGGCTCGCAACTTGTATAAAGTTGACGTACGCGACGTAGCAGGCATTGACCCAGTGAGCTTGATTGCATTCGAAAAAGTGCTAATTACTGCTGATGCGGTTAAACAACTTGAGGAGGCGTTAGCATGAAAGAAGAACGTCTACTGAAGGTGCTAGTAGCACCTCACGTTTCAGAAAAGTCTACAATGGCTGCTGAAGCGAACAACACAGTTGTATTTAAAGTAGCCAAAGACGCGAACAAAGCCGAAATTAAAGCTGCAGTTGAAAAACTGTTTGAAGTTGAAGTTGAAGGTGTTCGCACAGTGAACGTTAAAGGTAAAACTAAACGTCACGGTATGTCTTTCGGTAAACGCAGCGACTGGAAAAAGGCCTACGTGGTTCTTAAAGAAGGTCAGGACATCGACTTTGTCGGTGGCGCTGAGTAAGAAGGGGATTAGAAATGCCATTATTGAAAGCTAAGCCAACTTCTGCCGGTCGTCGTCACGTTGTTCAGGTTACTAACCCTGACCTGCACAAAGGTGCACCGTACGCACCTTTGCTAGAAAAGAATAGCAAATCTGGCGGTCGTAACAACCATGGTCGTATTACAACTCGTCACATTGGTGGTGGTCATAAGCAACACTATCGTGTGATCGACTTTAAACGCAACAAAGATGGCATTCCAGCCAAAGTTGAGCGTTTAGAATACGATCCAAACCGTTCTGCTAACATTGCACTAGTATTGTATGCAGATGGTGAGCGTCGTTACATTCTGGCTCCAAAAGGTATGAAAGCTGGTGATGCAATCCAGTCTGGTTCGGATGCTCCGATCAAGTCTGGTAACACATTACCTATGCGTAACATTCCTGTTGGTAGTGTTGTACACGCAATTGAAATGAAGCCTGGTAAGGGTGCACAAATTGCACGCTCTGCTGGCGCTTACGCTCAGATCTTAGCACGTGACACTAACTACGTTACTCTACGTCTACGCTCTGGCGAAATGCGTAAAGTATTATCTGATTGCCGCGCCACCATTGGTGAAGTTGGTAATGCAGAACACATGCTTCGTTCATTGGGTAAAGCTGGTGCAACGCGCTGGCGTGGTATCCGTCCTACCGTTCGTGGTGTTGCCATGAACCCGGTTGATCACCCACACGGTGGTGGTGAAGGACGCACGTCTGGTGGTCGTCATCCAGTATCTCCTTGGGGTGTTCCTACTAAAGGTAAGAAAACCCGAAGCAACAAGCGTACCGATAAACTTATCGTACGTCGTCGTAACAAGTAACAGCGAGGATTCACCATGCCACGTTCTCTCAAGAAAGGTCCATTTATCGACCTTCACTTGCTGAAGAAGGTAGAGGCTGCAGTGGAAAAGAACGAACGTAAACCAATTAAGACTTGGTCTCGTCGTTCCATGATCATCCCAGATATGATTGGGTTGACCATTGCGGTCCATAACGGTCGACAACATGTACCTGTCATTATTAGTGACGAAATGGTCGGCCACAAGTTGGGCGAATTTGCGCCAACGCGTACTTACCGCGGCCATGTCGCGGATAAGAAAGCTAAACGTTAAGGGGTAGGAAGATGGAAGCATTAGCTAAACACCGTTTTGCCCGCACGTCGGCTCAAAAGGCACGCTTGGTTGCGGATCAGGTTCGCGGTTTACACGTAGAGAAAGCGTTAGAAGTTCTTACGTACAGCCCGAAGAAAAGCGCAGCGCTAGTAAAGAAAGTTTTGGAGTCTGCGATTGCTAACGCAGAGCACAACGAGGGCGCGGATATCGACGAGCTCGTCGTAGCCAAAATCTTTGTTGACGAAGGTCCAACTATGAAGCGAATCAAAACACGCGCCAAAGGCCGTGCTGATCGCATCTTTAAGCGCAGCAGTCACATTACTGTGGTTGTAGCGGATAACTAGGAGTAGATAATGGGACAGAAGGTACATCCTACAGGTATACGCCTGGGTATCAGTAAACCATGGACTTCTACCTGGTACGCTAATACTGCAGACTATGCGGACAACCTGTATAACGATCATCAGGTACGTCAGTATCTGACTAAGCAACTAAAGAACGCTTCACTTTCTAAAATCGTGATCGAGCGTCCTGCTAAGAGCATCCGTGTGACTATTCACACAGCTCGTCCAGGCGTTGTAATCGGTAAGAAAGGTGAAGACGTAGAGAAGTTGCGTAACTATGTATCTAAGCTAGCCGGTGTGCCAGCTCAGATAAACATCGCTGAAGTACGTAAGCCAGAGCTAGATGGTCAGTTAGTAGCTGACAGCATTTCTAGCCAGCTAGAGCGTCGTGTTATGTTCCGTCGTGCTATGAAGCGTGCGGTACAAAATGCAATGCGCTTAGGCGCTAAAGGTATTAAAGTTGAAGTTAGCGGTCGTTTAGGCGGAGCAGAAATTGCACGTTCTGAATGGTATCGTGAAGGTCGCGTTCCACTGCACACTTTCCGTGCAGATATCGATTACGCAACCTCAGAAGCATCAACAACTTACGGCATCATCGGCGTTAAGGTTTGGATCTTCAAGGGTGAAGTTCTAGGTGGATTACCTACAACTCAAGAGCAGCCACCGGCTTCTCAACCTAAGAAGAAAGGCCGCAACGCTAAGCGAGAGGGCTAATCATGTTACAACCAAAACGCATGAAGTTCCGTAAGATGCACAAAGGCCGCAACCGCGGCATGGCTGCAGGAAGCACTGTAGCCTTTGGTACTTACGGCCTTAAAGCGACTGGCCGCGGTCGAATGACTGCGCGTCAAATCGAAGCAGCGCGTCGTGCTATGACTCGTCACGTTAAGCGTCAAGGTAAAATTTGGATTCGAGTTTTCCCTGACAAGCCAATTACTGAGAAGCCTCTAGAAGTGCGTCAAGGTAAAGGTAAAGGTAACGTTGAGTACTGGGTATGCCAAATTCAGCCTGGTCGTGTTCTTTATGAGATGGAAGGTGTTCCTGAAAATCTTGCACGCGAAGCGTTTGAATTGGCAGCGGCTAAACTGCCATTTAAAACAACCTTTGTAACTCGGACGGTGATGTAATGAAAGCGACTGAACTGAAAGAAAAAAGCGTAGAAGAGCTGAACGCAGAGTTGATTAACCTGCTACGCGAACAGTTCAACCTGCGCATGCAGCACACAACAGGCCAGCTTGAAAAAACTGACCAGTTGAGAAAAGTACGTCGTAACATCGCGCGTGTTAAAACCATTCTGACTCAAAAGGCTGATGCGTAATGACTGAGCAAAAAATTCGTACAGTGCAAGGTCGTGTGGTTAGCAACAAAATGGATAAAACCATTACTGTTGTAGTTGAACGTTTTGTTAAACATCCTATTTATGGGAAGTTCATCAAGCGCTCTACTAAGCTTCACGCCCACGACGAAAGTAACGTATGCAACAAAGGCGACTTAGTATCTATTACTGAGTGTCGTCCGCTATCTAAGAACAAAACTTGGAAGCTTGTAGACGTTCTTGAAAAAGCTGGCGTTTAATCGCTGACTTTTTAAAGTCTTAAAAAAGCCGCTTTCGAGCGGCTTTTTTGTTTTCTATTGCTGATAGAAAATCTGCAAATAAGTATACTTAGCGCTGCACACCAATTATTGTTACCTTTTACTACGATATTTTTACTGAGTGTTAAGGAAGATATATGTCTGCTGAAAAGCGAGGCTGTGGTAAGCCCACGCTCGTCGACGAACTTTGCCGCTGGTTGTACTCACTTTTACTTCTTCTTTTACTCCCCTTAGCAATAGCAAAACTTGCCGGTAAAAAACGCGATCAACACTCACTGTATCAACACGGAAAGTTTGAGAGATTTGGCATTGTACCTACGCCACCTAGTCATAATGGTTATTTAATACATTGTGTATCTGTGGGTGAGGTGGTTGCTGCCTCCTGTGTCATTAAGCAGTTACTTATTGATGAACCCCACACAAGTATTACAGTTACCACAACGACCGCTACAGGTTCAGCGAGAGTAAGAGACATTTTTGGCGATAGGGTTAATCATTTCTATCTCCCATTCGACATTTCCCTATTTATGTTAATGATGCTCAAACGCATTCGTCCGAAAGCGGTACTGGTTACCGAAGTAGAACTTTGGCCAAATATGGTTCATATGTGTTGGAGGCGTGAGATTCCCGTCGTGGTAATCAATGCAAGAATGACAGATAGGTCTGCACGTCGATATCAAAAGATAAGCAGGGTGTTCCACCCCATGCTGAATAAAGTCAGCCACGTTTGCGCACAAGGTGAAGGAGATTACCGCAATTATTTGGCTTTAGGGCTTCCTAAGCAGAAACTGACCCTCACCAATAATATCAAATTTGATCAAGTGAGCTCGGTATCTACCGTTTCTCCGAATTTTATGGGGCTAGAAAACTACGATGGTCCAATTTTAGTTGCTGGTAGTACTCATGCTTCAGAAGAAGAAGCGATAATAGAGGCGGCAAAACGTCTGTGGAAAGCTCATCCGACTCTTATGGTCATTATCGTGCCTCGCCATCCGGAACGTTTCGATACGGTTGCTGAATTACTGGAATCTCATGATATAGCGTTCACAAGAAGCTCCTTAGCGAACACCCTTGAAACAAACAAAAAAGTAATTTTGCTTGATGAAATGGGACGGTTGAATAACGCCTATTCAGTTGGCACCATCGCATTTGTAGGTGGCTCTATTGCAGATAGAGGTGGGCACAATGCACTTGAGCCTGCTGCTTTTGCAATGCCGATATTAATGGGGCCTAACACCTACAATAATCCAGTTATTTGCCAACACTTAACTGACCGAGGCGCGCTACAAATCGCAAGCAATGCACAAGACATTGCCCAAGCCTGCGAAGCATGGCTTTCATCAGAAACGCTTAGACAAAAAGCAGGCAGCGCGGGAAATCAGGTATTGAGGGAAAACAGCGGGGCGTTAAGTAAAACATTAGCGTGTGTGGCTCGTATTCTCTGACATAATTACAGTAAATGAGAATGACTTTTAGCAAAAAAAGACACGTGTTCAAGGCACAGTAAATAGAATTGGTTCGGTTGAGTTGTTAAATATGCAGTAGTGCAAAAGATGCCAAATGGATAACGGGCGTACCCAATCGGCGATTTTCTTATACTTTTGGGTAATATGTGAACCCCAGTAGAGTGCATTAGATGCACCATGGTGAATCAGTAAATAAGGATTATCCTTTAGTTTTCATCCAAAAATAACGTAACCTATTGTAATAAAAGTATTCTTAAAAGTTGGTTTAGCTTTTGCTAAATACAACCGACGATGTAATGACAGTAAAATTAAAACAATAAAGTTCGTTCTAAACGTACACTGCGTTACGCGTTTTCCAGGGAGAGGCCTCCTGCCGATGGCAGGAGGTTTTCTTATTTTTTACGCAGTTGCTTCCTCTGACATTCGTTCAGGTTCTACCAGGCTAATTAAGCGCCATCCTGCCTTAGGTTCTATGCTGTTTCCATTGATAAAAGTAAAGCTCTTTCCATCGCTATCTATAGCAATTAGCGGTGTCGCTCTATCGCCATATTTATGAATGTATTGCTCATAATCAAATTCTTCAGAAAGCGGTGTGGTTTTAATCGTAGAGCCTTTAGCAACCGCGGAGGCTAGGTAACCGTAGGTTACGCCCTCATCAAACAACATCAGTTTTTTAGCGTACTGGTTGCTCACCTGATGACTAGGTCGCGTAGATTGCTCATTGTTGGTCAATGCCCATACCTTATCTTTGCCCAACGTGTTCTCAAAGTGATAGGCAATAGGTGGATTCAACTGTTTATAGGGAGACATAATGAGCACAGTGCCAATAGTGGATAGCTCCAAATGGCGAGCCGCGTGATCTGACATGGGGTTACCGAAATAAACTGGAATGTCCATCATCCTGGCTTCCCTAATGGCATCCCAGTTGGTATCGGTGACAACAACATCGAGCTTCTGGTTTAACATCTCTGTTGCCAACATACGATTGAACTTACTGCCTCCGAAAAACAGATAGCCAGTAGGTGCTGGCGCTCTAACCTTAAGCAGCGTAGCGACGGAGCGAGCGGTAATGCTTTGCACAACAACGGTTGCAATGATGACCATAAACACAATCGGTACGATAATGCCTGCGCCCTCATAGCCTATTTCCTCTAGCTTTAGTGAGAAAAGTGCTGAAACTGCTGCGGCAACAATTCCACGAGGTGCTATCCAGCTAAGAAGGGCAATTTCGTTAAGCTTTAAGCCGGTACCAATACTGGAAACTAAAACGGAAATTGGCCGTGCAACAAACATAATGAGAGCAAGCACAACCAGCGTTCCCCAGCCAACTGCAGCTACCGAATCTAGGTTTAATCGTGTGGCCAATAAAATAAACAGACCGGAAATAAGCAGTACGCTGAGTGTTTCTTTAAACTCTAAAATATCCTCTACATCCACATCTTTCATGTTGGCCATTACCATGCCAGTAATAGTGACTGCTAATAGCCCTGATTCGTGGGCAACATAGTTAGACGCGGCAAAGACTCCTAAAATAATGGTTAGCACTGCGGTATTGAGGAGATAGTGGGGGATCCAGTCTTTGCGTACACACATGCCAAGAAAATAGCCTGATGCCAGTCCAAGGAAAGTGCCAATACCAATGGTTTTACCAAAAGCAATGAAAGTGTGAGTGATGGCGGTTTCTTGGGATGCGACGATAAACTCAAATACCAACACTGCAAGCAGTGCTCCGATGGGATCAATAATTATACCTTCCCATCTAAGTATGTTTGCTAGGTTAGTATGAGGGCGAACTGTTCTGAGCATAGGAACTATTACGGTAGGACCTGTTACCGTAACGATAGCGCCGAATAGACAAGACAACTGCCAAGTAAGGTCCAGACAGTAGTGGGCGGCTGCGGCAGAGATGCCCCCAGTGATTAAAACACCTATGGTACAAAGGTTTCTCACCATGTTGCCATGCCCTGCTATATCCTTAAACTTCAGCGTAAGCGAGCCTTCAAAAAGGATGATAGCAACGGAGAGTGATACTACTGGAAACAGTAAGTCGCCAAATAACGCATCGGCATCGAGTATGCCAAATACGGGGCCTACCACAATACCAACAATAAGAAGAGGCAGAATAGCGGGGAGCCTAACTCGGTATGCCAAGTATTGACAACCGATAGAGAGCAATCCTACCGCAACAAGGGAGAGTAAGGGGTCAGACACGATTATTCCTTATTAACATCGGTGAGATTCCGTAGCTAAACATCATGCGCCGCTACTGTATTATTAATTTTGGTTAATACACATACGCTCGACTATGCTGTTTAGACCAAAGACACTTTGCAGCGATTTTTTTCACGTAGAGTAAGGATTATTTGGTATTCTTATACTATCAAGCGACTGTTTCATAGAGAAAGTTAGTGACATTTTCTTTTAAATCCTTATTGCGTTTTACTTGTACCATTTTAGTCCTTTGTGTACTGAGCGGTTGCTTGTCGCCGCTTCCGTCCTCATCTAAGCGTTTACACATCGATGAGGCAATAATCTTACCTTCATTGCTGTCTGAAACCTCTGGGCTTTTTTGCGCTGATGATTACGTGCTGTCAATCAACGACTCAGGCAATGCGCCTGCGGTATTCAAAGTAAGTTATAGTGGTAAATTACAGCAAACACTAACCTTGCCAATCAAAAACAATGACTGGGAGGCGGTGAGTGCAGATGCCGATTACCTATATGTCGCCGATATTGGCAACAACAAAGGGCAGAGAGAGGAGGTTGCAGTTTATAAAGTGAATCAGCAAAATGTGAAAGACATTAAAACGCTGTCAATCAAATACGCTGCTAATAATGTCAATAGCAACATACCCTATGCCCATGATTACGACGCGGAGGCCATGGTGAAAAAAGGCAATGAATTACTGCTTTTCTCCAAGAGCTGGAGCTCGGGGATTACTCATGTTTATCGAATAAACGAAGGCGAAAGTCTACAAGTGCTGTCGCCATTCGCCTCAATATCTGGTTTGCCCGGTGTGGTAACGGGAGCTGACTATGATTCTATTAAACAACAATACGTAATCGTCGGATACAAGTCAGACCCTTTTGGTAATTTCGCGGCCTTTATTGCTGAAGTGTCAAAAGACTTCACACTCACGAATATTTGGCCTTTGGAGGGTTACAAGCAGGTTGAGGGAGTCTGCGTAGACAAACGCGGTAATTATTGGTTTACCGAAGAGAAGACAGAGAATCGCGAGGCATCTCTTACAAAGGCATTTGTTCTGTAGCGGGCGTGCTTAGCGCTTTAGTTATACGTAGCGCACTGCTTCTAAACAAAACGCTACCTATAACTAATCCATTTAACTCAGGCTTGCCGTGAAGGTTTAAATCTTAAACCTATTAACTTCAATTGATAACGCCTTAGCAAGTTCATCTAGCCTGTCGCTTACACTCACTAAAACTTGAGTCGCGTTTAAGGTTTCTTCACTAGAAGCACTAATATCGTTGATATTACGGCTGATATCTTCTACCACAACGGCTTGCTGCTCAGTGGCTGTGGCCACTTGGGTGTTCACGTCATTGATGGTTGAAATTTCGTGAGTAATCTTTTGAAGCAAGGCGTCAATCTCGTTAGTGGCTGTCACCACATCATCGGTTTTTGTGCGGCTCGTTTCCATTTGATCTACCGCAGACTTTGAGTCCTGCTGAAATTTATCAATCTTCACCTGAATTTCATCGGTGGCTTGTGCTGCTCGCTGGGCTAACGTTCGTACTTCGTCAGCAACCACTGAAAATCCGCGACCATGATCTCCAGCCCGAGCCGCTTCAATAGCTGCGTTCAAAGCAAGTAGGTTGGTTTGTTCTGAAATACCTCGAATAGTATCAAGAATGCCACCAATAGCACTGGTGTGCTCATCGAGAGACTGAATTACCCCAGATACCGTTTGTATCTGCCCGCTTAAGTCTTGAATAGCAACTACGGCCTTTTGCGTAATTTTTCGACCTTGTTCTGAGTTTGTATTTGCTTGATTAGCGTTTTGCGCCGCGTGCGTTGCCGACTGGGCTACTTCACTCACTGTACTGCCCATTTCAGTTAATGCAGCCGCGGCTTGCAACGTTTGGTCGCGCTGGCTTTTTGTTGAATGCTCGGTTTGTTGTGACTGACGAGTAACGTCAGCCGCAGATAATTTTAATTCTTCACTGGTTTTTGCCACCTTAGAAATGGTGGCGTGTAAATGGTCGATGAATTGATTGAAACCCTCAACAAGACGGGCAATTTCTTTTTGTTCTGGTACGGGGATTCGGGCGCGAAGGTCGCCTTCACCTTTACCGAGCTGTTGAAAAATATCTGCTAACGACTCAAGAGGCTTAGTCAGCGTGCCCGCAAGCCAAATACCAATTAGCGCAAAGCCGCTTGCAATGACAAGTGACCAAATGATGATTTGCCGGCTTCCTGCATTCAGCGACGCATAAAGTTCACTTTCAGGAACTTGAGCGACAACATACCAACCGGCTTTTTTTACATAGGTGCTCGCATACAGCGTTTTGCCACTTTCTTGTTCGCTGGTGGCCATGGCGAAGTCTTGTTCAGTTAGCAAAGCCGATGCAGTTTGATTGTCACTGACAGAGGCTAACTTAGCCTTACCTAAAAGCTTTGTATCGGGATGAGCGATAATCGTTCCCGACCCGTCAACAAGAAAGACAAAGCCAGTTTGCGCAATTTTAACCGCATTGATAATGGTAAGCAGCTCATCAACGGATTTTGCAACACCTGACATGCCACTGCCGTTAATTTGCTGATAATTTGCAAACAGTCGATATCCTTGGCCAGGTTCATTGTACAAACTGAGTGAAATTGGCTCACCGCTGTCCTTATAGGCGAAGAACCACCCGTCGAACTCATCATTTTTTAAGGTGCGTAAGAAACCATCTTGATTCCAATACTTGTAGGTATTTCTA
The DNA here is from genome assembly GCF_027257845.1 of Alteromonas sp. BMJM2. Taxonomy (GTDB): domain Bacteria; phylum Pseudomonadota; class Gammaproteobacteria; order Enterobacterales; family Alteromonadaceae; genus Alteromonas. Next base: position 67,117 of record NZ_JAPVOT010000016.1, on the reverse strand, counting down.
TCGACAAATGAGGCAACGGTAAGATCGTTAAAATTCACAATGTCGTTGAGATAGTTAAGTAATCTTCGTTCGCCTGCTTTATCTGCACCACTAGCCGACCACGCTAGAATATCCGGGTTCGAGGCAATACTATGGGCAACGGTAAGCATTACGTTAGCTTCGCTATCAACCCGGTTTCCTATTTGCTTTAACAGGGCGGGAAGCTGCAGCGTTTCCATGTTCTCTTTAACAAGGTCACGGGCAATCCACTGGCTAATAGAGCCAACTAAAATAGATGCTGCTAGTACGGCAACAATAAGTGAAATAATGAGTTTTTGCTTAATACTGAAAGTCATAGCTTTCGACCACGTAAGTTAATGCTGAAACACGAAAGTTAATACTGCAAATAGGAACGTGGCATGGCAAGCAATACAGCAAGCCCCGCAACGTCCGAATTAATACAGCGCAATTTGGCTAATTATACTCTGTGTCATTATTCTTTTTATTTTACAGGTATCTATGCTGCACAGAGTGTGAAAGTGCTGAATATTCAATATCTAGAACCCAATACCTAGATCTTAGCACCTAGCACCTAGTATCTAGCACTTAACACCTAGTTTTAGGCCAATACGTCATAATGCCAACATGCATAGTCTTAAAATACATAGTCTTAAAATACATAGTCTTAAAATACATAGCGCCAGAATAAGTGTATCGGCCAATGTGTGTCAAAGTTAATGGTATTTATAAACAGCAGTTCATTTAAGATTGTGCGGCATAACTGACTGAAGGGTCAATGAAAAAAGCCGCCAATTTATGGCGGCCTTGTTACTAAAAAGTGACTGATGTAAACAGGGTGTTTACTCGTCGTTTGATTTCGGGATTGGGAATCCTCTATCACGCATTAGTGCATCTACTTCTGCATCACGTCCACGGAATTTGCGATACGCTTCTGCTGGGTCCATAGCATTGCGAACAGAGAATAGGTATTTCACCAAGCGATCGCCAACTTCCTTATCGTAAAAACCGCCAGGGGCTTCCATAAAGGCTTCGGCTGCATCGGCAGTCAGTACTTCTGCCCACATGTAACCGTAGTATGCAGCGGCGTAACCTTCACCTGAGAATACATGACCAAAGTGCGGAGAACGGTGACGCATCACAATCTCTTCAGGCATATCGAGCTTAGTTAGCTCTTCACGCTCAAACGCATCAGGGTCGATATCTTCAGGGTTGGTGGTGTGGTATTTCAAGTCCATGATTGCTGACGCCATATACTCTGTCGTCTTAAAGCCTTCATTGAACGTTGATGCCTTTTTAATCTTCTCAACAAGTGAGGCTGGAATTGGCTCACCTGTTTCGTGGTGCACTAAGAACTGGTTAATCACCTCATCGGTAGTTAACCAGCGCTCTAGCAACTGAGATTGAAACTCGGTGTAATCGCGAACGCCAGAGTGCGAAGACGGATACTTAACGTCAGCAGATAGGAAGTGAAGGGCATGACCAAACTCGTGGAAATACGTTTCTGCATCATCCCAAGAAATTAGCGTCGCTTCGCCCTCAGCACCCTTTACAAAGTTAGAGTTGTTTGAAGATAACACCGTTTTCTTACCGTCAAACGTGGTATACGAGCGATACGTTGTTGCCCATGCACCCGAACGCTTACCTTTGCGAGAGAATGGGTCAAGGTACCAAAGGCCAATGTGTTCACCGCTGTCTTTATCTGTTACTTCCCAAACCTTGACGTCTTCGTGGAATACAGGAACTTTTCCTTCTTCTACCGGCGTGAAGTTAAAGTTAAATAAACGACCGGCGACGTAAAACATCGCTTCGCGAAGCTTATCAAGCTGTAGGTACTGTTTCACTTCGTTTGAATCTAAGTCGTACTTATCTTTGCGTACTTTTTCTGCATAAAAACGGTAGTCCCAAGGCTTAATAGTAATATCTGCGCCTTCCGCCTCTGCAACTGCCTGCATGTCGGCAACTTCTTCTTCAACCCGGGCAATTGCCGCTGGCCATACTTTCATCATTAGTTCCATGGCATTTTCTGGGTTTTTCGCCATACGATCTTCTAAACGCCACTGGGCATAGTTTTCATACCCAAGCAGCTCAACACGTTCGTCACGCAGCGTTAATATTCGCTTGATGATTTTATTGTTATCGAAATCATCTGCGTTATCACCACGGTTATAATAGGTACGCCATACCTGTTCGCGTAGCTCACGGTTTGTAGAATAGGTGAGGAACGGATCCATAGAAGAGCGGCTATTAGTAATGGCGTACTTATCTTCTTCGCCTCGAGACGAGGCAGCGGCTTTTGCTGCTTTCACAAATGATGCTGGCAGGCCATCTAGCTGGTCTTCTGTGATGTAAGTCACATAATTTTCTTCATCAGCAAGTACGTTGCTAGAGAACTTTGTGTGCAGTGTGGCTAGCTCTTTATTAATTTGTGCGTAACGCTTTTTGCTTTCGCTATCTAGCGTTGCACCGTTGCGTGCAAAGCTGTTGTAAGTCATCCACGCAATGCGCTGTTCTTCAGCAGTAAGCGACGATAATTCGTCAGATTCGTAAACCGCTTTTACACGAGCAAACAGTTTTTCGTTTTGCGTGATTTTGGTAAAAAATGAAGACAAGATAGGGGACATTTCTGCCTGAATTTCGCGGAATTCTGGGCTTGATTTATTCGCGCTCCAAATGCCGTAGTAGGTAAATACGCGGCCTAGTTCTGCGCCAGCACGTTCCATTTCCACAATCACATTGTCGAAGGTTGGCGGTGCGTCATTATTGGCAATCGCTTCAATTTCTTCTAAGTTTAATGCCATCGCTTTTTCAAGGGCCGGTTTTAAATCTTCCAATGACATTTTGTCGAACGCCGGTACACCGCCGTAGGGGCCTTGAAATTCTTGCAGCAATACGTTGTCAAACTGTGCGGTACTCGATGCATCCATTGCCGCTGTTTCAGGTACTGGCGCAACTGAGGTTTCAGCAACTTTTTGTTCTGAGCATGCACTTAGCGCAACGACAACAGCCATTGCAGTGAGTGACGACTTAAAGTTTCTCATGAGCTTTCCTGTCTTTTGTTATGATTTTATACCTCTTTATTGGCGAGGTATTTTGACGTAGTCACATACTAAGGCAATGTAAATATAAGTTAAATGCTCTTTACCGTAATAGTAGGTTAACAGACCTTCACTGTTGTGATTTACGCTTGTCAATGGAGGGCGTATACACCAACGCGTCTAACTCGTATGCAGTTCATCGAAATTGATTAAATTTTGATTGCATTTTTAACCTTAAAAATTACACTGCGCTCGTTCCATATCGCTATGTTTCGTAGCGCCTTTTTACCCCCTGTTTTTTAAGTGAAGCGCGATGTTTGAATTTTTATTGCATGCCTTTCCAGTGGCTTTCGCACTGGGGTCTTTCTGGTCTAACACCGAACGTAAATTGCTCCTATTAAACCTAGGATTATGCGTGGCCATTGGATCTTTATTGGTGTTTGAACAGGCGTGGGGAGGTGCTATTGTTATTACGGTGGCCGGACTCAGCACCAGCTATCGATTGATTAGGCAAAAGCTACTGTCTCCCATTGCTACTTACGTAACTTTGATAGGCATGATGTGCCTCGTGCTTACTGTAAATAACCTAACGGGTAGAACGTCCTTTATTGAAACCATGCCCGTGTTTACGTTTATGGCATACCGGTTTGGTGAGCTACACTGCAAAGAAGCCGGTTTGAGAATATGTATGATAGTGGGGTCTATTAACTTCACCTTGTACGGCATTGTTACCCAAACATGGGGACTCGCAATCACAGAAGCACTCTTTGCGGTATCAAATCTGTGGTATTACATGAAGCTTAGACGCGCCATGCGCGTAAGCCCGGTATAAAAAAGAGCTTATTTAAAAGCCCTTTCTACGAGTGATTCTTTGTCGGCGCTGCTTGTTGGCAGTGCTTATTCGCAGTGGTAGAGATTAAGCGAGCGCCTTTCACGCGACTGTTTCTGAATTGCATTGGCTTACGCAAAAACCACTGTTTTATTACGGTGAATAATAACCCTGTCTTCTAAGTGGTATCGAACCCCATGCGCTAATGCCGTTACTTCGCAGTCCTTTCCTTTGCGTACCATGTCATTGGCGCTGTCGCTGTGACTGATGCGTTTCACGCTTTGCTCAATAATAGGGCCTTCATCAAGGTCTTTCGTCACATAGTGGCAGGTGGCACCAATCAGCTTTACGCCGCGATCGTAGGCCTGCTGATAGGGTTTTGCCCCAGCAAAACTAGGCAAAAAGCTATGGTGAATATTTATCGCCTTGCCTTGTAACTGCTGACACAGGCTATCTGGCAGAATTTGCATAAAGCGCGCAAGCACAGTCAAGTCGATGGCGTATTCGTTAAGCAGCGTGGATATTTGAGCAAACGCAGCCTCTTTGCCAAGCGCTTTAAAATCAACCCAATGAAAAGGCACTTTGTACCAGTCGGCAAATTGTTTCATTTGCGGGTGGTTACCAATGATAACCGGAATGTCACAATGCAGTTCACCCGTATGCCAGCGGTGCAGTAAATCAACTAAACAGTGAGATTCCAAACTGCCTAGTAGCGCTACTCGTTGCTTTTTCGATGAGTCGGTAAACTTCCAATTCATCTGGTATTCATTTGCTAAGGGCGTAAATTCTTCAACGAAGCTTTCTGCATTGAGCGTTAAAGAGCTCGCGCCTATTTCGTGGCGCATAAAAAAGCGACCGGTTTGCAGGTCGGTATGATGGCTTGCTTCCACAATGGTGGCATTGTGGTCGGCTAAAAACTGAGACACATTTGCGACCAGACCAACTTGGTCTGGGCAATCAATAACTAATTTATAGGTTTGTTGCATGAATATAGGCAGGTTCGAAAATCGTCACACCTTTTTACCTGTCAATGGTAGGGATGTAAAGGGCTTAGCGCTGTCTCTTTACACTACCCGATGTGCAGACATCGCCAAGGTAGCTTTATGGCGTCAATCTGTAATACCCCTTCTCAGTTTTTCTCTAATTGAAATATTGTGCTCGAGTGACCAAGAGTCGCGTATGGGATAGGTCACACCTTGAGGCGTAGATACAGACTCGAACAAATGAAACGCACTGGCCTGTACATCAATACTTGGAGCAAAAAGTGGCAGAGGTAATGTAGATGTTGCTTTTCTCACCATAGTGATGTGAGGCTTATACTCTTTTCCCTCTACTTCAATACCGGCGCTTCTTGCACTCTTTCGTGTCAGTTTTGCTAAGTTCATAAGCTCATTGGGCGGCGAACTTGGGGCGCTAAATAATATTTTAGGGCCGTTCCATATACCAGTCTCATCGAGTGTGAGCGTAAAGGGTTCAGCGGTAAGCGCATCTAGCTCAGCCATAAGGGCTTCATGTTGGCGATGATCGATATCGCCTAAAAAGCAAAGTGTCATATGATAATTGGCTGCAGGAACAGCGTAAGGCACCCCCGGCTCATTATTGTTAATACTGTTTTTTGTTTTTTTACTCTGTGTCTTGCCTTTATTTTTATTGCGTATACCGGTATCTGTGCCTGCGTCGTTGCTTCTTACCATGCTTTTTGTCATGTGCCGAGGCAATACTTCGGGCATTGACTGCTGCCGCCAGCTATCTAAAGCGAGCTTTTCTGACGCACTTAAATCTAAACCTATAAAACAACGCATTCTTTATCCTTTGAGCTTTTATATTCAACATGCCCTAATCGCTATGCAATTAGGATAAATCCAGATCAGTATTTGAGACAGTATACGACGCTAGCAGATAGTGATGAATGCTGTAATATGCCCTCAACGAATTGCTCTCATTTATCATCCTAGATCATTACCCTAGTTTATTACCTTAGGTCATTACCTTGAACGAACGTCCTTATGTTAGATAACTTATCCCATTTACCCGCCTTTTCTCTAGTCGACGGGTTAGCCAAAGAGATTGCTACCAATAATGTCGTGATTGGTGCGCCCCCTGGCGCGGGAAAATCCACGGTACTGCCTCTGTCACTGTTAAATACAGCTCTTGATGGCAAAATATTGTTGATGCAGCCAAGAAGAGTGGTGGTAAGGAATTTAGCAGACTATTTAGCCAAGCAACTTGGTGAGTCGGTGGGGCAAACCATAGGCTATAGAATACGGGGTGAAAGTAAGGTTAGTGCACAAACTCGTATTGAATTAATTACTGAGGGCATACTGACACGAATAATTCAAAACGATCCTGAGTTAACAGGCGTCAGCGCAATTATCTTCGATGAGTTTCACGAGCGCAGTATTCACAGCGACTTCGGCTTGGCACTTGCGCTAGAAGTGCAAGCGGGGCTTCGCGATGATTTACGTATTCTTGTTATGTCAGCCACGCTTGCCTTAGAGCCCCTTAGCCGCTTACTTGAAAAGCACAGTGCATTGCCTATCAGTCACCTGAATACTCAGGGGCGGGCCTACCCCGTTGAGATTTTCTATTACAAAGATACCTTTGCAAAAGACATTGTGGTGAATACCACGCAGGTGGTTAAAAATGCCGTAACACGTCACGACGGTGATGTGCTGGTATTTTTGCCAAGTCGCGCAACGATAAATGCTGTTGAGCGAGAGCTTAATTCTTTCAGTCAAAGTCAAGATATAGCGGTGTACCCGTTATATGGCGCGTTGGGGAAAAGTGCGCAGCAGCAAGCGTTAGTAGCAGATAATGAGGGCCGAAGAAAAATTATTTTAGCGACCAATATTGCTGAAACCAGTTTAACCATTGAAGGGGTTAAAGTGGTAATTGATAGTCTTTGGGAAAATAGTGCACAGTACCACCCGGCAAGTGATATGACACAAATCACAATGCAGAGAATTTCCCAAGCCTCAGCCACACAAAGAGCAGGACGAGCGGGAAGAGTCAGTGAGGGAGTGTGTTATCGCCTGTGCAGTCAAGAAAGTTTTGAACGCCTTGCGCATCACAGTGCAGCACAGATTGAAAGAGAAGATATTAGCAGCTTCTTGCTCGACACCTACGCATGGGGAAGTAAGCCGAACGAGTTAGCGTTACTTACGCCGCCCACTGCCACTCAAGAAGCTATTGCTCAGAAAAAACTGCAGCGCATTCACTGTATTGACGAGGGCCTGTCGATTACAGCTTACGGAAAAAAGGTCGCAGAGTTACCTTGCCAGCCACATCTTGCCAATCTCCTTTTGGTTTGTCAGAACACAATTACGCCTCTTGATAAATCCATGCAGGGCTTCTTCAAAAATTCGGCAACAGGCTCACTAAAAGAGGCAATGCAGGCAGCAGCTCCTTTTGTGGTGGCGTTGAGTGAGAGCGGAACTCTCGTGCAAAATACACCGCTGGTGAGTGAACTGCTTCGTACATTGAGTGCAGCAGAACGGACACAAATAACTTCGCAAGCAAAGCGTTATGCGCGCTTTGTTGGAATAGAAAGTAATAGTTTATCCATCTCGGCACTAGACGATGACGCTATTGGTTTGTGTATAGCTATTGCGTATCCACTGCAGGTGGCATTTTTACGAGAAGCGAAATCTGCATCGCACCAAAGCACAAGAAAAGCAGATGGGTTTGGCCATATTATTCAAGACTATAAGCTAGCAAGTGGAAAGGGGGCGCAAGTTAGCGGTTTGTCATCGAAAGCCCCGCCTCAGTGGTTGGCTGTGCTACATGGGCAGCATATTGAAAATACGGTAAAAATTCGTCAGGCTCAGCCTATTTCAGAGTCACTGCTACGAGGCATATTTCCACATGCGTTCAATCAACAGCAGCGCATCAGATTAAATCGTGTCAGCGGTTTAATGGAAGCGCGCACCATAACCGGGTTTTATGATATCGATTTAGACACTACGCCGGTCTCTAAAGATACGCGCTCAAAAGATAGTGCATATTGGGAGCAGGCTACTGTTGAAGCTTGGTTAGGCTACCTTGAATCCCTTGTGCTTAAAGAATGGCCATTGTCTGAAGGTGACTGGCAGTGGTGGCGCCGAGTTAAATTAGCTGCACAGTACGAGTTACCTCAGCCGCAGTCCTTTGGTGAAGACGCACCGTGGCCTAAATCGTTAAATGATGTTGTGCACCAAGCCAAAGAGGGGCTTACCGGTCATTTAGCGCGATGTTCATCGTTAAAAATGTTGCATAAACTGCCTTGGAGAACGGCGCTTAATAATGGACTAACTTGGCCCCAGCAAGATGCTCTTGCGACACTCTTGCCTATGACGATACGCATTCCTACCGGGCGAGAAGCTGCCCTAGACTATCGAGATAGCGGCGATGTAGTGCTGTCCGTTAAGTTAACGGAAATGTATTCTCACTCTGCTCCTATTGTTATTGGCAATGGCCGCATAACAGTGGTGTGCGAATTACTTTCTCCTGCCGGACGGCCGCTTCAAACCACCAGCGATCTCGGTACATTTTGGGAGGGAAGTTATAAGGAAATTCAAAAAGAGATGAAGGGACGCTACCCTAAACATTTTTGGCCAGACAACCCCGCTATATCAAAGCCGACAACGAAAACTAAAAAGCATTTATAGAGAGGTCGTGCTGTTCTATGCACAACTCTTTCACCGACGAAACTTTCATCTACGAAAGTTGTATGTTACTGCATACCTTTTCAAGTTAGCATTCACCCTAAGCACTTAGTGTGTCCTTTAATCTGGTTATTAGCTGTTCGTTTTTGCGTTGTTTCTTGAATATTTATTCCTTGAAATAACCTTTCCGAGCGTATTTTTTCATTTTTTGTCGCAAGTGTCATAAATGTACTATATTAATCTATGGTGCGCTTGTTTTTTTAGATGATAAAATAAGCAATGGAATATACATAGCGCATATTTAGCTATACTTGGCATTTTATACGTAATACGTATTGAAAGCGTGTTGACCCAATGTGAATGGCCTAAATGCTATCCACGTTGTGTGAATCAACATTCATTTGGTTAGTTGGCATTGTTAAGGGGCAACAGTAAGGCGATGAGTAGACAATGAAGCCTGAGCTGCATTCAAAGATTTTGCTCGTAGACGATGAAACCAGCGTGCTTCGCGCATTAAGTCGCGTACTAACGTATGCGGGTTACCAAGTCGTTATGTCCTCTTGCCCGAAAGATGCCTTAGCTAAGGTTAAAGCTCAATCTTTCGATGTCATTATTGCTGACTACCGTATGCCAGAAATGAACGGTGTCGCTTTTTTACGCAAGTCTCGCCCCCATCAACCTTTTGCCTGTCATTTTATATTAAGCGGTGATGCCGACATTGATGACGTTATAGAGTGCATGAACGATGATGTGGCAGAGCGCTTCTTGCGCAAGCCGTGGAACAATAAACGTTTGCTCGATGAAGTGAGTATCGGTGTTGAAAAGCGGCATAAAAACCACCTTCTTAGTGTAATGAACAATCAACTGCAAAAGCAGGACCCCAATGAGTCAAAGGATTTTTCTGTAATAACCTCGTCTACTGCTAACGGTTCACAGGCTCACTCCAGTCAAAATAGCGAGCTACTAGAACGACTAAAGTCTGCCATTTTTGAAGATGAATTTAGTTTAGTTTACCAGCCAAAAGTATGCGCAAAAACGGGAAGAATTGTCGGGTTAGAAAGTTTACTGCGCTGGAAGAGTGAGGGTTACGGCTCAGTATCACCAGAGATTTTTATTCCAGTCGCCGAAGAGGGAGATTTTATTCAAGAGATCGGCGAATGGGTGTTAAGAGAAACGGCACGGTTTCAAATACGATGGCAAGCATTTACTTTGCTAGATGGGTTTAAGCTTGCTTTCAATGTATCGCCAAAGCAGTTACACGATGATAAATTTGTCGATGTTGTAAAGGCCTTAATAGCTGAGGGAAACCTAGTTCCAGAAAATTTGTGTGTGGAAATAACGGAGTCAGCCGCTATCGAAGACTTCGATGGCTGCTGTAAACAGCTTAAGAGGTTAGAAAAGTTAGGTATTGATGTTGCCATTGACGATTTTGGTACCGGACATACTGCTATCAATTACCTTCTTAATTTGCCGGCTCAAGTGGTTAAGATAGATCGGAGTTTAATTGCCGGTGTAGATAGTGAAGAAAAGTGCTACAACGTGGTAAAAAATTTAGTGTCAATGGCCCAGTCAATTGGCATGAAAGTGGTTGCCGAAGGTATAGAAGTATCTCAGCACGCGTTGTGTTTACGGGATATGGGGTGTGAAGAATTGCAGGGCTATCTTTATAGTAAGCCGCTCGCAGAAGAGCCCTTGTTGAAAGTGCTGGCACAACAGCCCTATTTAATCTGAGGAGATAGGATGTCGAGTAATCAGGTTGTCATTGTTGATGATGAAGAGCTGATCCTTAAATCGTTGAAAAGAGCGCTGAGACGATTAGCGCCCTCATGGTCAGTCCACCTCTTTGATTCCCCAAAAGAAGCCCTTGATAAACTACAGCAGGGTGAAATAAAACCAGACCTCGTTATGTGCGATAGACTTATGCCAGGCACACGAGGTGACGACGTTTTGCTTGAGTGCAGAACTCACAACCCAGAGGCTATTCGTCTATTAATGACCGGTGACACTCGGGTTGATATGAAGGAGATAGTCGCCTCAAACGTGCATATTTTCATTTCGAAACCCTTTGAACACGACGATATTAGCGACGTACTTAATCGAGTGATGCGCATAAAAGCACTTCCCTTAACGCATTCACTAAGGCAGGCCCTTGGAAGGTTAAAAGGGTTGCCCGTACTTAATGAAACCTATCAAAAGTTAAACAAGCTTCTTAAGTGTAAGGACGCCGAACTTGATGAAGTGGCCAGGGTAGTAGGAAAAGATCCAACGCTGGTGGCAAATGTACTTCAAGCCGCAAACTCTCCTTTTCTTGGGTTTCGCGGACAGGTCTCCTCTGTAGATAAGGCAGTGAAACGACTGGGTCTGAATACTATTGCATCTATAGCGGTTGCCTCTAGCTTGAGTCAAACCTATAGCATTGACAGCAAAATGCACCGAGATGTCGTGGTAAGTGCACTTTCGTCTGCCTATATTGCAACTCGACTGATGCAGTTGCGAGGCTTTTCGCGAGAGCAGGCAGAGTATTCATTTTCGATGTGTTTACTTGCTTCTATTGGCGAACTGTATTTGGTGGATGCGCCTGAAACGGCAAATGATGTGGGGCTGCAGTCATCAACGAAGCCCATTAGTGCACTTATCACCTACTATCTTCTTACCGTATGGGGCATAGAGGAGCGATTGGTGGAAGATATTCTTTCGGCGTCATGTGAGGTGGCGAGTACTTTGCGCCCTCGTAAGGGTGCAGAACCGTCGGAAGAGCCAGACGATTCAGTAGAGGCAAAAGAAGCAGAAGGGCTATTAGCATCTCAAGTGTTTTATCTCGCCCGCCGCTTGGCGTGCGAAAATTTTGATGAGGCGCTGACGGATGTACTTAATATGGGAGATTTTGCCCAATGGTACCCAGCGCTTAATGCGCTTAAAGAAAACCCGCCTGAAGACATTAACTTAGCTGCGCCTCAGTAATCACTGACAATCGAGCCTATCGTGTTGAGGTGAGGCTGAGATAACACGCATTATAAATAGAACTGAGCAGCCATGGTAAATGCAAAATACGGGTTAATCCGAGGTATTGGTTAACCCGAAATACTGGCTATTTCAAAATAGTACCGATGGCTACTAGCGTTTATGCTGTCTAATTTATCATCTGTACAAATCAAGAGTGCTTATCAAGCGTGACATCAAGAGCGCTCATTACGTCTAGCCCTGGAAACCCATCAGCAATCATACTATTCGCTATTTGATAATTGCGAATACCTTCGCGGGTGGCGGGACCTATAATTCCGTCGGGCTTACCTACATCGAAGCCCAGAGTATTGAGCTTGCTTTGTAGCGCAATGATGTCCTTTCGGCTGTAAGCAGGAAGGTCTGGCAATGTGGCTTTTATGCCTGAGGCTCCGGTGATCTTATCAGCTAAAACACCGACTGCGATGGCGTAAAACTCAGAATTGTTCCAACGCATGATCACTCTAAAGTTTTTATAGGCGATAAATGCAGGCCCTTCGTGACCGGCAGGTACGATGACATAGGCAGAGGTATCTGCATTACCCAGTTCGCCGCCGTCTGCTCGCATTACCCCAAGTGCGTTCCATTCGCTAAGAGGCTGACGGTTTTTGTAGCCAGAAAGTCGATAGTCAAAGTTCTCAGGTAGCGTAATTTCCCGCCCCCAACGAAAGCCGGCATCCCACCCCAAGCTTGCAAGAAAGTTAGCAGCAGAAGACAGTGCATCTTCTTCACTGGCCCATAGGTTAATTTGACCGTCGCCATCACCATCTATGGCGTAATGAGTATATGCCGAGGGCATAAACTGAGTGTGCCCCATGGCGCCTGCCCAAGAGCCTACCATTTCTTCCCGTTCTAGCTTTTCTCTTTCAAACAGCTTAACCGCTACTAAAAACTCTTTTGTAAAATACGTGCTGCGGCGCTTATCGCAGGCTAATGTGGCCAGTGAATCGAGTACCGGCATCTTGCCTTTATAGTTACCAAAGTTTGTCTCTAATCCCCAGAATGCCAGCAGATAATGTGGCGGCACGCCATACTCGTCACTTAACTTGTGCAGTAAGGTTTTGTGCTTCGCGTACATTTCTTTACCTTTGTTCGTACGCCACTCGGTAACGCGCTTACTGAAGTAACCTGGAAATGTCTGCACGAACTCGGGCTGACTTCTGTCATACTTAATTACGTTATCTTGGTGTACCAATGTAGGAAATATGGCATCAATGGTTTGTTGGCTAACACCTTGTTGCATCGCTTTTCTTTCGAGGTCTTCCGTGCAGGACGCAAAGTTTTCGTTCGCACTGGCAGATGAAATAGAAAAGCTGGTAAACAACACGGCTAAAGAGACAGATGCAATTATCCGTGTTGCTGAAAACGCAGAGCGACTCGCCACAAATGGCATTGTCGAATGAAAAATAGATGAAGAAAAAACTGAACGCATAGTAAATTTCCTTTGTTACTTGCTTGCATGCTATCGCATTGTGACTGCAAAGTGCGAGCTAAATTCCACTGTAGGTCAGGGTTTCGAGTAGGTGCTTGCTATTTAGGTGTTGTTTAGCTGTTGTTGCATCAAGGGTGCAGTGGTAATGTTCACTGCATAAATTTAAGGGACGGTAAGCGGTACGCGCTTACCTTTTTATGGCGCTTCCTCGTGGCAAAAAGACAATCAAGTAACAGCTCAACAGCAAAAAATACAGCAAGAAAAAGCAATTTAAACACAAAGCAAAAAACCAAAGGGAGTTGGGTATTCGGTGCATTCTGGCGACTATCATTAGTTGCGCTTGTGGTACTTGGTGCATACGCATTCTATCTCGATGCACAAATCAAAAAAGGCTTTTCAGGCAATAAGTGGGAAGTGCCTGCACAAATTTTTGCGCGTCCGCTAAGCCTGAGTAAAGGCGAAGAAATCACACCCTCAGAGGTAATTGATGAGTTAGACCTTTTAGGCTATCGAAAAGTGGCGTTTGCCAATAAAAGTGGTGAATACAGCTATCAAAACCGAGTGTTAACGGTACAGCGCCGGGCATTTCAGTTTCCAGAAGGAGCAGAGCCACTAAGGCATCTGATTGTCACCTGGGAAGGGGCAAGGGTGTCTGAAATTTACGATAAAACTGAAGAGCGTCAGTTTGGCACAATCAGGCTAGAGCCATGGCTAGTAACTCGTATGACAAGTGGTTCTAGTGAAGATCGCATGCTGGTGTCACTCGATACCATTCCAGAACTACTACCTAAAACTCTGACGTTGGTAGAAGACCGTAATTTTTATAATCACCACGGGGTAGCGCCGCTTTCAATCGTGCGTGCCTTGGCGGCAAATATCGCCGCCGGAAGAACCGTACAAGGCGGCAGTACGTTAACGCAACAGCTAGTTAAGAATATGTTTTTAACCCGAGAGCGATCGCTAGTTAGAAAAGCGAAAGAAGCAATAATGGCGGTGATTATCGACGCTCGATATAGCAAATCTGAGATAATTGAAGCCTATTTAAACGAGGTCTTTTTAGGCCAAAACGGCAGTATGGCCGTGCATGGTTTCGGCTTGGCAAGCTACTTTTACTTTGACAGACCCGCCAATGAATTAAGCGTTCCTGAAATTGCGACCTTAGTGGCTATAATCAAAGGGCCGTCTTATTACAACCCTCGAAAATATGCACAGCGCACTAAAGAGCGAAGAGACTTGGTTTTGCGCATGTTGTTTGATGAGAATGAAATTAATCGCGATGAGTACGAGCGCTACATAAATATGCCGCTTGGTTTGGCCAGTGGAGCGAGTTTAGCCAGTGGAAAGCACCCTGCGTTTATGGAGCAAGTGCGAAGAGAGCTGAACGAAATATTAGCAGAGCCCAGCTTAAGAGATTCAGGGGTTAAAGTATTTACTACCCTTGATATTGTTGCACAGCGTCGTGCGGAGCGGGCTCTGTCCACTACCTTAGATGGACTTCAAAAAGACAGAAAGGCTGAACTACAGGGCGCAATGGTGGTAACCGATAGCGCAACAGGTGAAGTAAGGGCGATCATCGGTGATAAGAACGCAGCGTACAAAGGGTTCAATCGAGCGTTAGACGCCAAGCGCCCTATAGGATCGTTAGTGAAACCTGCGGTATATCTTACGGCTCTCGAAGATCCCACTCAGTATAATCTGGCAACACCGATAGAAGATAAGCCCATTACTCTTGAGAGTAAAAACGGTAAACCGTGGTCGCCACAAAACTACGATAAAGAATTTAGAGGGCAAGTGCCATTATTGCAGGGACTCACCGAGTCACTCAACATTCCCACAGTGAACTTAGGAATGCAGGTGGGCTTAACGACGCTAGCCGATACCATAGAGCGCCTTGGGGTAACCACTCCACTAGATAAAGTGCCTTCAATGACACTCGGGGCGTTTGAATTAACGCCATTTGCGACTAACCAAATGTATCAAACTTTATCTAACGGCGGGCGCTATATTCCACTGCACACGGTGACCTCGGTAGTGACATCAGAAAACGCGCTGCTGTGGAAGAAAGCGGAGTTTTACTCTCAACGAGTAGATGAAGCGGCGACTTATCTTCTCAATTACGCGCTATATAAAGTGACTACGCAGGGAACAGCAAAGCGAATAGGGGCCACCTTTGGCAGCGTCAATATGGCGGGTAAAACGGGGACGACGGACGATTATCGCGACAGTTGGTTTAGCGGTTTTGATAGAAATCATGTAGTGACAGTTTGGGTAGGAAATGATGATAACCAATCAGTTAATTTAACCGGCGCTGGCGGTGCACTGCCGGTGTTTGTTAACTACATGAAGTCACAAGCGCCTAAATCACTTTCCAGAAGATTCCCCAGAGGTTTAGGTATTGCGCACTTTGATGCAAAAACGGGAGCCGTGGTCGTTGCAGGTTGCGCGGGAAGCTTAAGTGTTCCTGCCATACTAGATGTACTTCCTGAACCAGAACAAGACTGCAGCGGGCGTCCGGTAGACGATGCCAAAGACGGTAAGAAGAAAAGCTGGTGGGAACGTATATTTGGATAAAAAAATGCTCCAGTAAGAAGATAGAAAGCAAATATTTACACTAGGGTTCTTTATTCCCTAAGGAGATTCCCTAAGGAGGGCCAATACCTGTTGCGTAATGTCTATCTTCTACCGGAGCTAAAAGCCCAGGGAGGCTTGGGGAACAAAAATGGTTAATGTCCTTTTTGAAAAAACAGGCGCGCGGTTGAAAAAGCGATAGCGCTAACTGCGAAAGCAATGAAAGGACCAAGTACTAACATCAGTAAGGTACTGGCAGCAATCATGACTGTCTCCTTACGCATCGTTATCGTCAGAAGCTTCAGGTGAATCCTCTGAAGCTAGCTGCGACATTGGCGTACTCAATATATCCACAACTTGTATATCCGCAATCAATGTCGTTGACTCGTCTGCGTCAGGCTCGAAGGTGTGGCTTGCCGTCATAACGTCAAACGTAATACGTGTTGAAGTTTCTTGTCTCACTTCGTTAATGGCGCTTGCCACTAAATAATCGGTATGCGACTGCAGCGCAGACACATTGTCGTTAGCCATTAATGATGCGCTGAAAGTACCAGAAGTCAGTAGTAATGCAGTGATAAGGTTGCGACGCGTAAACATAATATTTTCCTATTAATAAAAGTTGAACACTGCACTGATACATACTGCGTGGCAGCTTTCGATATTGTTAAAACTTGTGATGCTTAACGTAGAGCACGTTTGTTTCTCATTACCATTAACGTATTGCGAGTGTTGTGCCACTTTTATTATTCAATTTAACTATATGATTTTATTGATTTAGTTTGGTTTGGCGTAAAAGGCGATGAACGAGAGAAGAATAGTGGAAGACTAAAAAATAGTGTTTTTGACACTGACTTGATGAAATTCGCCAATCTTAAATTGGCCATTTGAATCTACTCAATGAAATGTGGTCTATGGCCTATTCATTACGATCTATTACATAGAGCCTATTAACTATGTCGACTAAACTTGGCCTACTAGTTTTGCCTTTTGGATTTATTCTATTGGATTGACTCTACCAAAATAAGATAAGAAGTAAGGTAAGAAGTAAGGAAAAAAATAAGGTTAGAAATAAGGTAGAGACGGAATACCACAGTGAGGTACGAGAGAAGGTTAGCCTTCCTTGCCACAAGGCTAACGATCAGCAGGATTATAAATTCGGTTGCAGTAAAAGCTACGATGAAGCTTTAAGCTTAGCAATGGCTGCTACCGCAAAAGCAATAATAGCTCCCGCCACCACGCCAACTACCCCATCGGCTAAAATAGACATAGCAAAGTCAGCACTGGGCACTAGCTCTGTTGCCCACACGGTTACGTGATGCAAAAAACCAATACTGTGAGTGAGGATGCCGCCGCCCACCAGGAACATGGCTATGGTGCCTACCACCGCAAGGGTTTTCATAATAGCCGGAGCTGCTACAAGAAGAGTTCGTCCAATTAAGCGCTGCATTGTGTTCATAGTGCCGGTGAGCGATTTGCGCAGCATATAAAGCCCCACATCGTCCATTTTTACCAAGCCTGCTACCAGTCCATACACACCAACCGTTATGGCTAAGCTCAAAGCAATTAAAACGCCCACTTGGGTTATTAATGTTGCGTCGCTAACGGTGCCTAAGGCAATCACTATAATTTCAGCTGACAGGATAAAATCGGTGCGTATTGCGCCCTTTATCTTTTTTTGCTCGAAGGCCACCATATCAACATTTTCATGAGCAATGGCTTCTATTCGCGCTTCCCGCTCCTGAATTTGATCTTCGTGAGGGAGATATTTATGCAACAGTTTTTCAGCCCCTTCAAAGCATAAATACAGCCCGCCTAATACTAACAGTACGGTAATCAGCGAAGGGACAAAAGCGCTAATGGCTAGGGCTGCAGGCACCAATATGGCCTTATTCAGTAACGACCCTTTTGCCACCGCCCACACAACAGGCAATTCTCTGTCTGCCTTGATGCCTTGCACTTGGTCTGCGTTTACCGCCAAGTCGTCACCCAAAACGCCAGCGGTTTTTTGGGCCGCTACTTTTGACATGGTGGCAATGTCGTCCATTAAGGTGGCAATATCGTCAAGTAAGGCAAGTAGATTAGCTCCAGCCACAGATTATTCCTTTTTAATGAGAGAGTTATTAAATTATTGGGCTACCAGATTATTAGATAGGCAGAATACGCTCTAACGCCAATGTTTGGCAACACAACATTACTCAAGCGATGCGTTAATTGGTTTGCTCGTCGTTTTCAGGTTTCTTATTTATACGAGCATCGATAAACCGTTTGTGCTCATTTCTTTTCGAGCACCTTAGGGTGCCTCCAGCCATTGTGCTAAGCGCAGCAAAAAGTGTATTAGTTGTGCCCGTGCAGTTCACGATTTTTACTGGACGCTGATTGTATAATTTCTCATCTCTATCTTCGCCTTTTCTGGGGTCGATAATGTTTGGGCTTCTTTTTTTTGCTGCATATGAAGAGGCAGCATTAGCAGATTCTTCGCCAATGCGGGCTTGATTATAGCTGTCTAAATAGTCGGTCGCGGCCTGTGCGCTAGACACATTTAAACGACCGGCTTTGCGGTTGATGAGGGGCTTCGAAACTTCTGAAGGTGCTTTTTTTGAAAGTGCCTCTTTTAGCTGTGGTGGGTGAGCGTCTGGCAAGGGCTTAGTTTCTGAAGGTTGCTTGGGCTCAGCGTTTGGCTTGTCCAGAATGTCAGCCGTGCTAGAAGTCTGTATTTCGCTGTCTGCTGATTCCTCCTCGCTTGCATCTACATTGACTACCTCTGACTTTTGCTTGCCTACCTCTTCCTTGTCGACCGTTTCTTTGTTTTCTGCTTCTTTGTTTAATAAAAGGCTAGGCTCAACAGTTTTTTTTGCGGGTGGCTGAAACAGCACGGCCTGTATTGTGGGGGCAGGGGAAAGCTCAGTAATAGCCGCTTTCTTTTTTTCAATACCATACTGGCTTACTACAACAACTGTGATGATTGCCCCAGCATGAATAAGCAGTGACGCCAATGCGGTACGCCATGCATAACGCTGTTTGCGTGCATGGTCTTGTAAGGGGCGCTCCGGCGCGAAAAACATCGCTGTATTTGTGCTCATTAGAACTAACAGACCCAGTAACCTAATGATAGTTCCGCTTCAGCGAGCTTTTGTACGCTGCGACGTTATGCTCTTTTTCTCCTTCGATAAACGGACTCGATTTTGTGCATCAACATTAAACAATTCGCGTTACCTGAAAAGCCCTTAAGCGTTGATAACAGGATATGAAATGGTCAATAGACGCTTCTACTCGTCTTAATTTATGGTGAATTGACCTTGTGCGCGTCATTGTTGGGCATTCCTTCCGCGCTGCACCTTAATGGTGCGTTGTTTTTGATTTATCTTCCTCTGATTTCGATTATCTATATGATTTTAATGCATAATTATTTGTGGCATGGCTCTTGGTATAGTAATCGTCAAGTACGCATTTTTGCAGAATAATCACAATAAACTGGGAGCATCACATGAAATTAGTCACTGCTATCATCAAGCCTTTTAAGCTAGATGATGTTCGTGAAGCCATTTCAGAAATCGGGATTGACGGTTTAACCGTTACCGAAGTAAAAGGCTTTGGACGTCAAAAAGGTCACACCGAACTCTATCGCGGCGCGGAATATCAGGTAGATTTTTTACCCAAAGTAAAATTGGAAATTGCCGTACAGGACGATCAGGTAGAGCGTTTGGTCGAGGCCATCGTTGGTGCTGCTAAAACAGGCAAAATTGGTGACGGTAAGGTCTTTGTGTACGACCTAGAACATGCCGTTCGTATTCGAACTGGTGAGTCGGATACCGACGCGCTGTAAGCCACAACGATATATTTGCGGAGAAAACCATAATGGAAATCACTTTTGAACTTGGGTATGCGCTAGATACCTTTTACTTCTTAATTTGCGGCGCGCTAGTTATGTGGATGGCTGCAGGTTTTGCAATGCTTGAAGCCGGCCTAGTTAGAGCCAAAAATACCACTGAAATTTTGACTAAAAACATCTCATTATTCGCCATTGCCTGCACCATGTATATGGTTTGTGGCTACGGAATCATGTACGGCGGTGGCGACTGGGGTCCTTTCCTTAGCGGCATCCTAAGCGACGGCGCAACGGGTGTTTCAGAAGACCCAGCAACTTATGCGCCTTCTGCAGACTTCTTCTTCCAAGTCGTCTTCGTGGCAACGGCTATGTCTATCGTGTCTGGTGCGGTTGCTGAGCGTATGAAACTTTGGGCTTTCTTAGCGTTCACCGTAGTAATGACTGGTTTCATCTACCCGATGGAAGGTGCATGGACTTGGGGCGGTGAAGCGGTATTTGGACTGTACACGCTAGGCGATTTAGGTTTCTCAGATTTTGCAGGCTCGGGTATTGTTCACATGGCGGGTGCAGCAGCTGCACTGGCGGGTGTGTTAATTCTTGGTGCTCGTAAAGGTAAATATACTGCAGATGGTAAAGTCAATGCTATTCCAGGTGCTAACCTGCCTCTAGCAACGCTAGGTACATTTATCTTGTGGATGGGTTGGTTCGGGTTCAACGGCGGTTCGGTACTAGCTACTGCAACAGTTGAGAGTGCAAACTCTGTTGCCATCGTATTTATGAACACTAACGCCGCTGCAGCTGGTGGTACTATTGCTGCGCTTATCGTGGCGCGTATCTTATTCGGTAAAGCTGACTTAACAATGGCACTAAACGGTGCGTTAGCAGGTTTGGTTGCTATTACAGCTGAGCCGTCTACGCCTAGCCCATTAGAAGCAACCTTATTCGGTGGTCTTGGTGGGATCTTAGTAGTACTTAGCATTGTTGGTCTTGATAAGCTTAAGATTGATGATCCAGTAGGTGCTATCTCAGTTCACGGTGTTGTTGGTTTACTTGGACTTCTACTTGTTCCAATTACTAACGACGGTTCAAGCTTCTCTGGTCAGCTTATTGGTGCGGCAACTATCTTTGTTTGGGTATTCGTAGCCAGCTTAGTAGTATGGTTAGCGCTTAAAGCAACGATGGGTATCCGTGTTACTGAAGAAGAAGAGTTTGACGGTGTAGACATGAGTGAATGTGGTTTGGAAGCATACCCAGACTTCACCAGCGGACGCTCATAAACACACGTATCAATTTACATTGATGTAGGCAGCGACAAAAACACAATAATGCCTAACTACCATCACTTAAGCCTCGCATTTGCGAGGCTTTTTTCGTTCTGCGATAAACCTAGGCGTATTGCGCCTTAAACGCTACACTAGAAATGGAAGTTCAAAGAGGTTTCAACACGAAACTGCCAATGGCTAACGTAAGCACACTAACATTGTTTATAAAAAACGTGCGTTGAATCAAAAAGAGAAACGACGGGATTACTGAGATGAGAGCTAAACTAATACACTCACTTTTCGCGATGACGTTCGCAATTACACTATGCAGCACGCTTTGTATATCGTCTTCACAGGCTTACGACAGAGTAACAGGCAAGCCATTCGCCAGCCGGTCGGAGGTTATAGCGCAGCATGGCATGGCGGCAACCAGTCAACCCTTAGCAACGCAGGTCGCTCTGGATGTGCTTAAGCAAGGTGGAAGTGCTGTCGATGCGGCTATTGCAGCAAATGCTATGCTTGGCCTAGTAGAGCCTACAGGGAGTGGTATAGGAGGAGACTTATTCGCCATTGTATGGGATGCCAGTGAACAAAAGCTAGTTGGTTTAAATGCATCAGGTCGTTCTCCCCGTTCACTGACTAAAGCGGTGTTTGCAGAGCGCGGATTAAATAAGATCCCCAAGTTTGGTCCTTTACCTGTATCTGTTCCTGGTGCGGTAGACGGTTGGTTTGAGTTACATGAAAAGTTCGGCAAGTTACCCATGTCTACTCTTCTTACTCCTGCTATCGAATACGCGAAAAATGGCTTCCCAGTTTCAGAATTAATCGCGTATTACTGGCAAATGAATAAAGACAGAATAGGCCACTACGATGGATTTGCAGAAACCTACCTTGTTAACGGCAATGTGCCTAAAAAAGGCGACATATTTAAGAATCCTGGGCTTGCGGTTACCTATGAAAAAATAGCGACCGGTGGCCGTGATGCGTTTTACAAAGGAGATATTGCTCGCGCCATTGATGCGTATATGGAAGCTCAGGGCGGATTTCTTTCTTATCAAGATTTAGCGTCTCATACATCACAATGGGTTGAGCCAGTATCAGCAAATTATCGTGGTTACGATGTGTGGGAACTGCCTCCAAACGGACAAGGTATTGCTGCACTGCAGATCCTCAATGTACTCGAACGCTATGATATAGAGGGCATGGGGTTTAATTCTGCCGATTATATTCACACCTTTGTAGAAGCAAAAAAGCTGGCATTTGAAGATAGAGCAAAGTTTTATGCTGACCCAGACTTCAATGACATACCTGTAGACTGGCTAATTTCCAAAGAGTATGCCAAAAAGCGACAAGCGCTCATTGATATGGAAAAAGCAGCGTCCCGGGTAGATGCAGGTATTTATGAGGGCGATACTATTTACCTAACTGTGGCAGACAAAGACGGCAATATGGTGTCGCTAATTCAAAGTAATTATCGCGGAATGGGGTCGGGTATGACGCCGCCGGGTTTAGGTTTTGTACTGCAAAATAGAGGTGAAATGTTTACGCTAGAAGAGGGGCACTACAACGAGTATCGCCCCGGCAAACGTCCCTTTCATACCATTATTCCGGCTTTTGTTACCCGAAACGGTCGCCCTGTGATGAGCTTTGGGGTAATGGGCGGTGGCACACAGCCTCAAATGCACGCACAAATTATTGTGAATATTCTGGATTTTGGGATGAATTTGCAAGAAGCAGGTGATGCACCACGGATTCTCCACAGTGGCTCAAGCAGTCCAACGGGTGAATTAATGTTAGACGGCGGCTATGTAAGCTTAGAGTCAGGGTTTGATGAGGCGGTGCAGCGCGAGCTTATGGAGAGAGGCCATAAGCTGCAGCGTGTAGTCGGTGCATTTGGCGGCTATCAAGCCATTGCTTGGGATGCCAAAAAAGGGGTGTATTTTGGCGCCTCTGAAAGCAGAAAAGATGGACAAGCTGCGGGGTATTAAGCACACTGATAGCGCTCATCACAGCAAGGGATTTAACCGCTTTTAGCAGAAGTTGTATTACGCTTGTCAAAGCGGTTAATAAGCGCTGTTTGAATGAGTAGTTTTTATAAGTGCTTTAAGAAAACTTCAAATAATAACAAGAGCTGCAATGACACAACCACAAAAAGGCATATGCGCAGAGCCAAATTTGCATGCGCAATATTTGATGCTCAATGTTGTCGACGAAGACAGCGAAGCCGTAAGAGCAAAATTAGCGAGAGTGCTCGATATTTTCGAACATTTTGAAAATGAGCATTACGAAGCCATGATTACCGGTGTGATTGCGGTGGGCACCAGCTATTGGGCCGATGTATATCCCGGGCTAATTCCCGTTGAGCTTGCTCCTTTTCCCGATATGCAGTGTGAAGACAGAAGCGCCCCAACTACCCCTTGCGACTTATTTATTCAGATTAGAGCAGACCGGCTTGATATTTGCCACGCCGTTGGTATTGAGGTGATGGACCTACTGCGCATCCACGTTGAGTTGGTAGAGCAGGTGCGGGGTTTTCGCTACCTCGACGGTCGCGACCTCAACGGCTTTCTTTACGCTACTGATAATCCTAGAGGAATGGCTCGCAGAAAGGTCGCTATCATTAGCGAAGAGGACGACCCCGATTTTCAAGGGGGAAGTTATTTACACGTGCAGCGTTATCGTCATGATCTCAGGCGCTGGAATAGCTTGTCTGAGCGACAAAAAGAACAGGCGATGGGAACCACTCAGCAGCACAATTTGCCTAGTGTTGAACAGTCTCAGTCGTCCCATTGCCTTCGCGCGACAAACTCATCTCATGAAGACGAAAGCCCTAAACTTATGAAACAGGGAATGCCCTACGGGGATATGGCATCTCAAGGTTTATTCTTTGTGAGTTGTAGCGCAAGTGCTCGGCCTTTTAAGCACATGCTGCAAAGCCAAATTTACGGAAATGGAGAAGGGGATTATGACCGCTGGCTAGACTTTACCAGTGCAGAAACCGGCGCTGCATTTTTCGCACCCTCAGTTAACTTTATAAAAGCGCAGGCGATGCTATCCAAAGATGGTTGAGCGGGTAAGCAAATTAGAAAAACAGTAACGGCTAGGGCGTGTTGGTCTTTATTGCCCTACGTTTATTGAAGAACGAGTGCACCGTCCCAGTCATCATCTAAGTCTATATTTCGATATATACGGCATACGTCAATATGATGTTGAGCGAGGCTATCGTTTGGGTTTTCGTCTAACGCCTTTTCAAAGTAAGTAATCGCTTCGTCCCACTGTTTATTGATACGACATGCAAGCCCTGCAGCAATTTTGGATTGAACCGAGTATCGAACTTCTTGTTCCGCGTCGCTAAGGTGACTCAATACCTCATAGATTTCAATTGGCGCCTGTCTGCCTTTCACGCGTACCCAATCAAGCAAGCGTGTTTTAATGGGGTAGCCTGCCCCCAAGGTTTGAAGCACCTGTGCACTCACAATGATATCTGCTTTATATTTTGGTGTTAGCGCCTCAAGGCGTGAAGCTATATTAACACTATCACCGATAACGGTGGTATCCATGCGATCCTCAGACCCCACTGTTCCCATAATGACGGTGCCAAAATGTATCCCTATACCCATGTTCACGGCGGCATAGTCACTGTTTTTTCTATGTCCATTATAAATAGTCAGTGCTTTCCTTAAGTCTATTGCCGCATTTAATGAATCGATAGCTTTGTCTCTTGCCGTACCCCCCGGATGGTCGAATAAGGCCATAATTCCATCGCCCATGAACTTGTCAATAAAGCCGCTGTTTTGATGGATAGGATCGTTCATACGGGTAAAATATGAATTCAAAAAGTTCATCAATTCTTGAGGTGTTACGCGCTCAGAAAAGCCGGTAAATCCTCTAATGTCGCAAAACATGATAGCGACTTCATTTTCGGAGGCGTAGCCTAAACCAAGGTTTTCTACATCGGAATTGGCCATGTGTTCAACAAACTGTTTGGGAACAAACTTTTGGAAGGTCTGGTTTAATCGCATGGCCTCATCAGCAGCCTCTTGAAAACGCATTTCTTTTTCAATATCCAAGTCAGTACTGCGCCTGTCCTTTTTATACTGGGCTACCCTTCGCGCAAATCGTCGGCTGCGTTTAATAAGCAGTATTGTTATAACGGCGCTATAAATGAGGACTAAAACTATCCCTATTCCTAAAAACCATTCCATAGATGACATTAGCTAATCTTATTTTAAGTGACTTTCACGGTGAAAACGATTGCGTCTAAACAACATAATACGAAACTATTTGGATTGTACGACTTCATTTCTTGCACTAAGGTAAACGTATATCCCAGTGAAATTCAAGTGAACAATTGTTGAAAAAAGAGATCGATACAAAAGGATTGCTGCGACAAAGAGTTCGAGTCGTATTAGTCTTTTCATTTTTTTGTCAATTAAAGAGCACAACATTTGAGGTGCTCTTTACGTCAACACATTTAGTGTAAACAGGCTTTACAGCGTGGCAAATACCTTATCTGCCGCCGCGAGTGTTTTTTCAATAACACTTGCGTCGTGAGCTTTAGATACAAAGCCTGCCTCATAAGAGGCTGGGGCTAGGTATACCCCCTCGTTCAGCATGCCGTGATAAAACTTATTAAATTGCTCGGTGTTGCAATTAATGGCCTGTTTATAGTTCGTCACCTTCTGAACGTCGGTGAAGAATATCCCAAACATACTGCCTGCAACATTAGTAGTTAGACTAATATTGTGCTTGTCGGCCAGTGCCTGCATGCCATCTACCAGCGCCTGCGTATTCTCAAAGATTGAGTCATAGAGGTCTTCTTGCTGCAGTTGCTCCATAGCGGCAAGGCCTGCGGCCATCGCCACTGGGTTGCCCGAGAGCGTTCCTGCTTGATATACAGGACCAGTGGGAGCTATATGAGTAATAATATCTTTTCTGCCGCCAAAGCAGCCTACCGGCATGCCGCCGCCGATAACTTTGCCAAGGCACGTGAGGTCGGGTTTAACACCGTATCTCTCTTGTGCACCGCCACGAGAAACACGGAAGCCCGTCATGACTTCGTCAAAAATCAGTACGCTCTCGTACTCATCGCATACCGCCCGAAGGCCTTCAAGAAAGCCATCTACCGGTGGAATACAGTTCATGTTGCCAGCAACTGGCTCTACAATAATACAGGCAATGTCGTCGCCATGAGCCTTGAAGATCTCTTTAACCGATTCGATATTATTGTATTCAACGGTGAGCGTGTGCTCCGCCACATTCGCAGGTACGCCAGGGGAGCTTGGTACGCCCAGTGTCAGCGCACCTGACCCCGCTTTTACTAACAATGAATCGGCATGCCCGTGATAGCAGCCTTCAAATTTTACAATTTTGTTGCGACCTGTATAGCCTCGAGCTAGTCGTATTGCCGACATTGTTGCCTCGGTGCCAGAGTTTACCATGCGCACCATCTCCATGGACGGCACCATTTTACTCACGGTTTCAGCCATAATAACTTCGGCTTCAGTAGGCGCGCCAAACGATAAACCGCTGTAAGAAGCCTCTATGACAGCCTCTCTTATCTTGGGATTATTGTGCCCGAGCACCATTGGGCCCCATGACTGAATGTAGTCAATGTACTGTTTGCCGTCTACATCCCACATGTATGCACCATCTGCTTTAGTAATAAAGCGAGGTGTTCCACCTACTGCTTTAAAAGCGCGCACGGGTGAGTTTACACCACCTGGTATGGTAATTTGAGCTCGGGCAAATAGTGTTTCAGATTTTGTCATGTAATTACTTACTCTTATTGCTGTACCAAACGACGTCACGTTCGTATTTTGTGACCAAATGCTCTACACCAAGAGTGAGGGCAAATAAGGCCATTCTTACCAACACACCATTATCGGTTTGTCGGAAAATGGCTAGGTTTGGATTAAGGTTTAAATCGTTGTCTAGCTCGTTGGCTTCCATACGAGAATCTCGAGGAAGTGGATGCATAATAACGGTCTTAGACTGAAAGTGCCGTGTGTAAATCGATTGATTTAACCGAAACTTTCCGCGGTATTTGTTGGCTTCATCTTGTGAAGGAAATCGCTCTTCTTGAATACGGGTTTGATAACAAATATCTGCATCCATATTGCCCTCTAGAGTATCGGTAATAGTGAGCTGGTGACCTGCCTGCTCAATAGCATCAATAACCGGCTGTGGCATGGCTAATTCTTGCGGCGATATTAAGGTAAAACGAACGTTATTAAATAAACACAGTAAGCGGGACAATGAATGGACGGTTCGGCCGTAGCGCAAATCGCCTATCATGGCGATATGAAGACCGTCGATACCTTGACCGTTGTATTCTAACTCGCGTTTAATAGTAAATAGGTCTAATAGAGCTTGAGTAGGGTGCTCGTTTGCACCGTCGCCGCCATTAATAACTGGAACCCGGCTACCTTCAGCAAACTCTGCTACAGAGCCCGCAGCTGGATGACGCATGGCAATAATATCAGAATAACCGCTCAACACTCTTGCTGTATCGTAAAGAGATTCGCCCTTTGCCAGCGCTGAACTCGACATTCCTGTGGTTTCTCGCACTTCACCGCCTAATAAATTAAAAGCGGTACCAAAACTCACTCGAGTTCGGGTGCTAGGTTCAAAAAAAAGATTACCAAGAATGGCACCTTCTAACACCGTAGTGCGCTTTTCTCGTCTTGCATAAGGTTGCATGGAATCGGCTACTGAGAATACCTTCTCAATGGCCTCCCGATCAAATTGATTAACCGAAAGAATATGGTTACCCGTAAAGTCAGACATGAGCCACTCAATCATTAACGAAAACGTCGCTAGTGTATAACAAACCGCGGAATAAGTAATCTTTCAAGGGTAAACACTAACCATATTACGGGAATGTAATTGACTCACTTGTTGCAGCTCATCGTGAGCATTATTTATTGCGATAATAGGCAAGCAAAACGGCTATTTTTTCTGCGGCTAAGCTTACGTGTTCATGAATATGTGCATCATTCATCACCGAGTGAATTCCGCACAATAACATGGTGTGAAATTCACCTTTCAGTAATGCGCAATAATCGATGGCAAGTTGATTTGCTTGCTCTGACGTTAAATCACCTTTGCCTAATTGCCAAATTGTATGACCAAGAGCGTCTAGTGAGCGTTTCGGACCGGCTTGATAAAATAGCGACGCCACGTGAGCGTTATTAACAGCCTCGGCAATGATTACCCTAAATATACCCACGGTCTCGGGGTCTTGAATAAGACGTATATATTGTCTGCCAATCTTATGAAGACACTCTGTAATGCTCGGCTCGTGTTGTGCTGACTCAAAAACTTCAGGGGTATCGAGCTGGTATGCCCGGCACTTAGACGATATCGCTGATTGAAATAGAACGTCTTTATTTTCAAAATGAGAGTAAACCGTTTGCTTTGAAACGCCAGAGGCTTTAGCAATACCGTCCATAGACGTCTTAGTAAAGCCATCCTTCAAAAAAAGTCGCGATGCAGCCTGTAAGATAAGCCGAGATTTCTCTTCACTTTTCGGTCTTCCTTGTTTTCTTATTTGCGACACCATGATCCTCGCTTGTGAAATAAAAGAATATAACGAATAAATAATATCATACTGGACGGTCTAGTATTTATATACTAGCATCGCACTATGCATTTGCAAACATCATCACTGAGTGTAAAAACATGAATATGAATTCTGCTGATACCTCGTCAACGGCAAGTAAAGCATCCTTATACGTTGCAATCGTCGTTTTTACTGCCGCGCTGGTGCTGCTGTTGGTAGCAGCTGGAATAGGTAATGCCGCGCAGAAACCTCAGGCGAGAGCGCCCCTGTCTGTCGTTACCGGCACAGTAAAGGTGCAACAGCAATTTGAAACACCCATCAATGTTTTTGGTTTAGTGGAATCTCCAAAATCAACCTCATTGTCATTCGACACTGGCGGTCAACTGGAGGAGGTGCTGGTTGAAGAGGGTGATGTGGTGTCTAAAGGGGATGTTGTCGCTCGGCTAGATACTCAGCGCTTAAAAGCACAGCAAGAGGAACTAAACGCCTCTTTAGTGCGAGTTAAAGCAGATTTGAACTTAGCCAAGATTAATAACGATAGAACACAATCATTGGTAGACCGAAAGTTAGAGTCTGCACAGCGACTGGATGAAACAAATGCTTCCCTTAGTGTGGCCAATGCCAGAGTAGACGAAATTGAAGCATCCCTTAATTCGATGAATGTGGCACTTGATAGAGCCGTACTTTATGCGCCATTCGACGGTCAAGTAAATCAACGCTTCTTTGATGAGGGAAGTGTTGTCAACGCCGGGATGGCGGTCATTGGTATTACGAGTAACGAGCAATTTCAAGCTCGCTTTGCAGTGCCAGCAGATATTATTGACCAGTTTGATATTGGTGAATCTGTCACTCTTCGAATTGGTGAGCAAAATGCAGCGGGCGTAGTCACTCAACGCCTTGCTGTGAGAAATATACAAACCAGAACCGTTGATATTCTGGTAACCCTGAACAGCAATGACAAAGTACGACCTGGTGATATGGCTATTTTGTTTGGTGCGCGCTTGCACAATGAACAAGGTAGCTGGCTACCTGTGACAGCATTAAGCAACGGGCTACGTGGCCTATGGCGAGTATTTGTATTAGGCGATGCAGATCAAACTGAGAGCGGCACAGCGCTTGAAGCAAGAGTGGTGGAGGTGGTTTACACCGACGGGAACAACGCCTTCGTCCGTGGGGCGTTAAAAGAAGGCGACCGCTATATCGTAGACGGTACCCACAAGCTGTCACCTGGACAGCGGGTATCCGCAGCCAGTGCGTCAACTCAAACGCAGACACAAACAGAGCGTAAACCTTACTCTGTGCGCAGTTCCCTAGAAAGCGGCGGTCAAAGCGGCGCTCAAAACAGCGCGCAATACGCTGGAGCGCAGTAATGAAAACCCCTCACGTTGGTGTAAGTAAAGACTACCCATGGTATACGCTTTTTTATCGTCGGGGACATCTGCTGGTATTAAGTTTGGTGATCATCATTGTCGCCGGTCTATCAGCGCTAGGCTCGTTACCACGTATTGAAGACCCTAGGATCGATACGCGCAATGCGCTAATTATCACCCAGTATCCAGGGGCGTCGGCAGAGCGTGTAGAAGCGCTTGTCAGTGATGTTTTAGAGGACAGGCTGCGAGAAATATTTGAAATCAAAGAGGTAAAATCTACATCTCGGGCGGGGATTTCAGTCATATTAATAGAAACCCAAGATTGGGTTGATAACAGCACTAACGAAGAGCTATTCAGCGAGATTCGAGATGCCATTGGGGCTGCGTCAGCGCTTTTCCCTGAAGGTGCCTTAGACCCTGTCTTTGATGAAAAGCGCGGGGCAACCGCCTTTACGCTGCTACTTTCCCTTCGTGCCGAGTATCCGGACACAACGCCTGTTACAGTCACGTCTCGCCTTGCTGAGGAGCTTACCGATCGTCTTCGAAACGTTAACGGCACTGAATTAGTTAGGGTATATGGTGAGCCTAACGAAGAAGTGAGCGTTAGCGTAGACCCCATTAAGTTAGCGGCTACAGGTTTAACGCTGCAGCAGGTTAGCACTATTATTCGCAATGCCGATCCTAAGCTGCCCGCAGGCATGTTAAACACGCAACAGAGCAACTTACGCTTTAGTGTGGGCGAGGGGCTCACCGGCGTTGATATGATTGCATCGGTCCCATTAGTCAATCGCGACGGTCGCTACTTACGCGTTGAAGACATTGCGAGCGTCACTCGTAGTTACAGTACGCCACGCAGTGAAATTGCATTTTTAGATGGCGAAGAATCTATTTTTGTTGCGGCTAGAATGCAGCCCTCATTACGTTCTGATGTGTGGACTCAAAATGCACTTGCAGAAGTCGAGCAGTTTAATCGCGATTTTGGCGGTACGCTTACCGCGTCAGTCGCTTTTGAGCAAAACGAATACACGGCCACCCGTTTAGCCGATTTAT
The DNA here is from genome assembly GCF_027257845.1 of Alteromonas sp. BMJM2. GTDB lineage: Bacteria > Pseudomonadota > Gammaproteobacteria > Enterobacterales > Alteromonadaceae > Alteromonas. Next base: position 36,538 of record NZ_JAPVOT010000016.1, on the reverse strand, counting down.
CAATGAATTTGTTGATGGGTTGTGCGGTGGTGATGTTGGTTATTTTGCTATTCATGGGCTTTAGGGCTGCATGGATTGTGGGCTTAGCGCTTCCGCTATGCGCATCTTTCACGTTGTTCTCGCTGAGTTTTTATAACGAACAAATTCATCAGATGTCCATTTTTGGCATGATCATCGCCATCGGTCTTCTCATTGATAACGCTATCGTTATAACAGATGAGATTCGACTCAATTTACAAGACCCTCAGCTTACCCGAGTAGGGGCAATGGCGAAAAGTGTGGCGCATTTATTCGCGCCGCTACTCGCCTCAACTCTCACAACGGTGTTGGGTTTCATGCCAATATTTTTGCTGAATGGGAACATTGGCGACTTTATTGGGCCTATCGCTATTAGCGTGGTAATGGCCCTAATTGGCTCCTTGTTTATCTCTCTTACCATTATTGCTGCGCTGGCAGCGCGCTTTTTACCGAAAAATGACGGCGTTTCATTGGATACCACGAAAGCTGCTGGCTCCCCGTGGTGGCAGGTGGGCATTCAGGCACCGGCGTTAACGTTAGCTTTCAGCCGCCAGCTAGGACGCTGGATAAAACAGCCGAAGCTCGTTATTTCAGTTATTTGCATACTTTGCTTATCAGGGTTTGCCTTGTCTACACGCTTAGCGAATGTGTTTTTCCCCAGTGCCGACAGAGACCAGTTTGAAGTGTATCTGTGGACGAAAGAAGGCAGCAGTATTAACAATACTACAGACTATGCGTTGAACGTGGATGCCAAAATTCGCCAGTATGAAGGCGTGAATCAAGTCACCTGGCTAGTGGGCGGTTCCGCGCCCTCGGTATATTACAATCAAACCATGACACGAGATAACATGCCGTACTTTGCCAATGCGGTGATAACCACCAACACTGTTGAAGGGGCCTCATCGCTCGTCGGCAAGCTGCAGCAAGATTTAGATAGCGCATACCCAGAAATTCAAATTGTGGTGAAAGGGTTTGGGCAGGGGCCGCCCATTGCTGCGCCGGTGGAAGTCGAGATATTTGGGCCTGACCTAAACGTATTGAACGAGTTAGGGGAGCAGGTAAGAGCGCTGATGTCAGAGGTTGACGGCATTTCTCAATCAATAGCCAGCATTTCTATGGGCGAGCCAGAACTTAACGTTGTTACAGATAGCGATAGCTTGTCGTATTTAGGGATATCTTTGGCCGATCTTGCTGCGCAGATGCAAATCAACTTCTCTGGGATCACCGGTGGATCAGTATTAGAAAGTACTGAGGAGGTCCCCGTCAGAGTGAGGTTGGCAGAGTCATTTAGACAAGATGTCTCCGATGTCGACGCTATGCCCATACCTGTGGCTAATGATAGCGTTCTCTCATGGTCACCTTTGGCGGCGGTGACATCGCTTTCGCTAAAGCCGGCTACTAGCAGTATTACCCGTATTAACGGCGAGCGCCTTAATCGTATTCAAGCATTTTTATTACCCGATGTACCGGCAATAGATGCGAGCAATACGTTGAGAGAGAAGCTCAATGAGCATTTGGTGTTACCCCAAGGCTATCGAATTCATTTAGCAGGGGATGCCGATGAACAGCAACAAGCGTTAGGTCAGCTTGGGACCTACGCGCCTGTATTGTTGGTATTAATGATTACAACGCTTATTCTCACTTTCTCAAGCTTAAGAATGGCAGGGGTGATTGTGCTAGTCGCAATGTTATCCGTTGGTCTTGGTATGTTCAGTTTGTGGCTTTCCGGACTCCCCATAGGCTTTAATCCGCTGCTTGGCTGCGCCGGACTTATCGGGGTTGCTATCAATGGTTCTATCGTGGTGATAGCGGCAATTAATGCTAACCCGCAAGCGAAGCAAGGTGATACGAAAGCCATAGTGGAAGAAACAATGAGCTGTAGCCGACACATATTATCGACTACATTTACAACGGTGGGTGGACTCATACCGCTATTGTTATTCAGTGAGGGAAGTTTCTGGCCTCCACTTGCTGTTGTTATTGCGGGCGGCGTGGGTTTCTCGGTCATTCTATCTCTGGTATTTACCCCAACCATTGTGGCCGCATTTAAGCGTAATCAGCACAAAAGGTTAGTGAGTGAATAATACAACGCCACAGGCTGATTGGTTTAGATAGCAACGGATTTAAGCAGTAATGTGTTTAAGTAGTCATGAGCTTAGGTAAACTATCTGTTTTTAAATCGCGTATATAGAGATTATCTTAACGTCAGCACGTCAGCACGTGAGACGTGATGGGATTGTACATTTTGTCATAGGAAGCGTCGGCACATATGCAAAAAAAGCCTTTTCTTTTTTTCCGCTGGTGGAAGACCGATTGTGCTAAGTGCAAGCGTGTACGTTTATACCTTCTTTGGGCCGTTATTATGTTGGTAGTGTATTTTTATGTCTGGCAGTAGTGCAGAACCCATTTATATTAGAGCCGCTTCTAAAAGCAATGGTTTAACGAGCATTGTGATTGGCTGCGTGGGGTTAGTTGTGTCTGCCCTGTGGCTTAGCTTTCTTCCGGAATGGCTGTTTTTGGCGGGTATTTTCATGACCAGCGCAGCACTGGTGTGCTTACTTATCGGTTACTTTAAAATACGCGAACCTAACTACAGCTTAGAAATTGCCAAAGACTACATCACCTACCGACACCGGTTAGGCAGCTGGCGTATTCATTGGGATAATTTACAGCGAGCTGATTGTCCACGTATTCGCCATGGACTTGATCAGGTGGCGCTTGAAACCGTGGGTTTTAAGGTGAAAAGTTATACCGACTTTTTGAAAACCATTTCACCGCGCTTGGCCACTCACTTGCTCATGGAGCAACGTCCTTTGCTGCTGCATAACTCGGACAGTAACTGTGCGACGGGAAGCTGTTACGAACAATCTATGTTCGACGACAAGCACTTTGTTTTAGAAGATGGCACGCCTATCACCGGTATCAAAGCAATGTTGGCTCACCGTATGGTAGAGCTTAGAAAACGTTTGGGCTACGATATCTTCATAGCAAGCTCTGAACTTGATAGAGAAGCCGTAGATTTCGCTGCATTAATTGTTCAGTGTCAGCACGCACGCTCTGCTCCTGTTGAAGAAAGCTGAGGCTCTCGTTGAAAAGAGCTGAGGCTCCTAGAGAGAAAAGCAAAAGTCTCTGACTTGGTAAAGCGCCCTAGGGTTAATGCAAGGCGTTAACGTTGTTTTCCTCAATGATTTTTTGCGCCTCTTTAACCAATGCCGGCAATAACTCTTCTACCAAATCTGTATGATTCAGTTTAAGGGCTATTTCCAGTTCTTTGGCTAGGTTTTGTAGCCGTGGCAAACCGGTATAGCAGCAGGCTCCATGAAGTTTATGCACTTCAGCAGAAAGCTCGTCAAATGCGAGCCTTTCCATTTGCGACTCTAGGGCATGTAGGGTATCTGGCAGCATTGCAATGAAGTCGTTTAATAACTCTTTTGCCGCGGCTTGGTTTTGATTTGCACGCTTTAAAGCCAACTGCCAATCTACCGAAGGGAAGGTAAGCTCGCCTGGCTCTATGTCATGACACCACGACTTGATTAGAGTGAGTAACGACTCAACGTCAATAGGTTTAGATAGGTAATCATCCATCCCAGATGCAAGTAACTTTTCCTGCTCCTCTTTTAACGCATGAGCTGTAACGGCCACAATCGGTGTCCCCATATTTATCGGCGACTGACGAATTTCACGAGTAGCGTGTACACCATCCATTCCCGGCATCTGAATATCCATCAAAATCAGGTCAAACTCTTGGGTTTGACATTTATTGACCGCATCTTGGCCGCTTATTGTGGTCGTCAATTCAATAGCTGAGTCGTCAAGCCATGTATGGAGAAGTTTCAAATTCATTTCAATATCATCAACTGCAAGCAACCTCGCCTTCGGTAAAGTATCTATTTTTTCTTTCAAAGGATTAGCGGCTGAAATAACTTGCTCTTTCATTAAACTGCCTAGCTTAGTGATCGTCATAGGCATGCGAACTTGGCAGTGGAAATGCTGGTATAAGTTGGGGTATTTCATGAATGGGTCCGGCCCCGAATACCAAAGCACTCTATTTTTAGCAGGAAACTCGACGAACTGACGTAAATGATTAAGCCTTGAGTCTAGATGACTGACAGGTACGGTAGCCATGATGTAATCATATTGTCCCTTCAGACCACTAAGGTACTCGATAGATTCGGCGCAGGTAATTTCTGCACCCAACAGTTTGAGTATTTTCGCACTGGCCTGGCGTGTTGAGGGAATAGGATCGAAAATAACCACTTTTTTACCCTGCCAGTCGGGATTGGAAGACAGTGCATATTTTTGGCTAAGTTGATTCATCCGCAATGATACGTTAAATATCGACCCTTGCCCGGGAGTGCTTTTCAGCGTCAGCGTGCCGTCCATCATATTGACTAATTCACGACTAATCACAAGCCCAAGACCCGTGCCTTGATAGTTCCTATTTAACGCATCGTCCACTTGTGAAAATGCGCTAAATAATTTTTTCTGATCTTGTCGGCTTATACCAATACCTGTATCGCGAATCACAATATTGACTTCGTGAATGCCGTGGTCGAGTGAACGGCCGCTAACGGATAGGGTAATACTTCCTGTTGATGTAAATTTCAGGGCATTACTGAGCAGGTTATTCAGTATTTGTTTAATTCTAAATACATCACCTAACAGCTTTTCAGGTAGAGGAGCGAGTTCAAAAACAAACTCAATGCGTTTGCTATGCGATGACTTGGCCATAATTGCCACCATTTCTTCAAATAGCTTATTTGGCGAAAAAGGTTGGCTATTTAAACTCAGCTTACCGGCTTCTATTTTTGAAAAATCGAGCACGTCGTTAACAATGGTGAGCAAACTATCAGCAGCAGTATTGACAATTCTTACCTGCTCTTGCTGGTCAGGGGGAAGCGATGCGTTGTTCAATTCTTTACTAAAACCTAAAATGGAGTTTAGCGGGGTTCTTATCTCGTGACTCATATTGGCTAGAAACTGAGATTTAACATGGCTGGCTTTTATGGCGTCTTTGCGAGCAATATCTAAACGAACGTTTTGCTCTTCAATTAACTCCATATTGTTGTGCAAGTCGTTGGTAGCCTGTTCTACATCATATTCCAACTGCCCACGACTTTTCTCCATCAATGCAATGGAGAACAAGCTTGCTTCTAGGAATACTCCAACTTGAAAACAGTAGGTGGTGAATTCGTTCACAGGCGCAACGCCTAATAAACTCAGCATACCAATAGTGGCACCAGTAGCTAATAGCCCCCAAGCAAAAATAAAGTACCTAGCAGGTTTAAACCTGTTGAAGTAAGCCTCAAAGCCTGCAGATATATAACTTAATATTGAAACCAACCCCACACCATACACCAAGTTGTTTTTCCACATTGGCGGCAAAAGATTAGCAAAGCAGACAATACCAATTATAGTTTGCGTAACCAGCATAAGCTGTAAGATGGAATGTAGGGTTGGTGCATGTTTTTCGCTTTCTAAAAACGTAATGGTAAACAGGCCAGAGGTAATGCCAATAAGAACAAAAATAAGCTCAGTATGCCCTACTAACCACGCCGGAATGCCGTGAGCAAAAATAAAATGCGTGTGCCCACCCCAGACTACCTGCCAGAGAATAACGGTGAAGATATAGCCAACGTAGGTTAAAACACTTTTCTCCCTAACAGCGAAGTAAAGAACGAGGTTGTAAATAGCGAGAATTAATAAGCCGCCATAAAATACACCCCATAACAGACTATCAATCTGAAAATAACGGCTGTGTTTTTCTGCTGACTGGGCGCGCAAGGGGACAATAATACTGGAAGACTGACTTTCAACTCGAATGTAGAGGTCGACGGGGCTTGCTGATTCTATTCGAGTGGACAGTGTGGGTATGCGAAAGCGCTGCTCTTTTTGTAATTTGCCCTGATGGCTTTGCGCGATGACGTTGCCATCTTGGATAAGGTAAAAATCAACTTTATCCAACTGGCTAAAATTAATAGAAAATACCCAGTCGGATTCATTAGATACGTTGGTTACCGACTTAAGGAGCCAAACCGCGTTATCTTGAAATCCAAAATTAGGGTTTTTGCCCGAGTGCACTAGAAAATCATTCTTACGCCTGGCAATGTCACGAATGCTTAATTGATAGTTAGTTTCGTATAGATAGTACAATGAATCGGAGAGCTCGTGTGTGGAATTCTCATCATACAACTGCTCAATATGCTGGGCACGAGCAATAGAACTGAATAAACAACCGAGGGCGACGCTCACAATACAAAAAGTCAAAAGCAAAGCGCGAAAAAAAGGCATGACTATATATTCGTTTTTAATTTTATAATATTAAACCACTGTTTTCTCTGTATAACAAAGGATCGCGAGTAAAACTAATAGTGATAAGCCCCGAGCTTTTTTATCATTTCATTTATTCGTATTATTTGCACCGACAAGCGGTTTACCCCACAATGAAGTAATACGCTCTTGTACTTACCCAAAAAAGGCGTGCTATCTCACTTTTACAGCGACCTCGCAAAAAACAAGCGCATTGGTATTAATAACAAAACGAAAAAATTATCATGAGTGACGAGATCATTATTAGTAACGACGGTGTGGAACAGCTCCCAATGAGGCGTTTCGCGGAAGATGCTTATCTTAACTATTCCATGTATGTAATTATGGATAGGGCGCTTCCTCATATTTCTGATGGTTTAAAGCCTGTTCAGCGGCGTATTATTTACGCAATGTCAGATCTTGGACTAAGCGCTAACGCGAAGTACAAAAAGTCTGCGAGAACCGTAGGTGACGTACTTGGTAAGTTCCATCCCCACGGTGATTCGGCTTGCTACGAAGCTATGGTGTTGATGGCGCAGCCGTTTTCTTACCGCTACCCGTTGGTAGACGGACAAGGAAACTGGGGAGCACCGGATGACCCCAAATCATTCGCGGCTATGCGTTATACCGAAGCTAAGCTGTCTCGTTTTGCTGAAGTACTATTAAATGAATTAGGCCAGGGCACCGTCGATTGGGTTCCAAATTTCGACGGTACGTTGAATGAGCCTAGTACACTGCCTGCGAGGCTTCCTCACATACTCCTTAACGGTGTCACGGGGATTGCAGTAGGAATGGCAACAGACATTCCCCCTCACAATGTGAGAGAGCTAGCAACAGCCTGCGCCATGCTGCTTGATAACAGTAAAGCAGATTTAAACGATGTGCTTGAGCATGTTCAAGGGCCAGACTATCCCACAGACGCAGAGGTGATCACGCCGAAAGCGGATATTCGTAAGCTCTATGAAACGGGGCGCGGTTCAATAAAAATGCGTGCTGTGTACCACGAAGAAAATGGTGATATCGTCATAACAGCATTGCCTCATCAGGCTTCAGGCGCCAAGATTCTAGAACAAATTGCGTCGCAGATGCAGGCGAAAAAACTGCCAATGGTAAGTGATTTGAGGGATGAGTCTGACCATGAAAACCCGACGCGCTTAGTGGTTACCCCTCGGTCTAATCGCATTGATGTACTGCAGCTTATGCAGCATCTTTTTGCCACCACGGATTTAGAAAAGAATTATCGTGTAAACCTGAATATGATTGGGCTAGATGGACGCCCTCAAGTAAAAGATTTACGTACGATTTTGGCAGAGTGGCTACAGTATCGAAAAGATACCGTAACCCGTAGGTTGCAGTATCGATTAGACAAAGTGCTAGCCAGACTGCATATCTTAGAAGGCTTACTCATCGCCTTTTTAAACATCGATGAAGTTATCGATATTATTCGCACCTATGATAAGCCAAAACCAGAATTGATATCGCGCTTTGGTTTGAGCGATACGCAAGCTGAAGCTATTTTAGAGCTTAAACTTCGCCATCTTGCCAAGCTGGAAGAAGTGAAAATTAAAGGTGAGCAAGAAGAGCTCGCGGCAGAGAGAGATAAGTTACAAACCTTATTAGGCTCTGAACGACGCTTAAAAACACTGATTAAAAAAGAAATCTTAGCCGATGCGGAAAAGTATGGCGACGATAGACGTTCGCCAATCATTGAGCGCGGCGAAGCAAAAGCATTGTCTGAAAAAGAGCTAATACCTGCCGAATCAGTAACAGTGGTATTGTCAGAAAAAGGTTGGGCTCGCTGTGCTAAAGGCCATGATATCGATGCTGAAGGGCTAAGCTATAAAGCAGGAGATGGATACCTCGGTAGTGCTGAGGGTAAGAGTAATCAACCTGCGGTATTCATGGACTCATCAGGACGAACCTTTTCCTGTGATGCTCACGGTCTACCGTCGGCAAGAAGTCAGGGAGAGCCGTTAACCGGACGATTTAGCATTGTCGGGGGAGAGTCTTTTGAACACGTTATTATGGCCTCAGATGACAGTAAATTCTTAGTAGGCTCTGACGCTGGCTACGGCTTCTTGGGAACGTTCAAAGATATGGTAAGTAAGAATAAGGCTGGTAAAGCTTACCTGTCGTTACCCAAGGCGGCGAAGGTAATGACTCCCATGCCGGTAAGCGATCCTGAAACAGACCTTTGCTTAAGCATTTCTAATGAAGGTCGTATGTTAATGTTCCCACTACGTGATTTGCCTAGTTTAGGCAAAGGCAAAGGCAACAAGCTCATCAACATTCCATCAGCGAAGTCTCAGGCAAGAGAAGAGTTCGTCAAAGTGCTTACCGTTGTGCCTGAAGGTGCATCGATTAAAGTGGCCGCCGGTAAACGAAATATGACTTTGTCTGCTGAAGACTTAGCGCATTACCAAGGTGAAAGAGGACGAAGAGGGAATAAGCTCCCAAGGGGGTTACAACGTGTGGATAGTGTAGAAGTTGTCATTGAAAAAACGAATAATCAAGACGAAAACCTATTATAAATTTTGTTGTTAACAATGTGTGTGAACTACACTTTCGTTAGAGCATTGAAGGAAACCGTATATGTTGGGTATTGTTTTTACGTCGCTGATCGATATGTTAGAAGAAAACGTGTCGCCAGAATTTGCCGATGACGTCATTGTGGAAGCAGAGCTAGAAAACGAGGGCGCCTACACAGCAGTAGGTTATTACCCTTATGAAGATATGGAGCGGCTGTTGGGTGTGCTGGTGGAAAAAACCGGGAAATCTGCCAACGAGCTGCTGTATGATTTCGGTTATTTTCTTTTTGGAAAATTAGGGGCCGCTCATGGTGATGTGCTAGCAAATACCGATAATATGCTGGATATGCTGGGCCACCTTGACGACGATATCCATGTACAGGTTAAGAAGCTCTATCCTGACGCAGACTTACCACGCTTTAAGGTGTTGTCGAGAACCGACACGACAATGCGATTACAGTACTACTCTGAACGCAATTTATTTGCCCTTGCAGAAGGTCTTATGGATGGTGCCGCCGACTACTTCAATTGTAAATTAGAGCGTGAGACACACCAGCTGAGTACTCCCCATACTTACGAATTCAGCATAGCTGTAGTGGCCTAGGCTTATTTATGCCGCACAATTACACGGACAGTGAAAGGCAAATAGAGTTACTTGAGCGCCGTTTAAAGCGTGAAAGAAATGCACGCAAAGAAGCTGAAGGCTTACTTACAAAAAAGTCGCGGCAGCTATATGATGCGCTCCGTGAAAGTCAGCAGTCTCAAGTCGACTTAGAGCTAGCGTTATGGGCTTCCCAAGAATCTTTTTGGAGTTGGCAAGCTGATGGCGACATTATGGAGATCCGTTCGTTTTCGCTATATAGTGGCAATAGCTCAACGTGGTCTGGCACTATCATAGAGCTAATGGCACGTGTGCATGAAGATGATATTGAAAACCTGCAGTTTCATTGGTCTATGGCGATACACGGTAACCGAGATCGTATTGAGGTATCGTTTCGCTTACTCTTCAAGGCTGATTATCAGTGGATACGGCTACGAGGGCGGGTGCTAAAAAGAGGAAGTGTTAGTGAAGCGCTCAATATTGTTGGCACCACCAAAGATATCACTCAACAGCGTAAAGCAGAGCAATCCTTTGATTTAATGGCATCTGCATTTGCCAGCTCGCGAGAGCCTATGCTGGTGTTAACTCCCGACCTTGTCATCACCGAATGTAACGACGCCTTTATTCGCTTGTTAGAGGCCCCGGTAAAAGAAAAATGCATTGGCGAAAACTTTAATGAGCTATTGGCAACTGCTAAGGTGAATGAACAGCAGCTTATGTGCGATAAGCAGCTGCGCTTTGAATCAAAGATAGATTCGTTTTCTGGTAAAACACGCGTCGTCGATATTTCTATAGCCGTGTTCGAGGCATATCGGCAAACCTCCTCTTATTTGATCGCTACACTACGTGATGTTAGCGACAAAAAGCGCAATGAAGCGCGATTGAAACAGTTAGCACAGCATGACGATTTAACGGGCCTGTCTAACAGAAATTGGCTCCGCGAGTCTATCGAATCGTATGCAGCAAGCGGCGAGCCTTTTCTCCTTATTTTCCTTGATTTAGACGGCTTTAAAGCCATCAATGACACCGCAGGTCATGATAAAGGTGATGAGGAGCTTCAGCGAGTTTCCGCACTGTTAACCGCTATGTTTGGACCTATTGGCGAGGTTGGACGATGGGGTGGTGATGAATTTCTAGTGGTGCTCAAAGAAGAAGCCTCTGGCAGCGTCAAAGAAAAATGTGAGAGGCTAATAGAGCAAATCGAAGAGGATGTGATTTATGCCAAAGGCACTGAGTTGCGATTATCCTCAAGTATCGGTATTGCCGCATATCCACAGCACAGTAACGGAATAAAAAGCCTCATTCAATGCGCTGATGCCGCCATGTACAGAGCGAAAGAGTTGGGTAAAGGGCGCGTGTTTGTCTACGAAACTGGCCTCTACGAGAGTATGACGCAGCAGGTAAGCATGGTGAACGACCTGCGTAAAGCGGTAGAAAATCATTTGCTCGATTTTTATATACAAGGGAAATACGATCTTCACGGCAACTTAAAGGGTGGGGAAGTGCTGTGCCGCTGGATTTCAGGTCTACACGGAGTGGTATCGCCTGGCATATTCATACCTATTGCCGAGGAGCATAACCTTGACAGCGCCATTGGCTTACAAGCAATCGAAGCGGCCTGTGACTATATTTCAATAATGGAATCACAGCAGGGCGAGGCTATTCCATTATCAGTGAACATTAGTGCAAACCAAATGCTCGATGAAACGTTTCCAGAGAAAGCGTTAGACATCTGCCTTACAAGTCACGTCTCTCCCGAGTACATTGAGTTAGAGCTTACTGAATCGGTGTTTGTAAGGGATGAAAAAACCGCATTACGTTCATTAAATACACTGCGAGAGCTTGGATTCCGGCTCTCATTGGATGATTTCGGTACCGGTTTTTCGTCATTAAGTTACTTGCGAATGTTTCAGTTTCAGGTAGTCAAAATCGATAGAAGTTTAGTGAGTGGAGTACATCGAGACAGCAAAGCTTATGCGTTATTTAGCGGTATAGTGACTATGCTTCGAAGCCTAGAAATTGAGGTTGTAGTGGAAGGTATAGAGCTGGAAACTTACTTGCCCTTTATGGAGCAGGCCGACGTGAAACTTATGCAGGGTTTCTATTTCGACAAGCCAATGCCGTATGACCAGTTTCTAGCACGCCATACTTCAGGCTCTAAGCGCTATTGATAGTCTTGCGAATAAAAACTTTGAATAGCGGTGATGTACACCCAAGTTTATATAGAGAATCGTAAATAAAGGCATTAATAACTCAGGCTCAATAAAAAAGCCCAGCGTCACATGTTGTGACGCCAAGACTTTTTTTTATCGCGTTTTCTATAGTACGGCTTCACCGTATTAAGACTAAAAGCGCCATCAAAACACGCAGTAAAGAGGGCTAAACAGTCGTCTTACTTTGCGTTAGTACTTTCAAAAATCTTGTCTGCAGAGGCTGCAACAAAACCCTGATAGCGCTCGCCGTTTGGCATGTCGTAGCGCTGAGCAAATTCATAAAAGCAGCTTGGAATAGACAGCGTTTCTTCGCTAAATGAAACGTCGCTACGGTCGGCCATTGTCGATGACTGGGCTAGGAAAACCTCAGCGCCACCTTTTATTTCGCCGCCGGATGTATTTAAAACAAACCCTGCTTCTTTAAGAAGGGTGTTTACATCACTCAGTTCATTAGTGCGACTCAAATGGTTAACACTTACCGTGAAATGATTCGCTCTGAAGCCCCACGCAGCCATCCAAGCAGCGTATTCAGATTCATTGATGAGCGTATCGTATTCGGCTTTACTCACATCCCAGTGCTTACCCGAGTACAGGAAATTGTCTGCATCAGTAATATCACTTGGCATTTGTGCCACTAGCTTTTTAATAATTGCTTGAACGTCGCCAGACAGTTCATCAACGCGAAGTTCGCTAATAAACACTTTAGGCTTGGTATCGTCTGGGTGCTCAAAGTGTTTAGCCGTTAGCTTTTTCGCTTCAAAGTCGTAGTCGCCTTTTGCTTCATAGCCCAGTGCTAGGAAGTGAGCTGCTAACTTATCAAGTCGTGTCTTATCTAACGCAAAGGTTCTAAACGCAACGTGGTCGTTAACAATATTGCTATTGTTTTCTTCACCGGCAAGCAGAGTATGAATCTTGTGCGCAGACGGCGTTATCTTTACGTAGTCTTCCCACATATTGGCAAATAAAGTATCGATATTACTATGCATTTAAGTAGGGTCCTTGCATTTTTATAGTGATAAGCCAGGGCTTAATTTGCCCGGTAGCGTAACTTTATCGAGCTCGACTGATGCCACTGGGTAGGCGCAATAGTCAGCGGCATAAAACGCACTGGCACGATGGTTACCGCTATCGCCAATTCCACCGAATGGAGCAGCACTGGTTGCGCCGGTAATCGGTCTATTCCAGTTAACAATCCCTGCACGAATGCGTGCAAAGAAATAGCGATAGTCTTCTTCGCTATCACCGAGTAAACCTGCTGATAAACCGAAGCTCGTATTGTTGGCTTCTGCAATGGCATCGTCAAAATCGGTGTATCGAATCACTTTCAATAGCGGGCCGAAATGCTCTTCATCAGGCAGTGCGTCAAGCATGTCAGTTACGTCGATAATACCCGGCGTGGCAAACCCTTTTTGCGAGTCTGGTTGTTCTAATCGAACGAGCACTTTACCGCCTAATGCTTCAAGCTCGCTTTGCGCTGCAACCATAGAAGCTGCCGCTTTGCTTGAAATCATCGCGCCCATAAAGGGTTGCTCTTGTGCATCATAATCGCCCACTTTGATATTCTTAGTCATGGCAATTAAGCGCTCGAGGATTGCATCACCTTGCGCGTTTGCTGGCAAAAATAAGCGACGTGCACAGGTGCAGCGTTGTCCAGATGTAATGAAAGCCGATTGCACGATGTCATGAGTCGCGGCATCTATGTCACTGACATCTCTAACGATGAGAGGGTTGTTACCACCCATTTCAAGGGCAAGAATTTTGCCAGGATGACCTGCAAACTGTTCGTGTAGCACTCGACCGGTGCGTGAACTACCGGTAAAAAATAACCCGTCAATATCGTTATGAGCGGCAAGTGCTTTACCGGTTTCCACTTCACCTTGTACAAGGTTTAACACGCCTTTAGGTAAGCCTGCAGCATCCCACAGTTTCACCATTTCTTGCGCTACCATAGGGGTAAGGTCGCTTGGCTTAAACACGACGGTGTTTCCCGCAATAAGTGCAGGCACAATGTGACCATTTGGTAAGTGGCCTGGGAAGTTGTAAGGCCCGAATACGGCGACGACACCGTGAGGCTTATGACGTATAAACGCCTTACCCACCGGCATAGGGTTTTCCACATCGCCGGTACGCTCAAAGAATGCTTTTTCAGAAATGCCAATTTTACCCATCATGGCGCCAACTTCGGTGGCCGTTTCCCACTCTGGCTTGCCCGTTTCTTTCGCCATTACTTTAGCGAGGTGTTCTTTCGCTTCTTCAAGCTTTCTGCCGTAGGCTTTGATGATGTCTAGACGTTGTTCTACGGTTTTTAAGCTCCATTCAACAAGGGCTGCTCTGGCTGATTTAATCGCCGTATCTATCTGTGATGCAGTAGCAGATTTCCCTTCCCAAATTACTTTGTTTTTAGCTGGATCAATTGAGGCAAGGTCGTGACCTTCTCCGGCAATCCACTCACCGTTGATATAATGTGTGTGTAGCATAGGGATGTCCTTTATTAGTCGCGAAACGTAACGGGCGCAAAGCGCACCGAGTCGCCTTCATTAACATTTAAGGCAGCAGCAGCTTGACGAGAAAGCACCGCAACACGTTGCTCTTCACTTACGGTCATCTCTGCGGCAACTGCGCGAAACTCGCTGATAGATGTGTTGATGATGTAGTGCGTTTGCCCTTGAGCAGCGGCCATGTCGTCAATAACAACAGGTAACTTAAGGCTAGACTGGGCGGTTCGAATATGGCTGAGATTTGCTTCTACCGTAGGACCTGCATCGAAAATATCCACATAGCCCCTGCACGAAAAACCTTCCTCTTCAAGAAGTTGAAGAGCAGGGCGTGTTTTTTCATGAACCTTTCCAATGACATCTTGTGCGGCCTGACTGAGCAAGTTCACGTAAATAGGGTATTTCGGCATAAGCTCGGCAATAAACACCTTATTACCAATTCCTGTGAGGTAGTCAGCAGTCGGAAAGTCCATTGAGAAAAAGTGTGTTTCTAACCACTCCCAAAATGGAGAGCGGCCTTGTTCATCACTGACACCGCGCATTTCTGCGATGACGGTTTCAGAAAAGCGTTCGCGATGTTCCATCATGAACAAAAAGCGAACTTTCGATAAGAATCGACCATTTATGCCGCCTCTTGCCTGCTCACGCAAAAACAGTGTGCAGATTTCTGTCACGCCAGTGTAGTCGTTACAGAAAGTAAGAATGTCCACGGTGTTGTGAATATTCAACTCACGAGAAGCGTGCACCACTTTGCTCAAGTGATAATGATAAAAAGCATCATCTATACCTACTGCGGCTTCAATGCCAGTCGTGCCAACGACTTCGCCGGTTGCAGTATCTTCCATAACAAATAAATAAGACTCATCGCCTGGTTCAGTCACATTCGTTTTGTTAAACGTACTGTCGGCGCGGTCTATCTTGCGCTGTAAAAGCTCATCGTTAACGGGCAAAGACGTAAAGCCAATGCCCGATTCGACAGCGATATCCTTAAGCGCACTGTAATCCGCTTTTGTAATAGGGCGAATGATATTCATATTCACTACTCTGGTAGAGGTAATTAGGCGTTTACAATAGCGGCAACTGCGCGCTCGAAACGTGCAAGACCTTCTACGATATCCTCGTCAGGAATGACAAGTGATGGTGCAAAACGAATGACATTCATACCAGCAACTAGACACATTAAGTGCTCTTTAGTCGCTGCGGTCATAAAATCTTTCGCACGGCCCTGATATTTTTCATTCAGTGCGCATCCAAGAAGCATACCTTGGCCACGAATTTCTTCGAAAACGTGATATTTATCGTTTATTTCGCCAAGAATTTTGCGGAACAATGCCTCTTTCTTCAGCACGCCTTCTAGCACTTCAGGTTGGTTTACAATATCTAGCGCTTTTTCTGCTACTGCACAGGCCAGCGGGTTACCACCGTATGTACTACCGTGAGTTCCAGGCTTGAGATGTGCCGCGATGTCTGTAGTCGTCAACATGGCGCCAATTGGGAATCCGCCGCCCAATGATTTGGCGGTAGTTAAAATGTCAGGCGTTATGCCTAAACCCATATAAGCATACAGATGACCAGTACGACCAACACCAGACTGAACTTCGTCTAAAATGAGTAGTGCATTGTGCTTGTCACACAACTCGCGTACGCCTTTAACAAATTCAATGTCAGGCGTAATGATACCGCCTTCGCCCTGTAGCGGTTCCATCATTACCGCACAGGTTTTGTCAGAAATCATGGCTTCAAAAGCGGCAAGATCGTTGAAGTCACAGTGGTCAACGGCGCCTGGCTTAGGTCCAAAACCATCAGAGTAAGCTGCTTGTCCACCTACGGTTACAGTAAAGAATGTACGGCCGTGGAACCCTTTGTTAAACGCGATGATTTGATTTTTATCTTCGCCGTGTTTATCAAGAGCCCAACGGCGTGCAAGCTTAAGAGCTGCTTCGTTAGCTTCTGCACCGGAGTTTGCGAAATATACCTTATCGGCGAACGTCGCATCAGCCAGCTTTTTCGCTAAGCGTAATGATGGCTCGTTAGTAAAAACGTTGCTTAAATGCCAAAGCTTTGAGCCTTGTTCATTGAGGGCTTTAACAAGTTCAGGGTGGCAGTGACCTAAAACATTTACTGCAATGCCGCCTGCAAAGTCGACGTACTCAGCACCTTCTTGATCCCAGACGCGCGAGCCTTCGCCGCGAACCGGTACCATATGAGCCGGGTTATAGTTAGGAACCATTACATCGTCAAACGTCGCGCGAGTTACCTTCATTATCACTACCTCTGCATTGAGCGCATTGCACCAAATATGGTACGAAAAAGCGCAAAAAATAAAACTATACTGGAGCATAGTATGCCATTTTTTTAAACATTTGTCTTGTCTTAGGGATGCTCTAGCCCTTTGTTTACAAGGACTGTGGCTTAATTTGCAAGAAAAGTGAATAACTATTAACTGCTAAGCAATATCATTTGGTAATAGAGATTTTTAGTAGTTGATTTTAGGCTGAGGCATGCAGCAACGGTGGCGCTGAGTCTTAAAATGGGTGACTAATTTTTGTTTAAACGATTATCTCTTGTGCTGGCGGGCTGCATGAATATCCACTAAAAATTAATCTTCGGCATCACTTTTTACGAGAGGAAGTGTGAAAATATCGATGTTTTTCAACTTTGCTAACATGCCCTGCGGGTATTTTAATGCTGACAAGGCTAATTTTGCCGTATTTGCGTCGGTGAGCTTATTTTGGTGCAGCGCTCGAACTTGAGCATATAATCGCGCTTGTGAAAGCGTATCGCTTAATACTGAGGGTTCTGCGTGTGATGAGCCTACGATTGCCCGCATAGCAGGCGTGATAAACAGTCGTTTCAATGCCAGTTCGTCTAACACATCTGCAGTTAACGCATCGGCAAAGGTTTGCTGTAGCGCAATGAGGTGGTTGGCCGATGGCACTATTTTAATCAAAGCATCGTGGCGCTTGTGCTCCTTGTCTTTCTGGCATTCTTGTAAAAGGTGCAACTGCACTTTGTCGAACATTCTAAAATAGAGTCGAATAACAGCGCATCGGCCTAAGTTGCCTAGCATGCCAAGCATGTAGGCATCGCTCTTGTTGATTCCCTGCGCGATGGCGATATGTTGCGCCGTTATCGCTACACCCGTTGAGTAACTAGACAGCTTTTGTTTAATCAGTGGGAAGGGATCGGTAATTTGTGGCGTGGCGCGTTTTACAATGAGCGATGGGATGAGCAGTCTTAGATTATCAATACCCAAAAAACTGAGTGCAGTTCGAAGTGTTTCAACAATAATTATACGGCCACGAGAGTCCTTTCGTCTAAAACGAGGTGTATTTACAATGCTCGTAAGGTCGTCAACTAGCCATGACATGGTGGCAACAATAGGTTCAAGCTTTGATACAGAACAGGCTCTCACCGCCAGTGCATCTAGCAACATTCCAATATTGTGCGGCAGATTGAGCAGGTTACCCATTACAGCTGGTATATCTTTTAAATACTCAGACATTTCTTCAATGATAATGTCGTGAAGCTGGTAACTAATAGACTCAATGTAAGAAGCTTCAGACGTTTTGCGCAGCCGTTTATTTTCAATAGCTACTTTTTCTACGTGCAGCAGTTGTCTGCGCGCATCGCCTTGCTCCGATTGCTCAAAGGTAACACTGCCCACCGGAGATTTTCCCAGGATCTCAAACACACGGTCGGTTGAGATGATAAAATTTTCAAAACAGTCGCTAACAGTAGGCTGTTCCGTAGGTTCTTTGGGCACGTGCAGAAGGCTCCGATGCTTGGTAAGCTCGTATATTGCTGTATTGTCATACATTTTATAACACTTTCCTACTTCAATTATTTTGTCAGCTTTTTTTCACTAAAAAGTAGCGCAATAACTTGCTGTTTAGGCATTCAGTCAAGAAAGGGTTTTAGCAATATACCCAATCAAACAAAACGATTTGCAATTTACGTAAGGGGTTCACTTCAGTAAAAACAAAAAAGCAGGGTTTCTCAGCTTGCTAAAAGTTTTATCGGCAATAGATACAATTACTTAAGACGTTACTTGTTGCGATAAGGCAATAAATGTTGTCAGCACATCGTGACCGTATTCAGTTAAGAGTGATTCGGGGTGATATTGCACTCCCCAAACAGGCAACTCTTGATGAGAGATGGCCATTATTTCTTTTTTACCGTCATCGGTGGTGCACCATGCATCAGCATTTAGGCATGTGGGAACGCTTTCGGGTTTTAGTACCAAAGAGTGATAACGAGTAACGTTAAATGGGTTTGGAAGTCCCTTTAAAAGGCCCGTATCGGTATGGTGTAGTTTCGATACTTTTCCATGTTTTATTTCTTGTGCTCTAACCACGCTAGCACCAAAAACTTGACCTATAGCCTGATGTCCTAGGCACACACCTAAAATAGGAATAGTTCCTGCAAATCGCTTTATCGCCGGTAAACTAATGCCCGCTTCGTTAGGTGTACAGGGGCCCGGTGATATAACAAGCTGAGAAGGCGCTAGATGAGCGATGTCATCTAGCGTAATGGCATTATTTCGCACTACTTTTACGTTTATCCCTAACTCGAGAAAGTACCGAGCTAAGTTGTGAGTAAAAGAATCAAAGTTATCAATCAACAATAACACGGGAGTGCTATACCTCTGTGTGATATATGGCTATGTATTTTATAAAAACGAGTATGAAACACGTAGCATCATCAGTAACTACTGATAATCAACAAGTATCATGGTCAACAAGTACGATGATAAACACGTGAGTGGGTTACTTTACGGTAAAAGCGAACCTATGGTTTAGGAATGAAACCCACCGCATCATACACTTTCTTCAATGTCACACTTGCTCGTTCTGAGGCCTTATTGGCACCACTTTGCATTACCTCGTTAAGGAAAGCTCTGTCGGCACGGATTTTTGCGTATTCTTCTTGAATCGGTGTAATCAATGAAACGACCGCTTCAGCAACATCACCTTTGAGGTGTCCATACATTTTGTCGGTGTACTCAGGCTCCAGCTCTTTTATCGATTTTCCTGTAGATAAAGAGAGCAAGGTAAGTAGGTTAGATACGCCCGGCTTCTCCTTAGGGTCAAAATAGATATTAGCCTGCTCGTCTGAGTCGGTAACCGCGCGCTTTATTTTCTTCGTCAGCTTTTTAGGCTCTTCAAGTAAACCAAGAAAGTTATTCGGGTTTGTATCCGACTTAGACATCTTTTTCTCAGGCTCTTGTAAGCTCATGATTCGAGCCCCAAAATCTGGAATATACGGGTCAGGTAGTTTAAAAACATCGCCGTAAAGATTATTCACCCGAGTAGCGATATCGCGAGTTAGCTCTAGATGTTGTTTCTGATCTTCACCAACGGGCACTTTGTCTGCTTGATAGGCCAATATATCTGCAGCCTGCAATACCGGATAGCTATATAAGCCTACGTTGATATTGTTTTCGTTTTTGGCAGACTTATCTTTAAACTGAGTCATTCGGTTGAGTTCGCCCATTTGAGCGTAACAGTTTAGCACCCAAGATAGCTGCGCATGCTCAGGCACGTGAGACTGCATAAAGATAGTGCTTTTTTGCGGGTCGATACCACAAGCAAGGTAGAGCGCTAGGCCATCTAAGCAGGCTTCAAATAACTGCTTGGGATCTTGGCGCACCGTAATCGCATGCAAATCGACAATCATATAAAGACAGTCGTAATCAGCTTGCATGGAAACCCATTGCTTAAGCGCACCCATATAGTTACCTAGGGTGAGTTGTCCAGAAGGCTGACAGCCACTTAATACAACGGGTTTATTACTCATTATCTTTACCTGTAATTGTGTTTAATAAATTATGCTTTAGACAGCGATGCAAGCTCTTGTCGCATTTCGCTGATGACTTTTGTGTAATCGTCTTGAGAGAAAATGGCGGAGCCAGCTACGAACATGTCTGCGCCCGCTTCCGCGATGTCGCGAATGTTATCTACTTTTACGCCACCGTCAATTTCTATTCTTATATCGTAGCCACTTTCTGCAACGCGCTGCTTAACTGCACGTACTTTATCCAATGTCGATGGGATAAAGGCCTGTCCGCCAAAGCCTGGGTTAACCGACATTATAAGAATGTGGTGAAGTTTATCCATCACATGATCTAAGTAATGTAGCGGTGTCGCTGGATTAAAGACCAATCCTGGCTTACATCCTGAGTCGATAATAAGCTGCAAAGATCTATCAATGTGTTCAGATGCTTCGGGATGAAAACTGATGTATGACGCACCTGCATGGGCAAACTTCTCTATCAGATCATCGACTGGCTTCACCATCAAATGCACATCAATAGGCGCCTTAATACCGTAGTTTCTTAATGCATCACAAATCATAGGTCCAAAAGTAAGGTTTGGAACATAGTGATTATCCATAACGTCAAAATGAACAACATCCGCGCCCGCGCTGAGCACTTTTTCTACGTCAGCTCCAAGTCTGGCGAAATCTGCGGAAAGAATAGAGGGCGCAATTAAAAACGGTTTCATTTTTTATCCTTAGTCATTGATGCATACAAAACGATTGACTATGCGTTAATGGGAAAGTTTAACGAAATCCGCCGTGCTTTGCTACGAACTCTACATATCCTTCAAATAAATCAAAACGCCTTCCTTTTTCATTAAGTGCTCAAATGCTTCACAGTCTGCCCAGTTTTGGGGAGTGCGCGTTAATCTGGTGCATTTTTATTCATTAAAGTTGCATGAGTATTTTGGTCGCAAGCCGTTCATTATGAAATAAAGCTATAATAATCAGTAATTTAAAAATATTTTAAGTTTCTTTTTACACATGCCGTAAACGGGCATCAGTTTTGCGTTAAGTAGTGCAAATATAAAAATACAGACAGAAAAACTAATTAAAACAAATTGGAATTTGACTGGAGAACACACATGAAAACGTCTACAAAAAGAACTCTACTTGCCGCCGCTGTATCAACAGCGTGCCTTTTCACTGCAATGCCTACATATGCAGAAGTTACTGCGAACGCAAGCTTTACAAGTAACTACATCTGGCGTGGTCTTACTCAAACAACGAATGATGCAGCTGTTCAAGGCGGTATTGACTACTCGCACGAAAGCGGTTTTTACGCAGGTACATGGGCGTCGAATGTAAACTACGGCGCCGACGATATTTATTCCTACGAGCACGATCTTTATTTTGGTTTCTCAGGTGAGTTGGACGAAGGTATCTCATACGATGTGGGTTACTTATACTACAACTATGACTCAGAAGCTGAGTTTGATTTTGCAGAGGTATATGGCTCAGTAGGTATGGGCGGTCTTAGCTTAACTGTTTCATTACTTGCGCATACCGAAGCGGATGAAGGCGAAGGACAAGACTTTGGCTTTGGTAAAGCAACCTATGTCTCATTAGATTACGGCATGCCAGTGCTAGACGGTGCCGAACTTGGTTTCCACGTTGGTTATCATCAAGGCGACTTCGCTGAAGCGTTCAACGGGGTTCCAGATGGTTACGCAGATTACGGTGTTTCACTATCTAAAGACGGTTTTAGCTTTGCGATTACAGGCACCGATTTAGACGACACTGGCGCAGATGCTTACGACAACGATGCAGTAAAATTCACTGTTAGCTACGGTATGGACTTCGAACTATAAGTGTTTTGAAAAGTCTGTTTAATAAAGACTTTTCGGTTAATTGATAAAAAGCCCAGCATCATTACGCTGGGCTTTCTCAATGAATTCGTGGGATAACAGCAGGTTAAAATAATTAGCTTGTTCATTAACCTATTTAGATTATACTAAGATGGAATTTTAACCGAGTGATAGGAGTGTTCAGGATGAAAGTTCTCCCATTTTTTGCCTTGTGTGGTGTCGTTGCGCTTGCTAGTGCGACAATGGTTTCAGCACCCAACGCTCGCTCGTCTGTCTGTGACTTTCAGCCTGTGACAGAGTTCAACCCCAAGCTACCCGCTAGTCATGTCATGAATCAATGTGCTCGTTATCAAGAAGGCGTTGAGGAAGTCAGCTGGCTCTCGTGGGTTGCAGGTAAATCATCGTCATTCCAGTTTCACTTCCTCGATTTATTAGAGCTGTTACACAGCGACAATTCTCACCAAGACTTTTCTTCGTCTCCTAAAGACGCTCAGTAATGAGTCACAAGTCCGACTCTGGCTTATGGGCGATAGTTGGCAGCGTTTTAGCTAGCTTGTTTGGCGTACAAAGCCACAAAAATTACGAACGGGATTTTACGCAGGGTACATTTATTACCTATGCGGTAATTGGTGTGGTTATGGTGATATTGTTTGTGGTGAGCTTGTTTACGTTTGTTAAATGGTACGTAGGTTCGTAAAATTTACTTAGCCCTGCTTCGGTTAGCTTAGCTCAATTTACGCCTACCTAATCTCTCCATAACGTCGAACTCTATGATGTCGAGCCTATGATGTCTTGCTTTTACTTTTTCTGCACTGCTGATAAATTCAACGCAGTCTTCGTTGCTTTTCTCACTACCTTCGCCTTTTTCGCTGACGGCATCACCGGGGGGAAAAACGCGAGTATTTCATCGACAGGATTGCGCTTTGCGCCATTTTGACTGATGGAGCGTTTTACAGACAACATGCTGAAATCTGCCCCTTGATACAAGTCTCTGGTTAATGGCAGGTCGTGATTTGAGACTAGCACTGGGATCCCTCTTTTTTGCGAGGTTTTAGCTGCAAGCTTCGCCAATTTTTCCTGCGCGTCTTGGCCAAAACTATGACTGGCGTAACTGGTAAATGCTGCAGTTTTACTTATCGGTGCGTAAGGCGGGTCACAATAAATCACATTACCCTGCCTTGCTCTGGAAAATACCTTTTCAAAGGGCAAGCAGGTAAAGGTCGCTTTTTGAGATTTTTCCGAAAACACAAACATTTCATGCTCTGGAAAGTAAGGCTTTTTGTAACGGCCGAATGGCACGTTAAATCTGCCTTGCAAGCTGTAGCGACACAACCCATTGTAACCGTGTCTATTCAAGTAGAGAAATAAAATGGCACGGTAGTATTCGTCTTCTGTCTTATTAAACTCTTCTCGCAACGCGTAATACATGGGTTCACTGTTGCGAGCAGTGCTAAAAAAGTCACGAGCATCATTGATGAGGGCGTCTGGCTGCGCTTTGAGAAAATTATACAGATTGATTAAATCTGGGTTTATATCGTTTAAGAGGTAACGTTTGTAGTGCGTATTCAAAAACACAGATCCTGCGCCGACAAAAGGCTCAATAAGCTTATTTGCTTGCGGTAATCTGGCCTGAATATGCTCAACCAAGCTGTATTTGCCACCGGCCCACTTCAAAAAAGCACGGTTCTTTTTTTGCATCATGCGTAAACGTTACTACCTACACGGAATGAAGACGGTGGTTGTTCCTAACGTCGCCGTTCTAGGCGTATTGCTGGGGAAGGGAGCCTCTTGGCATCACCACACTAATCGGTAATTGTATCTTTCATCGTTTAAACGGACAACCGGCAAGTGCCGGCCTTTTGATATCTTTTTCAAATCGACTAAAAAGCCTGCAGCTAGTGCCCATTTACTGACTTTCAGATAGTGCTATTTCCTGCAATATTTGTTGTCCATTTTTTACAAAAGCTGACCCATTGCCTGGGTAATCAGGCAGCGCTTGTTTGGCTTGCTGAGCCTGCGTAGCGGATGCAAACGTTTGGGCATATAGCACGACATACCAATCGCCGCCATAGCGCCGTGTTTTGTAAACTCGGGTTTGCTCGGCCAAGTTATTTTCTTTAATAAAGTCGTTCAGTACCTGTTCGTTTTTCATTGCTAGCATTTGCAATGCAAACTCGGTGGGAGCAATGAAGGGGGCTTCTGTACTACCAGTTATATCCAACTTAGCTTCAGTGATTGATATGTCAGTCACAGGCGGTTCAGTGTCGAGACTAACTTGTGAACCGTCGATATTAGACGCATTAACCGCACTTGTGTTTTTGCTTGCACCACTGGCAGCGTTTTTTGTCTGGGGTGAGGCACTGTCTTTATTCGATACATCGTCAGTATCTTTTGATATGGCATTTTGCCAACTGGTGATTAAGGTCTCTGGCTGATTTTGAGCGGTCTTACCGGTTTGCGTGTTCTCGTAGCCGTTCACTGCATCAGCAGATGGTGTCTGACTATCATTGATTTCGTCAGCGCCATTGACGATGGCAGCCCCACCGATTGAAGAGCCCTTAGCGGCTGATATAGAGCCCTCAGCGGCAGATAAAGAGCCCTCAGCGCTAGACATTGAACCTTCAGTGGTTAGAGATACTTCAGATTGAGAATAGAGACCATCAGTATTAAGCACTATTTCATTGTCGTTAGCTTCTGCTGCTATCTGATCATAGGCAGAGCCAGGCGCCAAAAGATTAGCATCAGCCATATCTGCGTTGTCTATTGGCGCGAACAAAGAAGCAATGTCGTCGCCGTATTGCCAATAGACTAAACCTGAAAATGTGCTAACAAAAACGCAAAGTAACAATACGTATAGCCATCTCGACTTTAGCGGGTTGGAAAAGGTCAAAGCGTTTTGCTGCTGTCGGTTTTCAAGATGCGCTTGAAATGCCTCGCGACGTGTTGCAATCATTTTATCTAGATCAGATGCAAAGTTAGGTTGCTCATCGATGACAGATTGACTGCTAATAATCAAAGGTGTCTCAGTATTTTTGGCGGGGAGCCACTGCTTTGCTCGCTCTGCCCACTGGCTATCGGCAAACAGTAATACGTTTAAATGTTGCTTATTACCGGCAAATCGACTTTGAAGAACAAGGTCCCACAACTCTTGTAAAAAACTATCCGGTAGGTGGTGGGCCTGAGTGATTGCAACGAGAATAGGCCCTTCATGATTATTTAAATCAACAAGTAGTTCGTTTAGCGGTCTGACAAAGCTGCCCACAACTTGTCCTAACAACTGTCGGCACAGTTGGCGACGATAATCAGATACATCCATCGTTTCTTGGGCAGTTAAATAGGCAATTTCAGTATCATCATGCTGCTGAAAGACAAAGGCCTCTAGGGTTTTTTGTTGCTGAGCAATAGAGTCGCCACTGACGAAGATCAACTGCGACGAATAGTTAACTAAATACTCCAAACGTTCATGCAGTTCATTTTGCATGTGTTGGCCCCTATGTAAACCGCACGGTAAGTAGAAAATAATAACACCGCAAACTAGTAAATTACTTCTTTGCAGCGTCGAATTTTTAAGGCTAGGGAAGCACTTTAGAAAGTATATCGTCGGTCACTTCTTTAGTAACCACGGCATTACCAATACCTTGAGGAAGCACAAATCTTATACTACCTGCTTCTACTTTCTTATCTCGCTTCATGTGCTTGAGGTAATCAGCTTTACTCATACTTTTAGGGCCATCAACGGGAAGGTCAAAGGCGTTAAATAGCGCAGCGACACGACGAGTTTCTGACGCTTCAAACCAATCTAGCTCTTGTGCAGCTAAACAAGCAATTATAGTACCAGCTGCTACGGCCTCACCATGTAACCAGTTACCGTAACCCTGTTCAGCTTCTATAGCGTGACCAAACGTGTGACCTAAATTTAGAATGGCCCTGAGTCCACCTTCTCGCTCATCTTTTGCTACCACGTCTGCTTTAATTTCACAGCAGCGATGGATAGTTTGGCTTAATACATTGTTGTCGAGAGCTTTCAGCGGCTCCACTACAGATTCAAGCCACGCAAAGAAGGGAGCATCGTAGATAATGCCATACTTCACTACCTCTGCCATTCCCGCTGCAAACTCACGCTTAGGTAGGGTAGATAATGAGAGTGTATCGATTGCCACAAAAACAGGTTGGTAAAACGCACCAATCATGTTTTTACCAAGTGGATGATTGACTGCAGTCTTTCCACCCACTGATGAATCAACTTGGGAAAGTAATGTAGTAGGAACCTGAATAAAAGGGATACCGCGCTGATAGGTTGCTGCTACAAAGCCAGTAAGATCGCCAATGACTCCACCACCTAATGCAATCAAGGTAGTGTCTCTAGCAGCATTGAGCTCTAGCAAACGGGTCATCACAACCTCGAATTGTTCGAGGTTTTTATACTGTTCACCGTCTGGCAGAATAATGGTTTCTACGTTAACGTCGCCACAGGCCGCTTTAGCCTTGTCGAGATACAGTGGAGCAACGGTCTCGTTGGTAACAATAACAGCGAGAGGCCCGTTTATGTGAGGGCTAAAAAGAGCAGACTTAGACAGCAAGCCTGCTTCTATCTGTATTGGATAGCTACGGTCTCCAAGTTCCACAGTTAAGGTTGACATTGGCGCAGCACCTCCTAATACATTATGCTGTTTAAAGACCGATTTTACTGATTATTTGGTTTGCAACCGCACGTGCAGACTGGTCGTCGGTATCAACTACGTAATCTGCTACCTCTTCATAAAGAGGATTGCGTGAGTCAGCGAGGTCGCGAAGTACCTTCTCAGGATCTTCGTTTTGAAGAAGAGGACGACGCTTGTCACGTTGTGTACGAGCTACTTGTTTGTCGATAGTAGTTTGCAAGTAAACAACGATTCCGCGGGCAGATAAACGGTTGCGTACTGCTTTAGTCACGATTGAACCACCGCCAGTGGCAAGTACGATACCTTGCTTG
Organism: Alteromonas sp. BMJM2; assembly: GCF_027257845.1. Taxonomy (GTDB): domain Bacteria; phylum Pseudomonadota; class Gammaproteobacteria; order Enterobacterales; family Alteromonadaceae; genus Alteromonas. The sequence continues at coordinate 9,774 of NZ_JAPVOT010000016.1, read as the reverse complement.
TCGGTTAAATCGTTGATGACGTTTTCTTCGCGAACTCTAAAACCATCTTCACCTTCCAAGTCAAAGATCCAAGCGATGTCAGCACCAGTGCGGCGCTCAATTTCCTGATCCGAATCAAAAAAATCCAAGTGAAGTTCGTCTGCTAGATGTCTACCGATAGTGCTTTTACCAGCACCCATCGGGCCAACTAAAAAGATATTACGTTTTTCAGCCATATTTGCTTATATCACAACTTTATCATGTTAGGGGCGTGCACTGTTGCCTTACCAGCCTACCCATTGACTCGTGCCTATTTAAAGTCCAATAAGCACCACTCCTTAAACCTCGTTAGTATTTCGAGGCGGCGATTATCTCAGTTTCCTGCAAGGCGTTGCAAGTTTTGTTACCAACAATATGCATATACCTGTAATTTCGTATAAAAAAATAGGCTAAAACAAAAAAACGTGCAAAGAGATGCACGTTTTTTTAAGTGGTTACCAAAAAACGCTACGGTCGTTCAGTGATGATTTTCGGGGTTACGAAAATGAGCAACTCTCGCTTTTGTTCCAGTTTAGTTGTATTTCTAAACAGCGCTCCAAGGACAGGAAGGTCGCCGAACAGCGGAACTTTATTAACGCCGTCACTGCTTGTCTGCTGGAAGATACCGCCAAGAACAATAGTTTCACCATTCTCTACAAGTACCTGAGTCTGAATTTCTTGTGTATCGATTGCTACGGCATCACCCGTTGACGTTGATACCGTGTCGCCTCGGGTATCCTGCGTTACTACTAAATCGAGAATAATTCTATTATCAGGCGTGATATGTGGCGTTACTTTAAGCGATAGTACTGCCTTCTTAAATTCTACCGCAGTTGCACCACTTGATGTAGCTTGCACAAATGGTATCTCAGTACCCTGCTCAATGTACGCTTCGTGTTGATTGGCAACTGTGATACGCGGGCTAGCAATTATCTCGCCTTTGTTCTCTGACTCTAGTGCTGAAAGTTCCAAATCTAGAATTGTACCGTCTATTAAACTGGCGATTTGAAATCCAATAGTACCTGCGGCACCGCTTGCAGGTAAATTCACATTGAGTCTATTGTCAATACTAGGAACAATTCCACCAGCGATAGTATCTGCGCCTTCGAGAGAACCTGATACGCCGTTATCATCTTGTCTATCACTAAAGCCCCAGCGAACGCCAAGTTGCTCGTCAACATTGTCTCTAACAGTAACCATGCGACTTTCAATTAGCACCTGCTTAACTGGGATGTCGAGTACTTCGATGGTCTTTCTCGCTTCATCGATAGATTCTAGCGTATCTCTGATCAATAGTGTGTTGGTACGCTCGTCAACTGTGACACCGCCTCTATCAGAAAGGATGCCCCCTTCTGATGACTTCAATATTGCAGCTAGTTCAGATGCCTTAGCATAGTTTATTGCAATATCTACGGTCTGTAATGGTGCCAAATCAGCCACTTGCTGGAGCGACTGAAGAGCTTGTGTTTCTCTCGCAGAAAGCTCCTCTGCAGGGGCGATAAGCAGAATATTACCCTCTAAACGCTTATCTAAACCTTTAACTTGCATGATCATATCGAGGGCTTGATCCCACGGTACACCAGAAAGGCTTATTGTGACATTGCCTGTTACCGAGTCGGTTGTAACAAGGTTAAAGCCGTTAACCTGAGCAATTATTTGTAAAACCTGACGTACTGGAACATCTTGAAAATCGAGAGATATCGGGTCGCCAGTGTATTTCTCTTCGCTGTTGACGACGTCCTGTTGCTCTTTGCTCACTGGCATCACTTCAATGCGCAGTTGATTTCCCTTTATGAAATTTTTAACAACAACTGCACCCTCGTAGTTCACTTCGATGCGCGCAGATTTATCGTCTTCAAATGTCTCGATGGTAGAAACGACAGTCCCAAAGTCAGCGACATCAAGCTCTATGAGTTGTTCCTCTCCCAGCTGTGTACCCATTAAGGTGACAGACACCTTTCCCTGAGATTCAACAAGCTGCGGCTTCGGAGCTTGACCTTCAAACGTTATCAAAGTAACTGCCGCGTTATTTGAGTTTTGGCTAAAATCAACATCAGTGATCGTAGTCGCAATAGCCGCTGCATCGCTTATAGATTTGGGGTCAACCAAAATCGGTTCTTGTGCAATTGAGGGGGCGGCCAGTAAAAACGAAGAAAGCAGTGCTGCACTTACAGTTGTTAACTGATACCACTTAGGGCTGCGGTGCCCTCGAGACTTATTAATAATATTTTGTACGTCCATGTTTACTCTCCCGCCTGTGATGCTGTAGTCATTATTGTTGTTTTCCTCTGCCAGCAGCCAGCACCATCTGGCAATAACTGTTCTATGGTAATTGATTCTGCGTCAATTTGCGAAACGCTGCCATGAAAAAGCCCAATTCTGCTTTTCTTTTTCACCTTATGCAGCGCACCGTCGTTACTTTTTATAAGCGCCCATTTTTCGCCCTTAACAGTAAAACTTCCTGTTAGTGCAAGCGCATCTAGCCCGTAGCTTTCGAGCGCTTGTTTGGGGCGCTGAAAGTCAGGTTGTAAACAATTTTCTACCCGAGTTTGAGACACTACCTCCGGCATCTCTTTTGGCTGTTTAAATGGGCTAGGTAATGAACCTGCGCTATATACAAAAGGTGGTTGAGTTTCAAACCTGATATAGGGCTCCACACTTGGCTGTGCTCTGCTCTTTACGCTTTCAGTGTAGGCTTGCAAGTCGTTTAGTTCAGGCGCGCAGCCTGAGATAATAACAAAAATTGATAAAGATAAAAGATATCTCATTATTCTTCTGCTCCCTCTAAAAGTGAGGGATTATCAGAGCGATACGTTTTTGCCTGTAATCTTAAACTTAAGCTATCCTCACCGCGAGTAATTTCGAAGTCGTGAAGTGTTACAATGCGCGGAAGGTCAGCTACTTTCGATACAAATTCCCCGAAATTGTGATAGCCCCCGCTGACTTCCATCTCAATGGGTAGTTCCGTGTAAAACTCCTTTGGGATTTCCTGCTGCCAATTGAGAAGTTTAAAAGTCAATCCTGCCGACGTTCCTACATAAGTAATATCATCAAGCAGTCCTGGTGTTTCGTTACTGGTCGGTAAGCTTTTCAGTAGGGAGGAAAAATCTTTTTTGATTTGTTCTAACTGTGCTTGATAGGCATCTAGGTTTGCCGCAATTCGGTATTTTGCTTCAAATTGCAGCTTTAATTCGTCCTCTTTTAATTTCGCAGTATCTAAAATAGGTAGCTTAGGGTTTATCAACAGATAATAGCTCAACGCCCCAATGGCAATAGCTACAAATGCGGCAACCACAATACGTATTTCATTAGGCCAAATGGCAATCTGTTCGAAATCGAGTTCGTTAAGTTCTTTTAGTTTTGAGACATCAAATTTCATTGCTATTGGGCCCCTTTTTCTACATCTGCCACTGGCGCTACATTTTGGGTGATGGAGAATGTCAGTGTAAAACTACTCACCGCACGCGATGCGTTATTATCAGATTTGATGGTGGACAACTCTGCAGCGACAAAAGTCTCTGAATTATCAAGCGCGCGCATAAAATCAGATAATCTGTTGTTAGAGTCGCTCGTCCCTTCGATTTTTATTCTGTTTCCAGTGCGAGTCATAGTGTCGAATACAACACCGGAAGGCGCTAATTTCGCTAGCGCATCAAACGCAATAGGAGACACATTGCGACTCGCTTGGAGTTGCTTAATCAGGGTCATTCGTTGCTCTATAGCACTTTTATTTTCTTTCACTTTCTTAATGTCGCCAATCTGCTTATCTAGCGCAGAAATTTCACGTTCTAGATATTGATTTCGCGAGTTTTGATTACTTATTTGTTGATCAATTGCTTGTCCGACAAACCAAAATATTAAACCCACGATAGCCGCAACAGCGACTAAACCAGCGAGGTACTGTTGTTTTTGATACTGGCGCTGTTTTTCGCGCCACGGAAGTAGGTTTATATGTGCCACGGGGTAAAACTCCTACTCGCTAGTCCAGCCGCAATGACTAACTGGGGCGCTAATTTTTGCAGCTTTGCCGCGTCTAATTTTGGATTTATCGTCATATTTGCAAATGGGTTGAAACGAACGACCTCAAGGCCTAAATCTTGATTTAAAATATCAAGTAAAGGCTCTATAATTGCAGCACCTCCGGTGAATAAAATTTTCTGAGGGCGCTCAACGTGTAAGGTATTCATGTACATCTGAAGTGCACGATTAATACTTTGCTGAAGGTTAGCGGCAAAAATGGGTAGTGTGTCCTCAACCCAATTATCCGATAATGTACCGTCTAGTAGCTGTCTTTCAGCAGCTTCACGTTCAATCATATGAATGGCACTGATGTCGTTTATCAAATTGTTAAGTCCAAAGGCGTGCTCTTTGGTGTAGATAACCTCGCCATTTTTGACTACACATACTTGAAGTAAAGATGCGCCAACATTAATGCAGCATGTTGATTCGTCTGTAGCTACTTTAGGGAGAAAAAATCCTATGGCATTGCCGATGGCATAACTTTCCATATCGACAATTTTAGGTTCAAAGTTAGCTTCTCTTGTTAGTAAAAGTCGACTTTCTACCAAGTCTTTATGCGCAGCTGTTAGCAGCACGTTAACTTTGCCCATGTGAGTTGTACTTGGACCCATTTCTTCAAAATCCAAGTAAACTTCTTCTAAGGGATAGGGAATGAGACTATCTGCTTCTATTTCAATTTGATTCTCTAATTCGAAATCGCTTTGCTCAGGTTCCATGTAGACTACTTTGCTAATCACTGATGTGCCGGCAACAGCTACGTTGGCTAACTTAGATTTCGTTTTTAATGTTTTTCTAATTTTTTTAAGTGCAATACTGACTGATTCATAATCCTTTATGTCGCGTTCTGAAAACGCAATTTTACTAATGGGTTCGCAGGCGTAGCCTTGTAGTATAAACCCTTCTTTTGCTCTCTCTATCCATACCGCTTTAATTTGACGCGTGCCAATGTCTAAGCCAACTATGGGCGGCAGCTTTTTTTTCAGTAGCGATTTCATTTTTTCGTGCCTAGTTCCAATGGTAGTTCCTCTACAGTACAATATTACGCAATATTATTCATATACGCGGTATATAGATAACACATACGTATAAAAATTACGTCATTTCATCTTAAAAAATTTGGTGTTTATTATAGTGAAGTACATGAAACCATTCATTCTTTTTAGTTTTTTATCAGGTCTTCTAGGCTTCGCTGCGTTAGTTGGTATTTACTTCTATATCAAACCTGACTTACCGACTGTCACTGTTCTTAAGGATGTTCGTCTGCAAACTCCAATGCAGATCTATACGAAAGATGGAAAGCTTATTTCTCAGTATGGCGTTAAACGGCGAATACCTGTGAAGCTTGAGGACGTTCCTAAGCAATTAATTGATGCGATTATTGCTACCGAAGATAGCCGCTTCTACGATCATCACGGTATTGATCCCATTGGTATCGTTCGAGCTGCGGTCAGTTTGGTATTAACCGGTGAAAAGCGACAAGGCGCGAGTACGCTTACCATGCAGTTGGCGAGAGGTTTTTTTCTGTCTCGGGAAAAAACATACATCCGGAAAGTGAAGGAAATTTTTATTGCGCTTCATATGGAGCAAGAACTCTCGAAGCAGGAAATCTTGGAGCTTTATTTAAACAAAATCGAATTAGGACACCGCTCTTTTGGTTTTGGCGCCGCGTCACAAGTCTATTACGGAAAGCCACTTACCGAGCTTTCTTTAGCGCAAATTGCCACTATTGCGGGTCTTCCCAAGGCGCCCTCAGTGCTTAACCCCATTAGCGGACCAGAGCGCTCTGTTGAAAGGCGACGGGTGGTTTTATTGAGAATGCTCGATGAAAACTACATTACCAAAGCGCAGTTCGACGAAGCTGCTAGTGCTCCCGTCACTGCCCGTAAACACGGCGCTGAAATTGAAGTCGATGCGCCATACCTAGCAGACGTTATTTATTCCGAGATGGTAGAAACCTACGGGAAAGAAGAAGCAGAAACAGGTGGGTATCAAGTCTATGCGACGGCCACATCTGAGTTACAGCTTGCAGCTCAAAGAGCTGTGGTTAGAAATTTACACGACTATGACGAACGTCACGGTTATAAAGGGGCATTAGGTTATTTGTGGGATATACCTAAAGCAGAGTCAAAAGACGAGAAGATACCGTTATTATCATTGAGTTTCGACGTGAGTAATCGAACTCAGCGAGCGACGTGGGACGATGCCTCGTTAATATCAGTTTTAGAAGAGATTCCCTACATAAAGCCGTTAGTGCCCTCAGTGGTCAAGGTGGTAAATGAACGGTCTATTGAGGTGCTTACCGTCAATGGTGACACTCTTACAATAGGATGGGGTGGTCTAGACTGGGCGAGAAAATACATTACAGACTTTAGACAGGGCCGCGACCCAGATACTGCCTCAGACGTAACGCGCGAAGGAGCGGTGATATATATTCGCGAGCAAGACAATGAGTGGCGGATTGCGCAAATTCCCGAAGTAAGCGGTGCGTTTATCGCACTTAATCCTAAAAACGGTGCTGTGGAAGCCGTTGTGGGCGGCTATAGCTTTTATCAAAGCCAGTTTAATCGCGCCACTCAAGCTAAGCGTCAAGTGGGTTCGAATATTAAGCCTTTTGTTTATTCAGCCGCAATCAACAGTGGCTATACACTAGCGTCTATCATTAACGATGCTCCGATAAACCAGTGGAATGCTGCTACTGGTGTGGCATGGCGGCCACAAAATTCACCAGCTGAATACGATGGTCCTATTCGTATGCGAAAAGCATTGGGTAAATCGAAAAACGTGGTGTCAGTTCGACTGCTTCGCGGCGTAGGATTGCGCGAAACAGCGAACTACCTTACTCGTTTTGGTTTTAACAAGGAGGATATTCCTCTTGATGAAACCGTATCGTTAGGTTCGAGCTCTCATACACCTCTTGAAGTGGTACGCGGTATGTCGGTCATTGCCAATGGCGGTTATCTGGTAAACCCTCACTTTATTAGTGAAGTGCTCGACGAGAACGGTGAACAACTATGGCAGACAAACCCGGTATGGGCATGCCATCGCTGTGAAGAGGAAGACCAGTCTTCAACGTCACAGCCCTTAGATGAAGATGATATTGAGGCATTGCTTGCTGCTCAGCTTAATGAAGATGCCGGCACGGTAGATTTGACTAATGACGTTGAAGAAAAAACCATAGCGCCTCAGGTTATCAGTGCACAAAATGCATTCCTCGTCGCTGAAATGATGCGAACAGGCGTAAGGGCCAACGGTGATTGGAACAAGAAAACCTACTGGCTAGGAACCGGCTGGCGAGCTAGAAATATATTGCAGCGCACGGATATTGCCGGTAAAACCGGTACAACTAACGACTCGAGAGATACCTGGTTCAGCGGTTTCCACAAAGACATCGTGGCCACCGCTTGGGTAGGTTTTGACAATATGAGCCGCCAGCTGGGACGCGCCACACGCAACCAAAACTTAATTAATAAAGACCCTGAGAAGTTTAATTGGATTGGTAATGCGCTTATTGGAACAGAGGATGGAGCTAAAGCTGCAGGCCCTGCCTGGATCCGCTTCATGGAATATGCACTGGCCGACAAACCTTATTCTCCGATACCTGTGCCTGAAGATATCGTCCGTGTGCGCATTGATCGTACCAGTGGAAAGTTGACCAATCGCACAGACCATACGACACTATTCGAATACTTCCTTCAAGGTACAGAGCCTACCGTATACGTTCGTGACAACGATGTGGTCGACCCAGCCGAGCAGGATGAAACAACAACGCCAGAGTCAGAAGAAATATTTTAAAAAAAGGGAAGGACGTGTAAAACCACGTCCTTTCAGGCTTTGGCGCTCCATTTGCCTGAACCCATAACCGGAAAAAACATGTCAGAAGATTCACAGCGCTATCTCTATATCCCACATTCCGGCCCTTCATTGCTGGAAACTCCGCTACTTAACAAGGGCAGTGCCTTTACTGCCCGAGAAAGAGCTGCATTTAACCTAACGGGATTAGTGCCGCCGCGGTATGAAAGCATAGAAGAGCAGGTTGAACGCGCTTACATGCAGTACAGCAGCTTCGACGAGGCATTGAATAAACACATTTACTTGCGTGCAATTCAAGATAATAACGAAACCTTATTCTATCGCCTCATTCAGAAATACATTGATGAAATGATGCCGCTCATCTACACCCCTACTGTTGGGGATGCCTGTGAGCAGTTTTCAGATATTTATCGCAGCTCTCGTGGTTTATTTGTGTCTTATGAAGAGCGTCACCAGATAGATGACATTGTTCGCAACGCCACAAAACGCAAAGTAAAGGTCATCGTTGTGACGGATGGCGAACGTATCTTAGGTTTAGGTGACCAAGGTATTGGTGGCATGGGTATTCCTATTGGAAAACTGTCGCTGTATACCGCCTGTGGCGGTATTAGTCCAGCCTATACATTGCCGGTGATGCTCGATGTGGGCACCAATAATGAAAAGCTGCTTAACGATCCTATGTACATGGGAGCTCGACACCCTCGTATTGAGCAAAAAGAGTATGACGAGTTTGTCGACTTGTTTGTACAAGCAGTCAAACGACGCTGGCCTGACGTGCTTATTCAGTTTGAAGACTTTGCTCAGCCAAACGCCATGCCGTTACTGAATCGCTATCGCAATGAAATCTGTTGTTTCAATGATGATATTCAGGGCACCGCGGCAGTTACTCTAGGCACAATATTAGCCGCCTGTAGAACAAAGCAACAAAAGCTCAGTGAGATGAAGGTTGTTTTTGTGGGCTCTGGCTCGGCCGGTTGCGGTATTGCTGAAATGCTAATTCAGCAAATGGTATTTGAAGGGTTAAGTGACGAGGAAGCGCGAAAGCAAGTATTCATGATCGATCGCTTTGGCCTTTTAACCGAAGGTATGGAAGGGCTACGTGACTTCCAAGAGAAGCTTCAGCAAAAACAAGAAGACCTTGCCGATTGGACCTTCAGTGGCGATTATGCGTCGCTTCTTGATGTTATGCATTGTGCACAGCCCGATGTGCTCATTGGGGTGTCTGGCCAGCCAGGTCTATTCACTGAACAAGTCATTCGCGCCATGAAGCAAAACTGCGAATTGCCTATTATCTTTCCGCTGAGTAACCCTTCACGCCAAGTAGAAGCGCGGCCAGAGCAGGTGATTGAATGGACAGATGGAGAGGTGATCATTGCCACCGGAAGCCCATTTAAGCCGGTTGAGTACAATGGAAAGGTGTTCCCTATTGCCCAGTGCAATAACTCTTATATCTTTCCTGGCATTGGTCTCGGCGTTGTGGCTGCAAAAGCGAAACTAATCAGCGATGAAATGTTAATGGCTGCCAGTAACGCCCTCGCTAAAGCGTCGCCATTAGTCAACACTGGTGAAGGCTCGCTGTTGCCATCCTTGGTACAAATTGCAGAGCTTAGTCGAGATATTGCTTTTGAAGTTGGTAAGGTAGCAATGCAGCAAGGCTTGGCCTTAGAAATGTCTGAGGAAGCACTTCGTGCAAGCATTGAAAGGAATTTCTGGAAAGCCGAATATCGACCCTACAAGCGAGTGAGCATTTAACTAACCTGAATCCTGTTTAAGAAACGGCGCTCAGCACCACTAGAAACGCGAATTACTGCGTTGCAAAAGTAAGTAATAGAACAACTATTACGTGACTTTTGCGCCTTGCACTTCGCATTTCTAGCAGTACTGAGTTTGAAATTTTAATTTATATTTTATAGAACAAATGCTTGC
>NZ_JAPVOT010000015.1 GCF_027257845.1 Alteromonas sp. BMJM2 | reverse complement strand
TTGCCTAACATCAACCATGACAGACGAAGTAAACGAGTTCTAAAAAGGCAACGGTATTGATCTTGAAATAGCGGTCAAAGGGCTATCTTTTTTCATTGACAGCCCGGAGGCTCATATGTGTTAGGTGCCTATACTTGAATTGTTAACCAATATGCATAGAGCAATGGTGAACCAATAACAATAACCAGTAGGATTGCCCCAACATAAAATAAATTTGCGGTTAACTGAACTCTATCAAAATCATATTGAGGCTCAAAGTCATCACCTAGTTTGTCTTTTAATTCTTGTTCTGTTTCAAGTTCAGCCTTATGTATTTCATCAATAAAATTTTTACGGCTAAACGATTTTTGGTATGCCCAGCCAGACCACCCGAAAGTAAATAAGAAGCAAAGAGAGCTAACAACTACTTTGCTCTCCGATTCAACCACATTGTATGCGAGCAAAAATATTAATATGCAACAAGAAGCATTTAAAACTTCTCCAAATGGTTGGTAAATTGCCTTAAGTCGATTCTGTTCAAATAAATTAAATAACGTTCCAAGCACGATGAGTAGAACGTAAAAATATACCCAAGTTGGCAAACTAACTCCTTGGCACCTAACACCCGCATAACGGGCAAAAATACGTAGGCTATAATACTGAGCGAAGCGAAGGGAGCCTACGTATTTTTGTCCCTAGCGAGCGTAGCGAGTGTTAATGCGTTTGTTAGCTTCCTTGTTATTCGAAGAACATACTTGCTGCTTTAGTTGCTGCATCTTCAGAATAATAAATAAGTTTTAAGACTTCGCTGTGTTCTAGTTTCGAAACGTCGTTAAAATTTTGATAAACAGAGCTATGGTGGTCATTTGTAATAAATGTACTACCGACATATTTTCCAGAATTAGCGTCAAATACTAGCGCTACATAAATAGGGACAAAACTCCTGACGTCGCTCATTTGAGTCTTGAACCATGCGCCACTGCAAGCTTCGCCTTTATAAAAGTTTTCGTAGTCTCTCGCGACAAGGAGAAAGTCTAAGTCATACTTAGCTTGAATTTCTCTAAGCTTATTTAATCCCTGTGGCATCAATTTGGCACTAGCGTCCCAGGATGAGTAACTTAAATAATTGCTCCAATCAATACTAGAGTCTATTTGAACAGGAGTGTTAAAAGTGTTTTTAATTCCTTTAACATAGCCTTTTGTGACTAAGGTATTGACATTTTCAGTAATAGGGTAAATTTCTTCAGTGTTTTGGAATACTGTCTTGCCAAGGTGGGTGTGGCATAGTTTTAAAGTTTCATTTAGCTTGTAGTCAACACCGATTCGACTATTTTTGAAAGAAACTGGTTCAGATGTGCTTGAACATCCGACTAATAAAAGACATAGACTTAAAAAAAATACAAGTTTCAATTTAAAACCTCTGGGAAGCTAACTTTAAGCTAAGGGGCGCTAGCGCGTGGGCTAAAATCCGAACGAAGTGAGTCAGCCCGCGTGTTAGCGTCCCAGCGACCGAAGGGAGTGAACTTGAGCGCTTTGTTAGAAGCAGAGCCTGTTCCCTTGGCCTTTTTAAAAACTAATAAAGTCAGCATACGATTGATTATTAACACAAACAAGTAAAACGACAGCGAGGTGATGTTTTTGATTTGACTGAAGCAAGCCGCCCTTTGAACTACCAGACGCATTGGCGCTTACTAGCGGTAAATAAGAACTTGGCGATAAAGCGCCTAATGCGCAACCTTTGAAGGTAATGCGGCGGATTTAAACCTACCACAAGCCAAAGCGATGCTGATGAAAACAGGCGAAGGTAGTTACCTTACTTTTTTAACTAGGCCAAACGCAGTTTAGGCTGACGCCTTCTAACTTTAAGCTAAGGGGCGCTAGCGCGTGGGCTAAAATCCGAACGAAGTGAGTCAGCCCGCGTGTTAGCGTCCCAGCGACCGAAGGGAGTGAACTTGAGCGCTTTGTTAGAAGCAGAGCCTGTTCCTTTGGCCTTATTAAAAACTAATGAAGCCAGCATACGATTGATTATTAACACAAACAAGTAAAACGACAGCGCAGTGATGTTTTTGATTTGACAGAAGTAAGCCGCCATTTGAACTGCCAAACGCATTGGCGCTTACTAGCGGTAAATAAGAACTTGGCGATAAAGCGCCTAATGCGCAACCTATGAAGTTGAAGCGGCGAAGTTAAAACCACCAAAAGCCAGAGCGATTTTCGAAACAGCAGGTGAGGGCGGTTGAACTGTTATTTGTATTAAGCGAAACGCAGTTTAGGCTGACGCCTTCTAACAACTTATTATGAAGACTTCATTGAAATAACGGTTTAATGCCACTTTTCAAACGCCTCATAGTTAATTCTTTTCAATAGCTTACCCTGTTTCTAATGATTATTTCTAGGAAATTAAGTGTTTTTACTATGCATGCATAGTAACGCCGCATACTTATTTTATATTTATTTATATAAAACATATATCTAGCGATGATGGTACGTTCAAGGTCTGTTATTACTATGCACGCATAGTAATAACACTGTCTTTTCTGTCTTGTAGTTCATGACTAATCTGCTCTGTAGGTCGGCTGGCTCTCCGTAAAATGCGATTGACTGGATATTTTCAGTCATCCCACTTAATAACAAAGGAAGCATAAATGGCCAACTCACCGTTTTTAGAAAGCATTCGTCATGTAATGAGAACGAAACACTACTCAATACAAACGGAGAAAACCTACCTATTATGGATAAAACGATTCATTTTATTTAATCAAAAACGTCACCCTAAAGACTTAGGCGAGCAAGAGGTAACACAATTCCTGACTCACCTCGCAGTAAACAGAAAAGTCACATCATCCACACAGAACTTAGCGCTGTGTGCAATTGTTTTTATGTACAAACATATCTTCGAACGGGAATTGACGCTCCTGCCAGATGCAATTAGGGCAAGAGCACCTACTCGAGTTCCTACCGTACTCTCGCACAAAGAAGCGTTATCGATTATTGGACTCATGAAGCCCAAATATAAACTGATGTTTTCAGTGCTATATGGGAGCGGTTTACGAAAAGCAGAATTGCTTAAACTGCGTATTAAAGATATCGATTTTGATGCTAAGAACATATTTGTATTTCGGGGGAAAGGCGGTAAAGACCGAACTACTATGTTACCCAACAAGTTGCTTCATCCATTACAAACACAAGTAGAAAAAGTACATGCAATTCATACCAAGGATATTGCTGAGGGAAGTGGGATGACGAGTTTGCCGCCCAGTTTAGCGAGAAAGTACCCACATGCCATTAAAGAGTTTAAGTGGCAATACTTATTCCCCTCAACGACTCGTTGCGAGCATCCTTATGACGGATATTTCTGTCGGCATCATCTTCATAGCACCGCATTAGCGCGGGAGTTAAAGGTAGCAGTTAAAAGCTCTGGCGTGGCAAAGCATGTCACCGCACATACATTTAGACACTCCTTTGATACTCAGCTGCTGATGGCAGGAGCAGATATTCGCACTGTTCAGGAATTACTAGGACATAACGATTTAAGAACAACGCAAATATACACACATGTGATTGGTCAGCATTCGTCAGGCGTAATCAGTCCATTTGATATCGATTAAATCACGCGGACAAGGGTCCGCTTTCCAGCAGCTTAAACCCATTAAACACTGAAAACGAATGTTACTTACGTAGCAAAAAAGGGATGCTTTTTAAGCTCTATTGCTAATGTCGGCTTTAGGTCGTTTGCTGCCACTTATCTAAACATCATCCAGTGTCTACCAGTGAGACAGACCGGAAGCTAAAATACGAAGACCTTAACGTCTGCTCCTTGTCTCAAGCGGACTACTATAGCCAATCCGAAAATCGTCCGATTAACGCTCGAAAGAGAACTCACCCACCACTTGGTGTGGAGTAATTATTTCGAAAAAGCGTTGACCGCGTTTTTACGCTGCTCACCGTTCGGAATATAGGCTATTCATACTTTTTCTTTTTTTCATGCCGATACGCATTACGTATGTGCCGCTTGGACATAATGTTGCTCGTATGCTTTCCCCAGTAGTAACCGTCAACTCATCCACCACTGCTTGTTCTGTTTTGAGGAACGTTTGTACTGACCTTATAAGTCAGTTACCGAGATGTTGCCTTGCAGCAATTTAGCCAATAATGCCTGCCACTCAGAAGTGTCCCAGTTGGTACGCATTCCCATTGAGATAGCTTTCTCTAATAGCTCAACCGACTTCTTAAAGTCTCGCTCTTTGCGAAGTCTGTAAGATATCGAAAGCAAGTATTGGTATTCGGGGTTGAGATTTTGCGCGCTGGCGATAGTATCTAAATACTGTATTGCACCAGGCACATCAATTAACGATTCATCATCAGCGGTAAGCTTTATTTTTGCTACATGCAAAGCTGCAGCGTCATCCCCCTTCTCCGCGGCAGAAGCAAACCAGAAAAGTGCTTTTTTCTCGTCGTTAATAACCCAAGGGCTTGCAAGTAAAAGTTTGCCCAGTCGGTACTCTGCTCTTGAGAGTCCATACTTGCTAGCCTGCACTATCCATTTGACTGCTTCTGGTATGTCCTTTTGGTGCATATACAGCTGAAAACCGTATTCGTACATGGCCCCTGGGTGTCCTTTTTCAGCAAGCTGTTTGAGCAAAATTTCCGCTTCGTTGTCTTCACTTTCCATCCAAGGGAAGATAATCATCGCCATTGCGTATTGATACAATGATTCTAGTGTTGGATTATCTTTGGCCGCTCGCAGAACACGGCGAGTTTCTCGATACAATCGTGGCAAGTTTTTGTTTAAATAAAACTGGTCATCGATTGCCGCCCCCATGTAGGCGCGATGTACAAATTCTGTAGACTTGTTATCTATTTCAGGTTGTCCCAATGGAAATAGCTTATATGCATCAAGAAAACGTCTAGTGTTCCCAGATTTTTGAATTTCGCGCACGTACCTAACCGAACCGTCACTTGCAACATCGTTCTCTACGACTAAAAAGCCCGGGTTATTAACCACTATCGCGACATCTAATGACTCCCCGCCACCTTCATCATCAAAACCGCTAACAGAACTTTGGAGCTCGTCACCGAAATTCTGAAACTCACTGAGTTCTTCGAAGTAAATTTTTTGCTCAAGCAAGTTCTTATCGCCAAAAGTAACTTCTTGGTTAATTGTATTTAGATTAACCTCGGGTAAACGCTGTTGCTGAAACTTTTTGTGAGTAGTTCGTTGCTCCTCTATCGCTTTAGTGAGAAGCGAAAGATCCCGTTCATTTAATGACGAGCGCAATTTTTCAATTATGCTTTGCGCATTATGGTAGCGCTGCTCTGCTGCCATCGATAAATAGATCATAGAGGAAACTGCACTAGACTCAACCCCAAGCCCTTTTAAGTACATCACACCAAGTTGATACTGCGCATGCGTACTACCTAACTTCGCACCTTCCTCATAAAGAGGTAGAGCAACTGTGTAATTTCCTTTCTTAAACTCTGTGTTAGCCATTAGCACATTCACAGCATAACTATTGAAGCTCAAAACCCCCGCTATTAATGCGGTAGAACACTTTTTTAAGTAGAACATATAGATTCTCTGTTACTACAACATTCGCGGCTCTACTCAGTTCAGGGTAATGCCATCAAACATTTAATTTAGCTATTGATTTACTCAGTAACACCCAAGTCGATAACTTGTAAATGCAGCGGGAGCGCGTTACCTGTTCCTTTCTCCATCAAATAGTAATACGCTTTGCCGTTTTCGATATGAATGGTGCCGTGGTCAAATTTAACCCCTGAGGTTTGCTGATAAATGACTTCAAAATCGTTAGAACCTCCCTTTGCTTTTTCAACAAACGGATAACCATTTTTGAGCCCGATTATGAAAATACTATCACCCGACGTGTAAATAGAATCGGCCCCGGTAAAGTCAGTTGTAATCGTAAAGTCTGCTGCATTGGCCGGTTTAAAGGCGTGTATCGATACTTCCTTGTAGTCACTTCGCTTAGTATCCGTAGAACGAACATGAGTTATGAAATGAATATCGTCGTTTTCAGTAACCGTCCAGTCGAAGCCCGTTACAATGTGTACAGAATTAGGTGCTGTATGATCGATGTAATCACCAGGCTCAAATATTTTTATTTCATCAGAGTTAACCAAAGGCCAGGTCATGTCTTCGCCATCTACATTTTTCCAATTCCCTAAACCATCAGGATGATCAGAGTAGGCATAATAAACACCATTTTGATATTTAAAACGGTCATCATTATTTGCGCTACGCTGTTGAAACCCTACGCGCAACTTACCGTTTATATACTTCATTTGGCCATACAGTCCCCAATTGTATGCGTTGCCGTGAGTCTTTTGATCCTTGTGATTAAACGGCGTAAAGCGGGTCCATTTCTGGTTTTTTGCATCATATTTATTGAAGTAATAAGCGCCGTTGTTATTGCCACCCCAGCGCATATAGTGAAGCAGTTCCCCATCTTTACTCGTGTAAAATTTAGGATAGGTTAGCGCAGAAAAATTTTCTTTGTCTTGTAAATTACCGGTCATGGTCAAGTGTTTGTAATCATCTGCGCCCTGACTCAACTCGCTAGTATCTTTAACAAATTGCTCCAGTGTAAATTCATCGTCAGGCACATCTGCTGCACCAGCCACAGAAAAGGAATAGCGGAAGAAATCGTCGATAAACCTTCCTTTAAATCTGCCTGTTTCATCATCATCAACATAGGCGTGCATATCGTAAACCATATGAATGGTTCCGTTTAACGGGCTCACTGCTAAACCAATGGTGTTGTGCGATTCACCAACCAGCGGATCGCCTCTAAATCCGGTATGCCTATGAGGAAATTGAATCGTTTTAACAATACCAGTCTTTGTGTTGAACCGCGTTAGCATAACGTTTCGCTCTTCTTTGCCCCCTTTGTACCACGTCATAAAAACAAAGTGTTTGTAAGGTTTAACAGCGTCACCGTGGGCTGAGATATTCCTGCCAAAAAAATAGTCATACGCTTGGCTTTTTGAAGGGTTTTCAAAAGTGTTGTGATTGAGTTTCTTGCCATCAAAATGGAGTGCGCCGTCAGTAATTTTTGTCTGGCTTTCCAGCATTACTCCGCTTGTATTGCTCATGGTCGAGGTTAACGACACGCTATCATTTGCTGTACAGGCTGTTAGCACTGATAGCGCAATTGCTGTTTTCAGTGTCGTACTTAGTCGGCTTACCATTTCACGCATGCTTAGATTTATTTTCATCGGTTTTTCTCGCTATACACTTACAAGCAGTGTACATTTAATTAAAACCATTTTCACTCAATATTAACCAAATACAATCATTTTGAGGTGATTGAAAGCTGTACCCGTTTTGGTACGCAGCATTACTGGTTAATACATTAGCTATACCAAATAAGGGGCAGAGTTTGTTTTCACATTCAGCGCAAGACTTACGTGCGTCATTGGTCTCCATCAAACAAAATCTTGTATCCCTGTCTCTTGTTTACTCACTTCTGTTCAGTATTAGTGCCAGTGCTTCCGTTAGCTTGGATACTGAGACATTAGTGACTGACAAAGCCATATTTTTTAACGGTAACCAGGTAAAAGGCTCGTATTCTAAAAATAACCCGGAGGGCTACGATTACATTTTTGGCGATGCGTTGTCTCCCCATGGTGACTGCATAAAAGTTTATAAACACTTCGTTTTTATGACATGGTATCAGGGAGGTAAGGACAACCGGCATGTTATGCTTTCGCGCCTAAATACGAAAACGGGAGTACTTAAAACCATTCAGTTTCCCCACCGGCACACCGGCTTCAGAGGCAAATGGTGGCTAGGCGAGACACACAATACCATTGCGGTGGGCATAAGCCCTGCTGACGATACTATACACTTGCTATATGACATGCATCGCAATGGAAGAGTGGAAGCATTTTCTAGTGATTACTTACGTTACTCATTTTCTATAGAAGGTGCAGCGTCCGCTCCCGACGAAGATTTTGCGCTTCCACTATTCGTTAATTCTCCTGCAGGCCACTATAAGCACCTAGAATTTTCTGGTATTGAAGATGTCGATACAACAAAGCTGCTTACCTACCCTGCATTCTTCACTGGGGATAATGGCGACTTATTTATGAAAATGCGCTATGGCTTTTCAGCGAATGGAAAAATGCTTTTTGCCCGCTACGATGGCAAAAAGTGGCAGGGCTATAATGACTTCAATCGGGTTCTAGCGTCAGAGCATGGTAGTGAATACAACTGGGGCTTGTACGGCGACTTCAAATATACAGGCGGTAAGTTTCGCATAGCCTTTCAGCGACGTTCTAAAAATACCTCAGATAAATATCTTTACCAAAACGGTATTTACTACGCTTATTCTGACGATCCACAAGGCGTCTTGAACTGGAAGAACGCGCAAGATGCACCAATTGAAATTCCTCTCGCTATTTCTGAGCAAATCCAAATTGAAGAGCCTGGAGACTGGGCTAAAACACAGAAAAAGAACCAAGTGTCCATTGTTCATGGATTTGACTTCACGGTAACAAACAGCGGCGATGAGCACTTTGTAAGTAAAGTAGAAGACCTTGAGTTTAATGAACAGATCAACCTTCACACATTTCGTAAGGCTGGCCAGAAAGATTTCACTACAGTTCGGATACCGTTTGGCGGGCAACTCTTTAGCAATGGCGATGATGTCTATCTTACCGGCTTGAAAAATGGGCGGGTTGTAATTGCAAAAGCTAAAGGCAAGGCAGAAAACTTCACTACGATTTACGAACACAGTGAAGGACCACACTTCGATAAGGCCGTGGTCTTTTTTAAAGATAGCAAGGCTTACTATTATCTTAAAAAAGCCGAAGGCTCTGGCGACAAGCGCAGTCTATTTCTACAGATATTTTCGTTGAAATAGTGAAATCCTAACTCGCCTGAGAGCATGCTAGAGCGTTTTATGAGAGCTTTATGAGTGCTGTAGATGGCAGGCCTTTTTCTGAAGTATAACACTATTATTTACTCTACCAGCATCGCACATATGGCAATCGCCCATTCAATTGTGCGGTGCCATTGTAAAACTAACAGAAACGACACGAGGTTTTTAAATGAAACAATCACTGTTCAGAGCACTGCTATTTACATCGCTGCTTTCGCTTTTTGTAAATAATGAAGTGCTAGCACAAGACATCAAGCATGGCCTACGTGACGACGCAGGACGACACATGATCCCACGCGGCTTTGTCGTAAACACCAATGATGCGGGTGGAGAAGTTAACTTCACGCAAGAAGACTATGTACGCATGGTAAGAATGGGCGCCAACGTACAAGTTGTCAGGCTGGAATTAGGTAAATTGAGTACTTTTGGGAACTCGACCTTTCAGCCAGAATATCTGGCACGTCTAAGAAATGCAGTTCGCCTTGGTCGCGAAGCTGGCATTAAAACTATGTTTAAACTGACGGTGTATGGCGCCAAAGGTTTTTCTTGGCCCGACTTATACTTTGACAGAAATAATACGCAAGAAACTTATATTAATGCATGGCGACATATATGGGATGCGTTTAAGGACAACGATGCAGTTATCGGCTATGACTTAGTAAACGAACCACGTAAAAAAGAACTAACACAATCTTATGATGAACTAACCAGCGACTATTTAATCCCTTTATATGAAAAAATTATTGATGCCGCACTGCCTTACAGCGATGAGAAATTGTTTTTAATTCAAACTATTTTTATGAACAAAGGTGAGGCAATCAACAAAAATCAGTACGCGGAAATTAAGAAAAGAGTGAATCGCAAAAACATTGTTTTTGCACCACACATATACCAAGAATATATCGACTACATCGCACCTACTATGGAAAGGTTTGATAAAGAAGCTGACTTACTTCAAGCGCCAATCTTAGTTGGAGAGTGGGGGTTTCCAACGTTACTTACCACCGACAACTCAGTAGAAGAACAACTGCATTATATTGAATTTTATATTCGCACCGCAGAAATTTTTGACCAAATGGGTATTGGTTCAATCAAAGCGTGGTTTCTAGGCAACCGTAGCTATCAGAATTTTTTGCCAGGCGGAGAATCGACATGGGCGATTTTCTCTGATAAACATGCTGATGGTACAGTAGAGCGAAAATATATTACCGATATTATCGCCCGCCCCTATCCGCAGTATATTGCTGGCGACATTAAAAACTTTATGTTTCATTTCGCAACACGCACATTAGATCTTAATATCAAAACCGATAACAGCAAAGGGGCTTCAAGAATATTCGTGGGCGCAGATCGGCACTACCCTGATGGATTCTCAATTCACGTAGGCGACGACATAATTCTTACGCACAGTCCTATGAGAACCGGCTTTCGCGTGCATTCATCTAAAGCCAATACTAAGCCTAGCGATTTTATCTGGGATGCTGATAGGCAACAATTTGTTGTATTAGCATGGCCTAAAGACGAGGCAATAATAAATGTTAGGATAGAGCCAGGGATTTACAGAGAGCCAGATCCGGCTGCTAAAAATTGAGAAAACACTTAATGATTTATCTCGGTATTACTGACTTTCAATAACAGTGCCTATTTCAAAGTCATAAACGTAAATGGGGCTTGGCTCACCGATCGAATCTGGTGCATGTTGCCATATAACACTTGCGATACCTTGCTTTAATAAGCTGAGATCCCACGTGATGTAGCCACCTTCGATTTTACCTAACTCACTGTCTACATTGGGCATGTCGATTTTATGCCATGTTGTAAAATCGTCGGCTCTATCAGAATAGTAGATATCAGCGCTCTCTCGCCCTGCAAACGCAACTAACCTGTCGTCTAGAAACTTTAACGTTACGTTTGATGCCGTAAAACTAGAGACTCGCTTTTGCCAAGTGCCTGAGGTGCCGCGAACATAATGATGTACATGGGCCGGACCACCAGCTTCAATATTGTGGCTAAGTAAAAGGTGATAGTCACCTGTTTTAGTATCGATAACAGAGTTATGCGAAACGTTAGAAGGTCTAAGCGTCGTGGGTACGTGAACAGCCTCTAATCCAGGTGTTGCAATAGACAAGACTTCGCCTTTTCGCGTATCAGCGACGAGAGTTCCAGCATTGTTATACCAAGTAAGCCCTTCGTTATCGCTATAGGTATAGTAGATACCATGATTACAATCTAAGCCGTTGGTTTTACCAGGATTACAATTGACTGGGCGCTCTCTAAAGACCCAACTAATGTGCATGCGACCATTTGAGTCAAATTTTGGTCCACCGCCGGCTAGATAAGGCCCTCTCGTTGAAGGTTCTTTGTTGCCGTTTACATTTTGAATATAAACACCTTCACTTGAAGATATGTTTCGAATAAATTCCCAATCGTTTTGCTCTGCATCATACAGTGCGAGCTGCATTTCACCTTTTGCTGCACCACCTTCTCGGTAGTACATCAGTACATTTCCACTCTCTAACGAATAAAATTTTGGATAGGTAACACGACCTACCGCATCATCAGGAAAACCGAGGTTACGCTCGAATTTAAAAACATCGTCGTTCCAATCTACAGTTTCTGGATGGTTTGCAACTCCTACAGCTGTGCGCGCATAATTAATTCGATCTAAATTATGATGGTCGAACGAAATATGAATAACGCCATCGCCCTTTGAAATCTCGATAGCTTGACGGTTGTGTGCATCATCGGACGTCAATCGGTAAACAGGTAAAGTAGAGTATTGCCAGTCATGTCCCGTAACTTTTCGACGCGCGACGACCACCTCGGCGAAAAGATCCCCATAGCCTCCTCTATCTTTTGCCGTGTAATAAATAACATATTGGTAGCCATTATAGGTAACGGCTTGCGCTCCCATAACGCCGGAAAAGTGAGGTTTCCCATTTATTGCGCGATCTGAACCATCAGAGGTGTGAGACTTGCCGACTAAAAGACTACTGCTAAGTAGTTTTGGCTTTTGGCTCAATGATATCGACATAGAATTATGCGTTTTGCTTCGAGGTAGTAACGTTGTGTTCTCATCTGCTGCGGACTGACAGCCGCAAAGATATACCATCATCATTAGTAGCAAGAGCTTATTTGTCATGTTTCGACTATCCATATATTAATTATCAATTCAAAATGTGTAATTTTTCTACCCACGTATAACACGAGTTAACATGCCGACGAGCGTTCTCTTTTCTCTAATCGTCATAAGGTGACCTAACTGACTTGCTCTCGGAAATTACCGGTGTAAATTTGCTTATGAGGGGGTCGCTTAACATTCGCATTTTTGTATTAAGCGTTGTGTCTAATCTAAGTAATTCAGCCAATTGAATGTCTGAGAGTGTGCCTTCCAATAGATTACTTGTTTCATGGGGGTCGCGTTCTAAATCGTAGAATTCATCACGGCCTGTATTTTTGAAGTCCCTTACGAGTTTGTGTTTGCCGTCGCTGTACATCCTCATTCCAGTAATGGATTGGTGCAAAGTCGAATACGCAGCGAAGTAGTCTGTGCTTGTCAGCACATTTTTGTCTTTAAGCGCATCGATGACACTTTGGCCTCTGATGGTGGTTTCTTCAGGAAGGTCTAATCCTGCGATATCCATGATAGTTGGGTAGAAGTCTAAGTTAGATACAGTAGACAGGTTTTGCGCCCCCGCAGGGACCTTGTCAGGCCACCTGACAATCAACGGCACCTTAAGAACGGAATCATAAAGATTGGGACGCTGGCCTTTAGGTATGGTAGGGGTTCCTTCAGGGGGGGTGTTTAGCAACCAAAATCCATTCCCTTTATGCCAGATGCCGTTTTGCCCGATGGCATAACCATGATCAGAAGTAAAAATAACTACGGTATTATCAGCAAGACCTAAAGTGTCTAGGTGTGCCATCAACCTACCTACATTTCGGTCAATACCTTTAACTGATGCCAAGTAACTGCGTAATAACTTCTTTGCTCGGTGCTTATTGAGATCTGGATAGTCAGGGTGTAACAGTGCTACATCTTCAGCAATGGCACTACGATCGCTCTCAGACACGGGCTCAAATGGATAATGCGGTGCCCTGTAATGCAATGACAAAAGAAACTTTTTGTTTTTATTTCTTTGTAAAAAATCAATGGCGTGGTCAGTCAGTACGTCAACCGTTAAGCCTGTTTCACTCTTCTTTTTTCCATTCACGGTAAGATGAGGGTCAATAGGCGTAGTCCCTCCTCCTAGAAAACCAATAAACTCGTTATAGCCGAAATTATTGGGATGGTATTCAGGCTTTTTACCAAGGTGCCACTTACCGATAAGACCATTATAGTAGCCATTGTCCTGCAGTTGCTTCGGCCAAGAGTCAAATTCAGAAGACAGGCCTAAGTCTAACTGATGGCCAGTAAGTGTTTTGCTTTTAAGATGATCATTAATCCAATCGTCTATACCTAACTCGAAACCATATCGAGAGGTGAGTAGCCCTGCTCTGGATGGGCTGCATACGGGTGTAGTGGTGTATGCATTAGGAAAGGACATGCCTTGCTCTGCTAATCGGTTGAGGTTGGGTGTTACAGCGTTTGGATTTTTACCCTCAATGGCCCAAGGAGCTTGATCGTCGGTGTAAATAAAAACAATGTTTGGCGACAAGTTTTCACCATTCAACGTAGGCTTCTTAGCTAAATTCATTTCAGCCGTAGCGTGGTTACCTAAAATAAGTACCAATAAACCTAATGCCATACGTCGTAATGGGTAACTCAACATTTTTTCCTAACCTTGTTATAGAAGACTAGCTTTAACGATTCACTGTGAGTGAAAAGCGGTAAACTTTTAGCTCTTTATAAAAACTAGGCCGTTCTCAATGTCGAACAAACATCTCGACATACTTCAACCTGCTTTAAAAATGCAATTGGTAAAACGAGTCTGAGAAAAATTTCACGATGACCGATTTTGACCATCTAATCATACGAACACCTGCAAAACAAATATTTAACAATTAGAAACATAATAATGGCTGTGTGGAAACCGACTACAAAATAGCATCAGGTCATTGATTTTATAGTGGATATTAAATATTCTCATTCATTATTATTACCGGCTGCGCTATCTAGAAAAATGACTGCTACAGACTATTTGTGAGTATATTTGATTGATAATGTAAACTGGTTCAATGTAGAATCCAGCTAATGATTATCAGTAACTCAATAGTTCGCTGGCATGAAATCGTATAGTGCCAATACATAAAAGGATGGTCCATGAACGCATACTTAAGCGCAATTAATCAGTTTATAGGAAAAACCATGGTCCTATTTGCCATCGTTTTTTTGCCACAAGCGTCATTATATGCAAAGGAAATGAGGTCTGATTTGCCAACGAAGACGCACGTTATGGCGCAAATGGAAAAAGTAGCGAATTGGCAGGTCGCACGCACACAGCATATGACCCATGTTGGTCGCGCAAGGAAAGGCTCAGAAACTTACGGAAGATGGATCCAAGGAGCGTTTTATAAAGGGCTAACGAAACTGGCAGAGCGCTCTAGCAACCCGTTTTATGAAACATGGATTGGTTATGAGGGTAAAGCTCACAACTGGAAAATGGGCAAAGTTAAATACTTTGCTGATGACCATGTCATAGGACAGACCAATCTTTGGTATTACCGAAGACATAAGAATGAACAAGCGCTAGCGTCGGTGAAAGAAACCTTTGACTGGTTAATTGACCAAGCCCCAGACAACAGTCTCGAATTTGTAGCGGGTAGGAATGAAGATAACGTACACAACTGCCAATGGCGATGGTGCTGGGCTGATGCATTGTTTATGGCCCCTCCGGTGCTCTTCGAGCTTTCTGCTATTACGGGCGATCCAAAATATGCTGACTACGCTCATAAAGAGTTTCAAGCAACCATCGATTATTTGCAGGATCCTAAAACCAAATTACTTTTCCGAGATTCTCGTTATTTTGAGAAAAAAGGCAAATTCGGTGAGCAAGTTTTTTGGTCTAGAGGAATGGGGTGGGTATATGCAGGCGTTGTACATGTTTTGGAAAATCTTCCTCACAACCATCAATATCGTTCTTACTATGAGTCTCTCTACCAAGAGCTCACATCAGTAATAGTGAAACTGCAAAAACAAGATGGTGCGTGGCCAATGTCATTGCTGGCTGGAGAAAAGTACGTTGAACCAGAAACAAGTGGAACCGCCTTTTTTACTTATGGCCTAGCTTGGGGCATCAACAATCAATTGCTCGACGAAACCACATATCTGCCTTCCGTGATAAAAGGATGGCAAGTGTTAT
Source organism: Alteromonas sp. BMJM2 (assembly GCF_027257845.1). Classification (GTDB taxonomy): domain Bacteria; phylum Pseudomonadota; class Gammaproteobacteria; order Enterobacterales; family Alteromonadaceae; genus Alteromonas. The sequence continues at coordinate 97,199 of NZ_JAPVOT010000015.1, read as the reverse complement.
CAGCAGCAGTTCACCCAGACGGCAGATTTGGCTGGGTTCAAGGCGTAAACGAAAAACCTGATGTGGTAAACAAAGATGATTCCCAGTTGTTCGGGGTAGGCGCATATCTGCTCGCAGGAAGTGCTGTATATGACTTGTTAGAGAAAAATTAATCTACTTTTTAACTAGTGAAAGGAATAAAAATGACAAAAAGTATAAAAAATTCACTTCGCATATTTGCCACGTGTAGCACAATTTTATGGGCGGGCCATGGACTTGCTGCAGACTGCAGCAGCACCCCAGCAAACCCGAATGGAAAAGCTTCTAAACTTCAAGACGCTCTGCAGCAGGCTACCAATACGGGAAGGCCAATCAGGCTATCTGGCACCTATTATATCGGTACAGATAAAAATGCGAACGACGGTAAAACCATTTTGAAGGGCGTTAATATTACGCTTCGTAAGAATTTAATTGTTGACGCTACTGGTGCAAGGTTTATTGCAAAAGCTGATCTAGATGGGGACCTATTTAGTTTTGACACTAAAAATAACGACAACGTGTGCAACAACCGCAACCAAAAAGCAAATTTTGAATGGACTGGCGGCGAGTTCGATATGTCTCGCGCTAAGGTCTCAACCGTTGTCCCCATCACTCGGTTAACGCCAAATGGAAGGGAAGGACTGGATAAAACTGCCGATGCTCTCTCTATTAGGGGTGTCGTAAATAGTACGAATTATCACAAGCTGAACGAGCTTTTAATTGAACGAATCACGTTTATAGGAACCAGAGGCAACAGCGATCCTTTCTATGAAGCAGGTGGCGATAGCGGCATTTTGATGACAGGAGCCCTAAAGGCAACTATCAGATATAACAGCTTCTACGGTGTTCGCGATGCCGCTGTTTATTTATCTGCAGGAGGCGATAAAGGACAGTTTGGTGACTATTTTACAATTCATGATAATTATGTGGAACGCGCGTTTGATGGCTTCACGTCGAAACGAGGTGCTGACAATATAGTAATGCGAAACAATATTCTTAAAGATGTGGTTGTTGGGCTAAGCACTAAAAGTGTTTATCAAGGCTGGCAAGCAACAAACGTAAAAATTCTAGACAACACAATTGACAATGCAATGCGTGCTATCAGCCTTGAAACAACAAACAATGTGAAAGTTGAAGATAACGAGATAAACGCACTGGGTGACATTGTTGCTGACCAGAGTTCGGCTACCAAGGCTAACTTCAACGCTTATAGCGATGCATTTGAGGGAATTTCGCTAAACGGCGTTAAAGGAAACAACACTATAAAAAATAATAAAATCAGAGGCGTTAACGCTGGTTCTCGAGAAAAACTCACTACTACGTGGGGTATCGTACACCGCAGCTATGAAGGACGTAATACTGAAAATATCATCAAGTCTAATAATACATTTTCTAATCTAGACAAATGGAGCAAGTATCTGTAGTTGTTCGATACCGCACCGAACAAGTAGCTTCTTCAAGCTTTAATTCGGTGCTATGTCCGTTCTCTTCCTATTTCATAATGAGCTTACATACTTGCACTGCTAGCAGTCTGTTTCTAACACTGTCCCGTGCTAAAAAGTACGGGACAGTGATTGACCCACAGAACGCTATATTGCTTTACAGCGATTCAATGCTTGCAAATAGTAGTAATCGCCATAATTCAATGACGCATTCAATTCATCATTTGCTGGGAAGTTACCCGTAGCCTGCTTCAACAGGAAGTAACCATTTTCTCCTTTTTCAGCAAGATATGCTGGTGACGATAGTGTTCGTAACATTTTCATAGCAGCATTGTAGTAACGCTCAGATTCAGGCCCTTCAACAAACGTAGATAGCTCCAGTAAGGCACTTGCAGCTAATGATGCCGCTGAAGAATCTCTGTATAATGTCGTACCCTCATGTTTTGGGGCGTCATAATCAAAATACGGGACTAGATCATCGGGCATGTTAGGGTGATTTAAAATGTAATTGGCAATACCTTGCGCATGATTTAGAAACTTCTCTTCCTTAGTAAATCGGTATGACATGGTGTAACCATACAGCCCCCACCCTTGCCCACGAGACCAAGAAGAATCATCTGCAATACCTTGGAAAGTTTGTTTCCAATTGGGCTTACCCGTTTCTCTACTATAATTCACCAAATGAAATGAGCTAAAATCGTCACGGAAGTGATGCTCCATAGTGACGCTTGCATGACTGACGGCGGCATCGCGATATACAGGGTCACCGGTTATTTCTGATGCGCGGTACAACAATTCCAAATTCATCATATTATCAATGATAACTGGAAATTCCCACGTGCCCCAACTCCAAGAATAGGTGACTCCGATTTTTGGGTTATAACGTTCCATCAACGTTTTCGCCGCGTTTACAATAACCGTCTCATACTCTTTATTATCAGTTAAGCGAAGACCATTTCCAAAGCTATCATAGATGATAAAACCAATATCATGGGTTTTACGATTGAATTGGTTTTTTTCGAGGGCCTCTGTCCATTTAGTTGCCGACTCCAACCAGCTTTGGTCTTGATTATGCTCATACAAATTCCAAAAACTACCGGCAACAAACCCTGTAGTCCAGCCCAACATCGGCTCTAACCTTGGCTTTCCTTGACTGAACGACCTAGGCACATTTTTGGGATCTGTATAGGCTTGCCGAAACCCATCGTACTGCATAGTTGCGTGGTCTAACGCAGCGCTACAAAACTCAGTGTTATTCTTTGGCCAATCAATCTTTTTAGAATAGCTGATTGTATTGGGTACTTTTTCTTTTACTGCCGGTGCACTCGCCTGCTTCTCGGTTGCGCTGCAAGCAGAAAGAGTACAAGCGGCTAAAATTGCGGCTATAGTCTGCTGGTTTTTGGTCATCTGATACTTACCGTGTTAATTAGTTTAGCTGTATAGATTAAACAATAAACCCGCCAAAATCATCAAAAACAATCATAACAGGTCACACTTAATCTTAGGCAGGTTCGTGTGTACTACTCATTCGCCCATCGCATTTCGTATTTCTGAACGGAAAAAGACGGAATAGACGCATCAATGGAAACTATTGAAGCCCGATCATTTTCTTGGGTGCTCCCCTCCATCCAGTCACTCCATTTTAGTGAGGTGACTTTTCCATAGCTTTCTTTATGTACACGAAAAGCTTTCCGCCCCGCTTCGTTTAAAGCATCGCGCAAAGATGCGGTAGAGTGTGCATCGGCTTTCCGCCATCCACCTTCTCTTTCAGTGAGCATCGCTTTAGGAAAATCATTAATGAACTGCTGCTCGATATTGGTTTTGTCATCAATTTGCGCTACTCGATAGTGGTACTTAGTGCCAGATGGCTTGTCCACCCGAACACGAAGATGAAGTAATTCAGGCGTTAAAGCATCCATATTTTCGTTATTAAAATTAAAGGCAAGCACATCGATTCCATCATCAGATTCTCGCTCTGTGAATATTCCATTTACCGTGTTTCCCTGAGGTGTTTTTTTAGCGCTAACGGAATTTTCATACAGCCTGTTCCCCACCATCGGAAACAGTGCGAGTTGCGTTAGCGCTTCTGGGCTATATGACCCCTCATGGAAGTTTCCCCACTGAAAAACTTCCTTTATGTTGTGGGTTAGCATCATTTTGGCGAGCATGGCAAAAAACGCTGAGTTATGTGACGTTGCGACACTAACGAAACCAGCCCTCTTCATTTTAACAATGAATTTATACTCATGAATTTCAAAGCTAGCTTCAGGATTGTAATCTGCATGCTCCAAAATAGGGGCTATCTGATCAGCATATACCTTATCCATATCCATTTCGTGAGGATGGGTTATATGGGGGTAATAAGAAATCGCTAAGAAGTTATAGGGCACATTATTTTCTTTCGCCCAAGAAACGAAATAAGGTGCATAAGCATCTTCTTTGTTACCAGTATAGTCAATATACCGGCTTTTATGAGACGCTTCTCTGAAGTGCGCCCCTACTTTTGCGCTGGGAAGAACAGATTTAACTGCCGCGACTGTATTTCGATAATGTTCAAAAAACGCTTCACGGGTGGCCGCCCAGTGCTGCGGTCGGGTGTCTATTTCAGACCCCACTCTAAATCGCCAGTTAAGTACTGTTTCTTTTCCGTATCGTTTAACCAGTTCGCTCATAAAGGCGCTTATGTAATTGCTCCATGCTGTCGAATCATTTGGTGGCAGCCCATTTCCATACACGCCCACTCTATCTTTTAATAAGTAGTGTTTACCGTCGGGCTCTTCAACAAATTTGTAACCGCGCTGAAAGGCCCAAGGCGGGTTATCCAATACAATCTGAAATATATCCCATTCGCCGTCTAACCAACTATCGAGCTTGGCGAATGCAGCCTCAAAGTTATATACGTATTTCTCACCGTCCCATAAATAAGTATCGCCTGATAAATCCTGATTAAACCAGCCACCTAACATTCTAACTGTATTAACCTTAGGCCTGCGTCCAAACGTTGCTGGCTTTGAATTTGGGCTCCCCCTTTCGGTTCTTACTGCAACGTCAAAAAAATCATACACTTTCCCTATCTGTACTTGGTCATCCGTAAAATCCGAACTAAGGGTTACAGGAATATTTGTGTTATTAATGTTTCGCTTTTGATAAAACGATGGAGCATCGAGAGGGAATTTTGCCAGCAAAAGTTCACGTAACTTTTTTTCTATTTTCTGAACCGTTGGCTTTCCAGACTCATTGACACGTGCAATTTCAGACACTGTGTGATCGTATAACTCTGTGAACTTTATTTCCTGCGTAGCGGCTTCTCGCCACTGGGTATATCGCCATTGTCCGTTCGTTACTGTTACACCCATTATCTTGCCTCGATTAAAGACACTATAGGCAGCAGGTTTGAATGAATCGTCGGGGCTGTCTATAAGAGACAGCATACTTTCTCCATCCACTTTAGGTATAGTAAGACCTGCAGCTTCAGCTAGCGTTGGAAAAATGTCGATGTTTTCGACTAACGCCGACGAGGTTCGATTTGATACACGTGCACTGTGAGAAAGCTCTCGACTGACAATCAGTGGAACTCTGGTATCCAGCTCCATATTAGTATGCTTGTTCCACGCGCCATACTCACCTAGCTTGTAACCATGATCGCTCATTAACACAACCATGGTATTTTCTCGCAAATCCATCTCATCGAGCGCCTGCATGACTTTGCCCACTTGTGCATCCATATAACTAACCGATGCGTAATAACCGTGAATAAGCTTTTTGGTCAGTTCATCATCAACGTCGCCTTCTTTTGGAATACCACCATACATTCTAAGCTCGCCCCAGTTTGTGAGTGCAAGGCGATACATGTCCTCTGGCTTGTTTCGGCTTGGCACGGCAAACTCGCTGCTGCCATATAGGTCCCAATAACGTTTAGGGGCGTTAAAAGGAAGGTGAGGCTTACTAAGGCCAACAAACATTAAGAACTTGTCGTTTTTTAACTCTTTTAGTGTCTGTATAGCATCAATGGCTACTTTACCATCTTTGTAAAAGTCGTCTTCTACCTCGCCAGCTTCATATGCAAATCGTTTTTCTTTGTTACCGTCAATAGCGTAAAAATTATCTAGCTTTTTAATATGAGTAGACCAGTTTTCGGCATCGTCTGTCGTACTGTGATAAACCTTACCAATACTAATTGTCTTATATCCGTTTGCTTTGAACAGCTGCGGCATCGACATCACATCAGGTTGATTAGGTCTAAGTCGCCCGTCGTGTCTAATCGTGTACAGCCCCGTGGTTTCAGGCCGCAAGCCTGTCATAATACTTACGCGAGAAGGGCCACATATAGCTTGTTGCGCATAGGCCCGAGTAAACTTTACGCCCTCATTCGCTAACTGGTCGATATTGGGGGTATGCACCTGAGTGTTACCGTAAACGCCCAGGTCAGGTCGAAGATCGTCAACCAGAAACACGACGATATTAGGAGATTCCTCAGTTTGACTTGCATACGTCATCGTACTAAGAAGTACACCTGAAGATACGAGGATAAGCGTGGCCAGATATTTAAATATTAATTTCATTTTATTCTCTTAACTCAATTAGCATCTATTTCCCAAGTGCCTGGGTCAACTTTAAAATTAATGTATTTCGGTGTCTCTGAAACAAACTTCACACCACTCAAATTGCTTTTTGCTTGTCCGTTTTGCCACACTACTTTGCCGTTAAAGGATATTTTGCTGATATCAAAAAACTCCCTGGGCACGCCGACTAAGGCCAAAGTGTTGACAGGAGAAGTGAGTTCAAGCGTAATGTTTTCAGAGCTTCGAGTTATTACAAAATCAATGTCCCCTTGCACACTTGGCACCCGTTGTTCAATGCGTTTCATATGCACCATGTTGGGCATGACCTGATATGTCGCCCAGGCCACGGAAGTTGGCGCTATACCTGCAATATATTTGCTAAGTACCGTGCTAGGTGCGTTCCAAGCATGGTTCTCTGTGCCACCACCGTTCATGTACTCGGTCAACGTAGATCTAACTGGGTTGGCTACCTGTTTGCCATAGCGCTTTTTCATTCTCGCCAGAGCTTCATCGTAACGCCCAGCCATTGCCATCGCGTTGTAAACCATCCATTCGAAGTGTGGGCTGGCAAAGTGATTGGGGACTAATACGTTGTCTACGATTTGATCATATTGTGATTCATCCGCTAAACCAAACAAGATAGCGACGGCATTAGCACGATCATCTTTAAATGCTTGCGGGTCACTGCTGTAAAAACCGTTTTGCCAAAAAATCGCCCTGAATGCGGTTTTTAGCGCAGCAATGCGGCTATCATAGAAACTAAGATGAGTATCGTCATCTAGCGTCCTAGCCATTTTGCGAGCAGAGACCAACGCACTGTAATACAGCGCATTTTGAATAACGTCGTAGTCTATGGTGTCCTGCGGGCCCCAGTCAGTCCATTTCCAAGCACCACTTCTAAATGTCGCTAAGCCATTCTCGCGGAGATCCCACAATGTGAGGTATTTATGAACGTACGGATAGGCAAATTCAAGCGTTTCACGATCGCCGGTATTGTAGTAATAGTGCCAAATACCTTGTTCGATAAACTGTAGGCTCTGTGCAGGCAACTCTCTGAATCTTCCAGGCCCTAAACCTGCGAAAATACCCGTTTCGCTGTCGCTGAAGGCAAGCGTTACTTTGATCGCTTTTTTCAGTAGGTCGCGCCCGGGTTTATCCATGGAGTAGAATAAGTAGCTTGCCTGGTCAGCTACATCACCAATCCACAAACCTCGCTCTCTATCCGGCGTATCCATAAAGTTATCGCGAGCACAAATGTATAAAGTATTCTCAGCCATCTGCCAAATACGTGTAAACCAGCTATCGTCAGTCTCAAAGTGCCCAGGAGTTTCGCCCACTCCTGTCCAGCGGTATTTTAGGCCGTGCACAGTGACACCTTTTGGAAAAGTATATTCTATAGTCCTAGCGTTAAACCATGAGTACGACTCAAACTGCTGCCGACCTTCTTTCGTGGTGTACTCGGTCTCAATGGTGTTAAGTCGCATATTAGAATCAATATGAACCTGCAAGCCCTGCTCAGCCTCAATATCGAAATAGGGTGTAATATTTTTATTAAAATCGAGCACGCACTTAATAGTTTCACCATTGCTCTCAAAAGGAAATTTGGATGCGGGATAGTTCTCGCAGTGCGTCAAACCATAGTTGTGTAAAATGGGGATTTCACTTGGAAAAAGCGCATTGAAAGGTGCTCTCGGCGGACGGTGTAGGCTCTTTGCGCTCGCCCAGCTAGTATCATCGTACTCGGTTTTATACCAAGCACCATCCGTCCAATCTCCCATGCTATTTCTGGCATCGTAATCAATGTTCCATGCCGCTACTCGATAGGGCGACTGCTTAGTTACTTTAGCGTTATAAGCCGAGTGAGGATTTACCTTCCATGAATCATCAGAAATAATTCGGCTATCACCGGCGTCAGCCTGAAAAATAAAGCCCCCTTTATTCGACGAAATATGGGTGCCCTTTTGCCCGTTATCACCGTAATACCATACCAACACTGCAATGGTGTTAGTACCTTCAGTCAGGTATTGACTGATATCAACTTCGTCGTAGTACTTGTTCGATGCAATAGGGAAAAAGTCGGTACGTGGCGCTGGTGTTACTGGAGACGGCCCTCCCGTATAGCTTCCCTCGAAAACAACAAGCTTGCCATTAATCCATAACCAATATTTGGTGTCAGCGCTGATATAGGCAACGCTTGCTTCTGGTTGTTCATCCAAACTAATTTCTTTACGAAATGCCATCCAACTATTCGGGTCTGTAAATCGTTCTTTTGCCCAAATCCACTCTGCAGACCACTCAACCGAAGTAGCAGGAAGCGAAAAAGTAGAACCAAGTAGCACAAAGCTAGCAATTATTATTTTTCTTATGCGCATATTTATTGTCCATTGAAACTGTAAAAAATGAATTTATAAACTCTAAAACACTACATTGGCCCGCTGATGTCGCCCGATACCTGATAAGAGCCAGGCTCAAGCCACAGGTCAGTGTCAGGTAAAGATTCACCATTATGGGTCAGTGTTAGTCCAGTAAGGGACGGAAGCTTTAGTTCAGCGCGAGTATTTTTCGGTACCGTAATACTCATTGATAATTGGTTGGCGGCAATTGACCAAGCCACTTTAATATCGCCATTAATCGTTGGCACTGTACCTTGCAAGTTATTTAACCTAGTAGTGAACTGCGGGCTAATCTGAAAGGTTTTAAATCCAGGCTCTAGTGATCGAATTCCGAGCATACCTGTGTAGAACCACTCAGCCACTGCACCGTAAGCATAATGATTAAGTGAATTCATGTTAGCTTTATTGAAGCCCTCTTCGAGAGAGTATGAGTTCCAACGCTCCCAGGTAGTCGTTGCACCGTTGTTGATGGAGTAAAACCACGACGGATAGGTTTCCTGAAGCAAAATATCGTACATTAGTTCGCTATGACCATATTTTTGTAGCACCTGATGTAGCATTGGTGTGCCTAAAAAACCAGTACGTAAATGCCGATCACTTTCTTCTAACAAGGCTAATAGCTTTTCAACTGCTGTAGCTTGCTCATCTTCTGAAAACAATCCAAACGCCAGCGGCAACAAATAACTTGTTTGAGTAGTTTTAACATTGAGTTCAACGGTTTTTGGCGACTTGAGCCGTTTACCTTTCTCCCGTTTAATTTGCTTAGTCGTTGAGCTCACAAGATTGAGCGTGTCATCAAAAAAGAATGTTCTGAATTTTTGCTTAATGTTATTAAACAAACGTCGATATTGGTTTGCGTCGGATTCATACCCTAATATCTGTGCAGTTTTGGCCAAAATGTCCACAGAGCGGGCGTAATATGCGGTAGCAATTAAATCAGGATGCGTATCACCCGAAGCTCGTTCGTTTTCTGTAAAAGGCTGTAACCAGTCGCCGTAAGTGCCAATGTTGGAAATATAGTCAAAGCTATTAAACTCAGTGAATTTCACCCATCGCTTCATCATAGAATAATTATCAGCGAGAACAGCGATATCTCCGGTATGTTGGTACAATTCCCACGGAACGATGGTTGCAGCATCTCCCCAAGCAGCGGCGGTTCCTTCAGTAAGAAACGGGCGAAATGGCACAAATTTGGGGATCATTCCATCAATGCCTTGCTCTTCTCGCATGCTCTCTAGCCATGATGCCCAAAATGCGTAAACGTCTGCTTTGTATAACGATGTACGCACAAAAACTTGAGCATCACCCGTCCAGCCTAAACGTTCATCACGCTGCGGACAGTCGGTTGGAATATCAAGAAAGTTACCCCGTAATCCCCACGATACATTGCTAGACAGCGTATTGAGTTTGCTATGGTTACTTGAAAAATTGTCATAGACATCGAAATCAGAGTGAAGCACCTTACCATTTACCCAGTTAGGTGCTGGCGTTGCTGTTTTGTCGTAACCAGACACCTCCACGAAACGGTAGCCATGGAACGTAAATGTCGGTTGATAAGTAATTACGCCATCAGATTTAGGAACGTACCAATCGGTACTTTCGGCCGAGCGTAGATTTTTAACATAGAATTCCTCACCTTGTAGTGCTTCAGAAAAACGAATCCTTACTGCTTGACCATTTTGTACAGGTAAAGTTACTTCGGGCACACCTACCATGTTTTGGCCCATGTCGAAAACGGCTACACCATCTTTCACGCTCACAATTGTGATAGCAGGAATTGTTTTTGTTACCCTTACTGGCGCATGACGTTTCGGCCGAAGCTTAACTTCAGGCTCATGAGGCTCAGAGTAAACACGTTGCCATTCATTACTATCAAACTCTGGCGTACTCCAACCAGGCATTTCGTAATTCGCATCGTATCGTTCACCATCATAATTTCCTGCTGTGCGAATAGGGCCTTGGTCCGTTGAAAGCCAACTATCATCAGTTACAATTCGCGAACTAGTTCCGTCTTCAAAGGTGACTTCTAGCTGTGCGATAAGACGCAGTGGTGTAACATAATCTTGCTTTACAGGATGGAAAATACGACCTTGCCACCCTTCAGCCAGCGCAGCACCAATAGCATTAGCCCCTTGTTGTAATAGCGTAGTTACATCGTAAGTCAGTGTCTCAATACGTTTATGATAGGGCGTCCACCCTGGAGTCATCACATCTTCACTGACTGCTTGGCCATTGATAAAAGGCTTAAATACCCCTTTGGCGGTGATATAAAGACGAGCGCGTTTAATGGGCTTATTCAGCTTAAAGGTTTTACGTAAATATTGAGGACGAAAATACTGATTATCTGGTTGCTCAATGGAGTTGGGACTATGGACTATAGTTCGCTCATTAGTGTCTGGATGCCCTATCCAACGAGCGTGCCAATCACTGTTTGTAAGCAAACCAGTCTCAATAGCCTGCGTTTCACTCCATCGTGAACTATTGCTCGCTGCATCCCACGTTTTTACTCTCCAAAATACACGTTGCCTAGAGTCTAGAGTTAACCTCTCAGCACTAACCCACGCATTTTTGGATGACATAACTCTTCCGCTATCCCATAAAATGTGTTCTGGGTCGAATGTATCGTAGGTAGACACTTGAATTTGGTAACTATGTTGAGCTAACTGAGTAGACTCGGCGGGAACTTGCCAGCTAAACCGCGGTGAGCTCTCATAGTGACCAATTGGATTAACGAATCCTTCACCCACCGTAAGTGCTATTGGGGCGGGTAAAACCATTTTTTCGTCGTTATTGGTTTTTTCTGGCTCTGCTTGTTGGCAAGCATTAAGGAAGATAGTGAGCATGCAAAGTAGCATGTATCGGTAATAAGACATTATTGAACCAAATCAGAAGTTATATAATTAGAAAAGGCACCTAATTTGATTATTGATACCCTTAAAATTTAAATTCAATCAAATATAGTCAAATAAAGTCTTAAATGTTAACTTTACGTAAAATGTCATTGCGCTAACTATTTACGCTCCACTTGATGCTAGTGCTGCTGGGGTAGTTTGAACTAACATTATGAAATGTCTTATCGAAGCGGAAAAGAGAGGATATGGTGTCTCAAAGCATGCCGTCGCCCCATTCTAATCAAGGCTCTTTGAAACAAGCTTCAGACGCTTTTGCAACGTTGTTTGAATCAGAAAAACAGCGGCTGTACTCATACATTTATGCATTTGTCTTAGACAAAGCCGCCGCCGATGATATTTTTCAGGAAACAAGCGTTATCCTGTGGAAGGAATTTGAGACCTTTGAGCAAGGAACAAGCTTTAGAAAATGGTCAAATACCATCGTGTTTAATTGCGTAAGAACCTACCGTCGGCAACAAAAGAAATTAGTTTTAGGCTTGAGTGATGAATTACTTGAGCAGCTTATATCTTCAAGTTCCCATCAAGAAAATTCAGACGAAAAGTGGCGTACACTGCAACATTGCGTTTCCCATCTCTCTGATTCTGCATATCAACTTTATTTCGGGTTTTATATAGAAAATTTGAGCGCCCAGGCACTTGCAGACAAGACCGGTCGTTCGATTTTTGGTATTCGCAAATCTATCCACTTGCTTCGCCGCACGCTCTTCGACTGCGTTGATAAAGAGAAAGCGGAGTACGACAATTGAATCGCTCTGAAGAGTTTAGTGAAGTTCGTACCATTGCAGATGAAATCTGTGCTGGCACAGTGACTCAAATGCAGCTCAAAAAACTCGAAATCCTGTTAGCTAATGACGAGCAAGCTCGACAATTTTACCTTGATTACATCGAATTTCATGTCCATTTAAAATCAAGCACTATTCCGGATTTAGAGATAGTAAGACGCAAGACCGTCATTGATGAAGTTGTCGTTCGTCCCACATATGTGTCTAAACAGCTTCACGAACCTCCGCCTTTCGATACAGTTTCACCAAAGAAAAAGAATAAATCAAAACACATGCTTTATTTTGCAGTGTTTTTTACCTTCTTATCTTTATTATTGATATACATAAACACACAGGGAGATCCACTCGCTGATGAATATTTTGTAGCAGAATTAGTCAGTGGAAGGCTATTGGTCGACGGCAATGGCAATGTCTATAACGACTATGTTTATCCCGGTATGTATAAAAGCGAGGGCCCTGTTGAACTTAGGTTACGCTCAGGTGATAGCTTAGTATTTGCTTCACATTCACATTTCAAACTGTTCAATATTACCGATGTTAAGCTAAAGGGCGGAGAAATTAGCGTTACCTCCAATTCAAATAAGAATATCACCATTTCAACTGATGTCTTTGATATTGAGATGCATTCGGGTAACTTGACCGTCAAGATAGTGGACGATACAGCCACAGTCTCAACTGATATCGACGCTAAAATGATACCTAAAGCATGGCGACCAAGACACTTTTGGAACTTCGATGATGCTGGTGACAGAGTGATGGACTTCGCAGGAACCGCTGTCGGTGTTGCGGGTGATGGGGCTAAACGCATTGATGGGCTTATCGGGAAAGGCGCTTTTTACTTTGATAACGGTAAGGATGCAAGAATCAACGTGGGCAGCGGAGGTGGAAGTGCGCCCGCAACAGGTTCGTTCTCTGTTATTGATGGTGTCACTATAGAAGCATTGATTAAGCCTTTATACAGTGGAGAAGGCCCCACTACGACCCGATACGGTGAAATTGATGAGATTTTCAGAAAAGATCAAAGTGATAAAGATCATAGAATGCTGCTTAGCTTTCAAAATGACCGTAATAAATCAATAGTAGTACCAGCTGGCGACTATACAGAGTCGCTAAGCTTCGGGCTGTACATTTTAGGCCAAGGGTACCATGAACTCAAACTACCACTAGACGGCAGAGATGGACGTCCAACGCTTCAGCAGTTAAAAGATGGAAACCTTCACCATGTAGTAGCAACTTATGACGTTAAAAGTGGAGTAAAAGCAATTTATATCGACGGGAAAGTAGGTGCATTTTACCAATACCCACCTGGCTCTAAAGTATTGAGCGGTGGAGCGGGCTTAGCCAATATTGGGAATTCTCCCAATGCTCAGGGACATGCTGCTGAGGCCTATGCGGGAACCATAGACGAGGTAGCATTTTATGATTTTTCCCTTCCCCCCTTTGTAATAAATCTTCACTACAAAAATGTTGTTATGGGCCTTAACTATTTCGGCACCCAGCCATCAGCAGAAGCGCTGCCTCTAAAAAGCTATATCGAGCTTTCTCCTAATAAAACACTAACGCTAAACAACACCACCGGCTTACCTGAGCGCGACGGTCATAACGAGCCAAAGAAATAAGCTCAGCTAAAAGCCACTCAAGTGCTGCACATGCCCACTGACCTTTGCAAAGCCTGTAGCTAGAAACTTATATGATTATCACCAAACTCTTGCGACGTTGTTTTAACGGTTTTTTCACTATCCTACGACTTTCATATATTTGTCTGAAACAACGATGTCAAAATAATGTTAACTTCTATGACTGATTATGATTGATTTTGGCTGGCTTTTCTAGGTACTATCAACGACATCAAATTTCACTAGCCGATATCATTAAGAGGATTACGTGGAAATTAATAGACGAATATTCTTAGGTTCTATGTTGTACATTGTTTCAGCATCCGTTCTTCCATCAGAGCTAAAAAAGTCGCTTAACCTGACTGTCTTCAAATCGGATGCGACTTTTTTCGAAGCGGATCAGTTCACGTTACTTTACGATATTGCGGATATAATGATACCTCGTACCGACACCCCCGGCAGCATGGACACTCACGCCATACAGGTACTTGATGAATTAATGATATCTTGGGCAGCAACCTCGACACAGCAACAATTCAATCAATTCTTATCCGAATTTTTGTTACGCGCAAAATCGACATTTAATACAAGCTACTTTTTACTCGGTAGGGAAAAAAGGCAGAGCTTTCTAGAACTTATCGACGAGCGGGCTTTTGATAAGGATAAAAGCGACTTTGCTATTGCATATAAACGACTCAAAGCGCTCATTTTCCATATTCACTACTCATCTGAATCAGCTAACCCTAACTTCTTTCTTGTCCCTGGTGGTTATCGGGGCAGCCTTACTCAAGATGAGTTGAACGTTATCTACGAGAGAAAATACTTATGAACAACGACTATGACGTTATTGTTGTCGGTTCAGGAATTACAGGCGGCTGGGCGGCTAAAGAATTCTGTGAACGAGGGTTTAAAACTTTGGTTGTAGAGCGCGGAAGAAATGTAGATCACCGAGGGCCTGAGTACAAAGATTTTAAAGCACCTTGGGATTTGCAAAACCGAGGAATGCCAAATGAATCGCTAGCTGAAGATGGTCACTACGCTACGCTTAGAAAAAAAGGACACTTATATAAAACCGACGCGCTGCACTTTTTTGTTGACGATAAGAAGCACCCGTACAGTTTTCCTGAAGATAAACCTTTCATGTGGACCCGTGGATATCAATTAGGAGGACGTTCACTTACATGGGGACGCCAGGTACTGCGATGGAGTCCCATGGACTTTCAGGCCAATGCGAAAGACGGCCATGGTATTGAATGGCCGATCGGGTATGAAGATTTAGCACCGTGGTATAGCTATGTTGAGAAATTTATAGGGGTTTCAGCGAATAAAGATGGTTTGAAGACCCTACCTGACGGCGAGTTTCAGACGCCATGGGAAATGAGCTATGCTGAAAAATACATTTCCAATAATATTGCCAAAAAGTATACCGACAGACATCTCATTATAGGAAGAGCCGCTAATCTCACCTCACCCTCTCAAGATCAAATCGCATTGGGTAGGGGCAAGTGCTTGGCTCGCTCATACTGTAGAAGAGGATGCAGTTTTGGTGCTTACTTTAGCTCTCAGTCTGCCACACTGCCTGCAGCTAATAACACGGGAAACTTAACCGTTATTACAGATTCAATTGTAGAGCGCATTGACTACGACGACGAGAGTAAGAAAGTATCTGGCGTTACCGTCATTGATGCCAATACGAAAGAGAGGCGACAGTACAAAAGCCGCGTTGTTTTCATGTGTGCATCGGCATTAGGCACGGTTCAAATAATGTTGAACTCTACATCCAAAACATTCCCAAATGGTATTGCAAATAGCAGCGGAATGCTGGGTCACTACATACTTGGCCACGTCACTGGCGTAGTCGCAGATGCTGATGTGCCCGTAAGCGAAGATAAATTTGCATTCGGGCGGCGCCCTATTGCTACTTACATTCCGAATTATCGACATGAAAAACAAGCAGATGCGAACTTTGACCGGGGTTTTGGTTTTCAAACAACTGCTCAAAATCGCACGTTTTCTAGGCCGAGTGCGAAGGAAAAAGGTATTGGTATTATTGCTAAGCAGAGTGTTGGTCAACCTGGCCCATGGCGTTTTAGAGCCTTTATGTATGGAGAGGTATTACCCTACTATGACAACGTTGCCACGTTACACCCTGTCAAAAAAGACGATTGGGGCATGCCGTTACTCCATATCGATGCCGAGATAAAAGCCAACGAAAGAAAAATGATAAAACAAGCGGCTAAAGACATTCATGAAATACTAGAAGCCGGCGGCTGCACCAACATTAAGGTAAAAGCGACACCAGAAAACAAACATATTCCAATGGGTAAACAGGTTCACGAAATGGGCGGCGCGTGCATGGGAAACAACCCAGAATCATCGGTCCTCAATGGCTGGGGGCAGGCTCACGATATACCTAACCTATTTGTTACCGACGGAGCCTGTATGGCGTCCAGCGCTACACAAAATCCATCGTTAACGTATATGGCAATAACCACGCGAGCGGCAGACTATGCGGCCAAGTTGCTTAAAAACAATGTTATTTAAAGGCAAGCTATGCCCTTTGATAAATATGCCTCTATTAGCTCGCAGCGCAATGTTTCGCAATATATTCAGCTTGCATTGGCATAGTATCGACTGATGCTTTAATAACTTTTTCAATATGTTTAAGTCGGTAGTCTAGTTCGTCGTCACTTAGGTTATCGACGATAGGATGATAGCTTTCAGGAATTAGACCCTGTCCATGCATTACTGCTAACCATGACGTTTCGTCGAATAATTCGTTATCTTTGCGAAAAATACGGCCGTTAGAAGCATAGAGTGACAACTTTTCAGTAAGACCGTCAGGTACCGACATATTTTTCACATAACGCCAAAACTCAGAATCATCTCGGGAAGTTAGCTTATAGTGAAGGATTATGAAATCGCGAATTTGCTCTATTTCTAATTGAGTTTGCTGATTAAACACGTCAATATCGACGTGGTTAAAACCTTTATTAGGAAAAAACGCCATTAGACGCGAAATGGTTGTTTGTATGAGGTGTAGACCGGTTGATTCGAGAGGTTCAATGAAACCAGCGGATAATCCAATTGCCACCACATTTTTGTTCCAAGCTTGTTTGCGCCTACCGGTCTCCCACCGAAGTTGGTTAGGTTCTGCAATCGCTTCGCTCTCCATTTGCGCACGCAAAATTTCAATAGCGTTATCGTCATTAACAAACTCACTGGGGTATACGTAACCATTGCCAATACGATGCTGTAGAGGAATTCGCCATGTCCAACCGGCATCTTGCGCCGTAGAACGAGTAAACGGATAGACTTTATCAGTAGCCAAACAAGGCATTGCAACTGCACGATCGCACGGTAGCCAATGCTTATAGCTTTCGAATCCGGTTTTTAAAGTCTGTTCAATGAGCAGACCTTTAAACCCTGAACAATCTATAAAAAGATCTCCTTCAATACGTTGACCGTCATCGAGCAACAGCGAATCAATAAAGCCATCGCTTGACCTAGTGAATACGTCTTTCACCTTTGCTTCAATACGTTTTACACCGCGTTTCTCGGAAAATTCTCTTAAATACATTGCATACAACGTGGCGTCGAAGTGGTACGCATAGGGAATATTTGCCAAAGGTGAGTTTTTGACTGCTTGAGGCTGACTAAATCGACCTTCGTATGCCGCTGTGCATAACAAAGAATAATTTTCAAGCTCGGGAGCTTGACCTCGCTTGAACATTTTTAGCCAGTAATGATGAAACTCAATTGCATCCATGTTGCGACCGTAAGAGCCAAATGGATGCATGTACGAATGACCCTTTTCACGCCAATTAGTAAACTCTATTCCGAGTTTAAATGTCCCTTTTGTATATTTAACGAAGTCATTCTCATCAAGCCCTAGCAACCGATTGAAAATAGAGATTTGTGGAATAGTGGCTTCACCAACTGAAACCGTCCCAACGGCTTCTGATTCTATTAACGTAATTTGTAGGCGTTGTTCAGCAAAAATTTTTGCTAATGCTGATGCTGTCATCCAACCTGCTGAACCACCACCTAAAATAACCACGTTCTTAATTGCATTGTGCGATGATGTGCTACTGCTTTGCATGATAATTACGTCCTTGCTGCGCGTTAAAAGGTAATTGTTCAGTGGCTCGTTCTATTTGCATTGCTAACCTTTGAATTACTTCATAACTGTTTGATATAGTGGCTGTTACGATGTCGAATTGTTGTGGCCAGATACCTAAGGACAACATGAGGTTAGTCCATATTTGGCGTGGAATGGGATCGACATCAGCAAAATATTCAGCACCGCTTTTCCCAAAAAGACCAAGCCTACTGTGCATTGCATGAAGAGTTTTTGTTCGTGTTTCAGCTAAGATGTTATCAAAAATCTCATTATTGGCATTATCAGTGTATAAAGGCATCAAGGCGAAACAAGCGAGATTTTCGGCAAACTGAGAAAATTGTTGATTTGCCAGTTTTCTAATAATAGGCATGGTGGCATTACTGGGCATGTTGTCAATCCAGTGATCCAGAATCTTCCTACTCAAACAATTTGGCAAGCTTACTCCTATATCCTCCAGTTGAGTGAGCGCTCCAATGTTGATAGTGTTGCCTTGCCAATACGCTGTAAAACCCTGCTGAATATCGCTTTCTGTTGCTATGGGAGTTACTTCTTGTACCCCTAAACTAGACAGACTTTTCTCAATCGGCGTATCTTCATTTTCAACACACCATATTTCACAACGATTCGATGATTTTTTTACCTTAATGATATGCCTATCTTTAACATATATGCCCGGCTCTAATACCGTCGGTTGTTTTACTAAAAAATGCTTCACGGTTTTGTTATGACGGTAATCGAAAAAGAAATCAGCGTTCAGCGATTTATTTCCGACCGCTTTCAACACGTTATGGTCAAACTCATGAAGAGCTTTATCACTTGGTGATAGAAAATAGGGCGTTAAGTCATCAACAGGGCAAAATATCAGCTTACTTTGCTCTTTGGGTAACTCTCTAATTAAAAGATGGAGTAACTTGTCACTGTTAACGCAAAGGTTTACTTTTAAGCTAGAGCGAATATCGTGTTTGTCAGAGGCGGGAAGAGCATGTTTATTATTTTTCTGGCAGTTGTTGTTCAAAGAGTATTTGACCATCGTTTGATCGATGTTACGCCCTTCAGATAGCGCACTTGCGAGTAAATGATGAAAATCAACACCTTGCATGGTGACACCTAAGGGAGCCATTGAGCACCAATTTGCTGTCTGCTCGTTCATTACAACACAATCTGAATAGTGAAACAGCCCATCGCACATATCTACTAACTGCTCTGTATCTATTCCTTGGGTGTGCAGTAAAGAGAGCGATTGCTCTGACAAAGAAGTAATCCCATGTGTAACGTTAGGCACGCTTTGAGGATAAATAATGGCGCATTTGCCAATTGCAGTATCTAGCTTCTCTGAGCAATATAGCGCGTCTATGCATGCTTTGACGCATTGAGTTGGTGAATTAGCGATAAACCCTACGTGCTTAATCATGCTGTATGCTCGCTGCGCTTATTTCCATATTTGTAGCTACCACGAGTAGAGTTTGCACCATAGAGAGAGGCGGAATCGAGTGATACACGTTTATCCACGTTAGATAAGCCTGCTAACGCTTGGCTGTGAGTCGGCATTAGTTTTGTAAAATCAGCTACCTCGCGTTCAATTACGTTCATCATGTCGACAATTTTTTGAGGATGCAAATTAGCTATTCGCGGATCAACGCTGTTTGGATAGATGCGCTGTCCCATTAAAACAGCCACCCAGCTAGGAGACAAAAACAAACCATGATTGTAAGGCATGATGTGGCCCGTTTGCTTGTACAAATCTAATCGCTCTTGAAGGGTATCTGGCAACACCATGTTTTTACAATATCGCCAAAATTCTGTGTCTTCTCGATGAGTCGCGTTGTAATGCAAAATTAAAAAATCTCGGATGCGGCTCATCTCATTATCGAAGTAACGATTAAATTCACAACGCTGAATTTGCATATCCGGCTTATGAGGAAAGAGTTCCAGCAACTTCATGATGTTCGCTTGGATTAAGTAGATACTTGTTGATTCTAGAGGTTCTAAAAAGCCGCTAGACAAACCAATAGCCACGCAATTGGCTTTCCACGCTTGTTTTCGCTGACCGGCCTGAAAGCGCAGATGATTAGGTTGTGAAAGCACGTCGCCATCAAGATTGTTTAGTAGTGTATTTAAAGCATGATCAGTGTTTACGAACGAATCGCAAAATACATGACCGTTTCCAGTACGATGCTGTAAAGGGATCCGCCATTGCCAGCCAGCATCTCTTGCTATCGCTTTAGTGTATGGCAAGGGGGCTTCGCTTGCGCTACTCGCTACAGCTACTGCCCTGTTACACGGCAACCAGTGCGACCAATCCTCAAAGCCAGCTTTGAGTACTTGCTCAATAAGCATGCCCTTAAAACCTGAGCAATCAATAAACAAATCACCATTAAGGCGCTCACCGTCATCGCATATCAACTCACTGATATTTCCGTCGCTCGCCCGCAGTATTACGTCTACTATCCTTGCTTCTTTTCGACGCACGCCGTGTCCTTCGCTGAAATTACGTAAAAATTTAGCATAGGCAGAGGCATCTATGTGGTACGCGTATGAGAACGTTGAACCAACATGATTGTTATCGGCTAACGGAAAATCGAACTTTCCTGCCATGCAGGCAACAACAGGCAAAGAATAATCGTCAAGCGGCTTTGCGTTTCCTGCTCTGAATTGAGATAACCATATATGATGAAAAGCAATACCATTTATACTGTGTCCATAGTCTCCAAATGGATGAATATACCTGTCGCTTTGCTGGCCCCAATTGGAAAACTCTATGCCAAGTTTGTAGGTTGCGTTGGTCGCCTGCATAAACGCCTTTTCATTAATACCTAGGCGCTGATTAAAATAGCGAAGATGAGGAATGGTGGCTTCACCGACACCTACGGTACCAATCTGTTCTGACTCAACAAGTGTGACCTTAATGTTCTTTGGTAGCAATTTAGCAAATGCTGCCGCAGTCATCCAGCCGGCAGTTCCTCCGCCCAATATGACGACTTTTTTGATGTTTGAATTGGGCATTGAAAACACGATTTTACTTCCAGGAGATTTTGAATATGACTAACGACGAAAGGTTAAAATTACGTAAAAAATTAAGCGCGGCAGCTAAAATTTGCCCCGCTTAATGATTTAATTACGCTATAGACCAGCGCATGTCGAGCTTTAATTTAGAAGTTGGCTCTAACAATAAAGCTAAATCTGCGATCATTAATAAATACCCCCCTCGTTATTTGATCCCCTGCCTCATTATACTGCATCCGCGTTACCGACTCGGTATTTAGAAGATTACTCATTTGAAGCCCCGCTTGAACATTCTCCGTAACGTTGTAGAAAATAGAACCGTCGAGAAAACCAGCAGCCTCACTGAATATAGGCAATTGCGTAATAACATCTCTAGTCGTCAATAAGTAGTCCGAACGCCAGTTATACGCTAAGCGGGCGTCAACCCCGTGATTTTGATACAGCAGGGTAGCGTTAAAGGTATGCTCAGACAGTCCCTCAAGAGGCAACCCTTCAAACTCCCCGCCGCCCGTACTTGGCGAACCAGGCTGATCAGGGGATAGGTTAGAATTCGGAGAGCCCTCATCTTTTACGTAAGTATAGTTAAACTGTGTGCCTAAACCCTGCAGTATATCTGGCAGGTTTTTATAGTATTGTTGATACGACAGCTCATACCCTTGAATCTTGCCTTTCTCACCGTTAGTTGCACCGTTTACTTCGACGGTCTGAGTAGAACCATTATTAGTAAACACACGGTTTGTTGAGCCGCTTATAAAGTAATTTGTGATATCTTTATAGAACAAAGAGACATTAACATTGCCATCTTCTGCAAAATACCACTCAAACGTTAGGTCATAATTCCACGCTTCCATAGGTTTTAAAAATGGATTACCGGCATCGGCAAGATAACGATTGAACTGTGCACTAATCACTTCAGGCTGGCCATCCTCACCTATTTCGGTGTCACTGAATTCTCTTATAATTTCATCTCCGCGAATGTTTACTGTATTTCGCAATAAACCCAATTGAGGCAGAGCAATGGCCTCAGAGATTCCAAGGCGAACTAGAAATTCATCGTTAACATCTAACTTAATATTTAAGCTAGGCAATACATTTGTATAATCGTTTTCCGCAGTCTTACTAACTGCGGCATTATTGCCAAATGCCTGTTGTTCCGGTATGAGTAAAGCATCCAAATCAAGCGGGCCGTCTATGCGGTTATCAGGGAATTGCACTGAACCACTCGTTGCATTTTCAATTTTGACGTAGCGCAAACCTATATTACCCGAGTAATACATTCCGTTAGCAAGTTCACCTTCAAAATTAGCTTTAGCATAAAGCGCAGTAGTTGTTTCGGATGTATCATTGATCTCCTGAGGTAAGAAGTCAGTGCCAGCAATAACGCCATCACGCTCGCCAAGTGGCCTCCATCCTCCTGAAATAGCTTTTAATCCGTTAATACTATCTCGGTAATTTTCTGCAATAGAGAGTGCAGGCATTCTTATGTTGTTGCCGCCCTCTATATCAAGAATACCGCCTCGACCAAAGTCTTCGAAGCTAATGTTTTCCGTGGGTAAATTTGTACGTTCGTCATCAAACCAGTACATTGTGCCGGTATCACCCGACCATGGAACTGACAAATTACCCCAGTTATAAGTTGACTCTCTCGACGTTTGCTCCCGTTTTGCGTAGCGAGCACCACTGGTAATTGAAGTAATAAGTCCATCACTAAATGTATGTTTCACATCAAATCTGAAGCTATTTTGTTCACCGTCATTATCTGAAACATGATCCATAGCTGCACGATGATAACCCCATTGAGGATCAGTAAAATAATTTTCGCTTGGTGATTCAGTACCGTTTGCAAAGTTTGGATTACGCAATTCGATACTTGGAATACTACCGTCAGTTAAGTCGATGCCAGATACTAGATAAGTAGCGCCTTGAACTTGGAAGTCCTGAATTTGTGTTTCCGCAGTAACTTTTTGAAAATCAATATTGAATGCCCAACTATCATTAGGGGTATATCCGACGTTTAAATTTACATCTTGCACTTGAGAGTCGTCTAAGCGCGCTCGACTGACGAGTGGATGCAGTCCACCATACTGACCGCCTGGCTGACGTAAATTGTCTGCACCACGCCAGCCTGCATCGGTAGTAATAAATCCTCTTTGAAATACGCCATCGTCGCCAAATTCATATTGCGTACCCTGAGCGGGTTTAGTGGAACGATTAAAGTCGTCATCACCCCATTCAACCGCGCTCTCGGTCCATGCTAGGCTCGATTCTGAACGAATAAATTCTGCCGTCGCGTTTAGTTTTCCATCATTGCTTTCAAACTGAAGAACACCAGCATAACCTTCACGCTCACGGTCATCTTTTTTGCGTGTAAGGCGCATGGAGCGCGGTACTAATTGATTATCAAATTCTTCGTGTGGATCTAGGATACCTACTTGAACACCATCAGATTGCGCTTTCAGTTGCGATTGTGACACATTAAATAGCCAGCCAAACTGTCCATTATTTGTATCAATCGTGTCGCTATACAAACCGAAAAATGACGGTGTAGTCTCGCCAATAAAATCTCCATACGTCACGTCTGCCGATACTGAAACTTTGCGCCCACCGCCATTATCAAATGGCTTTTTAGTGATGAGGTTGACAGTTCCTGCTATACCTCCTTCAATCATATCTGCAGTTTGGTTTTTAAATACCTCAACGCTACCAATTAACTCTGGAGGAATATCTTCGAAACTTAAAGAACGGCCAGAATTTGCTGTAAATGTATCGCGGCCATTAAACTCACTGCGCACTTGGGTTAACCCACGTACAACAAGTCCACTACCTTCAGTACCAAAGTGGTCAGGATCATTTGGCGCTGCAAATCGACCAATCGTTACACCAGGAACACGCGATATTGCTTCTAAAATACTTCTGTCAGGTAAAGCGCCAATGTCCGATGCAGAAAGCGCATCCAATAATGTATCGCCTTCTCGTCGCATATTTTGTGCGTTTATTAGCGCACCCCTGGTCCCTTTTACTTCAATAATTTCCAGTGACTCCTCATCACTTTCCTCTTTATCTTGTAATTCTTGGGCGCATAACGATGTTGAAGTCATGCCAATAATTGCAGAGGCTACCAATGAGTACTTAAACGCATTAGTAATGCTTCCAGTGTGTATTTTCTTAGCCATTGTGTGTCCTTTGATATCCTGTTTTTATTGTTGTGCCATTTATATTCAAATGGTTTATGAGGTCTTAACCCAATACCTTTAACATCAGATCCTTCGTTGTTTCATTTCTTCAACACAAAATTCAACAGCTCTAACTGTCAGCGCCATAAATGTGAGTGAAGGGTTTACTGTCGCCGACGAGCAATAGCTCGAGCCATCGGTAACAAATAGATTTGGAATATCATGTGCTTGGTTGTAAGCATTGAGCACTGAATCTTTAGGGTCGCGGCCCATTCTTGCCGTACCTAGCTCATGAATCGCTGAGCCGGGAGGGCTATTGTGATACGAGACGGAAGTTTGAATGTCTTCACAACCTATTGCTCGTAGCATTTTCTCCGATTCGATAGCACAGTCATCCATCATCGCTTTTTCGTTGTCTGACCAGCGGACATTGAAATGCAGCTGTGGCATGCCCCACCTATCTGTTTTGCTCGAGCTAAGGGATACTTGATTGTCGAATTTCGGAAGCATCTCACCCTGGGCATAAAATCCGAAATGCCAGGCTCCTGGCTTTGTCAGAGAGTTTTTAAAATCAGCGCCAATTCCGTCGTTAGTGGCTCTCCCTTTGAAGTCACTCCTATTAGCTTCACCACCAAGAGCATATCCACGAACATAATTCTTTTTGTATTTTTCAGGCGTATATTGGAAGTTAGGCACATAGATACCCGTTGGGCGGCGCCCCGAATAATACTCATCCTCCCAACCTGGCAACTTGCCTTGAGCACGCGCGTTGTAGCAATGGTCCATGAGATAATGTCCGGTGACTCCGGAACTGTTCGCAATACCATTTGGACGAGCCCTAGTCTTACTGTTGAGTAGCACTTGGGTTGACGCAATAGTTGATGCACATAAAAAAACGACGTTGCCAAAATACTCTCTGGTACTTAAGCTTTGTGCATCAATGACTTTTACGCCTCTAACACGGTTTTTACCATGATCATAAATTAAACTGTGAACAACACTATTAGGAGCAATATGAAGATTGCCGGTCTTAACAGCGGCTGGTAACGTTGAGCTCTGGGTTGAAAAATAGGCACCAAGAGAGCAGCCTTTCTGACATTCGTCTCTTGCTTGACACTTCATACGCCCTTGTTCTATGTGAAACTGTGACGGACTTGACAAATGCGCAGCCCGTCCAATAACCATTGGGCGATCTGGGAAGTTTTCTGCCATACGCTTTTTAGCTTCTATTTCAGGCACTTTCATGTCAAAAGGTGGTAAACAATCGCTATCAGGAAGCTGCTTAAGACCATCGGTGTTGCCAGAAATACCAACAAATTTTTCTACATAACCGTAGTATTTTTCTAAATCTTTATAACGAATAGGCCAATCGTTTCCATACCCATCTTTCTTATTTGCTGTAAAGTCGTAGTCGCTCATGCGGTAGGTTTGACGATGCCATGTCAATGATTTTCCGCCCAATTGATTTCCACGGATCCAATTAAAATCCGTACCGTCTTCTGTCGAATACGGTAAATCACGATCATTTCCAAAGAAATGTTTAGTTGTATCGTTAAATGCATAGCACTTGGACTGGACGCTGTACTCCTGCTCGGTAAGCAAGTCATTCACTTTAGTTCTGTTGGGAAAAGTCCAAGCGGGTTTGGCCTCCGTTGGATAGTCCTTTCTATGCTCAACAACTCTGCCACGTTCAATCATTAGGACTTTGAAGCCACGCTCGGTAAATTCTTTTGCAGCCCACCCGCCAGTCACTCCAGAGCCAACGACAAGTACATCAAACTGTTCGCGTGTTTCGTTTATGTACAATTTCTCATTCATAACGTTTATTTTCTCGTTTAGTAGTAATTCAACGAACCCCAGACCTTAGTGTCTGCGGTAACCGGAATTGACCCTTTAAATCCGCCTGGGTAGGGTTGAAAATTCGTGGCTTTGGTAATCCCTTCCTCTGATGTGAAGTAACCAAAAACAATGAGTGATTTTAAGAAGCTGAACTGCTCTTTTTGCTCTCGTGTTGCCGAAGTGCGTGCTTCGATGTCTTCCAATACTTTAATTCTTTGCTTTTCATTAATATTGCTGAATACATCGCCATATGCAGACTGCGCATTCTCGGATACTAGGGAAACAGCATCGATACATATTTTTTGCTGCTGCTCACTGTGACACTGCACTAATTGATGATCTACAAAGCCGTGACAATCTACGTCTGCAGCACTTTTTGTAGTTGTAGTGGGTAAAATAGTGGCGCAAATATCACTGAGTATTTGCATCTGCATCTGACTAAAAAGTAGGCCTGGATTATTTGCACTGTCGGCCCTTGGTGTATAAGCAAATGCTACTGATATACCAGAGCCAGTAGCAACAGATAAAGCCGCTGCAGAGCCCAGTGTATGAGATAGTTTTTGTAAGAACGCTCTGCGCCTGTGATTGATTTCGTTTACATTATTCATAAATAGTTCTCAGTTGGTTACAGGCTCAATAGCGTTATTACGGTTTTTCATGTAGAAGAAAAAACCGGCGTAAGCAACAATCAACACCAAAGGAAATATCATTAAATTCTGCAATACAGCAGGCCCTGCAACTGTAGCCACTATCTCTGGCGTAGCGCCTTGAGCTATGGCTTTGGCCTCAGCTGCATCAACCCAGCCGCCGATTACTGGGTTCCAAATACCCACAGCAAACATTCCTGCACCACCAATTAATGACATGCCTAACGCACCTGTTTTTGGCAGATATTCGGCCACACAACCAATCATGGTCGGCCAGAAATAAGTAACGCCAAGAGCAAAAATAATCGTTGCAACGTAAATCATCGAACCACTCAATTGAGAAAGTAGAAAGAGACCAACGGTAGAAATGATTGCAGAACAAAGCAGCACGCCACTAGGGTTAAACCTATGCACTAACGGGCCGGCGAAGTATCGACCCACTGACATGATGCCAAAAATCAAGGCCATGATGATCATTGGATGAACATCGTTTTCGCCCATTATTTTTTGAATCCATTGTGTTGTGCCTAATTCGGTAGTTGCCGTAATCGTCATACAAAACACTAGGAAAAAATACACAGGCGTAAGAAGGTGCTTAAAATTACTTGATGTCGACAGTATTGCTTTGTCAGGCTGAGGAAATACTGCGCCCATTAATAGCGCACCATAAAGTAACGTGGGCAACAACATAACGGCAATTTGCCATTGCCATCCTATTCCTGCGTTGGTCATAAACCAAGAAATGAGAGCACCAATGACTATCCCTCCTGGAAACCAAACGTGAAATTTATTGAGCATGGTTGTTTTATTATTTTTAAATAAATCAGCGATGACGGGATTGCAGCCAGCCTCAACGGAGCCATTTGCAAAACCAATAAATAAGGATGACAACATTAGCCCCCAGAAACTTTGGGCATATATCGTAAGGACTAATCCTAATAAATGGCAGGCAAAAGCTATCCAAATTAATGCCCTAGCACCTATCGCGTTATACAACACTCCGCCAAACATCGTCGCCAGCGGAAATCCCCAAAAAGCCATTAGGTTTACATAACCAAGCTGTTCATTTGAAAGGTCAAACTCAACCCCTAATTGACCTAAAATTCCCGCTCGAATACCAAATGTCATTGCAGTAACGGTAAGTGCAATACAGCTAAGCAAAAACAGTCTTGAAGCCTGCGAACCACTAATATCCGTATTTGTCATTTTGTGTGTTCCTATTTAAGACCAAGTATTTTGCGATTCAAAACACGGTCGGCGCCACTATCAGCAAAGTCATCGAAGGCTTTGTCAGTTGGCCGAATAATATGCTCTTTTATAAACTGGGCGCCTTCTCGAGCACCATCTTCAGGATGCTTAATACAGCATTCCCATTCCATTACCGCCCAACCATCAAAACCATTTGCTGTTAATTTTGAAAAAATACCTTTGAAGTCTATTTGACCATCGCCTAATGATCGAAAACGTCCTGGACGATCTACCCATGGTTGATAGCCGCCATAAACTCCCATTTTGCCAGAGGGTATGAACTCGGCATCTTTGACATGAAATGCCTTAATGCGCTCTTGATATATGTCGATAAATGCAAGGTAGTCGAGCTGTTGAAGAACGAAATGGCTTGGGTCATAAAGAATATTGGCGCGCGGGTGGTTATCGACCTCATTTAAAAACATTTCAAAGGTGATCCCGTCATGCAAATCCTCGCCAGGATGAAGTTCATAACAAACGTCACACCCCACATCGTCGAATGCATTTAATATAGGTTTCCAACGCCTTGCTAATTCTTTAAACCCTTCTTCCACTAAACCTTGTGGCCTTTGAGGCCAAGGGTAAAATGTTTGCCATAAAAGAGCCCCCGAGAAACTTGCATGCGCCGTAAGACCAAGACGACCGCTGGCTTTTGCTGCCAGGTGTAATTGATTAATAGCCCACTGCGTCCTAGCTTCAGGATTGTTACGTACCGATTCGTCGGCAAAACCGTCAAACATTACATCGTATGCGGGGTGCGAGGCAACAAGCTGCCCTTGCAAGTGCGTTGATAGCTCGGTAAGCGTCAGACCATGCTTTGCAAGTATACCGGTTACTTCTTGGCAATAATCGGTACTCTGAGCAGCTAGTTCAAGGTTGAATAAGCGCTTATCCCACGTCGGAATTTGAACGCCTTTAAAGCCAATACTGGCAGCCCACTCGCAAATACTATCTAAGCTATTAAAAGGAGCTTCGTCAGACGCAAATTGCGCTAAGAAAATACCTGGTCCCTTTATCTCTCGCATCGAGTATCCTTAAATTCTGTGAAAATGGCGTACTTGGCAATTAACCAATCAATACACCATATGTAAAATTAATGTAAACGATGTTAACAAGGGTCTTTTTCAAGGGGTAATATAAAATCGGTTATACATGCAACATAATCGGCGTTATGATTATTTCTTGATTTTTCGGAACGCGGATAAATATTAAATGATTGCAGATAAAGAAATTGTAGATATGAGATTTCTTGAAGAAATCGGATTGAAGCAACTTATACATTTACTCGATCTACTACCAGAAACGCTATTTTGGCTAAAGAACGAGAATAGTAAAATTATCTATGTTAATCAGGTATTTCTGGATAAATTCGGACTGAAATCCCTCGCAGAGGTCGTTGGAAAATCAGATGAATGCTTTTCTCCCCCCCACCTAGCAAAACAGTTTATGACAGATGATCAGAAAGTAATGGCGGGCGAATTGGTAACAAATAGGGTGGAATTAAACTTAGCGATAGATGGTGAATTTGCATGGTTCTCAACCACCAAACGCCCATTATTAAATCGTCGGGGTGACATAATCGGCTCTTACGGTTTTACACATCAGTTAGAGCGTTCATCGTCAGAACTATCAACTATCAGTGCTATTAAAGCTCCCGTAGACTTTATCAGAGAAAACTATCACCGAGATATTTCGATTGATGAATTAGCAAAGCTGTCTTTTCTGTCAGTAAGTGCGTTGGAGCGCAGATTCAAAAAATATCTATCTAAAACACCGAAGCAACTTTTAAACGAGGTTAGACTGGAAAATGCAAGAAAAATGCTCATTGAAACTTCATTACCCATTATGGAGATTGCCTATCAATGTGGATTTACAGAACATAGCTACTTTAGTAAAAAGTTTAAATTACTATTTGGAACTCTGCCTTCTCAGCTAAGATCTCAAGTGCTTGATTCAACGGGCCAACATGATAGCAGTTAACATTTTTCTGAGACATCAACGCCGAATATGTAATATTTTCGACCGATTAATCAGTAACGGGTTCTTATGTTTAGCAGTATTGTTAGGAGAAAATAAAAGCAGAGCACTTTCATGCCTAAATTAACAATAAAACATAAAATTAGCCAATTTTCATATGCGGTCTTTTTTCTAATCACTTCGGTTGCTCCATGCTTTTACAGTGCTTCAAGCTCTGCTGCAGAACTAGCTTTATCGGCTTCACCTGACAATCTCAACATTCCTGATGGCGGAAAATCAATAATACCCGCGTTGCCAGAGTCAAATTTCGGCTTAGAAAGAGGCGATAATCAGGGACCGGTTGGTGATGCTCGCACCGTTGAGGTTAATCACCCTTTATTTAAAAAGGCAATTGAGATATCGGTAGATAATCCTAACGGACAGTTTTGGAATGGACAGGTTAACTTCCCTATAATCGAGCCTCTAAGCCGTGGCGACAGTGTACTGCTACTTGTTTATTTCAGAATGGTAGAGTCAGCAGACGAGACAGGCACTGGATTTTTGAGCGCTTATGTAGAATCTCCGCCCCCAGATTATACAAAATATCTCATGCATCAACTCGTTAGCTCCGGTGAGTGGGAGACATATCTTTTGCCTATGACCATTCGAGACAATTTTGATAATAATGAAATATTCCTTAAGTTTGGATTTGGCAGCGGCAATAAAAAACAGAGAGTACAAATAGCCAATATACGTCTGTTAAATTTTGGAAACAGCATTGATATAGGTGATTTACCGGTCACCAAACCTACATATGTCGGACGAGAATTAGATGCCAAATGGCGAGGAGATGCTGCAGCAAGAATTGAAAAGTTTCGAAAAGGCGACTTTTCCATAGTTGTCGAAGACTCTAACGCTAAGCCCTTGCCTGACGCAAAGGTAAGTGTCACTTTCGAAAAACATCTATACCACTTTGGCTCTGTTGCCGCGGCTCGACATTTAGTCATGAACGACGAAGATAGCAAAATGTACAGAACAAAGCTGTTAGAGAACTTTAATCAAAGTGGATTAGAAAATAACCTTAAGTGGGGGGCTTGGTCTGGAGAGTGGAATGATAACTTTAGCCAATCGAGAGCGCTTGCCGCACTGGCGTGGTTAAAGGACCACCAACTCTATACGCGGGGACATGTTATGGTTTGGCCATCAAAACGTAATATGCCTAACTCGGTTCAACATTTCTTACCAGATTCTAACCCTCGTGCAGCGAATCCGCACATTTTAAGTGTGGTTAAAGACCACATTCACGATATAAGCAGTAAAACACACGAACTAATTGACGAATGGGACGTTTTAAACGAGCCTTTCGACAATCACTATTTAATGGACGCATTTGGTGATCAAGTTATGCTTGATTGGTTTTCTCAAGCACAAAGAGAAAATCCTAGTGCGCGCCTATTTATTAATGATTATTCTATTATTTCAGGTGGCGGTAGGAACAGCGTTCATCAAGACCATTACTTCAATACTATCGACTATTTGCTTTCAAATGATGCGCCAGTTCACGGTATCGGCCTGCAAAGTCACTTTAGTGCGACCCCTACGCCTATAACTCAAATTTTTGACATCATAGATAAATATCACTCAGCCTTTCCAAATTTGATGATACGCGCAACAGAGTTCGACATCGATACGTCCGATGAGCAAATGCAGGCAGATTATACGCGTGACTTCTTAACGATATTCTTCAGTCATCCCGCAACCGTCGGAGTTCAAAAATGGGGTTTCTGGGCGGGTGCGCATTGGCGACCTAATGCAGCCATGTACCATCGTGATTGGTCACCGAAACTCAACCAAAAGGCCTGGCATGACACTGTATATAGCACTTTTTGGAACGATTTTAGTGGTAAGACTGATGACAGTGGTAACTTCGCAGCGAGAGGGTTTTACGGAGACTATGTTATTAAGGTTGAAATAGATGGTAAGGAGACAGTTTCACGTATGAAGCTAGGCCCAGATAAACCTAATCGCTTTACGCTACAAGTAGAGTAGCACTCAGACTACTCACTTGGACGTCGGGATGAACTTAACCAACAAGCGTGTGCTTATCAAATACTATAAAACATTAGCCAGCTTAAACTCTAGCCATCCCTCGTTTGCTTGACTAGCGGCGACGCAATTTTCAATAAATGCCATACCTCGGATTGCGTCATCAATTCCGGGAATTATACTGGCTAGATTAACGTACTTGTCGCTATTATCAAATTCACGCACCTGGTTTGCAAAATCAACGTATAAATTTGCGAATGCCTCTAGATACCCTTCAGGATGGCCGGCTGGAATACGCATTGAACCGGCCGCCGCAGGACTAAAGCCACCGACACCTGTACGAACAACTTGGCTAGGCTTATCGTTGTATCTGATAGTAAGGGTGTTGGGTTCTTGTTGATGCCATTCTAGTCCAGCCTTTGTGCCGTAAATACGAATATTTAAGTTATTCTCCTCGCCGACACTGATTTGACTTGCGATCAAAACGCCTTTAGCGCCGTTGTTAAATCGCATTAAAATATTACCATCATCGTCAAGCTGTCGGCCGCTAACCACCGGAGACAAATCAGCACACATCCTAGTAATTTCCAAACCAGAAACAAATTCTGCTAAATTTGCTGCATGCACCCCTATGTCACCCATACAGCAACTGACACCGGCCCGAGAAGGGTCTAAGCGCCAACTCGCTTGCTTATTACTTGAGTCTTGCGGTTGTGCTAACCAACCCTGTGAATATTCAGCAACAACTTTAGTGACTGTTCCTAATTCACCTTGAGCTATTCGGTCTTTAGCTTCGCGAACCAATGGGTACCCGGTATAGGTATGTGTGAGTCCGTACAAAACATTGTGTTGATTAAGTATAGCTTTTAAGTCAATGGCTTCTTGGAGCGTAAACGTTGCGGGTTTATCTGATAACACATGAAAACCAGCTTCAATAGCAGCCTTTGCCACGGCATAATGTAAATGGTTAGGTGTGACTATAGAGACAAACTGCATTCGTTTTTCAGGCGGCAGTTGAGCTTCCGCAGCAAACATTGTATTAAAATCGGAGTAACAGCGCTCAGACGCCAAGTTAAGTTCTCTGCCTGTTGTTAAACAATTCTCGTGGGAGCTACTGAATGCACCACAGACTAATTCTATCTCGCCATCGATTGCAGCAGCAGACCGGTGCACTGCACCAATAAAGGCGCCCTGTCCGCCTCCGACCATGCCCATTCGTACTTTATTGCGCGTTTTGCTCATGTAGCTTTTCTCTGTTTACATTTTTTGTTATCACATTGTAAACAGAGCATTGATGCGCCGATACGAATTTATCGGACTTTAATACGCATTTTTCAGCGTCATAGCCCTCGCAGCGAGCCAATAGAATATTCATGCTGTAGAGTGTAAGAAAGTTTATAACTCTGCGGATGATCATGAAGCGCTATGCCATTTTTTAACAATGGTTTAACACTTCGCTTAAGAGTTTTCGAATGTAGATGAACAATAAAACAGTTCGCAAGTGACTTAACCACAACACGCCTTATTAACATTATTTTTACATGGCAGCATAGCGCGGTAATAATGTGCATGCATTTAGACTAGCTGAACTTGCCTTTACTGTTAGCTGATAATTGAGAAAGTCGTCGTTAATATCGGAAATATAATTTCTGTTATATTTCTATAATTTAATTTAAAAAAAAATGAAGGAATCACCTCATGAAAATTAGGAAGTACTTATTCATAATTACGGTAGCGTGTCTATCGTTAGTGACTATGAGTTCAGCTTATGCAGCGCAATTCAAAGTTTTGCTTTTCACGAAAACAGCAGGTTGGCATCATAGCTCTATTCATGAAGGTGTGACTGCCATGAGAGAATTAGCCTCACGTCATGATTTTGGCTTGGAATGGCACGAGTATGCAGGCCTAGTAATGAACGATGATTATTTAAGTCAGTTCGATGCGATAGTGTTAATGAATACCACAGGGGATATTTTTAATAATGAGCAACAGCAAGCTTTCAAGCGCTTCATTCAAAGTGGGAAAGGTTTTGTTGGTGTTCATTCAGCATCAGACACAGAGTACAACTGGGAGTGGTACGGAAAACTCGTTGGCCATTACTTCAAAATACACCCAGAAAACCAGACAGCGAGGTTAGTAAAGCAAAACAATAGATTCCCGGGTATGCAAGGGTTCAATGATAGGCACCTTTGGACAGATGAACTATATACCTTCTTACCCGCCAACATAGAGGGATTGCAATACCTGCTTACCGTTGACGAATCGACCTATAGTCCGAAAGCCGACTGGGGCGATAAAAAGTCAGATGGTATGGGTGAATTTCATCCTATGGCGTGGTATCACGAATTTGACGGAGGTCGTTCTTTTTATACTGCCTTAGGCCATATACCTGGTGTCTACCGAGATGAAGTGTTTTTATCCCATCTGTATGGGGGGATATATTGGGCGGCAACGGGAAAGGGAATTGAGTAGAAGTAATTAAACGACTCCTAATCACTGACATCAGCAGGATTAGGAGTATTTAATTACAAAGAATTGTCGTTGCCCTTTTGTATAAAGGGTGACTGAAATAAAACTGCCATCTAGACTGGCAAGTTTCACTACAACACAACATTGATAGTCGGTCTATCCTGACGCGATGACATGACCGTGTTAGTAATTAACTCAAGCCCTCTTTTAAGATCTTTACTGCCATCTGAAATTTGTGAAGGCTTTTTAAGAGCTTGCTTTTTTAAGCAAAGCGAAAGTTCGCCATAAAAGTGGTG
The DNA here is from genome assembly GCF_027257845.1 of Alteromonas sp. BMJM2. GTDB lineage: Bacteria > Pseudomonadota > Gammaproteobacteria > Enterobacterales > Alteromonadaceae > Alteromonas. Next base: position 62,674 of record NZ_JAPVOT010000015.1, on the reverse strand, counting down.
TGGTAAAGCTAAACGGGCTAAACCACCTGCATTTCTCGACCTGTAGAAATCAAAAATCAAAGTCATAGCGTTGAACCCTTCAAACTCTTGCTTTCCTTTATAGTTGAAAAAGCATGGAGTCATCTCCACAAGGCCTCCAATTGTATTAGATGAAAATAGCTCTACTAACTCTGGTGGCCACTCTTTTAGATATCTATTAGTCACAATTTGTTTTAAATGATTATCAGTAAAATCTAAAAAACTACTAGCTTCTAAGTTTTCTTTTCCCCATAACCCTTGTCCACTCCGCTGAAGGTATTCCCACTCGTTTTCATAAACAGGGAACCATTTTGCGAAATTTTTAACGTCACGAATGATGACGGTCTCTATTAGAGTTTCACCATCCTTACCAATCTTTACTATGGTGTATCCAGGTTGATAAGCTGCTAAGGAAGGCACTTGCACATTCGTAAATTCAGCGTCTGGTGACTGACTAATATCGAAGAGGTGCATATGACCTCCAAGATGTAACTTTAAGCCAGTCGCTTCTAACACTCTGGTTGTATTATTAGAGGGTTGGCGAGTCAGCTGCATGGCAGTTTCGCCTAGAAAACTGATAATTTTATCCGTTTGTTTGTCTGAGAAATCAGCCATGGGGAAATGGCTAAAGCTAACCAACTTTTTATTATTTTCTTTTGCACGCTCGACAACTCGTTGGATCCATTTTACGAGCTGAGGTTTATATTCAATTAGTGCGTCATAACCGGCGTTACTCGACCCATCAAATTGTTTATTGCTCAAACTACCTGTTGGCTTATACACGTTTGCATCTATCGCCAACAGCCAAAGACCATCTACAGGCTCTACTAAATAGCTCATGTCAGGCATATCTACGCAAAATTCGTCGCCATCACACCATGTCCAATATCGCTTAGCTAAATCTACCGTATTAAATGGTGTTTCGAACAACTTGTCTGCAGGCGAAGGTGAAAAACCATGTTCAGATAGTGATTGAGCAATCTCTTTATACCCCCACTCTTTAAGTAGTTCTGAGCAAAAATCACTTTTTCCAGACACGCAATCTTGATGTGCTGGGCTCATAACACTGATTTCTGCACCTTCTCGGCTCAGAAAGTCGCGTTTGCCGCCAGGACGTGTAAAAGGCCTGACCGGATCGTGATTGCCGTTGATAGCGAAGAATCGTAGTCCATACTTTTGCTGGTACTCGTCTAGTATTTCCTTTAATGCAAGAATATTTACTGGCTGACCGTCGTCAGTGAAATCACCCGGTAACGCTACTAACTTGATATTCCTTTCTACTACATCATTAAGCGCTTCTTTAAACACCATAATATTTTCATTGAACAAACGAGTAGAACTCAATTGAGAGCGCATACTTCTCAGTAATATTGGGGCGTGGCTTGTAGGGTCTTTTGGCAAGGCACTTTTAGGAAGCGTTGCCGCTGCGCCTTCAGGTGAATGAAGATGGATATCAGCTATAAAGGCGATCTTTACCTGCTGAGTTTCGTTTTTGGCAACGACACTAATAGAAATAAGTGCAAAGAAGTAACATATAACTAGCAACCCGCATGACAGTACATTCAATATGCTAACGTTGAATACTCGTATCTCTTTAGTTCTTTTTCCATATTTACTCATAACGCAGCCCCGTTCAGCAAGTCATTAATACTAATAACAGCGCTTAGCTCTAAATGGGGACAGTGGTTCACAAAAAATTTAATAAAAAAGTTTTGTTATATGACACTTTTGTGAAGTTTATCTCTTAGCAAAAATTTCCTGTCCCCTTTTTCAAACAACTCCGCTCTACCGTTCAAAATACTCTTTGAATGTATACCTATGCGTTATCTTTTACTTTCTTTAACTCTGGTTCTTAGCGCTTATTCTTGCGCGAAATCACTGGATCAGTATCAAATTATTGGTTCTCACAATAGCTACAAAAAAGCGCTACCACCAGAAGCTAGGCAGTTTTTAAAAGATGTATCACCTGAACTTTTAAAGAAGATTTCTTATATTCATCCTTCGCTTCAAGAACAGTTGAATTTAGGAATTCGTCAAATTGAAATTGATGTGGTTAACGATCCAAATGGGCATCAATACAACACGCCAGAAATAGAAACACTTTCCAATAGTAATTGGTTTTCAGAGAGTGAACGCCAAATTTTGGCAGAACCTGGGTTTAAGGTTCTTCATATTCCACACGTAGATGTGATGACGCATTGTTTAACCTTACAGCTTTGCGCAAAACAACTTTTAAAGTGGTCAGAAGCTAACCCTAATCACTTCCCCATTACTGTTATTGTGAATGCGAAAGAGTCTCAGCCAGCGTTTCTTAGTAAGGCGGCCCCCGTCGCTTTTTCCATTTCAGACTATAAGCGCTTAGACAACGAAATTGCGCACTTATTCGGGAGCAAGTTAGTTACGCCAGATCGCGTTCGGGGCCGCCACCATACGTTAAGGGCAGCAATAACAAGGAATGGCTGGCCAAGTGTTGAGGCACTTCGAGGTAAATTCTTGTTTTTATTCGATGCTAATAAAGCTCAAAAAGAGATATATCTTCAACAGAGTTCAACGCTTCAGAATAAAAGCATGTTTCTCTCTGTCCCCGAACACTCCGACGCTGCCGCAATATTCATTCGAAATGATCCAGTTAAAAGTCAGCAAGACATTCAAGCGCTCGTCAAAGATGGTTTTCTAGTGAGAACTCGTGCTGATGCTGATTTATCGGCAACTACACAAAGCTTGCGAGCGCAAAGAGATGCAGCATTTGCCAGTGGGGCTCAGTTCATTTCTAGCGATTTCTATAACCAGTCTCCCCAATCCATACGTCGAGGTTATTCAGTTTCTTTCGAGAATGACTGCTTGAAAAGACTTAACGCTGTTAAACATCAAAATTTGATCAATTAAAAGGTAAACCCATGCATACTAATTTTAAAAAAACACTCTTAGCTACAGCTGTCCTATCTGCCACCTGCATGACGCAATTTTCTGCTCAAGCACAGCAGACAGAAGATGAAATGATAGAACAGATTGTAGTGAGTGGTTTTCGAGGCTCACTTATAAAAGCTAAAGATTTAAAAAAGGACGCGCTAGGTTCACAAGATTCAATTCTTGCTGAAGATATCGCTGACTTCCCGAGCCTCAATTTAGCGGAATCTATTCAAAGAATACCAGGCGTAACCATAACCCGTGAAGCTGGTGAAGGTAGACAAATATCTCTACGAGGCCTTAACGCAGATTTTACCCAAGTGCAATTAAACGGCATGGAAGCTCTAGGTACATCCTCATCTGCAATGGACAGTAGAGGAACGACTAACTTATCTCGTTCTTTTGATTTTAACATTTTTGCGTCCGAACTATTTAACCAAATTGACGTTCAGAAGAGCTATTCTGCAGAAATGGATGAAGGCGGCATAGGCGGCACTGTAAAACTCTATACCGCGAAACCATTTAATTACGATGGATTCAAAAGTGTAATCAGTGCGCAAGCGGGCGATAATTCATTAACAGACGACGTAAGCCCGAGGGTCGCAGCCTTAGTTTCAAACACGTGGGGTGATTTTGGCGCTCTTGTCTCACTGGCACTTAGCAAGCGTGATACGGCTGAACAAGGTTATAACACCTATCGTTGGCGGCCTCGCAACGCCCAAGGCTCCGACATATCTACACTATCACAAGCAGATCAAGAAGCCGTAAATAGCGGCAATCTTCGTTTCTCACGAGGCAGTAGATACTCACAATTTAATAGTGAACAAACTCGGGTTGGCGCTACAGTGGCACTTCAATACAGACCGTCTGAAGCATTCTCGCTTGAACTCGATGCATTATACGGCACACTTGATAACGATAGAGGAGAGTTTCACTTACAAAGCAGAGGTTCAAGTTCTACCGCACTTGGCTGCACAGGTGCAGACTATGACGGGGCACGCAATTTTTGCTCTGGCTTAACTGACATAGAATATAACCAAAACAACGAAGTTATATATTCTTCGTGGGAAAATACCGCTCTGCACTCAGAAAGTCGCGATCAACAAGCAACAACAGACATTTCACAGTTGGTGCTAAACGCACAGTGGCATGTGACCGATGCATTTACGGTTTCAGGCCTACTCGGCCATATGCAAAGTGAATACGAAAGTAATAGTGCAAAAGTCTACTTAGAATCTTTCGCTGATATGACCATAGATTACAGGGAGGACCGCTTTTATGGCACCAATACCTACATCAATGGATTTGATCCAACAGATATCAATGAGTTTCGTTACCATGAGATAGACCTTCAGGAAGACGAGGTAGAAAATAGCTTTGATATCGCTAAGCTCGATGCGGATTACTTGCTGTCTGATAACGCTTCTTTGAAATTTGGTGGTTCCTTTAAAAAGTTCGAACACAGCAACAACAGAGAACAAGTTGGCAATGCATTAAGAAGTGCTTGGCAAAGTGGCGAAGTAAGCGATGTGATTAACCCTGAATTTGTTTATGTAAACTCAATTCACAAAAAACAAGATTGGCTAAGTACTGACGTTGGCGCTGTGCTAAACGCGTTCGATGTTGAACGCGACATTATGTATAGCGATGCGCCTAATGAAGTCGTAGAAGAGACCATGGCGCTATACGCGACTTATGAATATGACCTGCTATTGCCTGACTCTGAGCTGAGAACTAGTTTTGGTTTACGCTATTTTGATACCGATATTCAATCTAGTGGCATAGTGAATGGTAGTGAATACGTCACTGTAGAAAGGGACTATGATGGACTATTACCTACACTGAATGTTGCATGGTATTACACAGAGAGCCTTGTTCTGAGAGCGAGCGCAGGGAAAAACGTAACTCGACCTACACTGGGTAGTTTATCTGTATCAGGTACGGTAAATACTGACCCATTATTTGGTTCAAGTGGTTTGAGTATCAATGCCGGTAATCCTAGTCTTCAGCCTTTTGAAACAATCAATATGGAGGCGGGTGTTGAGTATTACTTTGATGAAGTCGGTTATGCCTCAGTCACTTACTTCCAAAAAGAAATTGATAACTTTATTGCTACTAATGTTTCTCCAATAGCCTATGGTGATACAGGATATCCGCTATCGTTAATCGAAGGCATGGTAGACGAAAATGGAAACACGCAAACGCCAGATACACTGTATACATTCTCTCAACCTCAAAATTTAGCAGAAAGCGACTTTTCAGGCTGGGAAATAGCGTTCCAGCGTGATTTCGATTTTCTGCCAGCACCATTCGATAATCTTGGTGCTATTGTGAACTATACGTATTCTGATGGCGAATCTTTACACAATATTTTAGTTGATGGTGAAAGTGTAGAAGTTTACCGCCCCTTTTACGGATTGTCTGAGAATATCTACAATGCAACGATGTATTACGAGACAGACAATTGGGGAATGCGCGTTTCAGCAGCCTATCGTGATGATTACTTAACGCAGGTTGAAACGTCGAGCAGCGACCAAGACGAGGCAGGCTTTCATGGCACCACTTACTGGGATTTCTCAGCATTTTATAATGTAAATGATAATCTTAAGGTAACACTAGAAGGTATTAACCTTTCTGATGAACGCGAAGAGCAATACAGCGATTCGGATGACCGTTTGTACAACACGACGGTAAGTGGAAGAACCTTTTATTTAGGTCTTACTTACTCGATGTAAATGAATGTACTCGAAGAGCCTACAAAAATAAGCTCTTCGAGTTTTTAATAGCGATAAGAAATGGCAAGAGAGTAATTACGACCACTTACTGTAGTATTGTATGGACGATAAGAAGAATCGGAGTACTGAATTTCTCGCTCATCAGTGAGATTAGTTGCTTCGATCCTGAGCTCTACATTATCAGTGATTTGATAAGCTATTACTGCATCCATATATAGTGTTGATAAAAATCCTGTCTCATTTTCATCAACTAAGGTTCCTCCATCTACCCTTGCAATATACTCATCGCGATAGGTGGCTGAGAGTCTTAGGCTCAAAGCGTATCCCTCAAGATAGGCGGTAAGATTAGCCAATAGCGGAGAAAGATAAGGGGCAGCCTTTTTATCTAGGCGGTCACCGGTATTAGTGTTGTAGTACTGAACATTTCCAAACGTATAACTGGCATTTGCCACTATCCCAACGTGAAGTACGTTAAAGCGCGACATATATTCGCCCAAGGGCCATTCCAACTGCACACTTCCTTCTACGCCATATAAAAAATAAGTGCCTTGGTTCGTTGGCGTTACGACATCTATGTAAACACTTTCAAAATCACTAGAAAATAATTCAGGATAATCTCTCGCTACGTCACTCAAGGGCAAGCGTTGACTCATGGGAGCTATACTGTTTTTTATCCATTTTCCAAATACATTGGCCGAGTATCTATCGATTTCTCCCGGATATGATTCGAAGCTTAGATCGAGATTGTAAGCACTTATAGGCTTAAGCCTATCATTGGGAAGAATAACAATATTTTCATCATCGATGAGCTGAATATTTCGTGTCAAGGTATCCAATTCTTGGTGGCCCAATGTTCTGCTAATTCCGACTTTAACTACTTGCTCATCTCTTCGGTAGTTAAATTGCATTGAGGGAAGGAGGGCAATATTGCTTAGGTTATAGCGATTACTAAGACTAGACTGAAACACCGAAATAAAAGACTTATCCCGCTCAGCTCGAAGCCCTGCATTGAATGTCCAATCACTACCTTCTACAGAATATTGAGTAAAGAAAGACGTTCGGCTTTCTTTTATCACGTTGTCAATAACGCGGTCTGGAGCATAAGACAGTGATAGTGAATCTACCGAAGAAGGTTTGTTGTAAAAAGAATATACCTGTTCTGGTCTAAGAGCTAACCAATTTAAATGCTGATGACTATCAAAAACATATGCTGTGCTTTGAGGTACTGCCTCTCGTGTAGATAACCAGCGTTCTTTTAGGATGTTTTGGATATCCGTGTATTTGGACGTATTTTCAAACTGCACGATTTCAAAACCCAGCTCCCAGGCACTTCGGTGGCTTGTATTTACCTGTAATTGACCTTTCAGGTAAGTAAAATCAGACGTAGAGATAAACTGCTCAGAGTCGAGCTCGTTCATTTGCCACATATCGGGATGAGTCAACTCAGCGCTATATTTTATGCTAGGGAAGTAATAATCGTCTCTGTAGTCGATAGAAACATCACTTTCTCCTCTCATGTAAGCTCGAATACTGTGAGGCATTTTATAAGTAGCACTTTGCACACCTAGCACACCATCAAATAAAAAATTATTCGACATTCTGTGCTCGAAATTCAGCACGGCTTGTTTAAACTGCGTTGATACTTCCTGATGACGGCTTTCTGTGCCAACACGAGCATTTCGATAGTCCGCATAAACGAGTTCATGCTTTGAGTTAACCTCTGCCTCCGTAATAAGAGTTTCGCCCTCGATAGTTGGCGTAGATTGAAAGCCCCGTGGATAAAGATGGTTCTCTTGTCGTTGGCTATCAAGTCGGCCATAGATCCAGTCGATTGTGAAATGACTGAGGTCAGTTTGATACTCAAGAGTCGCTCCAATACCTAGGCGGTCCATATCTCCTCGCCACACAGAATAGCGATTTCCTCTTGGAACCCTAATTTCTTGATTCTGCCAAGCTTCAACCAGTTCAGAATCTAAGGCAGAGACATTTGCTCCCTCGGGAGCAAGTCGTCTCCATCTAAAGGTATTTGCACCTTGCTCTTGATACGACCTTCGTCCGTAGGCTGCTGAAATCAACATGCCCCAATATTTATTCGTCGAAGACAAAGTAAATGAAGAACGTTTTGAAAGACCTTCAGCATATTGGTTTGCGTCGACTTGATGAGAAACGTTCCATTGGAGTCCTGGTGAATCGAAAGGTTTTGCTGTGGTTATTGCAGCAATACCAGCCACGCCGCCGCTTGGTTGCTCTACAGAGTAGCTTTTAAAAACTTTAATTTGGCTGAAAAGTTCTGACGTAAACAAGTTGAGATCAAAGGAACGATCTCTATCCCTCTGTGTCCTGCTATCCATAGGAGAGTCATTATTTGACAGTACAGGCATTCCATTTATCGTAACCAAAGTAAGATCGGGGTCTAAGCCACGCAGCACCACCTGACGTCCCTCACCCGCTTCTCTCGTAATGCTCATTCCAGGAATTCGTTGCATCGATTCTGCTAGATTTCTGTCTGGGTATCTTGAAATTTCTTGAGCGACGATAACGTCTGTGACCTGTTTCTCGTTGCGCTTTTCTTGTCTAGAGAGGTTTAGAGAGCCACGAATTCCGTTAACGTTTATTTCTTCTATAACAGTTTCGTCGATTACGCTTTCAGACTTTCGTATGACTACCCCACTACGTGTAATGCTAAAGGTTAATCCTGTTCCATCTAGTACATGTTTCATCGCCGTTTCGAGCGTAAACCTGCCAGAGATAGCTGGCGACATTACCCCCTTAATAAGGGAAGGGGATGTGACATAACCGACACCAAATTTTTCTACAATTAGCTCTAAGCTTTGACTCAGTGATGTAGAAGAAAGCGTTATACTTTCTAGTCTCTCATGGTCTACGGTAGAGGCATAAGCAAAAGAGCTTGTATCACTTACAAGTAACGACCAAAGCAATATCACCCTACATCTACACAAGACGCTTTTAAGCATAATGAACGACTACTTTACTTGTCTCACTATGTAATCTGAGCTCGTTTGCTCAACCGAGAACTCTTGCATTGTAGATAATAAGTCTAGAGACTCACTAATATTGCGTAAGCTAAACCGTCCTGAGATAACTACATCTGGGTCACCAATGTAGGTGAGGTGTCGTGACGAATAACGGTTCAATTTTGCTATCACCTCGTTTATGGGTGTGTCCTTAATACTTAACCATCCCATCCTCCAACTTGGAAGCTGCTGTGGCGTAAATACCGAGCTTTCTGCAATAGCACCATTTAAAAGGGTAATTTCTTCACCTCTATTTAAAAGAATTTCGCGGTCGGCATTAACTCTTACCGTACCGTCATAGACTTTTACAATAGTCTGATCTTCTAGCCGATCAATGTCAAAAGCAGTCCCTACGACTGTGATTGTTGCGTCATCTAAATCGACGATAAACGGTCTTTGAGGCGCATGCGTAACGTCAAAATATGCTTGGCCTTTAGTGAGTTTAACCTCTCTTTTTTCCGCACTAAACGCTACGCTTATTTGACTATCACCACCTTGATAAACAATTGAGCCATCATCTAACACGTTAGACTTCTCTTCTGTTACAGAAGTTGAAATAACGTTAAAAGTACTGGTTTCATATTCAGTAAGAGCGGATAGCCCTTTATCAGAGTTCGCCGTTGAATCAACATTACCCGCAGTAAAATACACTACCATACATGCAATACACGCTGCTGAAGCAATTGACCAGTAAGTAGCAATACGACTTTTCTCTATCTTATTCTCTGCATTCTGATTCACCACTGGACTATTTTTCAATAGCGGCTCTTTTCTAGCTGACATGGCTATAGCACGTGCAGCGAGTTCAGGCTGTCCCATGGCGGTTGCTATCTTTTGAAAAGCTGCCTTGTTTTTTTCTACAGCAAGCCAGTGCGCGAAATCATGCCGCTCCTGTTCATTCAGTTCATCAATACGATCAAACCAATCTGCTGCTTCCTCTAACACTATCAATGTCATCTTTTCACGCCGCTAAACCTGTACAATAAAATTAAGAGATAGAGTTTCATCTTTAATTGTCCTCAAGCCACCCAGCCTCTTCAAGTTTCATCGTGATTTCTACCATCGCTCTTGTTAGGTGTTTTTTGACTACCTCAACACTAACATCTAACCTTTCAGCGATGTCATCTCGCGCCAAGCCATCTACTCTTCGAAGCAGAAAAATTTCTCTTCTAATGGGTGACATGTTTAAAAGTATACTGTCTACCAGCGCCAGTTTCTGTTGATTAAAATACGTATTACTTGGCGAATAGTCATTAGACTGAATACTTACTTCTTCAATATCGACGTAGTGCGGAACGCTTTTTTTCTGAAGATCGTATAAAACTGTTTTCGACACCGTAATCATATAGGCGAGTGGAGAGTCTAATTCCGATAGTTGCTTGCTTTTCTTCGTCCTTAACACTGTCTCTTGGAAGATATCGTCAGCTTGGCTTTTATCGACCGTTAAACTTCGGATGAATGCCTTAAGCGACGTTAATAAATCTTTAACGTCGTTATTATCTAACTCATCCCAATGTAAATCTGCCGCTGGTTTCATTGTTAGTTAATTTACTAAATTTTCGTATTATTATCATATATCTTATGTGTGACACTATGATTTCAGTAGCTCAATAACACCCTTTGAAATCTAACACTTCGCCTCAAATAATAAGTGAAATGAGGTGAAAAAATTCACCTCACTGAAAATTAATAGATATCAAGATAAAACAAATCTTTAAGCAACATGTTTTCATCTTTTAAATAAGAAGGGTTTCTATCACAAGTATTTTCTGTTCCGTCGATTATTCCTGCTAAAACCCTTCCACCGTCAGATCTGCACACTGTTCTTTCATGCGGCGAAATATCTCTGTTTATTGGGTTTTGAGAACCAGGGAAAATACTGTTATGTCCAACACTAGTAAGTGCTCGTACACCAGGAGACCAGGTTTGACCTGGCCCTCTAGGATCTTTCCAATAGTAGCAATAATCCCCCGATCCAAACGCCCAACTGTCAAAAGATGCCCTACTACGCTGGTCGTGATAATTGCCGTGAGAGTACTTTCCGACATAAACCACCGGATGACTGCCATCCGTCTCAATCTCTGAAACAGGTTTTGTGTATCTACCATTGTGCTGCCAGTAAGTGACATGCTTTATCGAGCCATTTACAGTGTGCACCGTTACTGGCTCCCAATCGTCCGAATGACCGCTATCAAAGGTAGTGCAGCCGTTTTGATTACCGTAGTAAGCCCAATAAGTGATAAGTGAATGACTATTTCCGCTTATTGATTCGGAATAGCTTTCCGCGTAAACAGAAGGAGGCGTCACCTGAAATGAGGATTTGTTATTACAGATACCAGAATTTAGCCCTTGAGCGGGCTCAGTTGGCCAGCACTGTAAGTCGTTTCTTAATTTAAAAACAGGCCTAAAGTCCTGTACTTCTGAAGTATTAGCTAAAGAGGGAAAAGATAAGCCAGCTAATATTAATGCAGCGATAGTCTTCATAGTTAATCCGTTTAGATTCAGTTAAGTTTGCAGTTACTTTAAAACTAAAACTATGAAGACTAGTTATTTATCAAAACGGGGACGAAAGTAGTCCGTGAGATTAGAATTTATCTAAATCGAATATGATCACGGTTCAAATCACTTATTTTTGAACAGCCCATTAATCGCATGTCCCGTTCAATTTCTGAAGCCATTAACTGCATGGCTCGTTCTACCCCTTTTTGTCCAGCTGCCGCTAGTGCAAAAAGATAGTAGCGCCCTAGGCCAACAGCTTTTGCGCCAATCGCGAGTGCTTTTAAAACATGAGTTCCTCGTTGAACACCGCTATCAAATATAACGTCTATTTGATCGCCTACAGCGTCGACAATTTCCGCTAAGTGATCAAAGGAGCTTCTAGAGCCATCAAGCTGTCTACCACCATGATTAGAAATGACTATGCCTGTGCAGCCTATATCTACCGCGCGTTTGGCGTCATCAACACTCATGATGCCTTTGAGACAAAATTGACCATCCCAAAATTTAACCATCTCTTCAACGTCTTTCCAGTTCATTGAAGGGTCAAGCATATTGGTAAAATAATCGCCAATCGAACTGGCGCCCCCTCCCATATCGATATGAGCATCTAGCTGAGGAAGAGAAAATTTCTCATGGGTAACGTAGTTGATACCCCACATCGGGCGCGTTGCAAATTGCCACAGACCTTTAAGATTCAGTCTAAATGGGATGGCAAAACCAGTACGTAAATCACGCTCTCTGTTGCCGCCCGTAATAGAATCTACAGTTAACATCATAACTTCGATGTTAGATTCTTTTGCTCTTTCCATCATGGCTCTATTTAAACCACGATCTTTGTGAAAATAGAACTGATAAACCTGGGGAGTATCGTATTTTTTAGCAATTTCTTCCATGCTCACTGTTCCTAATGAAGAAACACCAAACATTGTTCCAAACTTTTCTGCTGCGCCAGCTGTTGCACGCTCGCCTTGGTGATGAAACAAGCGCTGTAGTGCGGTAGGTGAAAGATAAACCGGAAGCGCAAGCTTCTGCCCCATTACCTCAACACTTAAGTCAATCTCTTTGACACCGGTCAGAACGTTTGGAATAAGATCGCAACTCTGAAAAGATTCAGAGTTGCGACGCATTGTCGCCTCGTCATCGGCTCCGCCATCAATATAATTGAATATTGGACCGGGCAACCTTTTTTGCGCTAACTTTCTAAAATCATGATAGTTATGACAATTGCTCAACAACATATGCGTTTTCTTATTCCGATAGTTTGACAACAGTTAATTTTATTATTCTTATTCTTCTTTCTTATTCTTCGTTCGCTTTTATGTAGAGTACAGATAGAAAGCGGCTATCTTATTGAATGCTTAAACAATACCCGAACCCGTAGCATTTGGGTCACGTGGACGTACTTTGTCCATAGACTCACGATAATCAAGAGAACGGTAAGTCCCAATAGGATTGATTGCCGCAGACTTACGATAGCGAGCCATTGCAAGAATAGGAGTAACATCTACATTGAACGCTTTTTTCAGCTCCATAGAAGCCATCATTGCATCGTTGTCTTGCTGATAGCCATATAAGGCATCTCTATCAACTAGTAATGCTTTTACGTACGAACGCTGAACTTCGATAGCAGAAATAACCAAGCTTTCGATTGGATCTGTAACATTATGTGACTGATCTAGCATGTAGGCAGGATTAAAACCTTCCTGCTGACGATGCTTCGCATCTACTAACTCATTAAATATGAGAAACTGCTGATAAGGATGCAGTGAGCCGCTATCTAAATCATCATCGCCATATTTACTATCATTAAAGTGGAACCCACCCAGCTTTTTAAACTGGATCAAACGAGACACTATCATCTCGATATTAGTATTTGGCGCGTGATGTCCAAGGTCCACAAGTGATTTGCATTTTGGGCCTAAGTGCATTGCCGCAAGTAGGTTTGAACCCCAGTCTTGAATAACGGTTGAATAAAATGCTGGCTCAAACATTTTATGTTCGATATGCATTTCCCAATCACTTGGTAGCCCTGCGTAGATTTTCTCCATACTTGACAAATAGCGCTCAAAAGCGCGTTGAAAATGTTGCTGGCCTGGATGATTAGAACCGTCACCTACCCACACTGTAAGGCTTTTAGCACCTAGAGCTTGACCGTATTCAATACAATCGAGATTGTGCTGAATAGCAAGTTCACGAGATGCTTCCTGTGTATTGCTCAAGCTACCGTACTTATACGATACCTCTTGGCCAGGTTGGTCTTGAAATGTATTTGAGTTTACTGATACCCAACTAAGACCATATTCATCTGACGTCTGTTTCAATTCACTAAAGTCGTCAACTTTATCCCATGGGAAATGGGGTGAAACACTATCAGTACAGCCAGATAATTCATTGATAACCGAGCAGTCTTCAAGCTTCTCGTAAATATTACGAGGTTCGCCTTTTAACGGAAAACGTGCAAAACGAGTTCCACCAGTGCCAGTGCCCCACGAGGGTACTGCTATTTGAAATTGTTCCGCTGCTTTTGTGAACGTTTCAATATCAATACCGTCGCGACCAAGCTTTTCACCAAGTGCGTCATAGTCAGATTTTAAATCTTTATAAAGTTCTTCGTTCTTTTCGCTTATTAAAGCTGATTCTATTCTACGTAACATAATGTACTCCTAGCGTAGGAAGGCTTCGTGCAAACCGCCGTCTACACTAATAATTTGACCTGTGGTTTTGTTTAGCTGACCAGACACGAGGAGATAGGCTGCCTCAGCTTGATCTTCAGGTGTAATTGGTGACTTTGTTAATGTTCTTTGCGCGTAAAACTCAGCTAGACTTGTACGAAGGTTCTCAGTGGAATCTGATTCTTGGAACGGAATATCGTACTTAGTCAGTGAAGATATAACCCGATCGCGCGGGAACATGCTGCTCCCCTGTACTACGGTAGCAGGAGCAAGAGCATTAACATTAACTAAGGGCGACAACGTAACCGCAAGCTCTCGAACTAAGTGGTTAGCAGCAGATTTACTTGTATCGTAAGCTAATGAACCTTTCTTAGATACAGCACCGTTAACACTCGTGGTGAGTACCATATTTCCTTTCATTTGCTGCTTTTCCCAGATTTTCTGCGCTTCAGAAGCCACAACATAGCCGCCTTTCACGTTCACGTTAAAGCTCAGCTCAAAGACTTCATCATTTTTCGCTAAATCTGCGCCCTCTGCGATAAAGACACCCGCAGTAACAATCACTTTATCAATGCCGCCATAAGCTAAGGTTACGTTGGTAAATAATTCTTCTACGGTTTCTCTCTTGGTTATATCAACACCAAGCGCAATAGCTGGACCGCACGAAGAAATACCCGTGCCAGCTACGCCAATACCTTTGCCGTAAATAGCTTCTAACTCTTCTGCCGTTGCCTTAGCGTTTTCAAGGCGAAGATCGGCACAGACAACGTGCGCGCCTTCTCGTGCAACGCGATGAGCTGTTGCTTTACCAATACCGTCTCCAGCACCTATAACAACAACAACGTCTCTAGCAAGAGGAGCCTCTTTTGGCATTCTTTGCAGTTTGGCTTCTTCTAAAGCCCAGTATTCGATATCAAATGCTTCTTGTGCAGGAAGAGCAGTATACTCAGAAATTGCTTCCGCGCCTCTCATTACCTCAATAGCACAGTTGTAGAACTCAGCGGTAACACGGGATTCACTTTTGTTCTTACCCCAAGCAATCATTCCAACACCAGGAATTAGGACTACTGTTGGGCTTGGATCGCGCATTGCTGGTGAGTCGTCACGTTTGCATGCTTCATAATACGCCGTATAGTCCAATCTATATTTTTCTAACGCCGCATCAAATTTCGCAACAAGCTCTTCAAGTCCGTCTGATTTAGGATTAAAGTCAATATAAAGTGGTTTAATTTTCGTTCTTAGGAAATGGTCTGGGCAAGAAGTACCAAGCTCAGCAAGACGGGGAGCATCAACACTATTAACGAACCTTAGTGTGGCCTCATCATTTTGAAGCGTGCCAATATACTTAACATTTGAAGATAGTTTTCCTCTTGCGATAGGCATAAAGTCGGTAAGTAGGCTTCTTGCTTTATCTTGGGCAAGAGATTCTACTTTTTGTCCACCGAACGTATTTTCGCCTTTATCATGCTCTTCAATATAACGCGCCGCAGTTTCAATGACCCATAATGAGGTTTCGTAGCAACTTTTGCTTTCTGAAGACCAATTAGTGTGTCCGTGCTGACCTAAAAGAATACCCCATATATCCGGGTTCGCTTCATAAGCATCTTCACATACTTTTGCTGCTTCCCAACCAGGGCGCATCCAAGGAACATAGGCTAATTTCCCATCCCATATTTTGGCAGTGAGCGCTTCTTGGTCTTTACATGATGCTACAGAAATTACGGCATTTGGATGTAGGTGATCAACGTGCTTCTCTTCAATCATTGAATGCAGAGGCGTATCGATTGATGAGGCGCGAGGATTTAAGCAGAAATTACAATGCTTAAACATGCCTACCATTTTGTCTTCACCAGAGCTCTTGTAACCTTTATCCGGATATTGCTGATAAACGTTATCCAACGCACGGAGTTTGTCAGCATAAAGAGAAGAAAAGTTCTCTTTTTTCGATGTTCTTAAATCACCTCCTGAACCTTTAACCCATAGCACTTCTACTTGTTCGCCTGTTAATGGGTCTTCTTCGAGCAGTTTAGCAGATGTGTTTCCGCCGCCAGTATTGGTGATTCGTTGGTCTTCACCTAGCTTATTTGAACGATATACTAAATTCTCTACAGGTGAGAGCTTATCTGCTTCTTCATCTTTCCAAAGGTACTTAACATGCTTGTAATCATCGGGTTTAAAAGCCATTACAGTGTCCTAAAATTATCAGTTAGATATGTTTCATAAATGTAAACATTGATTATTGCGGTAACAATACACGCCACTTCCAATCCCTGTCAATCATTTTCAATCATTATTGGTTTCATTTTGACTGCATTATGATTATTAAACAGCTTGCAAGCTGATATGAGTCTATTTTTGAGCGTTTTTGATTAGTTCAACCCACTCATCAGCATAGGAGTCTAGTCCAGAAAAATTGGAGGGCTCTACCTTTTCCAAGTCTAATGAATGTTGCTTTAGTTTTTGATAGCCTATAAGCGCTGCTGCACCTAGTACTGTGCCAGTATTATCTGTTGAAGCAAAAACCGGCTGCTGACAGCGTAATTGGGCAACTAAGCGACACAGTAGTGGGTTCTTGAGAAAAGCACCCTCAATATAGATTGCTCCCGTAGCTTGAAGATCATCTAATCGTTGATTAATCATAAGTGCACAGTAAAGTGTTGCGATAGCTTGTGGCGCAGTTGGCCTTTCGGGGCAAAGCAATTGAGGGGTCAAGTCGGGAAAAGGACCATTGCCCTCACTAAAGTCAGGTGTAACCCGCCAATAATTACTAATAGCGTCTTGAATTTCTGATTCTGTGGGGTTCATTTTTATATTGCCACCAAGCGTAGTACAAATACGTTCGTACTCACGACCTCCCATAAATCTCGCACAAGAAACTGGGTTACCGTTAATGTCTACATTAGCGAGGGTGTCTACTTTGTCATGAAGAGTACTTACGTCTCCTCCAGACTGCATTAATATAGTCCACGTACCCGTAGACATGACAGTAAATTGCTCGCTCGATTGAGGATTGATATTTAAATATCTCAAGAAGCTCGCATTGCTATCGTGTATGCCGCAGTAAATCTTGCATAACGTAGGCAGTGAAGTCTGCTTAGATACGTCTTCGCTTATTTGTCCTATGCAGTCCCATGCATTCTTTAGAGGTGGGAATAGCGCCGCCCATTTCTTTTTAACTGTGAACGAAGAAAATTGTTGCGCGGCGGGATGCCATAAATCTGTGTGGCATCCTAAAGAAGTTACCTCTGCGCTTAATTCTGCCCCCAGTCTCCATGCCCAATACTGCGGATATAAGAGAATAGCATTAGCCTTTGCAAATTCTTGCGGGTACTTTTCCTGTAACCAATAGAGCTGCTTTCCCAGATTCAAACCTGCAGGCAGTAGTGGAGACAAAGTTTCATTAAAGTCAGGACGTTCAACCTTGTAACGTTGCGTACATTCATCAATACCCTGATATTCATAGTCTAGAATGGGAAGTGCAAGTGCCTTAGATCTATCTGTCGCATTGCTATCAATCAGTGCGGCTGTGGCACCGTGTGTAGTTACCACAAATCCCTCAACCTCTTTTGTATATGTGCACGACTTCAAGGTTTCTACTATCCAATCCCAGATACTGTCTACGTCCGCCTGAGGATACTGACCTGCAATTGGGGCATTTTTGCAGCTGAAGCTTGCAACTTGCTCAGAATCTGAAACAAACAATAGTTTTATATGAGTTTTACCAATATCTAAAACAGCTTTCACTCTAGCATTAACTCCGAATTTTCTTGTGAATGTAATATCAAAGGAGCGTCAAGTTAGTTGTAGCTATAGCGTGAGCTGAAACGCTTATCAGCAATGCCGTTCATGACTTCTCTCGAGGATACTTCCAAAATATTAAGTTAATGTATAACAAACAATGATTGAAATTGAAAGCTTTTGATTGATTTAAGTAACTGATACGACTACTTGCAATTTATTGCTCAATACTGAAATAAATGGGGTCAGCGGGGGATAATTTGAAGTGAAGAGGTTCCATCATCGTGAGAAACCTCTCATAAGAAAAGTGTAATAGCTTGTTATGCAGCCTCTAGTGTCTCCACGTCTACAACAATCACTTCGATACCGTAACTTCTAATTTCGTCTAACTGTGCTTTATCAGCACGGTTGTCAGTAATTACAATATCCACAGAGTTCAAATCACAAAAAACTAAATTGCTTTGTAGGCCAATTTTCGTGCTATCAGCCAATACAACTAACTTATCAGCCTGCTTGCGTAATTTTTTCTCTGCAAGAATTAGTAGGGGGTCAGATTCCATAACGCCATATTTGCTGATGCCGGGCGTGCCCATAAACATCATAGTTCCACGATAATTCTGTGTAGTATCATTTTCGAAAGAACTTAGAATGATGCTTTGCTTTCTGTACACCTCACCACCTGGCAGGGTGACCTGATTCTGACTGTTCTCTACCAAGTCTTGAGCCAAGACAAATGAGTTGGTTAGCACATTTAATCTTTTATCTCTTAAGAACTCGGCCATCATATAGGTAGAGCTACCACCGTTGATAATAATAGACTCGCCATCGTTACAAAGCTCACATGCCGTTTTAGCAATGGCACGTTTAATATCAGCATTCTTTTCTTTATCAATTAGAAAGGCATTGCCAGAAAGATAGAAATTTGAGGTCGAGCCAGTATCTATTACTTGTGCACCCCCTCTTATTTTTTTAATCTTCTTTTGAGAAGATAATTTTTTCAAATCTCTTCTAATCGTTGCCTCAGATGCGCCCAATTGACTGCACAATTCGGGCACACTCGCAAAGGTGGACTCTTCTAATACTTCTAGGATTAACTGTTGTCGCTGCTTTTCAAGCATTACTTTTCTGTCCTATTTGGCGTTATAGCGTTTAATATAATCACCAAAGCAACCAAAATCAATCAAAAAACTCAAAACATGATTGATTTTGATAAAAATTACATACTTGATGGCAATTTACAGGCTAAAACTTAACTTAAAGAAGAAATTTCAATGTGGTCCATGTCATCAAACTCTTGGTTTTCTCCGCCCATAGCCCAAATAAAGCTGTAATTTGTCGTCCCTACCCCACTGTGGATAGACCAGCTAGGTGAGGCAATTGCTATTTCAGGCGCTAATGGAAGAGTTTTAACTTCTTTGGGTTCACCAAGCATATGAAAGACCCTTTCGCTTTTATCGAGGTCGAAATACATATAAATTTCAGTCCTACGAAAATGCGTATGGGGGGGCTTAGTGTTCCAAACGCTTCCGGTTTTTAATTCGGTAATACCCATGACTAACTGGCAACTATCGACAATTCCCGGTCTAATAGACTGAAATATTGTTCTTTCGTTAGAGGTTTCCTGAGAACCAAGATCTATCTGTTTTGCCATCGTCTTTGGCACATGGACAGTTTTAGTGGCCCGGTGCGCAGGATATGAAATCATGTAATATTTAGCAGGATTACTCGCATCCTTAGACGACAAGACAACTTCTTTACTACCTCTGGTAACGTAAAGGCTGTCTTTTTTAGCCATTTCGAAACTTTCACCATCAACACTGACAGAGCCTTCCCCACCGATGTTAATAATTCCTAGTTCTCTGCGCTCACAAAAGTAATCAGCAGCAAGTTCTTTATGCGTTGGTAATTCAATAGAGGCCTCTGTCGGCATAGCACCGCCGATAACCGCTCTGTCAACATCAGTGTAAGTAAGCGATAGATGACCAGGAGTAAAGAGCTCTTCCGTTAAAAAAGCGTCTCTTAACTCCTCATTGGTCATACTTGGGTAACTGCGCTTATTGGTAGAAAATAAAAAGTTCATATTGTGCCTATTTGATATGTTGTTAGAAAAGTTGGCGGGTTCGCGTTAGCGAGCCATCCAGCCGCCATCAACAAGTAATACATGCCCGTTCACGTATGAAGACGCTCGAGAAGAGAGAAAGATAGCGGCGCCTCCAAGGTCGTCAGGCTGGCCCCATTTTCCGGTCGGGATCCGACTGGTAATACTTTCATATCGCGATTGGTCTTGGCGAATGTTGTACGTATTGTCTGTTTCAAAGTATCCAGGGGCGATTGCATTCACTTGGATATTTTGATTAGCCCATTCATTTGCCAGTGCTTTTGTTAATTGCGCAACACCACCTTTACTTGCAGCATAGGCTGGAACAGTAATACCGCCAGAGAAACTTAGCAAAGAAGCAATATTAATAATTTTACCACTACCTTGTTTCAACATCTGTTTGCCCGCTTCACGACAGAAAGTGAACACACCATTTAGATTCACATTAATGACTTCGTTCCAGTCTTCATCTGAAAACTCATGTGCGGGAGAACGCTTTATGGTTCCAGCGTTGTTAACTAAAACATCAATGCGCCCATGATTTTCAATAATTGTACTTACAGTATCGATAATTTCGGCGGTGTTTGATTGATCACACCCGTAGCCTGCACACTCGACATCTTTCTTAACTAACAAATCAATGGTAGATTCAACGCTTTTTGTCGACGAACCTATGGCAATAACTGTCGCGCCGGCTTCACCTAAGGCTAGTGCAATGCCCTGCCCTAACCCTCTACTAGCCCCTGTAACTACGGCAACTTTGCCGTGCAAACCAAATTGTCTACTTAAATAATCAGACACTTCATGTCTCCTAACTTTTTGTGTAATTAAATGAGGCCCAACAGCTTGGGCAGGAATTCGCTAATTTCGGGGAAGATAATTGTTAGCGCCAATGCAACAAGCATGGCGGCATAAAGAGGCAGTATCGGCTTCATTATGCTGCTAATAGATACCTTACCAATACTGCACCCGACAAAGAGAACGCTGCCCACTGGAGGGGTACATAAGCCTATAGATAAGTTTAAAATCATCATTATCCCAAAATGTAGAGGAGAGATATTAAGCATCTCAGCGATGGGTAAGAATATTGGGGTGAAGATTAAAACTGCAGGTGTAACATCCATAAATGTGCCAACTGCCAATAGAATGAGGTTCATTATCAGCAAGATTATGATGGCGTTTTCAGACACCGAAAGTAATGAGTTGCTTATTGCTTGAGGTATTTCTTCGTACGACATTAACCAAGACATTGATGCTGAGGCGCCAATAAGAAACATAACGATTGCGGTAGTGTTGACAGTTTTCAGCAATATAGGATAAAGATCCTTCACGCAAAGCTCTCTGTAAAAGCCGAGAGCTAAAACTAACGAGTAAAGAACCGCAATTGCGCCAGCTTCAGTGGGTGTAAAAAGCCCTCCTATTATTCCACCAATGATCAGAACAATAAGGAAAAGGCACGGCACTGCACCTAAAAGACTTGGTAAAAACTTTCCTACTACTATTGTTTTTTCTGTTGCTATACCATTCTTTTTTACATAATAACCAGCGCCTAACATGAGCAATGCAGTTACCAAAAGCCCCGGTAAATAACCGGCAATAAACAATGCAGCAATTGACACTCCACCGCTCGCCAATGAATAAATAATTAGAATATTACTTGGTGGTATCAACATGCCAGTAGTAGCAGCGGTAACCGTTACTGCAGTACTAAATGGTCTGCTATAGCCCTCTTTTTCCATTGCAGGTACCATAAAACCACCTACCGCAGAAGTGGCCGCTACCGCTGAGCCAGAAATTGAGCCAAACAGTGCACATGAAATGATGTTTACGAATGCCAATCCGCCAGGAAGTTTGCCTACCAATACTTTTGCAAACTCAATAAGTCGTACTGCTATCCCGCCCTGCCCCATCAAATAGCCTGACAAAACAAAAAAAGGAATCGCTAAAAGTGCAAAGCTGTCTACACCCACAGCTAACCGTTGAGCTAGAGTAGTTAGGGCAGGAAGCGTATCGATTGTCAGTAGCATCGTTGCTAGGGTGGCGACAATAATACTTATCGCAATGGGAATATTAATAAGTAGAAGTAGTAGGAATATGCCAAACAGTACTAGCGAAGTCATAGTGCGTGCTCCCTTAGCTTATTAGTGTTTTTCATTTCTAGCAGGCCTAAAACGCCATAAACCGCAAACAAAACACCGCTTATAGGCACAACCATGTAAATAAATCCCATTGGAATTCCTAAAACGGGGGAGGCTTGTTTTAATAAGAATGTGATATAGGTTAGATTCGTGCCACCCACTAGAAGTACGCCTAATGCAAACAAAATCACTATCGTATAGCCCAGCCTTGCTGTCATTAACGCCCCACTTTGATTTAACTTCTTAGTGAGATAATCGAACCCTAAATGGCTATGTGTATGAAAGGCATAGGCGCTACCTAGCAAACTTATCCATATCAACAAAAAGCGAGCAAGCTCTTCAGTAAATGAGCTTGGATGGGGCAGAATGAAACGAGTGACTACTTGCCACGTTACATTCAAAACTAATAGCGCCATCATTAAGGTCAGTAATACCCGGAGAAATTTGTTTAACCCTGAAATCAAAGTAGTCAACGCATTCACATTTTTTCTCCTAGAGCTTTTATTTGTTGAACCAATTTTTCCAGTTCGCTTCCCCGCAGTCCTTCATAAATGGGTGCGACACTTTGTTGAAATTGCTCCTTGTCTGCTGCGATAACTTGCACGCCTGCCTCTTTCACAATTTCCAATGATTTCTCAGTAGACTCAGCCCACATTTCTTTTTGATATTTGGTCGCCGCCTTCATAGCATCTTGCAACCATGTTCGTTGCGTGGCGCTAAGCTGTTCCCAAACATGAGTTCCAACAATAATGACGTCAGGAATAGAAGTGTGTTCGTCTAAAATAAGGTACTGACTTACCTCATAGTGTTTGGAGAAGTAAAAACTAGGAAGGTTGTTTTCAGCACCATCTACCACACCCTGCTGTAAAGATGTATAAAGCTCGCCCCAGCTTACCGGTGTTGCAGACCCACCCATGGTATTTACCATAGACACTGCCGTTTGGCTGTTCATCACCCTTATTTTCTGACCTTTTAGATCATCGGGTGACTGAACTGGTTTTTTCGTCGTATAAAAACTTCTTGAACCGGCATCAAAATAACCTAGCCCCTTAAAACGATAAGGTTCGCCTGCAGCAAGAAGCGCTTTCCCTACCTCACCGTTCAAAGTTTTCCAATAATGCGCATTATCATTAAAAAGGTAGGGTAAACTAAATACTTTCATCTCAGGAACAAAGGTCTCTAGTGCACTTGCTGACACTTTAGTCATTCCCATGCTACCAATCTGTATCAACTCAAGAACTTCCCTCTCGTCACCTACTTGAGAAGAGGGGTAAATAACAATAGACATTTTTCCTTCAGAGTTACGCTCTAACTCCTCTTTTAAGAAAACAAGGCCTTTATGAACAGGGTGATTAATATCGAGCTGATGCCCTAACCTGATGACATACGTGTCATCTTTTCCTTCATCGTTACACCCATATAGCGCAGTTAACGGAATTAGTAATAATAGATAAAGCAATCGGTAACATCTCATTACTATCCCTCAATCAATTTCACTTCACGCGGAACAATTGCCCCTTTGTGAAGAATGACTTGGGCAGCACAGAATTGGCCGGCGCGAATGCATTTTTCTAAGTCTTCACCTTTGGCTTTGCTGGCCAAAAATGCGCCGTTGAAAGAATCACCTGCCGCAGTTGTGTCGATAGGCTTGACAATATTTGGTACGTCAAACTCAAATTTCCCCATACTGTTGGCTGTAAGAATGCCATTCGGGCCATTTTTTATCACAACCTCTGAAGCGCCAGCTTTTAACCAACGTTCAATGCAATATTCAGTTGAGTGTTCCCCATGTAAGCTTATTTCGTCTTCCATACTGAGCAGCGCTACATCAGTGAGATTCATTATTTGATTAAATGTTTTGGATGCTTCATTAAACGAAAGCCAACCTTTTGGGCGATAGTTATTGTCGAAAATAACCTTTCCTCCCTTGTCTCGATATTTTTTCAAAAAATCAAATAGTTTGGCTCTTGAGGCTTCGGAATAGATTGATAAGGTAATACCACTGAGAAATAAGGCATCGTACTCTTCAAGCTCTTTAAATATTTCTGGACATTGTTCCAGTAGAAACTTAGCGGGTGAATTTGAACGCCAGTAATGGAAGTGCCTTTCACCATTAGCTTCATTTTCGATCAAGTAGAGGCCCGGCACACTATTAGCAAGTTGCTTTACGTGTTTCACACCAACACCTTCGCTTTGCCAATTTTCGAGCATCTTGCTGCTAAACACATCGTCGCTTAGGGCAGTAACGTACTCAACCTCTCCTCCACAACGAGATAGATATATAGCGGTATTAAGAGTATCCCCACCGTAACTGAGTTGATAAAACTCACCTTCGCTGTTTGATAACTCAATCATGCATTCGCCAATAATCGCTAACTTCACCCTATTGCACTCCAACCTCTACATTACGTGAAATGCAATTTCAGCAATCGTCACGCAATAAAAATCATTAATTATTTGTAAAATGATTGTATATGAACAATTACCAATCATCAACACTCAAAATCAATCATGAGAGTGTAAGGTTAAAGTATTAAGAGTTGCGTTTATCAAGATAGTTAAAAAAGAACTTTGAAGGGTTTTGGCACTTCGTGAAGAAGAGTCAGCTCACGACTGGCGCAACGAGCACCAACGTGAGCATGAGAATAAATTAAAGAGGAGGCATCGCATTTTCGAAATCATTTCGACTTCTAACTTCTTCGCTACGAGCAGCTTCATACTTGTCAATGTAGTGGTCAGCTCGCTGAAGGAGAGCATCTCTTAGGTACTCGTACTTATCGCTATAAGCTAGGTTCTTCGTCTCTCCTGGATCTTCATCTAAGTCATAAAGCTGAACATAGTTGTTTTTGTAAAAGTTGACTAGTTTCCAGTTTGATGTCCTTAGTCCGTACATCGGTGGTATTGGGGCGCGCTTTGGTTGGTACATGTGTTCGAAGAAAAACTCTTGCCTCCAATTAACAACTTCTTCACTTCCGACAAGAGGAATTAAGCTTTTTCCTTGATATGAGTCTGGTATTTCAACGCCAGCAATATCCAGGATCGTAGGCGCGATATCAATATTCAGAGCTATCTCACTAACTTCCTTTTGCTTTTTAATGCGCGGGTCTTTAATTATCAATGGAACGCGGAGGTCCTCCTCCCACCCGAACCACTTCCCAGCTAATTGCCTTTCATTGAGTGCATAGCCGTTGTCGCCGGTGTAGATAATTATTGTATTGTCATCCACGCCCAAAGATTTAAGTAGTTGATTTAAAGATCCTACCGCTTTATCAACACTGCTGATTGCCCGATAATGGCGCTTCACAATTCGTTGATACATGTCAGGGGTAGAAAACCTATATTTCCATCGAATTCGACCCATAGATGATTTTAAAAAGTCTGGTAGGTCTTCATAGACTGCATCATCAGACATTTTCGCAGGAGGAATTGTTCTATCAGAGTACATATCTTCAAATTCAGCTGGATAGTGAAACTGCTCCTCTTTATCAACATCGTGGGCGTGAGGATTCCAAAAATTAACAGCAAGTGCCCACGGTTTATCTTTTTTAGAAGCTTGCTCAATAAACTCGCTCGCTAAGTTCTGAATGTAGTAAGTTTGAGGTATTTGCTTTCCCTTCCACTCATTTTTTTTCGATTGTAATAATGGTTTAAAGTAGTCAAAACGCTGTTCATCAGCACCAGAGATTTTTATTTCGTATTTGCCGACAAACCCTGTGCTGTAACCTGCATTTTTGAGTAACGCCGGATACATATTCGACGACTCCACTTCACCAGTCGCAGGGCGTCCAAAGGTGAAGTCATGAGTTCTTTCCGTTAAGCCAGTTAATATACTTATTCGACTCGACGCACATATCGGTGTAGTAACAAAAGCGTTATCGAACAAAACCCCTTCACTGGCTATTTCATCAAGGTTTGGTGTTTTGACAATGGACGATTTTGAGCCCAAAAGGTCCCAGCGGTGATCATCAGCAAGTATAAATAAAATATTTGGCCGAGAATTCGTAGTACCGCTGTTGTCAGCACTTGCACTTGCAGCGCAAGAACAAAAAAAAATAAAAAAGATTACGAGCAAAGATTTCATCTATAAGAGCCCTCGATAATAAATAAAAAGCCCCTCTAGCCCACGGAGGCTAAAGGGGAAGCCCTACTTTGGAAACTAATTTTCAGACACTGCAGAGATATCACCGGCTTTACTCTCGACAGCAATGCTATTGGAGTTAGCAAGATACGCGTACGTTGCGGTGACAAAATAGATGATGGTAGCGACTAACAACGGTGTGTGCAGATAGCTATTATCGCCATCTAGAAACGCCATCACACCTATGACTAGGCAAGCCACTAGCGAAGCAATAGCGGCAACAGAAGCTATTAATAAATTAAATGGCATTTTTCTGCGTACGCCACCTGAATTGTTCGGTGTTAAGTTCGCCAGATAAGCTTTTTCTTCAAGTTTTCGACCTAACTCAAGTCTTTCTGCTTCAGCCGATGCCGGATACACCTCTTTAGCTCCCATGGCAATGGCCAATAAACAGTATGTTGCCGTTGAATATAGCCAAATAGGGATTAGTAAAAAGAAAAGGTGAAACACACCTGACTGTTCAAGAACATAGCTGAGGGCAAGTGCTGTCAGCCAAGTTATAATTGCAGCAAAGTTTGTAGTGTTTCCTTTATACTTAGACCAATAGCGCGTTAGTCCCATTTTAGGAAACAACCAGTGCTCTGCAACGATGATTGCCCCAATAGGTGCCATCATTAATCCCATAATTCCTACAAACCCCAAAAGCTGTGAGAATACGAAGGGAAAGCAGGCAATAATGGTAGTGACAACACCAACGACGATTGTTGATTTCTCTCTGCCCCACTTTGGGTTTAGCGAACTAAATGCTAAACCAGCGCGATAAATAGTAGGATTTGAAGTCGTCCAACCCGCAATAATTACGGCAATAATGCCACATGTTCCCAACGCTTGATAAGCTACCGCACCAGGGTCTAAGCTGGTTATTGCTGTACTCAAAATTATTGCAGCACCGGCCCCCATAATACCTGCGCATATCCACGCCATGTAATGACCAATAAACATGCCCAGCGCTGAAAAGAATCCATACTTTGAATATCGAGCGAAACGGAGTAACGTCATATCACCCATTCCGCCGTGCATGGCTAAATTAGCAACCCATGCAAAAGCAGCAACGTGCCAAAAACCAACATCATCACTTGTTTTTATCCAAATAGACTCGTTTGCAATGGTGTAAAAATCTGAAAATGAAGATATTGAGGCTATACCTGGCGTTGCATCTATTAGGGCAGGAAGAAGAAACAAAGCGCCCACAATAAACATTAAGATCATCCAAGGAGCACAAACCTCTGCAAATGCAGCCAGTTTTTCAAATCCTTTTACAGCCATAAATACGACAACTGCTCCCACAAAGAGTGCGACTAATACAAAACGGAAGTCAGAAGGAAGCCAACCTACTTGTGGAGGAATATCTAATAAAATCCTAACCGCTGATGCTGACACTGTAATCATTGCGCCAGCAAGCACGCTGAAAAGAATTCCATTTACTACGCTATAAAGCTTAATCGTGCCCTTACCTGCTATTTTTTCTAAGTAAGCATAGAGTGTAAGACGCGTGTCGGTGGCAATTGGCGCTGTTAAAAGCCCCCATGTTAAAACCGCTAACAAGTTACCGAGCAGTAGGCCGAGTAATATATCTCCTGCACCTACCCCCCAGGACACGAAGAGCGCCCCAATGACAAATTCGGTTCCGGCTACATGTTCTCCCGCATAGCTACCTGCAAATGCGCGAGCTGGTTGTAATTTAGTAGGGCTTATTGGTTGTGATTCAAACTCATCTGAACTCGACACATTTCCTCCATTATTCTCGTTTTAGGCTTTAATTAAAGCCGCTTAAAAGGAAGTAAAGATGATTACTTTTGAGCGATTATGACTTAATTGTAAGTTTCAATCAACAGAATTGTTATCAAGATGTTTCGTATTATGAATAGCGGTAAATTGTCATTATATAATAAAATACGAATGTAATGGCTTCGTGCAGCCCGGTCGGATACCTGAAAGAGAGAATAGCGATACTGAACTAATTTTTAGTAGAAAAATTGTTTAATCGAAAAAACCCGTCAACGGATCGAATACGAAAAATGATGTAATCTATAATTTATCGAGATAATTATATTGAAAATCAAAATCACTACAGCTCTTTAAAAATAAAGGCTGCAGCGATATATAGCTTAAGTGTTTCCGCGGAAATAACGATGCTATTTAGTCAACGATTTAATTAGCTCTTTGAGTGCAGCCTCGAGCATCTTAGGATCATCAAAATCTACTTTATCCCAATCGATACCCAATTCTAACTGAGTTACATCTTCTTTTAATAACCTTTTAATAGCAGAAGTTTGGCTAACTTTGACTTTAGGCAAGGAAATGTATTGCTTAGTTCTTCCTACTTTCTTTACAGTGGGGGCTTGCAAATACTTTGAAAACTTTCCATCGCTAAAAAGTTCTACAAGATATTTTTCTACCTCTTCCCTCCCCTTTTCCTCAGCTTTAATAATTTCCTCATAAAGTCCTCTCAACGACTCAACAATTCTATTTTCTAACAAAGGCATCACATGCAGCTTGTAGTCATGAAGTTTGTCATATCGATAGAAAGTAGTGCGGCCAATCCCTAAATACGATGTAACAATTGAAGCTCGATTCGTTTCAAGCTTATTCTGCTCTATGCTCTCTAGCTCTGTAACAGCATTGGAATAACTGCTTAATGCGTCAGGAAGCGTCAAGTCATTACGTGAAAAGTTTTCAATATGGCGCAAAACGCTAATATTTTTAGGCTTCTCTGCGTAAATTTTAACTTTTACCTTAATTAAGCCACCATACAGATATCGAATTGCGTAATAACGTCTGTGTCCAGCCACGATAGCGTAATCAGACATATTTTTGCGCCACACAGCAATAGGGTGAATTAATTCACTGTGTTTCAGCGTTTCAGCCAAGCCTTTTATTTCCTCAATCTCTGCGTTTACAGCTTCATATCTTGGGTTACTTTTATCCAATCTATTTTCGATGATATCCTTTTCGCATACTACGCAATCGGTCAAAGAGGCAATAGACTCTGCATCATCGCGTTTTGCAAACTTAACCGGTAGATAACGAGGATTGTCAGACTGCGGCTGTATATAGTCGACCAACACCCTATCAACTTCAGAAGAAGTCTTAAACAATGGGTCGTCGTGAACACTACTCTCTTTTGATTTATCTCGTTGCTTTAAATCATCGAGCATTTGTTGAGACTTTTTAGAGACCCCTTCGCCAGATTGATATTTACTTATGAGATCTTCTTGAGACGTTGGCTTGGCAACTCTTCTACTTCTTGGCTTTTTGGCTGTCATGCCTTATCTCCCCATAAACTGTTTTCAATCAAGGTATAAAGTTTCTGCATTTCACTTTTCGCATGATGGTTATAAACATAATTAAAGTGAGTCTCGTCAACCGACGGGCGCTCCATTACTCGGTAACAATTTCGCTGCTGTAACCAAAATGGACTCATATGCTTACCCGTAGGACCATCTTTATCATAGAGTTTGGCCAGCGCAACTTCGTCTTTCTGCGTTAAACGAGATTTGCTTGGAACTTTGTTAGGAACGACTCCTATAATTTCTAATGGGCTTGAAGCACGGTCTTCGTTAATACGATCTATACGGTTTAAAAGCATAGGCACGCCGTCTATCGAGTCGTATTCAGGTTCTGTAGGAATTATTACGTGAGTTGCGGCACCAAGCATTCCGGCGGAAACCGGCGATTTACTTGGGGGGTTATCGACAATTACGATATCGTAATCATCAGCGAGGTCTTCTACAGAAAACCAGTCTCGCATGTGAGCTGTTATTTTTGATACTAATCTGTCTGACTCAGGAGTAAGCGCCAATACCCTGTCAACGTTGCCCTCTGAGGGTAAGACTTTTATATTTTCGAAAGCCGTAGGATATTCATACACCGGGGAGTTAAATAAAATATCAGTACTGGTATTTCTACCACTCCACTCTGGGTCATCTATATCATCAAACTCAGGATGAAGAGGTGCAGCATATTCATCATCGCCTGGAATTGCGTCCATTTTCAAAAACGCTTTTGACGAATCTTGCTGTGAGTCATAGTCTAGTACTAAAACGCGACGCTTCTTCCCTTTTCCATTTGGACCACCAGTGGCCAGTAGATAAGCGATTGTAGAAGCTAAGAAGGTTTTACCCACACCACCTTTTCTGTGATAGCTGGAGAGAACACGCATTCCATTATACAACTCTGTTTTCGACATTAGCATAACCTTGTTTCAGGACTTTAAGATATATTGACATGGCAAATACCTAATGTCTCGGATCGAATCTTTAAAACGATAGCTATTATGACTATTTATGTCATAGAAATACAAAGGTAGCGATACAAAATGGAATGAAACCGACATACTTAGACGATAAATAGTTTTAATAAAAATTAAATAATTTGTCTCTATGGCCCTTGTTTTTATTGGTCTGCAGTCGTTTCTACAAACGATGTTTCCGCGGGTACAGTCATCCATGAAATGCCAAAAAGCATACTATTAGAAGCTTTGAGCGGGGAAGATAAAAGTTAGAACCGATGCCTACTTCAGAATTCGTCACATCAGAGCATAAGGCTATGTATTGCGAGTGCCGTTAATAATGATTACATGCTTTAGAATATGCGCTGGTCTGATAGAGAGGTAGCATATACCGTTGCCGATAATTAAAACTAAATTAAAACGTGGCTAGGGTGGGTGTCGCTATTGAGTTTAACTGTTTTTCAAGGCCAATGTTCCCGCGGAAACAGCCTGCGGAAACCTACCGATAATAAGTTAAAGCTCCCCCTCACTAATATTTGACGGAATCACTAAAAGCAGCTTTGTATTACTTGGCGATTGTAAATATAGACAAGGAAATTATTCTCAGATAACCTTTGGATCGAATCTACTGCGTAATTAAAATCTATAGGAAGTAACTTAACGTGCGTGAACTTTTTGAGCTGTCAGAAAAATATGGATTTAAAGCTCCTTTAGTCTCAGTGTCGGACGACTTTGATTTTAAAGTTTTCATGAGAGTATGCAGCTCTCTAGATATTTCACCAACGTCAAGTGCAGTGGCCTCAGATATTTTTATTTCACTTCAGAATATTGAAGAACTTACCGCAAGCTTGGAATTTGTAGCGGAAAAAATGAATCGTAAGTTATCCAATGTTCGGCATCATCTTGTACAGTTGGAAAACAAAGGTTTAATTGTCAGTGAATTTATCACAACGGATCCAATCAAAAAGCGCCGAGGAAAACTCTTTAAGCTCGTCGTACCGAAAGGCCATTTAATAGCCTCAGCAGAATCAAGCAACAAAGACCACGATATTGACAACTTCCAGTTAGTATCTTCAAGCACTGTTGAAACGATTAATATTGAACGCTACGACGATAAAACACGATTTATAGAGCTGCAAATAGTTCGCTACCTCGTTAAGGCAATGCGCACAAATCGAAAAGATAAAACCAGTTCGCTCAGTATAAAGCTAAGAGAAGAAGGTAGGCCTAAGCCAATACGAATAACTGCTAGAGCGGAGGAGGGGAGATTAATCTATCTTCCTGATATGAGCTATTACGCTAGCGCAATTACTTGGTTAATTAATCACATTTCAGAGCGGATTGACGAGTCAGAAACCATTGGAGAAACCTTCACTCTACCCCTAGAACCTTTAATATCAATGGCAAAAGATATACCCATTTCAGAAGCATCTGCCGGCGGCTATATTGGTAACGCCATTCAATCGATGCAGAGGATTTCTGCAACTACATTTGATATGAGAGATTTCTATGACAGTAGGAAAGATTTTATCATCGATATAGAGATGTATTACAAATTGTTTCGCTTAGAAGCAATCGTGACTTATGAAGACTCAAAGAGTGTAGAGAAAAAGGCAGCCGTAATACAGTTCCCCAGGTCAACGGTGAAAAATATCATCGCAGCTATTAAAGCAAAACGCACGCTTGATGATATGTTACTCATCGACAGCGATGTTTTTGCCACTAAGAATGAAATAGAAATTCTATTTGGGCTTTGGGCTCGTGAACATCTAATTACAGGTAGACAAGCTCAACAGCTATACGCGTGGAATGAACTTCGCGAGTCTGTAGCCCCATCTTCAAGTTTAAATGAATTTAAACGCAAGTTCTCGAATATGGTTATGGCTAACGCTGATCCATCTTATAAAGCGAAGATTGATGAAGCAGTGGCAACGAAGATAGCCAAACAGGTGGGAACAACTTATCTTTCCGAACAACGTAAGGGAGAACTTGTTGTTGAATATGGCCGAGCCACAGTACAAGGCTATTTGATTAATATTGGCTATTCACCAGAGCAGGGTTCTTCAGTAATCGCGTTTAGGCGTGATATGTCGGCACTTCATATATTGGGAAAACTAGACGATCGACGCTAGCTATATATCATCCACATTTAATTGGATCGAATCTTTAACTGAGTAAAATCAACCATTAGCGTTTGGATCGAATCTATAGAAAGATCATAAATAGATCGCGATCCAGCTTGATCTCTCTTACCTTTCATATAAAGATTACATCCATCAAAGTGATAGATAAAAAAATATATAATCTTTAGACGCTCAATGAAGAGCATGTAGAAGTATGGACAGATAAGAAGCGCTAAAAAAACAAAACCCGTGAAGTGTTGGCGCACCGCACGGGTCTTTAGATGTAACTATTTCGAAGCAGTTACTCATCTAATTTTAGCGGTTTACCAGATCAGGTCAACCACTAACGCGTTTTTTATCAACAAATCACGTTTATTGTTGGTAAAAAGATGAATTCTAATAGCAAGTACGACGATGTTCTCTTTATGTCGTCAGGGCAATTTGAGCAACTAACGGACACGGAATCCTTTGTGTTTTCGCACGTCGCTTTTTTTGCTTGCCAGCTAAAACCTTACAATCGCTTGTTTAAACAAACTACACAAGCAATCTGCAATAAAGTGGGCTATTCCCCTAACGCAGTGAGAACCGCGTTGTCTTCATTAATAGCCAAAGGTTTCTTAATTAAAAGTGAACCGCAGAACAGAGAACAAGGGTCTTATCATCCGTATTACGATAATATCGCTCATCATCTCAAGATAGGCGATAATAGCTATGCGTTGTTGTTTGCTCATGAATTAGAGAAAACGCTTACAGCAGCGAGAAATAAGAAAGTTAAAGCTCAAGAACGTATAATTACCTTTTTTAAAGTACAAGTAGGCCAACTTAAACGAAATTGCAGCATGTTGTCTGGAAATAGATCTAAGCATGTGCATAAAGCACTAATCTTACACGGCTACCTATCCAATCAACATAAATGGAATATCGAAAAAGGCAGGCAGCAAGTTTGCAGAACGGTTCCTTTTCTGGCTCATTTTCTCAATTGGTCTCAAAATACAGTAAGACGAGTGCTAAATACCCTAAAGAAACTCAATATTATCGCTTTTGATTTCACTAACGGGGTGCTAAAGTTTTTGGCTGTGCATTCATTTTCAATTACAGTGACATCTTTGAATGGGCTTGTTACTAAGCTCTCAACACTCGCCAATAAAACAATACCCTCTACGAGCCTCTCACGGCAAGTTCATATGGTCCAAGCCGCAAAAACACCGCAAGAAGCAGCTCAACACCTCAAAGACTTAAAGAGGCTAGGCAGAGTTTAATTCTCTACCCTCTACGCCCACCTAACTAAATCTCAAACCTACTCAACACTTCTTGATAAAAAATTAGCCGTAAATCGTATATGTGCTAGGTAAAAACCGTTCATTCTTAATAAGATCAGTGTATTCCATTGTACAACCAGCAAATATACAAATTAAGACGTGAACAAATGAATATATTAACTCCATTGATGAGTACATAAGGCTCCATTGCTGAGCAGTAATGGCCGTTGATGACAAACAAAAGACAATCGATTTCATTACAATCCTTTGATGCAGACATTAGATGATACATAGATGTTAGATAAAGGAAGATTATATGGCTGCGCCATTACAACCATTTTTATTGGTGAGCTATAAAGCAAGTCAGCTGAGCAGCGTGGACATTTATATGTGGCGTGAGACTAAGATACAGCATCGAAAGATATCAATTGACTAAAACTGGTTGTTTCTGACTGCTTGTGAATATATTGTAAACAAATCTTGAGAATAACTGGCTTCTTCTAATAATGAATACTTCCAATAATAGAATCTACATTGATGTATTTATACGTGTATTAATATCATCAATTATTTTATCAACAAGCGCCTCGTCAACAGCAAACACCGCAAATGATGCAGAAAGTCTAATAAGCTCTTCGAAGGTATATCTTCCTGACTACTCATACGCAGGATATCATTTTGGAGATAAACAGATTCCCTCCAACGGTATTACTACAAATTTAAGTGTGACAGACTTTGGCGCTATTCCAAATGACAACAGAGATGATACAAAAGCTATACTGCGTGCGATAACACATGCAAATACTATTGAAGGGCACGTAACAGTGTCATTCCCTAAAGGTCGCTTTATCGTAAAGGATATCATCAAAATCAATCGTGGAAATATCACCGTTAGCGGAAAGGGAATGGGGGCTGGTGGAACTCAACTCTACTTCCCAATGCCCCTTTCGATTATTGATAAAACCCCCAATTTAGATGAATTAAGAAAGTACCTAAGACTTCACAATAAAAAACAACGAGACGCTGAAATTTATATAGATGACTACTTTTCGGAATATTCTTGGTCAGGTGGTGTGATATGGGTCCAAAAAGAAGGAACACGGCCCGTTCCTTACTTAGAAGAGTTAGATAGAGAACCTCAAGTAATCACTATTGCTAAAAACGGGAGAAGAGGAGAGCGATTATTAGAACTTAACGACGCTTCACATATTTCTGAGGGAGACGTGCTTAGAATCGACTGGCATAACAAAGACGGTGAACAAGGCGGCATTATTGAATCCATTTATGGCGAAACAGACCAAGTGATTGGCTCCCACCATTTTAATTTTCCAAATCGCCCTCTTGTAATGCAACCCACTCAAATACAATCAGTTCGCGGAAATACAGTTGAGATAAAAGATCCACTTTTGCATGACATTAACCAGGATATTCCTGCTCACTTATCAACATGGGAGCATTTAGATGAAGTTGGCATTGAGGGACTATCGATTGAATTTCCATCGGGGGATACCTATGGCCATCATGTCGAACAGGGGTTTAATGGGATCTACCTAACGGGTGTTTTCAACGGCTGGGTAAGAGATATTCGCTTTAACAATGCCGATAGCGCTATCTTGACAGAAAATAGCGGTAACGTGACTATATCGAATATACACAGCTACGGTTCACGATTTGGGCATTACGGAATTCACCTTGGCAGCGTGCACAACGTTCTGGTGAAAGATGCAAAAATTATGAATCCTACCGTTCACACATTTAGCATCAATACGAAATCTACCAAAAGTGTATTTTTGCGAGGTGAGGGTTTTACGCAGCCTACGCTAGATCAGCATGCAGGGGCCAACCATCAGAACCTGTACGACAACATGACGTTCCATATAGAAACAGAACGTGATGAAAATGACCCATACTACGATTTGTGGTTTGGTGGTGGGGCAGGGTACTGGCAACCCGGTCATGGTCGATACAACACAACCTGGAACTCTAGGATACTCGTTGAAAGTGGTGCAGATAGTAATGAAACAGTAAGAATTCTGGGGCGAACAGAGGGGCCTGATGCGAGAGTTATTGGAATATATGGAAATAGAAAGTTCGAAATAGAACATAATCCTTCTCCACATATTGAGCAGATAAATTCAAGGGTAGCTATCCCTTCTCTTTATGAATACCAGAAACAACAAAGGTCAAAAGAATAAAATAAACGGCCCAATGTTTTAAACCTTGGGCCATCTAAATTGCAACCTTAGCTTTCTAACAAACACTTCTCGCGGTTGACTATAACTTGTTAATGTATAATGAGATTATTGACTAATAATCATCGTGTAGTCCCCGCTCTTGTATAACTTTTTCTCTTTGCCTTCGACGCTCACATAGGCAGTTGAATTATTGGGAATGCTAAAGTGCCAAGTAATCTGATTATCTTGCCGTTCCCAACGACTCTCTATTTGACCATAACCTGTTGTGTACTCTACTTCAGCCGAATTTAAATCGCTGGGGAACACGGGACGTAGTTCAAAATCTTGATAACCCACACTGTCTTCCAACAGACGGATACCGCCTAAACCTTCGTAAAACCAACCGTCGTAGCCACTATGAAAAGGGTGATTCAATGAACGCCCCGGGGCATTGCGACGCTCTGGATCTAAACTGGGATCTAACACGCCTTTTCGCTCCCATAATGTGGTCGCGTTCAACGTATCAAATTGCCACTGATAGCCGGGATAACCTTTTGCGGTAAATATATTAAACGCAGTATCACCGTGTCCATAATCACTGAGGGACTTATACAAGTAAGTCTGTCCAATTGCACCCACTGAACCATGGCCATTCCAAGACTCAAGGACGTCTCTATTCAACGCATCAGCGATGAATTGTCTGAGCTTTTTGGGCGCTATATCGAACTGTAATGCCAAGGAATCTGCGGTTTGACTACCATAGCTGTTAGTGTCTGGATTATAAAATTCTTGATGATACTGCTGGCTAATCGCGTCAAAAAGCTGATTAAAATGTTGTGTTTTCTCAGGCTTATTAAGCAAAGTGGAAATTTTCGCCATGATATTCGCTGAATGAGCAAACAGCGCAGAACTTGTTTTTACTGGCGGTGTGTATTCTGAATTGCAACGCTTTCGCCCCATGCCTGGCTCACGAACTGGATCACACCAATCGCCGTAACTATAGCGGTCATTTCGTATCAACGCATTGTCAAGTACGGCTTCTCCGGCTGTCATATACTCAATCATGCTTTCATATTGTGATGCTAACACTTGCAAATCGCCATAATGTCGATAGTGTTCCCAGGCAATCATCACTTCTGCTGCTGCCCAATCAAACTTACCACCATGACTTCGCTTACCGGGCACAACCGCAGGTGCTTCGTGTTTTGATGTTTCAAAGTCGCCTAAATATTTATCCCAAAAATTTTGCATATTATAATTATAGTTACCTGTAATTAGTGCAGCATGAGCATCACCAGTCCAACCTGCGCGTTCTCGAATGGGACAATCCATGGGTACTGCCATCAAATTACTTTCATAACTCCACAGAGCCATATCGTGAATTCGATTAACGAGTGGATTTGCGCTACTAAACGTTCCCACTCTTTCAACATCACTTCTGACTAAATGAGCCGACACTGCATCAAGCGACGGTGGCGTATCTAACCCAGTTATTTCAACATAACGAAAACCATGCCACGTAAACACAGGCGACCATGTATTGGGTTGGTTTTGATTTGCGTTGTTAGCAGCAACATATGTATCTACTTGTTTTAATAAAGGGGCACCTCCACCAGTTTTTTGACTGATGTTACCATCTACATCTGCCCACTCTGCATAACGCAAATTGATAGACTGGCCTGGGCGCAAATTAAGTTTGTCTAAGTGTAAGGTGGGGATACCGGTGAAGTTCTGACCAAAATCCAACACCCATACCTTTTCCTCCGGATTAAAGAGTTTTTGTGCTTTCATCTCTAGAACAGCGCGGATGGGAGGTAACAACTGAGGTGTAAGTTGTTTTGTCGGCCATTCACCTAATACCTGAATCGGTTTCCAATGTGCTAAATTTTGAGGCTGTGAAACGCTTTTCCAGTTTGCAATAGCTAGGTTTGCATCAAACATTTCACCTGAGAAAAGCCCCTCTTTTAAGACGGGGGAAGCATGGCTAAGCCAATTTTGATCAGAAGCAACAATTTGTTTCGACCCATCAGCATAGCTTATCTCTAGCTGAGCAATAAATTTAGGTTGCCCATAAGACAGCGAACGAGGCGGGCCATTACTGTGTGCTGCATCTGGATTATTCCACTTGCTAAACGCTATATTTTCGTCGTACCAACCACTGCCTAAATGCACGGCAATAACATTGTCTTTGTTGGTTAGCAAAGACAAAACATCGTCGGTGTTATATAAAATTCGCTCATCGTAGTCTGTCTGTCCGGGGTCTGCGATACGATCGTCAACTTGTTTTCCATTGATAAAAATTTCATAGTAACCGGCAGCAGTACTATGCAAGCGTGCTTTGACGATTGTTTTATCGTTTGGTATTACAAAGTTGTTGCGAAACAAGCCAGCAGTAGGCTGCTCTGTCAGTTGTTGATATACACGCTCTTGAGTCTCTTGCTTACTTTGAGCTAAGCTATCGTTGGCGTTTTTATGAATATTGGCCGCATACAGCATCCAGTTTTTTAATGCATCACTGGTATTAGCCACTGTTTGCTTTTCAGCCTGTATCCACTTTGCTTTCCAATCTTGTGGTTGTGTTAAGCCCATTTCCCAACGAGCGACATCACTCCACTGTTGTAAGGTATCTGTATCTTCTTGAGACCACACTCTTACGCGCCAAAAAGCAGTATCGGTGCTACTCAGCGCTTTGCCTTTATACGGAATATTCAACGATTGCCGGGAGATAACCTTTTCGCTATCCCATAAATCAGCAGTACCCGCTAGCAAGTTTGATTCAGAGCTTGCAACTTGAATTTGATAGGCACTTTGCGTAACTACGTTAGCGTGCCATGACAGCCTTGGCTGGCTGTTATGGACGTTTAATGGCGTTTCAATGCCTTCTGCCAATAAATTACTGGCCTTAACATCAACGACGTTTATTTCCTCTCTCGTGTCGCTTGAGCAGGACATGA
Source organism: Alteromonas sp. BMJM2 (assembly GCF_027257845.1). Lineage (GTDB taxonomy): Bacteria > Pseudomonadota > Gammaproteobacteria > Enterobacterales > Alteromonadaceae > Alteromonas. Next base: position 23,955 of record NZ_JAPVOT010000015.1, on the reverse strand, counting down.
GCCCGAAACTCAATATCAATGCGGCAATACACGTCGATGTACATGTTCTAATTCGTTCTGCTGTTAAAGCTCTCACATCAAACAACCTTATTAATTCTAAAAAATAGTTAAGCAAAATTATTTATCTTACATTTTGATAACATTTTTTAGAGGTTAGCATTTAACGTGAATAAGGAGAAGTATAATTGACTTAAAGTGATTGATTGTGATTGATTGTGGTTTGCGGAAATATTCGCGAACGGCTTTGAGTGATGTATGGGTTGTCCTTTAGGCTTGGACGAATAAACGTTTGTTGTCCGCTATAAATACTCTGATGTCTTGCTTAGCATCTGTTACCCCATTTTCAAGGGATAAATGCATATGTGCATAAGTGGTCATAGTCTCCTTATGAGTAAAAAACAAAGTTGAAAAAAATAAGAAAGTGCCCAAGGCTTTAAACCTTGAGCACTTTTGTTTACATCATTCGTTTTCTAAGAAGTACAAGCCCTGCAATACAAAGTATTGCCAAGGTTGGTGGGGCAGGCACCGATGTTGCGCTTATATCATCTCCGTCAAAATTTTGCGCAAACATGTCAATTAACATAAGTTCAGGCGATGTCACGTTATCTTCTAACGCAATAAAGCTGAATGTTCCTAATGTAAACGATGTACCTAAGAAGCTATCCCAATCAGCAAACAGTCCTAACTGAAGTAACAATTCATCCCCTGAGGCAAAAGCATCGTCAAAATAAGCGTTATCAAAAACACTATCAGTAATAGTAAGCATTTCAAACGCAAATAGACTGGAGTCAAACTCCCATAGAAACTCAAGATTATCTATTGCTGGATTAGCTTCGTTAATAAACACCTCTAGCTCTATTAAATCGCCAGTTGAGTATGACGATGAATCACTTGAAAAGGTAATGAGCGATGCCTTTGATGAAAAGGACATCATTAAACCAATAATAAGTATTAAGTTCGCAATTTTCATTTTCGTTATTCCTTTTAATTAGAGCTACAGCGAGAATAAGTACAACGACGAATAATACCGCGTGTATCTCTGTTATTTACAACGCCATCACCATTAAAGTCATAGCGGATATCCATAATTTCACCCGCCCGTAATTTTAATGTGAAAAGCCTTGTATCGGCTTTGTCTACTATTGAGTCCTTGTTTAGGTCGCCCAGTAAATCAATATTGATAAAAATGCTTGAATCGGACTGTATGTTGTTCGAATCAGTGGCGACAACGCGTGCTAAATGCGAACCTTCCGACAGCTCAAGTAATTCATTTGAATAACCATCGGATCCCCATTCAAATGGAGGTTCGTAGATTTCTCTTACCAATTGGTCATCAATGTAGAGCGCTAAGCTAACCAGAGAAGTGTCATCATTCGCGGTAGAGGCGTCTGCCGTTATAGAAAGATTTTGATATTCAGTAAGCAGTGAAATGTCGCTTTCGTTAATCATCACTGAAGGTCCAGGCAAACTGAGAACAATTAACGTCATATCAGATTCAGTCTCAAGTCCTGCGCTATCTCTTGCTACAGCGGTAAACGTATGAGTGCCCACGCTTAAAGGTGCGGGGTTGGGTTCATGACGGTCTAACCACCCCATGGCGCCAAACTCGTATGGCGCATGAGAATGCCCGAAATTCCAGACTGGGCGGGTATCTACCCTTACTAATTCGCCATTTCGATAAAGAGTAACCGACTGAATATCACGGCCCTCAACAGGTGATTCTGCATCAATAGTAATGGCTAACTTTTCATAACCTTCATAGACAGTCACGGTTGAATTAGGCCATGTAACAACTGGTGGCTCAGGCTCTCCTTTCACCACTAACTGCATCGACGCCGCAGATTCTTCACCCTCGCTGTCTATAGCAACAGCAGTAAACTCATAGGTGCCAGAAGTTAGCGGCGAGGGATTCGGAGAATGAGTATCAAGCCAGCCCATCGCACCAGTTTCGTGTGGTTTTGAGGCATGGCCAAACAGGTAAGGAAGGGAAGTATCCGTCCTTACAAACTCGCCATCAATATAAAGAGACACCGACTCTATGGTGCGTTCTTCAATCGCACTTTCTGCACTAATGGTAAGACTGAGTTTTTCAAAGCCTTCTTCTACTTCCAAACTCTCTTGCGGAAATGAAACTATTGGAGCGTTTGAATTAACGTTCAGTACCATTGTTGCAATAGCGCTATCACCTTCGCTATCTACCGCAACGGCTTTGAAAATATGGCGACCTGCAGGAAGAGGGGAGGGGTTTGGCTCGTGCGTATCTAGCCAGCCCATTGCACCTGTCTCATGAGGCTTGGAGCCATGGCCAAACAGGTATGGTAGCGAATCGTCTGTTCGCACTAGCTCATCGTTTATGTAAAGCGTGACAGATTGAATAGTTCTTACTTCAACAGGACTTTCAGCAGAAATATTAAGGCTCAATTTCTCAAAACCTTGTTCTACAGTCATCGAAGGAGAAGGAAAGGATACAATTGGGGCATTAGCATCACCTTCTAAATCTAAATCAATGATTTGAAGATAAAGCGGCATCGCGTTACCAGACGTACGCTCCATAAGGTAGTAGTAGACTTTACCGTCCTTTATGTACAGCGTGCCATGATCAAAGGTTGGTCCATCGCTGGCTTCATACACTCTAACAAAATTGTTGGTACCACCCTGCGCTTTTTCAACATAAGGGCGACCACCCTCTAACCCTACAATATAAACGTTGTCGCCAGATGTATAAATCTCGCTTGCGCCCGTAAAGTCAGTACTAATTATGAAATCTTCAGCGCCAGCTGGTTTATATGAATGAATATAGACTTCTTCGTAATCAGGTCTGCTGCGATCTGTTGAACGAACTTTACTGATAATATGAATGTCACCTTTCTCGGTAACCGTCCAGTCAAAGCTTCCCACAATGTAAACCGAGTTGGCATCGGTATGACTTACGTAGTCGCCTGGCTCAAATACCTTTATTTCATCGGAATTGATGAGCGGCCACGTCATTGGTTCACCTTTGTGATTCTTCCAATCACCGAAACCATCTGGATGGTCTGAGTATGCGTAATAAACACCATTTTGGTATTTATACTTATCTGAATTATCGTTGCTTCGCTGTTGGAACCCAACGCGAAGCTTACCATTCACGTACTTCATGTTTCCATAAAGGCCCCAGTTGTATGGGTTTCCTTTAAGTTTCTGGTTGTTTTCGTTGAATTTAGTGAATGTTGACCATGTTTCAGTCTCAGCATCATAGCGATTGAAAACATAAGCGCCGTTATTATTGCCGCCCAAGCGCATGTAAAGAAGCAGTGTACCGTCTACCGTAGTAAAAAATTTAGGGTAGGTAAGACGAGCAAAATTTCCTTTATCGCCGAGGTCACCTGTCATGGTGAGGTGCTTATAGTCATTGTCTCCCTGACTAACCTCACTGGTATCTTTAACAAATTTATCTAAGGTAAAGTCTGAATGTGACAGTTCGGCAGCGCCTGCAATACTGTATGAATACCTAAAGAAATCATCTTTGAACTTACCGCCGTGATTATTATTATCGTAAGCGTGCATATCGAACACCATGTGGATGGTGCCATTTATCGGGCTTACCGATAATCCGATAGTATTGTGAGATTCACCAACCAGAGGATCACCCCTGAAACCCGTGTGTCTATGTGGGAACTCTATAGTTGATAGCTCGCCGTTGAGAGTGTTGTAACGAGAAAGCATTACATTTCTTTCGTTCTTCCCGCCCTTATACCACGTCATGAAGACGTAATGCTTGTACGTCTTTACCGCGTCGCCGTGTGCAGAGATGTTTCGACCAAAGAAAAAGTCGTATTCCTCACCCGTGTCGGGTGTGCCCACGTTAGAAAAATCAAGGTCTCTGCCATCGAAGTGCAGCCCTTCATCTGTAATTTTCACTTGTTGTTCAAGGGTTACTTCAGCGTTTAGCGTAAAGGCACCCAACAAAGTAGTTGAAACTAACAATGTTTTTAGACATTTCATAAGTTTATTAGCTCAAGATAGTTAATAGTCAATGTGATAGTTTTTTATCAAATGTTAATACTGCAACAATTCAATAACATTCAATTTCAAGCACACCATATTACATTGCGTTTACAAAATCATTACTTTATGATCAATATTAATCATAATCAGTCAATTGGGTGGGCTAGTGAGAAGGACAAACAGGATGATGCGTAGCAAGGCTTTTTTACTGAATGGTGTATTTGCTCTTGCGGCAGCGAATGCATTTGGCGCAGGCATGCCAGAAGATACGAATAGTCGACCTAATGTTCTTATGCTAGCTGTCGATGATTTAAACAGCTGGGTAGGAGCGATGAATGGCCACCCTAGTACTCAAACGCCGAACATTGACAGGTTGGCTTTAGAAGCCACCACGTTCACCAACGCCCACGCGCCAGCACCACTTTGTGGCCCATCAAGAGCAAGCATTATGACAGGGCTGCTTCCTTCGACAACTGGTATTTATGGACACGTAAAAGATAACGACATTCGCTCTGCAAATATGACAACGGCGAAATCTATTTTTTTGAGTGAATATTTTAAACAGCACGGATATTACACTGCAGCTGTGGGAAAGATATTCCATCATGGAATTGCAGACGGAAGCTTCGACGTATTTGGTGGACGAGCGGGACAGTTTGGGCCTTACGCACCTGAACGGTTTAATTGGACCAAAAAAGGAACGAACACTGATTGGGGCGCCTATCCTGAAAAAGACGAAATGATGCCTGACTATGATTCGGCTAAGTGGTTAGTCGAGCAGTTACAACGTAAGCACGATAAACCATTCTTTATTGCTGGTGGTTTCCTTCGCCCACACGTACCTTGGACGGTACCGCAAAAATGGTTTGATATGCATCCCATCGAGAACATTGAGCTTCCTCCGTATTTACCGAGCGACTTGGATGACGTGCCAGAAATTGCCAAGCGTATTTCTACTTACGACATGATGCCAACAACCGATTGGGCAATAGAGTCTGGAGAGTGGAAGAATATTGTGCAGGCCTATCTAGCAAGTGTTTCTTTTGTTGATCATTACGTGGGGCAAGTACTGGATGCGCTAGAAGCTAGCGAGTATGCCGACAATACTATTGTCGTGCTATGGGGCGATCATGGTTATGATGTAGGTGAAAAAAACCGTTTCGCTAAAATGGCGCTATGGGAAACGTCGACCAAAACTACATTTATTATCAAATCGCCGGAATCGTCCTCTAAACATATAAGTAATCGCCCAGTAAGTCTGGTCGACATGTATCCTACATTAGTGAAAATGGCTGGCTTACCTGAAAACCCGCTCAATGAGGGGCACGATATCACTCCTTTGCTCACCAACCCGAACGCCGACTGGGAGCATGTTGCTTTAACCACGTTTGGGCCTAACAACCACGCTGTGAAAGGTGACAGATATCGCTATATTCGGTATGAAGATGGGAGTGAGGAGTTGTACGATCACTCAATAGATCCTAACGAGTGGAATAACTTAGCTAGCAACCCTTTCTATTCTGATGTCAAAAATGAGCTCAAAACTAAGCTACCCAAAGAAAACGCTAAGTGGTCGCCTGTATCTCAGTTTAAAAGTAATAAGTATTTTAGGGTACTAACAGAAAATGCGGTGGCAGGAGAATAAAACATAGCACGCGTCGGTTACTTTGACACGTGCTACTCTAATTGAGCGCACTTATTGTTTAAGCGTCACTCTAATATCTTCTGGGGTGGAATGTTTATTTCCACCATTATCTGCACCCGTTATCCACCAATAAATCATACCAGCATCCGAGCTATCAAATTTGCCCGCTTGAAAAGGCACTATGCCGTCTTGCTCAGCATATTCAAGCATTTCGTAAATCAGCGAGATACCTTCGTCTTTACTATCTTTAGCCCAATCCCATGCACTTATTGGTGTTTGCAAACCTACATTTTGATCGCCTATTTGATGCTCTTCAACACCAAAATTTAGAATTTGCTGCCAAGTAAAATAGTCGCCGCTGTTGTCATTTGCAGGGTGGTGAGATACCACTTTTACATATTGTCGCTTACTGACTTCAGAATCTTGTAAGGCATAGCCGATAACATCAGGTTCGCCAGCTTCTACAATCCACAACGGTCTATCGGCAGTGGCATTATTAATTGCTAAAGTTAAGTCCTCAATGGCTGCTTGTTGTTCCGTTCTGCAATTAAACAGCTTTTTGGTGTTATCAAAGGGACCAAAAACATGTAGCGCGCGGTTGATAGAGCTGTCGAGTACACGCTGACGTCTGCTCTCGTTCTCGGGGTCTATTTGATATCGGGCTTTATTTCTAAAGGGGTCTAAATCGCAAGAATGAGAAATATGTACCAATCTGTCGGCAGCGTTGGCTTTATCGAGTAATGCTAATAAAACTGGGGTAGCACCAATATCATCAGGGTCGGGGGAATTACCGTCTATTACCACCGCAAGAGTGCCGCTTGGTAAGTTGATGTGCTGAAGAGACAAAGATTCCGCCTGTTTAGCAGTAAGAGATGCTGGATTACAAGCGCTAAGCACAATGCTTGCGGCTACTATATTTATCAAAGATTTCACAGATGCCCCATAAATATTAAGTAAAAAAGTCACTCCAAACAGATTGAATAAAGCACTTCGTGATTGCTAATGATTGGTGTTTGTCAATAGTAATCAAAATGTGTCATTATGTAAATATTGTTAATTGATGGTTTAGTACATCTCATTTTTAAGAGCCGCGAAATTTTATGGACACGTTTAAGCAAATGAACTTTAAGAAATTAAGCATTGCATCCGTTCTTCTTACGGTGCTTTCTGGTTGTCAGGTTGATGCGTCGAGCACACTTTCTGTAAAAGAAGAGCCAATGAAACAAGGTATTTCTGGAAGCTTTGGTGATCAAGGTGATGGCACTTACATCAATCCTATATTAAACGCCGACTACCCAGACTCAGATATTGAACAGGTTGGCGACACGTATTACATGATTACGTCGAAACAGCATATGTCGCCTGGCATGCCCATTCTTAAATCAAAAGATATGGTGAACTGGGAAAATGTTGGTCATGCTTTTTCCAGTCTATCTTGGGCTCCTGAGTACAATTGGGACCGCATGAACGGCTATTCTTTTGGGGTATGGGCGGGTGATTTAGCGTACCACGAAGGTAAATGGTATGTGTACCAAATAGACTATCAACACGGATTAATGGTTACAACCGCCGACAATATTGAAGGCCCGTGGAGCAAGCCAATTATGATGCTGCCCAAAGCCGATGTATTAGATGATCCCGCTGTATTTTGGGATGAAGAAACACACGAGGCCTATATTATTGTTAATTCAGGCGCTAAGCAAAAAAGTGCTGACAATACTATTGAAGGTAATGAAAACCGCATCTATCGCATGAGCTGGGATGGCACTAAAATTCTCGATGAGGGTAAGTTGGTCTACACCGGAATGGGGGCCGAGGCTGCCAAGATTTACAAGAAAGACGGGTATTGGTACATCTTTATGGCGCAATGGACCATGGGCGACAAATCGACAAAGCCAGGTGTAAAAAACCCTAAAAACGACAGAAAGCAGTTAGTTTTGCGTTCAAAAGAAAGTATTTATGGGCCATATGAAGTGAAAACTGTGCTAGAAAAAGGCACTGAATTTGGTAATCGCAGCGCCAGTCAAGGCGGGTTGATGCAGGCACCCGACGGCAGCTGGTGGTATATGCATCAGCTTATCCAAAATGACGATATCCCTTTTCAAGGTCGTCCACAAAGCTTAGAGCCAGTTACATGGATAAACGACTGGCCGATTATCGGCGTGGACGAGGACAACGACGGTATAGGTGAGCCTGTTAAGCGGTTCGAAAAACCTATAAAAGGTTATCCTATTGCAGCGCCTCGTTCTGACGACGATTTTGCCAGCAGTAAATTAGGCCCCCAGTGGGAGTGGAATCACAATCCAAGAGATAGCCACTGGTCGCTAAAAGAGCGAGATGGCTGGTTAAGGCTCAAAGCGAGTAAGGTATTACCACAAGGCGATAAATACGGACCTAAAATTAACGAGTGGACTAATAATGATGGTTCCGATGGCGATTTCTGGCGCGCTAGTAACACCCTCAGCCAACGAATAATGGGCATTACAACGGGCACAGCTGTGGCGAAGTTTGATATTAGCGGTATAGCCCCAAATCAATTAGCGGGTTTTGTTAGATATGGCGGAACGTTTAACTTATTAGGCGTGGAAGGCTTAGAAGATGGCACAACGCGTTTGTTCTACATGGATGGGATGAGTCAAAAAGTAGTAGGCCCAATAATAGAAAGCGACACCTTATATGTGAGAACCTCTAATGCGAGAAACCAAGCCACATACGAATACAGCTTAGATGGCAAAAGCTATCGAGCTTTTGGCCCAACGTTTACCATAAGCTTTGGTAAATGGACGGGGGATAGACTCGGTTTCTTTTCTTGGAATGAGAAAAAGGACGACGGTTATATAGATGTAGACTGGTTTAAATACGACTACGATGGCCCGAAGGGTAGAAACCAAATGGTGTTTTAACCAAAACCCTTGCGATAGACAAAGGCTGTAGCGTGATGTTGCGGCCTTTTTAGTTAGAGAAAATATGTAACCTGAATAAGCTCTCATTAATAGATGGCGTGAACCAGAAGAAAAATTACAACCGCGCTCGCGGTTACTGCTCGTTTTTATAAGGTGTAACATTCAAATTAACCGCGAACGCATATAAAAACTTGCTATTTGTCTCATCTCTTATAAGATAACCGCGAACGCGTATATTTGAGGTGTTGTGTGAAAATTTCAGTTAAAGATGCCAAACAATTGGGTAAAGCCGCGCAATTAGTCAGGAAGACGCAAGGTTTAGATCAGATGTCTGTTGCCTCGTTGTCTTCCAATGGCACAACGTTCCTGAGTGATTTTGAGAATGGCAAGCCGACGGTTGAGTTAGGTCGAGTGTTGCGAGTTATGGATTCATTGGGGATCACGGTCACCATCGATGTTCCAATTGAACAAGAGGCACTTTCAGATGCACAACGAAAACGGATGTCACAAATCATCGACGGCATTGATTTATGAACCGAGCTCTTGATGTATACGTGGATGACACGCTCGTTGGCAAATTGACTGACGAAAATAACATTTGGGGATTTGAGTACGCCCCAAGTTGGTTGGCAAGCGAGAGTCGCCAAGCGCTTTCTCCTCATATTCCTTTGCGAGAAGGGAAGCACATCGACGGCGGTACTTATCGACCGGTGCAGTGGTTTTTTGACAATCTGTTACCCGAAGAGAAAGCGCGTGATTTGCTGGCAAAAAACGTGAGAGTGCCAATAGAAGATGCCTTTGGATTACTCAAAGTTGCAGGTGCTGAATCCGCTGGCGCCATAACCTTGTTGCCAGAAGGCGAGCAGCTTACACGAGGTGAAGTACATTCACTTACTTACGAAGAAGTGAATGAGCGAATAAAAAATTTGCCAAAAGCGCCTTTGAACCGCGCCGAGCGTAAAAGAATGTCCGTAGCTGGTGCGCAGCACAAGATGCTGGTTATATATCGCGACGGTGAAATTCTAGAGCCTTCTGGATTTTTTCCGTCGACTCACATCCTTAAACCTGAACATTCTTCGCCAGATGTTTATTACCATACCGTTAGGAATGAATGGTTTGTCATGAAGTTGGCAAAGCTTTGTGGTTTAGACGTCCCTTCAGTAGATATTCGCTATTTGCCAGAGCCGGTATACCTTATAGAGCGGTTTGACCGCGTAGGTTTTTACCCTAGCCAACATCGTTGTCATGTCTTAGATGGTTGTCAGTTACTGAATCTTGCACCAAATATGAAATACCCCAACAGTACAGCAGAGAGTCTAAACAAGCTGGCGCAGCTTTCTAGAATGAAGGCCAAAACAACGCTGGATATCTTTCGCTGGGCTTTATTTAATGCGTTTGTTGGCAACGGCGACGCTCATCTGAAAAACCTCTCATTCTTCATCAAAGACTCTGATGTAGTTATGACCCCACATTATGATTTATTGTCGACGGCGATATATGAATTGCCGCATAAACACATGGATCATGAATTGTCCCAGCCCATGGGGAAAGCACAATTCTTGGGAGAATTGTCTGAAGCAAACATTATGGAATTTGCTGAGGAGTTACGTGTTCCCGCTTCTTTAGCAGCGGTTCAGGTGAGAAAAATGACAAAAACTATCGAGCAAAATGCTAGCCATTTAATGAATGTTGTTAAAAACGAAGAACTACGCCCTGGCAAAGCTGGAGAGGTGAGTATGGTTAACGAGATATTTCATAACTGCATCAAAGAAACGATCGCTAACCTCAAGCTTTAGTGCGGGTTCTGCATTTTACCGAGTGAGGTTTGCAGGTCTAGGCTTAGTTCTGTTAAGAGATAATTCACATGCGCCCCTCATTAAACGGTGACGATGAATGTGAAGCAGAACTTAGTGATTCAGCGAATATAGTCTGCTTCAGAAAAGTAGCGGACGGTCATTCATAGGAGCTGCTATTTCAGTTTTGTGCAAGAAGCGGTCAATCGTTTTCGGCTTTGTTACTCTCTCTAGTGGGTACTGTGGCAGAAGTTCGAAGCTGCAATACTGAATATCTGATCCTCGTCCTAAACCGCTGCACGCTGTCTCTATCAAATAACTTGTAAGAATGGATTTTTGATATTGTCTTATTGGAAAGCACCCCAATACACAAGTTAACTACTTGTTATCTCATTGGCTGTGTTTGTGAAACTCACATATTTTATCTTTTTCTGTCTACTAATCTTGAGTTTTTTAACAGGTCAATACCTAAAAGATAGGACATATCTACAGTCTAGAATTTCAGATGCTCAACCTGAAATAGCAGTTACAGAAGTGCTTCTTAAAGATTACTTGGCAAACTGTAATAAAGAGGGCTATAGGCGCTTCACTACGTTTCATGAGCATAATATTGATAATGCTTTACGCAGGATTGCTTATTCAGACGGTTTTCCTTATTTTTTGGAACAGAAAATGTTCAATACAATGGAAAAAGTTTTTGTATTTCATAAAGATAATCATGTGTCTTCAAAGGCAAACTTTCTCATAAAGTGTGGTGAGATTTGGTAGCAAACACAAGACAATAATCATCGCTAATGACTATCGTGATGTAATGCGATTTTGAATATCTCACTAGATGCAAAAACTTAGAAGTGGTTAATGAAAAGTAAGCCTCAAAAGTTACGAACTGCCGCTTACCTTGGTCCGTTCTTCAGGTCTGATTAATCGTATGACTGCTTTACGTACAAAAGGGCTGCACAGGCAGCCCATAGAACCTAAACTTCAAGAGATTCTGATATTTCCAAAGCGTCGTCAACTTCAATGCCTAAATAACGGACAGTGCTCTCTAATTTCTTATGGCCGAGCAAAAGTTGAACTACCCGAAGATTATTGGTTTTCTTATATATCAGATAAGGCTTAGTTCTGCGCATTGAATGAGTGCTGTATAGTGACGTGTCTAGCCCGAGTTTTTCAATCCATCCATGAAAAATACGATTGTATTGCCTGGTTGATATATGCTGAGCGCCATGTATACGTGACTTAAAAAGATAGTCAGAGGGTTTTAATCCAGCTTTTATTACCCAAGCCAAAATCGATTCTCCCGTGTTTGGTGTAATCTCAAATTGGACAGGACTCCCTGTTTTTTGCTGAACGACATCTGATACCTTGAGTTTTACAAGATCACAACCGCGTAGTTTGCTATCAAGACCAAGATTGAACAGTGCGAGATCTCGCGTTCGTCTTTCAAGCTCTAAACGAATTCGGATACCCCATATATGTGATATCTGAAGAGGCTTTTTCTGGCCGATAATGCGATTTTTGTTCCAAGGTGTATGGATTTGAATTGCCATGAGTTGTCTCCTGTTTAATCGGAAACATAAGTATGGCAGCTCGGCCGAAATTTATGTTTTGAATAATGGCGCTGTCAGATTTTTATACAGTAATTCGGTGATGCTCAACCATCAGACTGAGAAACAATATGATTTATTAGATATTGAACTTCTTTAAACTACTCACGATGCCATAAGCAAAGTAAACTGTATGATATCTTAATTATTTTGATTTTGTTCAGACATATACTGGGCATAAAGTAGGTCAGCAAAATCCGCTTCACCAATTTTGCTCACAACCAAATCTCTAATAGCATCTGCGAATAATTCATTATCAGCAATTAATTCATAATCATTGAGAGATAAATATTCCAGAGCTACAGCAAGTCCAGTCCGCTTATTCGCATCAGGAAGCGAATGAGAAAGTGCAATAGAGGCAGCATACTTTGCTGCTATTTCGAAAACATCATTTAAGCCTGAATAAACAATAGCATTATCAATCCTGCCTAGCGCACCCTGAAGCTTATTGATATCAGCGGCCCCCTTCATACCAGGCTCGTTTTCGAGAATGTAGGCGTTAATCTCTATAACGCGCTCGAAGGGGAAAAAAATAAGCTCCATTACATGTAAGCGAGTTTTTCGAACGTACGCTTGTGTGTTCTTAGCACTAGCTTAGTTTCGGACTTCACGATCTGTTGCCCAAACTCACCAGAAAGGTCAAGTTTCTTTCTTGCTGGAATTTTGGGGCGTTGAACAGCTTTAACACCGTAAACTTCAATCTTTGTATTCATAAACACCTCTCATAACTAGGTCGATAGTATACACCTGATTTTACAAGAAACATATTATCCCAGCACTTTGGTATCATTTGCACATACACCAAGCTGAATTTCCTCCTCAGGCAACAATAGACAAGGAGCGGACATCTCAATCGCCATCCTTTAAATTGTTAAGGCTGGGGAGATCTTTGATAAGTATTGTAGACTTGCCATGATTAATTTCTACGTATTCATAAGATTCAAGACGAACAAGCTGTTCACGAATCACCGTTCTGTTATAGCCAACCTCTTCTGAAAGTTCTCTTTCAGATCAATATTAAATTAAGACACCCAAGATTGTTGGCTAAATATCGTGCACTGAACTACGTTTTATTTACTCTTTCCAAACGGTAATTAAAGAGGGCCAGACCAAGACAGACAATCGTTAGCCTGGAAGATACGCCTTACTATCACTGCTGTTCTCGTGTGGTGCGTAAGGCATTTCTTTGCGGTTTTGATAATTCAACAGGTGAGAACTTTGAGCATCGGCGTGAGTGGGTTGATTCACGCATTCTTGAGTTAGCGACCATCTTTGCTATTGATATTTGTGCCTATGCCGTGATGAGTAATCACTTACATGTGGTGTTAAAAGTTGATGCTGACAAAGCAAAACAGTGGTCAGATAAAGAAGTGCTCATTCAATGGCACAAGGGCTTTAAAGGTACGTTACTCACGCACAAATACCTTAAAGAGGAAGACCTTAACCAGTTTGAACTTCAAACGGTTAATGAATGCATTACTGAATACCGTAAGCGCTTAATTGATATCAGTTGGTTTATGCGTTCACTCAGTGAACCCATCGCCAGAATGGCCAACAAAGAAGACAAGTGCACAGGCAGATTCTGGGAAGGCAGGTTTAAATCCCGGGCATTACTTGATGAAGCCGCAGTACTCGCCTGTATGGCTTATGTGGATTTAAACCCAGTCAGAGCCAAGATGGCCACAACTCCAGAAACCTCAGATTACACCAGTATTCAGCGCCGAATAAATTCAGCAATGAAAGGCGAGCAACCACGAGAGCTATCACCGTTTGTGGGAAATGAAAGACTCAATATGCCTAACGGGCTTATGTTCAGCGTTAAAGATTACATTGTACTGGTTGAAGATACCGGTCGAATTATTCGAGAAGATAAGCGTGGCGCCATTAGCTCAAGCAGCCAGGACATACTGAATAGGCTCAACATTCCCGCAGATAATTGGCTTAAAATCACCACTGAGTTTGGTGCATTATTTAAAGGTGCAGTCGGAGCATTACCCGCATTAACTGAATATTGTGAGCATTTAGAGCGAAAACGACGACAAGGCGCGGCAAATTGTCAGCGCTGGCTGTGCGCTTAAGTCATCATCCCCAATCAATTTTCAATTTTTCTAAAACTTGATAGCTATCAAGTTTTTCTGATGTGCTAAATTTCTTAGATGACACATAAATCACTCATTTAACGATAATATTTTAGCTATATCGATAAAAATTGATGAGCTGTTCACATCGTTCGTAACCCTCGCCAAAGCCATGAAAACGAGTTATGTTATTTGTTCAAGAAATAGGTGGCTTAATTTTTCTTTTTTACTGTCAGACCTTTTTAGTTTGTCCGGGATCAATGTGGTAGTTTTCGGTATAAAATACGCTGCAGCTTACTGATAAAAGCTATTTCCAAAAAAGATATAAACAGCGCTTCAAGTACCAAGCCGGAAGCCACAGCAATATCTATAGCGAATCAGGTGAGCTATAGAACATCTGAAACCCGCGCTGGATATGTAGTAAAGGCCACTTGAATAACCTTGGCACGGGGTTTCCAAAGGTTCTTTAGCTGCTCGTGACTAATGAGACTGCTCAGCACTCCTACGTCGGTTGTAAGCTTCGTCGTACATGGGGTTTAATTGAGAGGGAATATCCGCTCCAATAGTTTGCTGCCAATTCGATAGCCTGGCTTTCAATTCATTGAAAATTTCTGGATAGCGATCTCTGACGTTAACGGTTTCTCCAACATCCCGAGTTACATTGTATAGCTCGTAATCATTGTTTTCGAAATACTGAATAAGCTTCCAGTCTCCGCTTCGAATTGCGCTACCGGGCCGAGTACGAAAGAGCGGATCTTGCGACTGATCAGTCGGGGCGTGATGGGCTTGTAGATAAATCGGGAAATGCCAAAATATGTCCCTCGAAGCCCGTTGCTGGTGGCCCATTAATATGGGCGTCAAATCTATGCCATCTAAGGGTTGTGTTGGGCTTTTTGCATGTGAAAGTGCTTGTAGGGTTGGATAAAAATCGGCATTGATAACCGGCGTGTGCTTTGTACCGGGTTGGATTTTACTCGTCCAGCGAAATAACAAGGGGACACGCAAACCGCCTTCGTAATAAGATCCTTTACCCGCGCGTAAAGGCGACGGAAAGGAAGACATGCGATATCCCCCATTGTCAGAAGTAAAAATCACCAGAGTATTTTCATCTAAGCCCTCAGCTTTCAACATATTCATTATGCGTCCTACATTAGTGTCCATGTGTTCTACCATGGCCGCATAAGTTGCCTGCTTTTCGTTGGAAATTCCTTTATTCCGGTATTTTTCTACTCTATCCAGCACTGCTTGGTAAGGTGTGTGAACAGTATAGTACGGGATGTAGGCAAAGAATGGTTGTTCTTTTTGGGCTTTCATCCAGCTGATCGCTTCCGCGGTTAATCGATCGGTTAGATACTCTCCCTCTGGACCATCTTCAATATTCGGTAAGTTGTAAGGACTAAAATAATGAAACGTCATCCCCTGATGACTGCCCGCTATATTTACATCGAAACCCTGCTCATCAGGATCAGCTCCTAAGTGCCACTTGCCAAAATGTCCCGTTGTATAGCCTGCGGTTTTTAAGGTTTCGCCTAGAGTGGTAATCTCTGTAGATAAGCCCCTTTTATTCTTAATTGGGATCAACTTACGTGTTTTTATATCCCCCCGGGCTGATGGTGAAACCGTATATACGCCATGTCGAGGGCCATACTGACCGGACATTAAAACGGCTCTACTAGGGGCACAATTTGCCGCTCCTGCGTAAGCATTGTCGAAATTCAGACTCTGTTGAGCAAGCATATCTATATTGGGCGTTTCAAATAAATCAGTTGTCTGGTTATACCCAACATCAGACCAACCTAAATCATCGACCACTATCATCACAATATTGGGCTTAGTGAAGTTAGGCGATACAACTTTTTCGTTAAATTTGGAATTGGAAAGCGACGGCCCATTGCTGCAGGAAGCGAGTGCAACGCAGAATACAATTGCGAGGATGTATAATTTCATTTGCGGTCCTTATTCTTCATTCCGATGCTGCCAGTGTTCGATTATTAGGTAATCATCTTCTTTCAAGATGTTTAAGTGCTCAGGCTTTAGTCGTGTTTTTTTCAGCGGGTTGTTTTGATCGAGTTTGAATGTAGGAGCATAGAGCAACGGCACGTTACCCATTTCTTCATCGAGAAAGTCCCCTTGCTTCTCCATCCATGAAAACAGTTCTGTTTTAAGTCGTTCAACTACATCTCCCATGTGTGGCGCATTAATCAGGTTATTTTTTTCGAAAGGGTCGGCTTCTAAGTCATATAATTCTTCAAAGGGAGTATCAGCGTGTTTTAACGCACCTAATCGCAAAAACACATTTGCGTTTTCATTGTCAGTGAGGTTTTCATTTAATACGTCCAGTGCGTTGAAGTTTCGTATGTATTTGAAGCGCTTGTCGCGAATCATGCGGGAGGGGAATACATGGGCATTAATGATGTTTTGATTGGTGCTTATGCCGTAAACGTATTGATGTATAGGCCTATCTATTCCCCTTAATAAAGGGAGAAAGCTTTTACCGTCCATCTCGCTAGCTGTTGCACCGCCTGCGATGTCAATAAAAGTAGGTAATACATCAGTAAAGTGGATCAGTTGTTCTGAATGAGAATTGGCGGGAACAACGCCAGGCCACCGCACCACAAATGGCACCTTTAATCCGATATCTGTTACCGTGAATTTACCGGATACTCCATGGTCGGCACTGTAAATAAACACTGTATTATCAGGAAGAATACGGTCGACCATGTCCAACACATACTTCAGTTGAGTATTGTCCTCCTGAATACTGCGATAGTAGCCTGCTCTCTTAGCAATATAGTCCGGGTTTGTTTTTAAGTGCTCGTCGTGAGGATAAAACGTTAAACTTTCAGGCACAGGATCTTCTACCGTGAAGTACTTGCCATGGGGATACTTTGAGGCAATAAACATCACAAACGGTTTTGTAGCTGTTAAAAAGTAGCTCTCAATGTCTTCTAACGGAATATAGTCACGGGGAACTCCCGCTTTGGGTACCGGCTCCCATTCCCGATCCCAGTCATAAACTGACTCCGGTCTCACATGACTTTTCCCCGCTAACACTACTTCATAGCCCAGGGCTCGCATTTTCTTTGTTACCGCGTCTATATTGGGTTTAGTGGGGGTATGGTTTGCAAAAGCGCCGTTTTTTATGGGGTAATTTCCGGTAAACAATTGAGATCGGCTGGGGGCGCAAATTGCCTGCCCTGTAAATGCGTTGGCAAAATACACGCCTTCTTTTGCCAAGCGGTCAACTGCTGAAGTATCGACCTTTTTGTTACCGTAAACACCATAATCCGTATAGTCTTGGTCATCAGCCAGGTAAAATACAATATTGGGTCGGTTTGTATTATATTGTTGGATAGCTGTCGATGCAGGCCCCTCCTGTTTTGCGCAACCCATTAGAAAACCTGCTAAAAGTACGCCCAAAAGAATTTTGTAGAGTCTCATTTTCACCCGTATCCCCATCGATCTATTTCCCCTAAATGCCATGACCAGTCGCTAGCGTGTAACGCATTGGTGATATTTCGTACAGTTTTGCAGCATCGTTTTTAATGCGTTTACATGCTTCTTATAGTCAGGGGTTGCTGACTGATTAATGGTTTCGTATGGGTCAACGGTGAAATCGTATAGCATTTCCTCAACGCGCGAATCATCTGCTTTATAGGTAGTAAAAATCAAATCATCGGTAATGATAGAGTCACCGTTTTTGAAGCGACTATAAACCTGCTTTTTGTGGGTGTTTGAAGGTGCGGTCATTACTTTTGTAAAACTCTGTCCATCAATATGTTGCGGTTTGGGAATTTTGGCTAAATCCAGTACGGTAGGAAAAATGTCGATTAGTTCCAGGAGTGCATCTGATTTTTCATTCTTTGCTACAGAGGGGCCAGCTATGATGAGAGGTACTTGCAACGCCATTTTTAATAAGGTGTGTTTAGTCCAAAAGTTGTGTTCGCCTAAATGGAAACCGTGATCGCTTACAAAAATTACAGTGGTATTTTCCCGCAAACCTAAGAATGTTAATTGTTCAAGTACATCACCAACCAGGGCATCCACGTAACTTACTGACGCGTAATAGCCGCGCTTGGAAGCGACATGGAATTCGTCACTGTTATAGACATAATCGCCAAAACTGTAAGTTTTAATTTCGCCGGAACCGCGCAGCGAAGCAGGTGCTTGGCTGGGACGAGTCCGATGAAAAAATGGTGAGAACTTTTCCAGAGGATGAAGATCGTAATATTTCTTGGGCGCATAGAAAGGCAGGTGGGGGCGAATAAAGCCTACGCTTAGAAAAAAAGGCTCATCTTTGGAAGCGAGAAATGATAATGCCTCCAATGTCTTGTTTTTTACTTTACCGTCTGGGTAATCTTCGTCATCGACATCCGCACTTTCGTACCAAGGAATACTCGTGTTGTCTGGGGTTGCTAATTGCTCATCCTGTTTTATTCCAGCATCGGTTCGCAACGATGTTGTGTGAGGCATTCCCGATGTATGCACGCCTTCGCTCCAGCTAACATCGGCTAAATCCCGTGGGTGATGAAATACTTTGCCTATGGCCATAGTGCGATACCCATTTTCACGCAGTACCTGGGGGAGCGATTTAGCACCCGGTGCATCAATCTCTGCCAAAGTTTTGTAATTGAGAAACCGATTTTTAGTAGGTCGCAACCCTGTGAGGAGACTGGCGCGCGAGGCGCCGCATACTGGCACATTTGCATAGGCTTGATTAAATGTAACGCCTTGAGACGCCAGTCTATCAATATTAGGCGTGTAAGCCTTTTCATCGCCATACGTCCCGAGCACCGGGCGAAGATCATCGACGATGATCATGACGATATTGTGTTGATTGGTCTGCGACGCCTGACCGGAAAAGGCCAATAAAGTAATAATTGCACCAAAAATACACCACTTTGCGTTTGTCATGTCTCACCTTACTCGTAAACCGTTTTCTATGTACTAAGGTTCCCGAAAAGTATCACGTGACCGTGGTCACACACTGAATGCTCCGCAAACAGAACACCTATTAACAATATTTACATTCTGACACAATGTGACTAAAGTTGACAATATATAATCATATCTGTTCATTATTGGTTATTTTGCATTGAGCTTAATTGACCTGCCTGCTTGATAGCTCCCTACACGAGGAATTGATGAAAACTGCTTTTCACATTGCATTTACAAGTCTTGTACTGTCGGCTTGTTCTACACACGCGGATATACAAAATCGAAATCGTGCGCTTGTAGTACCCCAGTCAGTACTTGAACAAGTTAATTTACCTCATGGGAAGTTGGCGGTAGTCATTGACGGGAACTCGCCAGAACCGGATGACATCGGCGCGACGCCTGTGCTTTTAGCACTCTTAGACAAAGCCCGAGCGTGAGTATAAGTAAAACAAACGCTATATGCTGTCCTTCGTTGCAGCTGGCTTTTAGTGCGGCTAGATGTCCGTTACGAAGATGGTTTAGGCATTTGGATTAATTGCACAGTTTTCATTGTTTGATCTTTTCAAGTCTTTGGTACAGCAATAGTGAAAATTGAGTGCAGGCTGCCCTACCAAAAGAATCTAGGTCTTAGTATTTTATTTTGCTTATTGTCTACGCTCCAAAGTTAAAGTCGCGTTGAATAAGCGTCACCGCACCTGATTTCGCTTGTTTGTTTGAAAAGCCAGCTTTGATAACAATGTAAGTCGAAATGGCGCGGTGAATAATTTGCATTGCTTTGCTCAATTCGTTTGGATATCGAGCCAACAGCAATCGCAAAGGAATGGGCAGGCTTAAAACCCACTGCCAAGGCCGCGCTGTATAAAATGACAACCCAAACAACACAGCCGCTATTTAGCGGCTGTGTTGTTTATAGATATTAATAACTAAGATTTAAAAAAGCGCATTGACGTTGTTAAGTCGTTTGATAAGCGTGAGAGCTGCTCCGCGTCTTGCAGCGTTGACTGTGCTGAGACGAGTGTATGGTCAGCCAAGTTATTTACTTCTTGCGAGTCATTTAGAGCCTGAGTTGTCGCATTGGCTTGTTGTTTAACTCGTTCAGCGATTACCTCGCCTTGATGCTTTATATCACCCATGCTACTTTCCGCACTTTGCAGTACTGTATTTGTTTGATTTGCGGCTTCAACAGATAACTCCATTTTTTCAACGCTTGAACGCATTTTCACTTGTGTATCGTCAGATGCTTTTTGCAGTGAGCTAATAATTTGGTGAATTTCTTGTGTTTGTGTTTGAGTACGTAACGCAAGTGTTCTTACCTCATCTGCGACTACCGCAAAACCACGTCCGTGTTCACCAGCTCTGGCCGCTTCAATTGCTGCATTTAGTGCCAATAAGTTTGTTTGGTCGGCAATTTCACTGATCCCTTTACTAACTTTGCTTATTTCTTGGCTATCTTGGGCTAGTCGGTCAAGTGCTTGTTGGCTTTCAGTAAACTCTATTTTTAAATCTTGCATATATTGAGCAAGCTCCATGGTATTACTCGACCCTTGTTTTACATGTTCTGCGGCATTTTGAGCGGTGAGGGTTGCTTGATGAGCCGATTCTTCAATTGTATGTGCAGTTTGCGCCATGTCGCTTAATGCATGGCTAATTGCATTTACCCGCGTTTGCTGTTTTATTACGTCGTCGCTGGTTTGGCTACTGGCATGCGAAAGAGACTTAGTGGCATCGCAGAGTGCTTTTGTGCTGGTTTTAACATCTGAAAGGAAATATGAAAAGGCACTAAGTAGGGCGTTGTACTGCTCAGCAATAACACTCATTTCGTCATTACCATGTGAATTAAGGGTTGCATTTAGATCACCGTTAGCGGCCTTAGTGGCTGCTTTAGAGAATCGACTGATGGTACCAACGACTGCAAAATAAAATCCAACCATTAAATAAAGTGCAAATAATAAACTCATTATTGAGGCAACTAATACGGTGTTTCGGGTCCACTGCTGACCTTTTATTTTATTGCTAATTAACGACTCTAAAGTTGGGATACTTGTGTTGATTAAAGCGCTAATATTTTTTTGAACATTGTCAGTGAGTGCTGAAAATTCACGCTGAGTTAACTCTATGTCGTCGGGTTCAAGTAGTTTTTTATCTATCGCGTTCTTAAATGCTGAGACTGATTTTTGTAGTTCATTCAAAGTGGGAGAAAGCACTTTATTTACCGATTTATCCGCTGACGTTGCAATAGCGAGTGTTTTCAAAAGTTGCTGCTCAAATTGGGGTAACGATTTACTTAGGTTTGAAAGTGCAATAAAGGTATCTGGGGTAAATTGGTTATTGTTCAGTACTGTATTTGCGCTCGCGGCGGTTAGGTTTATTTGAGTGATAAAAGCAGGGACACGGGTTACCAACGCGCGATTTAAATAGGCGCTGGCAAGTTCACTATCAAGCGCTAAATTAGATTGAATAGACACAAGCTCAAGAACATCTCCGCCTTCATTGTCATTTATTTTGAAGCCTAGTGCTCGTGCTATATTAATGTTTTTGTCCGTTTCACCCTTTATTTGGTTAGTGAGTATTGCCTGATAGCCTTTTAAGCCTTGCTGTTCCATTTTTGATACATGAATACTTTTGCTCAACAACGACACTAGAAAAAACATGCTCAGTGCAAGTGGGATCAAGAGAATACCAAATGTAATACTTATTTTTGATTTGTATTTTAGGTTCGCCATTAATCGCATTGCAGGCGCAGCAAACTGCCGTAATCCAGACATAAGATTCTCTTGTAATTAATAAAGTAGGGTGAAGACAACTAGACCTTGTTACGCTTAATTATCATTCAATTATGTTACTTTACAAATAAAAAAAGCCCTTAGTGGGCTTTTTTCAATCTTTAGTATTGATTGCCTGTTTTAAAAGTAGGTATATAACCCCTGTTTAGGCAACGCTGGTGATTAAAGTTTTGCGAAACAGCGCTCTGCTGCAGCTATGGTATTTTGTACTTCCTGCTCTGTGTGTGCAGCACATACAAAGCCAGCTTCAAATGCTGACGGTGCAAGGTATACACCTTCTTTAAGCAATAAGGTGGAAAAAGCGTTTAAAACGCTCTAGGTCACACTCAGTCGCTTGTTTGTAAGTGGTTACTTTTTTCTGCGTCAGGAAAGAAAAAGCCATACATGCCGCCCGCGTAGTTTGTTGTAAGAGCGATACCCGCTTTTTTAGCGCCTGCTTCAAAGCCTTCGCATATGGCTTTTGAAATCGCTTCCAGCTTATCGTGTAAACCCGGTTCACTTAGTAGCTCTAATGATTTTAAACCTGCAGCCATAGCAATTGGATTACCCGACAGTGTGCTTGCTTGATATACTGGGCCAACAGGCGCAATGTAATCCATAATCTCGGTTTTACCGCCAAATGCGCCGACCGGCATGCCGCCGCCAATAACTTTACCTAAACAGGTTAAGTCTGGCTTTATGTTGTAATATGCTTGCGCGCCACCTAATGCTACGCGAAAACCTGTCATTACTTCTTCAATATTATTAAACGATACCGTTAATGTATGTTTAGCAAAATCTTCAGGAATACCTGGTGAATTAGGCGCGCCCATAGTTAAAGCACCCGAGCCCGCTTTAACCAAAAGCGAATCGGCATGGCCATGGTAACAGCCTGAGTATAAGTAAAACAAAGAGGGCGCTTAGTTAGACGCCCTACCGCTTATTTTAGTGGCAGGTACTGCAGCCTTTTCAGACCAACCATTAATACTGACGTCATTTCCCTCAAGCCCACGGTTAATATCTAATCCTGTGTACCACCATTCGTGGGCATCCAATTTTATTGGGCCTATCACGCGTTCAAAGAAATGAGTCGGAAGCGTGAAATTTCCAACTTTGGCATAATTTAGAAAGCTAGTGTCAACATGAGCGCCTCGGGTAGATTCAAAGCCTTCCAATGTAATGTGCAAACGAAATGTTAAGTCGGTTTGTTTATCCACCCACAGGGTAATAAAATCGCTATTTGACTGGCCAATGCCTGGTTTGAGTTGACCATTGATACGGTAATAGGATTTTCCTTCCCAATCCCCATCCTCAAGCCGTTTCCAGTTATTGACTTGCTCAGACAATGCTAATGGCCCAAGTACGAACATGTAGAAAGCGTCTGCGGTTAGTGCCGCTGCACCTTCTTTTAATGGCGCAGTCGTTTGTTTCCCATTGTAAGCTACCTCCGTATTCTGCTCAGAACGTAGCACTTGCTTGCTGCCTGCTTCGCCATTGTACAGAGCGGCGTAAAACTTGGGCGCTAATAGGATGCGCTCTTCTGACTGCTGACGATAATCTTCGTCAGTAACATCAGGTTGAATTTTTGTAATCAAATAATACCACTCACCATCAACAGCAACATTAACGTCAGTCAGTGTTGCTAGGTGTTCACCGCCATGTCGGAGAAACGTATTATCAAAGATTTGTTGCGCGCTCACGCCATCGGAAATGTCATTGATAGCTGCTTCTAATTGCGGTGAAATTTGCGCACAACCGACAATAAATAAAATGCTGCAAACCAAAATTGCTCGTAACTGATTCATAATCTCTCACTAAAATGCGAAAAAATAACGCTAGTAAGATGTATACACAAAGGTAAGAGTTTCGGATTGTTGGAGTATAAGTAAAAGCAAACGCTATATGCTATCCTTCGTTGCAGCTGGCTTTTAGTGTGGCTAGATGTCCGTTACGAAGATGGTTTAGGCATTTGGGTTAATTGCACAGTTTTCATTGTTTGATCTTTTCAAGTCTTTGGTACAGCAATAGTGAAAATTGAGTGCAGGCTGCCCTACCAAGAGAATCTAGGTCTTAGTATCTTATTTTGCTTATTGTCTACGCTCCAAAGTTGAAGTCGCGTTGAATAAGCGTCACCGCACCTGATTTCGCTTGTTTGTTTGAAAAGCCAGCTTTGTTAACAATGTAAGTCGAAATGGCGCGGTGAATAATTTGCATTGCTTTGCTCAATTCGTTTGGATATCGA
>NZ_JAPVOT010000014.1 GCF_027257845.1 Alteromonas sp. BMJM2 | reverse complement strand
GGCATTGCTCAAGCGAAAATCATCAGGGCGATAGCGTAACAAAGCTAATAAACGCCGAATGTAGAGCTGCTGTCAGATCTTCTTGTTATCTAAAGAGCTATTGCTTGACAAAGGGGAGTCCATGTAGCCAAATTAAGCGGTAGCTGGGTGCTCTTCCAAGATATCCGTTTTTAATTTTTTTGTTATAACGTACGTTTACTGTACATCACAACCCTGCGCGCTGCCTTACTGCTGGTGAGCATGGACGCAGAAATAAAAATGGATGGTAAAACTAAAAATAACGCTGCTCCAGCAAAAGCGTTGTTTGCCTCAGGTGAAAAACTCAATACGATCATTGATAAAGTGAGTATGATAAATGATCAGATTAGTCTTGCAATAAATCCATCTGCTTCCCTAAAAGCCTTAAAATGTAGCTTAAAAAAATACAATCCGATCAATAATATTAAGCTCAATATAAGGACTTTGTCGTAGTATTCGTTTACTACAGCGTAAAAGATGACTCCTGGTAACATTACAGGAACCAAACAGGTAAATGCCAACTTATGTCTGAGCGTTTTGTTACTCACCGATTTCCCCAGTACTTATAACGCCCCGTTAAGGAGCGAGTGAGGCTTGCTATAATTTGCGACTTTGGAGCCCGGCAAGCCGAAACTAGACTCTCTTAAACGTCTTGTTAGGTTTACTTTAACACCAAGTTCAGTTGGTATTTTTTATTAAACTCATTAATAGCACCTGACCGTATATTATTTTTACTATCAAAACAAAAACTATTTTCCGAACATTCTAAAGTGGTAACAGGATCAATATCCTGAATACCTCTGAACGAGAATATACTAGTGCAACTTGTAGGTTTATTAGTTGCAGAGCCTATGCAAACAAAAGCCATTACGGGTTTCCATTTACAAAGAGTATTTGGATCCAACTCTTTTAAAGGTACTCTAATTGAATGTAACTCTTCAATAATTTCAGGTTGGTAATTGAATTCATATAGTTGAGCAACATCTTTGCCTAGTGCTATATGATAATTAGTACATTGATTTATTGGTGAGTGTGTTCTGTACTCAACTTTGATTTCATATATTAGAGGCTTTTTAATATCCCCATGAATATCAATAAATTTTTCATCAGGATTAGCATATTTAACGAAGCCTCCTTTTGATGAACAACCTGAGATTGCTACAAACAGTAATGTGATGAAGATGAACCTATCCATAGTAAACCTAACAGTTATTATGCAGACCGCATTGTAACAACGAAATAGTTTCATTTTACACGGCCTCCATACTTTATCTATTTCAATAGCTTACCTTGGTTTTAGTAACTATTTCTACCATTTTTTGTGTGGTTATAATGCATGCATGGTAACAACAATAGATTGTTTACCCCTAAGTACATGAATTATCTGGCGTGTGGGCTGGTTTACTTTGATATAAAATGTGTTGTACTAAAACTAGTGTTAGGTGTGAGCTTTTGAAATAGTCAATAGTGGTCGAGAGCATGACTGTTGTAGGTAAAAATATGGATTAATCGAAATCTTTAACGTCCGCTATGCGCCTGATTGCCGTCCAAAAGAATCGCAAGTATGATACTTTTTTTTCACGGAATCTCGTTGATCTAAAGGGTAGTCTGAAATAAGTGTGATACTTAACAGCATAACTTGTTCGTAAACGCTCTCTAAAGCCATTAAAACCGGCCTCAAAGTATGAAACTTTTTTGTCAATTTACATAAAGTATGCTTCTCTCCTTCGCAATTAACTTTAGCTTTTGACTAATATTAATCCTATCAAACACACTGCTGATGGTCGGCTTGGTTTTATCCTCCACACCATTACTGGCTTTCATCGGCCTAGCCTTACTCACTACTACGGGATCATCTGCCACCTCACACTCGCCAATACCTTGGGTCACCCCTTGGTACATACGTCCAGTAATTTACTGGATACAGTGCCAGGCTTCCCCAGTTACTGCACTGACTCCCTGTTAGCCATTCCACCCTCAAGCACTGCATAAGTCTGATTGAGTATTGGACTTTGCGCTATTTTGCACGCTTATCCACTTATACAGCCGAAACAGGTTTACTTGCGTTGTGTACCGCTAACTTCCTATCGCTTGCTTCGGGCCGGCCCCCGGAGACCCCACCCTTGGCCAGTGACGCCCTTGCGATTCGGATTATCTTCCCCTCAATCAGGGGGATGCAGGCATCTATTGTCCTGCTGGGTTTGCCAGCTTCGCTGGGCAAACAAAAAAGGCCTATGTTGTTACAACACAGGCCTTTCTTTGTTTTTATATTGTTAGATAAACAAAACTGTCTAATACCAAATAACGTCTATTTCCAAATACCGTCTTCAGACTTACCTTGAATTTCGCAGTCGCCGGCTTTGTATTCCACCGTCTCTCCGCTGTCTTTCTTTTTAAAGTAATCTTTACTGATAGAAACAATGGTAGGCGTCATCCACACAATGGCAATAATGTTGATGACTGTCATAAGCCCTAACGCCATATCGGCCATGGCCCATACTTGGGGTAGCGCTGCTTGCGCGCCCCAGTAAATCATGCCCAAATACCCAATGGTGTAGGCTGCTCGCCCTGCGCGGTTATCTAGTTTGAACATATGCAGGTTACTTTCGCCGTAGGCATAGTTAGCCACTACCGAGGTGAACGCAAATAAGCTTATTGCCGCAGCAACAAAGTCAGTGCCACCGTCGCCTAAGTGACTGCTCATTGCATCTTGAGTTAGCCGTATGCCTTCCATTTGTTCTGAGCTAGAGCCGCCCGCAAGTAAAATGATAAAGGCGGTAGACGTACATAAAATCATAGTATCTAAAAATACCCCCAGCATTTGTATGTAGCCTTGAGACACGGGGTGATTAGGGTTTGGCGCCGCACTTGCCGCTGCGTGAGGTACCGAGCCGCTGCCAGCCTCGTTTGAGTATAACCCTCGTTGTATTCCGTTTTTAATGGCAGCCCCTAGTGCACCAGCCCCGGCTTCTTGTAAACCAAAGGCCGATTTTATGATGTCTAGCAGCATGGCGGGTAATTCGGTGATGTTGATAAAGGTGATGGTAAGGGCAACAAGCACATAACCAATTCCCATAAACGGCACAACGAACTCGGCAAATCGCGCTATTCCGCGTAAACCGCCCACAACAATGAGTGCGGCAAGTAAAATAATGGCTATGCCTACATATTCGCTTTTGAACGCATAAGCGTTGTTGAGCGCATCGGTAATGGTGTTTGCCTGTACCGCACTAAATACAAATCCGTATCCAAAAAACAAGCACAGTGAGAAGGCAACGGCTAGCCAGGTTTTATTTAAGCCTTGTTTAATGTAGTAAGCAGGGCCACCACGAAACTCGCCGTTTTCGTCTTTTACTTTGTATAGCTGCCCCAGTACGCTCTCAGCAAAGCCGGTGGCCATGCCTAGCAGCGCTATCATCCACATCCAGAATATGGCGCCAGACCCACCAAGAGAAATAGCCACGGCAACGCCTGCTAGGTTACCTGTGCCCACGCGGGCCGATAAACTGGTGCATAGCGCCTGAAAGGAACTGATCCCTTCTTCGCTCGACGTTTTACTGTTTTTGAGTAGCGCAAACATATGGCCAAAATGCCGTAACTGAACGCCGCCTAGCTTTACGGTAAACCAAACACCGCACACCAACAGCATAACGATGAGAACTTGGCCGTCGCCCCACAAAATATTATTCACAAATGAAACGAATTCGTTTATCACGCACTTTCCTTCGTTATTATTTTATTTAGGTGTTTTAGAAAAGACATGGCTTTTAACTGCTCACAAAAGCTGGAGTAAATACAGTGTCTAATTCAGAGAAGTCGGTAATACTAGCATGACCTAAACACAAATAAAGCCATAAAAGTGGCGGTTATTGTGATGAATTATGCATAACTTAAGAAAAAGTATGCAAGTAGAGTAGGGGGTATTTATTTCAGGCAATAAAAAACCGCTCAAAAGAGCGGTTTTTCACAATATGGCTGGGATAGCAGGACTCGAACCTGCGAATGACGGGATCAAAACCCGTTGCCTTACCAGCTTGGCTATATCCCAATAGACAGGTAAAAGATGGTGGCTAAGGCGAGATTCGAACTTGCGACCCCATCATTATGAGTGATGTGCTCTAACCAACTGAGCTACTTAGCCTTTCTTTTGCAAATCATTAAAAAGCCGCTCGTTTGAGCGGCTCTCTAGAATTTGGCTGGGGTAGCAGGACTCGAACCTACGAATGACGGGATCAAAACCCGTTGCCTTACCAACTTGGCTATACCCCAAATGGTGCGGAAGGAGAGACTTGAACTCTCACGCCGTGAAGCACTGGAACCTAAATCCAGCGTGTCTACCAATTCCACCACTCCCGCATAGACACTAGCTGTTACAAAGTTGGCTGGGGTAGCAGGACTCGAACCTACGAATGACGGGATCAAAACCCGTTGCCTTACCAACTTGGCTATACCCCAACTTTGGTGCGGAAGGAGAGACTTGAACTCTCACGCCGTGAAGCACTGGAACCTAAATCCAGCGTGTCTACCAATTCCACCACTCCCGCGCAGCTAGACATTCCTAAAAGAGATAGTGAGAAGTGGTGGCTACGGCGAGATTCGAACTTGCGACCCCATCATTATGAGTGATGTGCTCTAACCAACTGAGCTACGTAGCCTTTCATACTTCTCTTCCCTCTCAGGAAGTGGCGCGTATTATGCGTATATGACTCGCACCCGTCAACCCCTTTTTTGCTAACTTTTTTTAAATGGTTAATATGTGCGCGGAGCCGTTCGAATAACATGCAAAACGCAGCGAATTTGAGCAACCTAACCAGGAAAAGAGGCAATTATCTTTATATTTTCGCATTTACTATTTTGTTACGGGGTAAGCGTGGCCTTTGTTTTGTAGTAACAAATATCAATAGGCCGCGGTGCATACACTTTGTCATGAAAAAACGGGTTATCTAGGGTTTTGCCAGTATTGGTTCGCGATAGATATTCGTCGTGCTCTGGTTTTTGAATATAGTAACTAGGGTGATTATCGTTATGCACCAAGGCCCGTCCAATTTTGCTGCTATCGGTAACCTCTTGTATAACTCCACCGTACTTAGCATCTCCCCTTGGTAGCTTTTGTAGGGCAGGCATTCCGCTTACCACTCTTCCCACCACTGACATGTTTCGGTCTAAATGACGAGGTGCTTGGCCTATTACTATATAAAATTCCGTCGAGGCAGTGTCTTTTTCACTGTTACGAGCAAATGCTACTGTGCCGGGGCAGTGCAGCCCCCACATCTCACCGCGCTCTTCATCTATGCCAACCGCAAAGCCATCTAAAAAACCGGTTTTAGGGGCAAACATGTCGCGCGTTTCAACAACAGAAGCAGCGTGGGATAAAGGGCGTGTAAATTCAGCAGGAATATCGGCTAAAAGCGCGGGTGCTATTTTCTCTTTATCGTGGGTATCGTTACTGCCGGCCTGCGCCACAAAGCCATCTACTACCCGATAAAAATACTGCTTATCGTAAAAGCCTGACTTAATAAGGGCTTTAAAGCGCTCTACGTGTTTTGGCGCAAGGCTAGGGTTAAGTGCAATGACAACATCGCCGTATTCTGTGGTAAACGTCACCGTATCTTCTGATGGCACTTGGTACCAATGGTTACTGCTGCCGCTCATGAGCGCTACCGGGTTGTCCGCACTGTGGGCTTTGGCACTATATGCTAAGGCAAAGGCGACTACAGAAACGATCATTAAGCCAAGTAAGCCGAGGTGCTTCGATGGAGAGGGGGCTTTAGCGTTATTTGTTATAGCGTTATTAACAGTATATTTCGAAGCGTATTGCCAACAGTTATGCAAAGAATGTTGCCAAGAGTGACTTAAAGAAGCGCCTGTATGCTGTTTTCTATAGGAACAGCTTGATTTATTGCTAGAGTACATCGGTATACCTATTTGTGTTCGATATACTTGTTATATCAGTAGCGCAAAGCGCCAACAATCAAAAATCCAAATAAAAAAGCCACTCTTACGAGTGGCTTTCAAAACGTTATCTATACGCAGCCCATAATAAGTAGGCTTACGTTAAAGGCTTATACGTTAAATCTGAAGTGGATAACGTCGCCATCTTTAACGATGTACTCTTTGCCTTCTAAACGCCATTTACCAGCGTCTTTAGCGCCTTGCTCACCGTTATACTCCACAAAGTGGTCGTAACTTACGATTTCGGCGCGAATAAAGCCTTTCTCAAAGTCGGTATGAATTTTACCTGCAGCTTGCGGTGCAGTAGACCCTTCTGGGAATGTCCATGCACGCACCTCCTTTACACCTGCAGTGAAATAGGTTTGCAGTGTAAGTAGCTCGTAACCAGAACGAATAACGCGATTCAGACCAGGCTCTTCCAGCCCCATGTCTTGCATGAATTCTTCGCGCTCGTCGTCTTCAAGCTCAGCAATGTCTGATTCGATAGCGGCACAAACCGCAACAACCGTGGCGTTTTCGCCCTGTGCAATTTCACGCACTTTATCAAGGTAAGGATTGTTTTCGAACCCTTCTTCATTCACGTTAGCAATGTACATGGTAGGCTTAAGGGTAAGCATATTCATGTAGCTAATGGCTGCATGCTCTTCTTTAGTCAGTTCTAAAGAGCGCAGTAATAAACCTTCGTCCAAATGGGGCTTAATTTTTTCAAGCACTTTCAGTTCAAACTTCGCGTCGGCATCGCCGCCTTTAGCGCGTTTAGCCACACGATGCAGGGCTTTTTCTGTTGTTTCTAAATCAGAAAGCGCAAGCTCTGTGTTGATAACGTCAATATCGTCTTGCGGGCTTACGCGACCAGCAACATGAACAATATTTTCATCGTCGAAACAGCGAACAACATGGCCAATAGCATCTGTCTCACGAATGTTAGCTAGAAATTTGTTACCAAGGCCTTCACCTTTCGAAGCACCTTCAACTAACCCAGCGATATCAACAAATTCCATTGTGGTTGGAATAACACGCTGAGGATTTACAATTTTTGCCAACTTATCCAAGCGAAGGTCTGGCACAGGAACAACGCCAGTGTTTGGCTCGATAGTACAAAACGGGAAGTTTGCCGCTTCAATACCTGCTTTTGTTAATGCATTAAAAAGAGTTGATTTACCTACGTTGGGTAGGCCAACAATACCGCATTTAAAACCCATGGTATGGATCCTTGTCTGGAAAAGTTATATCTGGCTCGAACTCACGCTTTGTGAGCATGAAGTCGATTTTGCGCTTGTTTTAGGTCGTCTTTCAGTAAGATTTCGGTACAGCGTACCGCTTCATCAACGGCGCTTTCTATGGCCGTTTTTTCTTCTGCTGAAGGCTTACCAAGAACATGTCCCGTCACTCGGCTTTTATGTCCCGGGTGACCGATACCAATTCGCAAGCGAAGAAAATCTTTATTGTTACCCATTCTTGCCACAATATCGCGAACACCATTCTGACTAGAGCTACCGCCAACTTTATACTTGGCGACTCCCGGAGGAAGGTCTAACTCGTCAAACGCCACTAAAATTTGTTCTGGCTCAATTCGGTAAAAATTCGCAAGTGCTGCTACTGCTTGACCACTTTTATTCATAAAAGTTGTAGGGTAGAGCAATCTAATGTCTTTACCAGCAATAGTAATTCGAGCTGTTTTTCCAAAAAACTTGGATTCGGGTTTTAGCGGGGTATTGTAGGTGTCAGCAAGCTGGTTTAGAAACCATTCGCCGGCATTGTGTCGGGTATTTTCATATTCGGGGCCTGGATTACCCAGACCCACGATAAGGCGAATATCTGCCAAGAGGATTATTCCTCTGTAGCTTCTTCTTCACCGTCTTCATCTGTTTCAGCAGCTTTAGGAGCTGGCTTAACAGTCACAACAGCAAGGTCGTGTGTTTCGTCGTCTTTACCAAGCTCAACAGATTTAACACCTGCTGGTAAAGTAACGTCAGACAAATGAAGTGTTTGGTCCATTTCAACGTTAGCAATGTCTACTTCGATGAACTCTGGAAGATCTTTAGGCTGACACGTAACTTCGATTTCGTTTACGTGGTGCTCAGCAATACCGCCTGCTTTGATAGCAGCAGACTTGTCTTCGTTTATGAAGTGAATTGGAACGTTAGTGTGAACGTCTTGACCAGCAATTACACGTTGGAAATCGATGTGTGTAATTTTTGGCTTGTACGGGTGACGTTGCATATCTTTTACTAGTACTTCAGTCGCTTTACCGTCTACGTTTAGTGTAAGAACGTGAGAGTAAAATGCTTCAAAGTCAGCAGATTTGTTCACTTTGTTGTGATCAAGAGTAATAGATACAGGTGCTTCTTCACCACCGTAAATGATACCAGGCACTTTATCTTCGCGACGTAGGCGGCGGCTCGCACCTTTCCCTAGGTCTGTACGAACAGAAGCGTCTAGGTTAAAAATTGAATTAGACATTATATGTCTCCAATAATAAGTTAATGATGTGGGTTTTTGCGACCAAAACCCACTGTTAACGCGCTGTTGGCTAAAGTAATTATCCTAAGAGCATTACTCGTATATGGCCAATAGTTCACGACCCCGATTTTCAAGGGCGGCGAATTCTACCACCGCACACCCTAACTTACAATTGTAGAGGCAGTAAAAAAGCGCCTCGTAGGGCGCTTTTGTTTTTGCTGATATAAATGGCAATACTGTCAATGCTAGGCTCAAGCTATTGAATCTATCCAACGCGCAGCTATTGGGCTATTTCTGTATCGCGCTAGTGCTCTAGCAGTTTATCGAGCAGTTGCTCTATCGGGTTAACACTTTATCGAGTTAACACTACACGATAGTGCGCTTTACCCTCGCGCAAGCGTTCAACCGCTTCGTTGATTTGGTCGAACTTGAAGGTTTCAGTTACCGGTTCAATACCATGCTGCTCAGCAAAATCTAGCATAGTTTTGATGGTTGCTGGGCTGCCCACAGGTGAGCCAGAAACGCTCTTTTGACCACCAATAAGGTTGAATGCGCCAATATCTAGTGGCTCTAGGGTTGCGCCTACAAAATGTAAACGACCTTTTGGTGCAAGTGTTGATAAGTACAAGTTCCAATCAAGTTTTACATTGACGGTAGAAATAATAAGGTCGAAACGGCCTTCGGCTTTCTTTAGTTCATCTTCATCACGGCTATTAATAGTATCGTGAGCGCCTAATTCGTGGGCTTCTTTCTTCTTAGACTCACTTGAGGTAAATGCAACTACCTTACATCCCCATGCATTCAAGAATTGCAATGCCAAGTGGCCTAAACCACCAATACCTACAACGCCAACCTCAGAGGTAGGTTTGATATCAAATTGAACAAGAGGGTTAAATACAGTGATACCACCGCAAAACAACGGGCCGGCTTTTGTGCCGTCTAGCTTTTCAGGCAGTGGCACTACAGCGCGGGCTTGTGCACGCACTTTTTCAGCAAACCCACCGTGACGACCACCAATGGTCATGGTCGCTTGTTGACATAAATTGTGATCGCCTTCTTCGCAGGTACGACAGTTGTTGCAGTATCCTGCATGCCAGCCAAGACCTACACGTTGTCCAATCTGCAAAGAGGTGACGTGAGCGCCTACTTTGCTAATAGTACCAACTACTTCATGACCTGGCACAAACGGGTATTCGGTAAATCCCCATTCGTTGTCGAGCATGCTTAAATCGCTATGGCAAATGCCGCAACTCTCTACATCAATTTCAACGTCATGACTGGCTAATTCCCCAGGATCGTACTCAAATTTCTCTAACTTTCCACCGGGCTCTTTTGCTGCATATGCGTTTATCATAGCGTTCATCCTTAATTAAATTTGTTTAATAACTTTATTTAGTAAGGGTGATTACGCTTAAATTGGAGTTACGATCAGCATGTATTCACTATTGGATGCTCACTCGGTCAATATTATTACTGCGTTTCTACTCGATTAATGACTTTACTAGTGTCGAGTACTTTAACGTTGAGTACTTCCAGCACGGTGCCAAATTGTGTAATGGTCATCATCTCTGGTTTGGTTACGCCCTCAATTTCAACAATAAGACCGTTTTGATGATATTCCTTATCCAAACCGTGTAACGTAAAACGGTCGCCGTCTTCAGTAATAAACGCAAAAAAGCCGCCCTCTAACTCTTTATAAATGATGCTGCCTTTCAACGTAACACTATCGTTTAAACTCACTTCTTTAGCTTCAGCTTGCGTCACTGGCTCGGCTTTTAATTCAGTGGGTAGGTTTTCCTGCGCCTTCATTTTGTCTGTTTTAGGCTCTTGTTTTTCGTACATAGTCGACTCCACGTTTTTATCTTCTTCTGTACAAGCAGACAAACTGAGTAATGCGGTTAAGACAAGCAGGGCATGGGGGGCTTTGGTACTGATCATTTTCGTTTTCATTGGTACGTCCTCTATTTTTATTAAACATAAACGCTTCTGATGTAGATTGAAAGTGCGCCAGTCAAAACATCTGCAAACTATTTATGGAGGCAATGCTACAGGCGTGCTCGCGTTTTTCGTAGCACTGCGGCTTCTTTTCATCTTACAAAACATGACGGTAGCGGATTAAGGGTATATGCTGATCGTTCGACTTTATTCTAATAACTATCGAGGTCTATATGAAAACAATTGGCTACGCAGCACATTCTTCCGATGCCCACATGGAACCGTATCACTTTGAACGCAGAGCACTGCGCGATAATGACGTGGCTATTGAGATCTTGTACAGCGGAGTGTGCCACTCTGACTTACACACGGTCAATGGGGATTGGGGTCCACAGCCCTATCCATTAGTACCCGGGCACGAAATAGTGGGTAAAGTAATTGATATTGGCTCAGACGTAACCGACTACAGTGTTGGCGATCACGTTGCAGTAGGTTGTATGGTTGATAGTTGTCAAACGTGTGACCAATGTGAGCACAGCGAAGAGCAATACTGTCGTAACGGCATGACGCCTACCTACGGTGCGCCAGACAGAATTTCTGGTGAAACCACACAAGGCGGCTATTCCAAACATATTGTAGTTCGCCAAGAATTTGTATTGCGTGTGCCTGAGGCGCTAGATATTGCTAAGACAGCACCTATTCTTTGTGCAGGTATAACTACGTATTCACCGCTTAAAACATGGAATGTAAAAGCTGGTAGCCGTGTAGGCGTTATCGGTATGGGTGGTTTAGGTCATATGGCGGTAAAACTGGCTGTAGCCATGGGCGCCAAAGTGACTGTTATCTCACGTTCAGACTCAAAAGCGAACGACGCGAAATCAAGTGGTGCAAACGGCATTTTGGTATCGACAGATAAAAAGGCGATGAAAGAAGCTGCGTCAACGTTCGATTTAATTATTGATACTGTTCCAGTAAAACATTCTTTAGATCAGTACACGCCGCTGCTCGATATTGACGGTACGCTCGTCATCGTGGGTCAAATAGGGCCTATGGAAGAGTCTATGACAGCGCCGCTAGTACTGGGCCGACGCCGCGTTGCCGGCTCGCTTATTGGCGGTATAAAAGAAACTCAAGAAGTATTAGATTTTTGTGCTGAACACGGCATTCACCCAGAATGCAAAGTGATAAAAGCAGAGCAGGTAAATGAAGCTTTCGATCATTTGAGAGCCGGTGATGTAGCACATCGCTTTGTTATTGATATGGCAAGCTTATCTGTGTAGCACTTTCGCTATAACGGTTTCGTTATCTTTTTATAAAAATCCTCTACGTAAAAACACCGGCCATTAGCGCCGGTGTTTTTGTATGCGTCATTTTTTTGTCATACGAGCGCCATAGTATTAGGTATAACTCTTTTATCTGTATGAAATATGGCAATTAATGACTCTCAAGCGGTAGGTCGCAATGTGTTATCAAAGCAGGACAATTGGCAACGCTGGTTACTGCTAGCTTTCTTAGTCTATGTCATGCTGCTTGCGGTAAGCATGATAGGCAGTGGTTTTAAATATGCCACGGGCGACCATGCTAAAGAATTGTTTAGCTTTGCGTCCAACCCTATTATGGGGCTTATCATTGGCATGGTGTCTACTGCGCTTATTCAATCATCAAGTACAGTAACCTCTATTATTGTAGGCATGGTGGCCGGTGGTCTTCCCATTACCATAGCGATACCTATGATGATGGGTGCTAATATCGGTACTAGCATTACCAATACATTGGTAAGCTTGGGTCATGTAGCTCGCAAAGAGGAATTTCAGCGAGCGTTTAATGCCGCTACTATTCACGACTTTTTCAACGTTATGTGCGTCCTTATATTTTTGCCACTAGAAATGGCTTTTGGCATTTTAGAATTTATTAGTGGTGAAATTGTACTGCTGTTTAATACTTCACAGTCACTGTCTATTGAAGGGATAAATCCTCTAAAAGCAGCCACTCAACCCGTGACTAATGTGGTAACTAACCTACTTCAATTTTTACCTTCGGTTTATCCAGGTGTGGCAAAAATAATTATTGGGATCGGCCTAATAATGCTGTCGATAACCTATATGGGTAAAATAATGAAGTCACTCATGGTAGGTAAAGCAAAAGAGATGCTACATAAAAGTATTGGAAAGGGGCCTATTTCAGGCATTACTTCCGGTGCTGTGATGACGGTGCTAGTGCAGTCATCATCCACCACTACCTCTCTGATGGTACCATTAGTAGGCAGCGGTATATTAAAAGCGCGAGACATTTACCCATTTACCCTTGGCGCGAATATCGGCACGTGCATTACTGCGCTTATTGCCGCGTTGGGTGTAGTAGGTGTGAATAGCGGGTTTGCCCTTCAAATTGCACTCGTTCATTTAATTTATAACGTGCTGGGCGTAACCGTTATTTATGGTATACCGCTATTACGGGAAATCCCTCTTACCCTGTCTTACCGCTTGTCTGTGGTGGCTTCGGAGCAAAAGCTCTACGGCGCTGCTTATATTGGCGGTTTATTCTTTATTCTACCCTTAGGCGCCATATTCACTACCATGTGAGGTGATAGGTATTGATTCCTGAGTACAAGCCATGAATTAAAGCTTCCAACACATGCGCCGCCCACAAGGAACGCTATCATGGAGCGCTATCAAGAAGTGCTAACAGGAAGTGCTAAGATGAAGAGGCGGGGCTACCTAGCGTTACCTAACATGTAGAAAAACCACAGCTTTCATTATATGGTGATGTGAATTTCACGGTAAAACTGGTTTTTATGAATCACGATATGAATTTAGTTTTTGTCCATGGCTCCGGCTGTAGTCATCACGTTTGGTCCCATCAGGTTTCTTTTTTTCAACATGGTGTTGCTGTAGATCTTCCCGGTCACCCAGAGGGCGATGCACTACTAAGTGTTGCTGCCATGTCGCAATGGCTGTTATCTACCTTAGAAAAGCAGAGTGTAGATAATGTGGTGCTTGTGGGGCATTCTTTAGGAAGTGCTGTGGTATTACAAGCTGCGCTGGCACATTCAAGCAGAGTAAAGGCGTTGGTTTTAATTGGAAGTGGTGCAAGGTTAAAGGTATTGCCTCAGTTTTTAAATGCGCTTACTGAAATAGTGGATAAGAATGGCCCGCTGCCAGAGTTTTTAATTGCACCTAACCAAGCAATAGATGAGCCGCTCAGAACGCAAATAAACACTGCCATGGTGGAAAACGGTGCTGCTGTAATGCTGACGGATTTTCTAGCCTGCAACGATTTCGATGTGATGGATACGTTAAGTCGCATTACAATACCGGTGCAATTAATAGTGGGGAGTGAAGATGTGATGACGCCCGTTAAATATTCTCAATTCTTAAGCGAGAAACTGCAAAACGCGAGCCTTGAGATCATTGATGGCGGCACACATATGGTATTTGCCGAGCAGCCTGAGCGAGTCAATCAGTGCATACAGCGGTTTATCAATAGTATTTGTGAATAAACGAGGGTGCGGCCTCATTTCTGCTAGCAATAAAAAAGCGAGCTTGCGCTCGCTTTCTCTATGTTATTGCTTATTCGCTGTGTAGTCTCAGCTAGCCCGAATTTAGTACTCGAACATCGCAGAAATTGACTCTTCATTGCTAATACGGCGAATAGTTTCGGCCAGCATTTCAGAAAGAGTAAGCTGCTTCACTTTACCCATTTTACGCATTTCTGGGCTTAACGGGATAGAGTCGGTAACCACAATCTCATCAATTACTGAATCGCGTAAGTTCGTTACCGCGTTACCCGAGAAAATAGCGTGGGTAGCGTAAGCATACACTTTACGAGCACCATGTGCTTTTAGCGCTTCTGCCGCTTTAGCAAGCGTACCGCCAGTATCAATCATGTCATCCACAATAATACAGTCGCGATCTTTAACATCACCGATAATATTCATTACCTGAGCAACGTTCGCTTTAGGGCGACGTTTATCGATAATGGCTAAGTCAGTATCGTTAAGCAGTTTTGCTGTTGCACGGGCTCTTACTACACCGCCGATATCTGGCGATACCACTACGGGGTCAGCAAAGTCACGTCTTACCATGTCTGCAAGTAGGATAGGGGTACCAAACGCATTATCTACTGGTACATCAAAGAACCCTTGAATTTGCTCGGCATGAAGATCGATAGTAAGAACACGATCAACACCCACGTTTGACAAGAAATCTGCCACAACTTTTGCAGTGATAGGTACTCTTGCTGAGCGAACTCGACGGTCTTGACGAGCGTAACCAAAGTATGGAATTACCGCTGTTATACGGCCTGCTGATGCGCGGCGCAGTGCGTCGATCATCACAATAAGTTCCATCAGGTTATCGTTGGTAGGGGCACACGTAGACTGAATAATAAAAACGTCCGAACCACGGACGTTTTCATGAATTTCTACGCTAATCTCACCGTCGCTGAAACGGCCAACTTTGGCATTTCCAAGCTTGGTGTAGAGACGGTCGGCGACTTTCTGGGCAAGTTCTGGTACGGCATTACCTGCAAAGAGCTTCATATCTGGCACAAGTGGTTTCCTCAGTGCGTTGATAAAAGAGATTTGGCTGGGGTAGCAGGACTCGAACCTACGAATGGCGGGATCAAAACCCGCTGCCTTACCAACTTGGCTATACCCCAATTTTTAAGTTCTGTCCGATGTGGCGTTCACGCTATTTATATTGTTCTAATTTATTCAATAGTGGTGAGCTATTTACGCCCTTTGCAACAAACCCCTGCCAAGCGTTAGGCAATTTAGCCAAAACGTGCTCTGCTGAGGTTTTATCGGAAAAAGTAGCAAATACGCATGCACCTGTGCCCGTCATTCTCGACGGTGCGTAGTGTAACAACCACTGTAATAAATTTGCAACTTCCGGATGGCAATTCGCGACTAATTGCTGACAATCATTGCGAGTTTCTTCAAATTTATAGTCTTTCCACTGAATTGGCGGCGTATTTCTAGGCAGGTCAGGGTGGGTAAACACCGCACCAGTGCTAACGTGTACATTAGGGTTTGCCACCAAATACCACTTCTCTTCTTGAGAGGCGGGTGTGATGTCTTCACCTATACCGCCAGCAAATGCCGTTTTGCCGCGTACAAATATAGGTACATCTGCCCCAAGGGTTAAGCCAAGGTGCGCCAATTCGTCTTCATTGAGTTCGGTTTTCCACAGCTGATTAAGGGCAACTAATGTGGTTGCTGCATTTGATGAGCCCCCGCCAATACCGCCCCCCATAGGCAAACGCTTATTTAAAGAGATGCTTACGCCGTGCATCGTTTGGGTTTTGTCTGCGAGTAATTTGGCCGCTCTGATAATGAGGTTGTCTTCGTCGGGCACACCTTCAAGGGGCGTCGCCATGGTTATTTTTTCATCATCAGTAATGTCGAAGGCTAGCTCGTCACCGTAATCAAGCATTTGAAACAGACTTTGCAGCTGATGATACCCATTATCAAAACGACCTAATATATGTAAAAAAATATTGAGCTTTGCCGGAGAGGGCCACCATTGTTGTTTTTGACCATTGCCCTGCGATGTTTTTTTTGTTTCAACGTTTTCAACCCCAGCGTTATTTTTTGAGGAATTAGCAACGAAAGACTTAGCCGTTTTCGAGCTGGTCATTAAAGAGCCAGCAGTTAAAGAGCCAGTCGTTAAAGAGTCGG
This sequence comes from Alteromonas sp. BMJM2, assembly GCF_027257845.1. GTDB lineage: Bacteria > Pseudomonadota > Gammaproteobacteria > Enterobacterales > Alteromonadaceae > Alteromonas. The sequence continues at coordinate 104,087 of NZ_JAPVOT010000014.1, read as the reverse complement.
TTAAAGAATCAGTCGTCATAGCGCGGTCCATTCATAAATTTTTATCTTTAACTGTGTTTGTGGGGCTAAGGGCGTTTCTGCTTGAGTGAGCGTAATACTGTGGGGAAGCCATACTCCGTTTTCTTCACTATTTTCAAGGTTATCGGTAAACACTTTGCCGTACTGCCCGTATTTTACCGACCAGTTGCTACAGCCAGTGCAGCCGCTTTCAAGCGTGTCAACAAGGCCTTTGTCGGTAAGGGTAAACGTATCGTCTCTAAGAGGAAGCCCCTTTACCCAAGAGAGTAATGGCGCAACAGGAATGACAATACCGGTGGTTCTGTAGATGAGTAATTCTGGATCTGCGTCGTAATACGTTTCGCCATCAGCGGTTAATGAGGACTGTTTACTGGTTACATTTAAATCAACCATACTTACGCCAAGAAAATTACTTAATCTAAAATCAAAATCGCCTGAATCGTTTTTCCAGACTAAATTTAAGCTCGCGGCCTCGTTGCCTTGTCTGAATGCGATTTTTCCACGCATTTGCCAGTGGCGAATCTCTGCCACTTTTTCTAGCTGCGAAGTGAGGTTTACTGCGTGCTCTGGGCCTGTTGGAACAGTTGTGCAGGCACTTAAAAACGCGCCCGTTAAGATGATTAAAGTAATTGCACGCCACATGGTATGAAAAATTTCCCTGAGAGTTAAAGCGAAAACATCGCATATATTATGTGAACACAGTTTCACGAGCACTTTCAATCATTTTGGCTTTTTCGTACAATGCGCGTCCGACGTTGCCAGCATAGATTTTATGACTTTACTTGCCCTTGGCATAAACCACAAGACAGCACCAGTAGCACTTCGCGAAAAAGTGGCTTTTACACCAGATTCTCTGGTGGATGCGCTTGCGAGTTTGAAAGCTGTAGATGGGGTTGATGAAACTGTTATTGTATCAACGTGCAACCGAACCGAACTTTACGTCAACACGCAGGATGAGAGCGGCGAAAAAATCTTGCAGTGGCTCAGCGACTTTCATCATCTAGATGTAAAAGAGATTGAGAGCAACAGTTATCTGCTCACAAAAGATGACGCCGTTAAGCATATCATGCGGGTAGCCAGTGGCTTGGACTCGCTTATTCTCGGCGAACCGCAAATTCTTGGTCAAATTAAGCAAGCATTCGGCGATGCTAAGCATTCGGGTATGATTAGCAGCGAGTTCGATAAGCTATTTCAGCATACCTTTAACGTGGCCAAACGGGTTCGAAGTGAAACCGATATTGGCGCCAATGCCGTAAGCGTGGCTTATGCCGCGGTGCAGTTGGCCAAGCATATTTTTGCCGAATTGCCAAAACGCTCGGTGTTATTGGTGGGAGCTGGTGAAACCATCGAGTTGGTGGCCCAGCATTTAAAAGAACAGGGCGTAAAGCATTTGGCTGTGGCTAATCGCACCGTGGCAAGAGCAGAAGCGTTAGCACAAAAGCTCGATGCTAGCGTGTATACACTGTCTCAAGTGCCCGAACATTTAAAAGAATTCGATATTGTTATCAGTTCAACCGCCAGTCAACTTCCATTAATTGGAAAGGGAATGGTGGAAAAAGCACTCAAACAGCGCAAGAATATGCCAATGTTTCTGGTTGATCTTGCGGTGCCAAGAGATATTGAGTCTGAAGTTAACGAGCTAGGCGATGCTTATCTTTATACGGTTGACGACCTTCAGCATATTGTTCAGAAAAACCTAGAAAACAGAGAGCAAGCTGCATTAGAGGCGCAAAAGCTTATCGATAAGCAAGCGACTGATTACATGGCTTGGAAACAGTCTCAACAGTCTATAGATTTAGTCAAGCAATACCGCCAAAAAGGGCTATTGCAACGCGACGATATTGTTGAAAAAGCAAAAGCACAGTTAGAAGAAGGCAAAAGCGCAGACCTTGTATTAGAGGAAATGGCGTATAAGCTAACCAATACATTGCTGCATCCAACAACGTTAGCACTTCGTGAAGCGGCTAAGCATGACGACCCGTCGTTGAGCCGTTGGATGGGACAGGCATTAGATTTATCTGATAACTCATCAGATGAACATAAATAAGGTAATAAAAAGAATATGAAAGAGTCGGTCGTTAGAAAACTCGAACACCTCGTTGAGCGTTTCGAAGAAGTTCAGGCTTTACTTGGAGACCCTCACGTAATCGGCAATCAGGACAAGTTTCGCAACTTATCAAAAGAGTTCAGTCAGCTTGAAGGCGTTGTTGATGGCTTTAATGCTTATCAAAAGGCACAGGAAGACCTTGCCTCAGCACAAGAGATGATGAATGAAGATGATGCCGAAATGCGCGAGATGGCGCAAGAAGAGTATAAAGAGGCTAAAGCTGAAATAGAGCGCCTTGAAACCGATCTTCAATTGTTACTGCTGCCAAAAGATCCTAACGACGACAATAACTGTTTCTTAGAGGTACGAGCGGGTGCTGGCGGTGACGAGGCAGGAATTTTTGCCGGCGATCTGTTCCGCATGTATAGCCGATATGCTGAGAGTAAAGGCTGGCGCGTAGAATTAATTAGCGCTAATGAAGGCGAGCACGGCGGATATAAAGAAGTGGTTGCCAATATTAGCGGCGAAGGCGTTTACGGAAACTTGAAGTTTGAGTCTGGCGGACACCGTGTTCAGCGGGTACCAGAAACCGAATCTCAAGGCCGCATTCACACCTCTGCGTGTACAGTGGCGATATTGCCAGAAATTCCAGAATCTGAGGCCATCGAAATTAACCCTGCTGAGCTGCGAATAGACACATTCCGTGCATCAGGAGCCGGTGGTCAGCACGTTAACAAAACCGATTCTGCTATTCGAATTACCCACTTGCCTTCAGGGCTTGTGGTTGAGTGTCAAGACGAGCGTTCGCAGCATAAAAACCGTGCTAAGGCCATGTCAGTATTGCAGGCTCGATTGAATCAAATTGAAGAAGAAAAACGTGCGGCAGAAGAAGCGTCTACGCGTAAAAGTTTGGTAGGAAGTGGCGATCGTTCAGAGCGCATCAGAACCTACAATTTCCCACAAGGACGAGTGACTGATCATCGAATCAACCTTACCATCTATCGTTTAGATGAAGTTATTGCTGGTGATTTGAGTCAACTTATCAATCCTATTTTGCAGGAACATCAAGCAGACCTACTTGCGTCTTTATCTGACGAATAATATGCGTATCGACGAAGCCTTAACATGGGCTGTGGCGTTGTTAGAGGGTGGCGAATCACCCTCTGTCGACGCCAAAGTACTGCTAGCAAATACCCTTAACGTTAATCAAACCTATTTGTTTACCTGGCCCGATAAGGTGCTAGATAGTCAATCGCTTCACAGGTTTCAAAAAGCGGTAGAGCGCAGACGTCTTGGTGAGCCCGTAGCCTATATTATCGGCGAGCGAGATTTTTGGACGCTCAAGTTAGCCACATCCCCTCATACACTCATCCCCAGGCCCGATACAGAAGTATTGGTAGAGCAAGTGCTTAAGCGCATTCCTAGTGACATTACTCGTCAAACCCAGTCGTCTTTTTCTATATGTGACCTGGGTTCCGGAACGGGGGCGATAGCCTTAGCGCTGGCATCGGAGCTTCCTCATGTTCACGTAACCGGTGTCGATTTTAAGGCACAGGCTGTGGAGCTTGCCAAACAAAATGCCGTAAACAACGGTATAAAGAATGTTACATTTTTACACAGCGACTGGTTTACTGAACTTGGCGATAAGCAGTTTAATATTATTGTGTCTAACCCACCGTACATTGAAGATACCAGCGATTATCTTTCACAGGGTGATGTAAAGTTTGAGCCTAAATCGGCGCTTACATCGGGCGAAGACGGCCTTCGTGATATTCGACACATTATTAGCGTGTCTCAAGAATATTTATTATCGGATGGACTTCTGGCATTTGAACATGGCTTCAACCAGGGTGCCGCGGTGGCCGAGTTGCTCGGTGAAGCTGGCTTTATTGATGTCGAAACAATTAAAGACTACGGTGGAAACGACAGAGTGACTCTTGGTCGCTGCGGTTAAAATTTTTTACACGGGCCGATGAAAGAATGTACATTAACGACTACTCTCTTTCGGTAGCAATAATAAAAATATAAAGGATATATGCCCGATGAACGATGACTTTCTTTTTGCAGAAGATGAGAAAGATACCAATACTGAAAGTCTTGGCAGTTGGAAAATACTGATTGTCGACGACGAACCAGAAGTTCATACCGTGACAAAGCTTGTGCTTAATGACTTCAGTTTAGACGGAAAAACCATAGAGTTCATTAGTGCTAATAGCGGTGAAGAAGCTAAAGCTATGTTTCGCGAGCACAGAAATATAGCGGTAGTGTTACTTGATGTGGTGATGGAAACCGATGACGCTGGTCTTCAAGTAGCAAATTACGTTCGCAATGAATTAGATAATCACTTTACCCGCATTATTTTGCGCACCGGACAGCCTGGTCAAGCGCCAGAAAAAGACGTTATCATTAACTACGATATTAACGACTATAAGTCTAAAACCGAATTAACCGCCCAAAAGCTCTTCACTGTTATTATTGCGGCCTTGCGTTCTTATCGCGATATTATGGTGATTGAGGAAAACAGAGCGGGCCTTGAGAAGATTATTGATGCGTCGGTGGATTTGTTTTCTTCCCAGTCTTTAGAAAAATTTATGCAGGGGATAATTCAACAGCTAGCGTCTATCCTTGGGTGTTCTAAAGATGCGGCTTATATTACTACCGCTGTCGCCACAACGTCTCGCACTCTCGATGTAGACAATAATAAAGTAGACAATAATAAAGTAGACGATGATGAGCTGTATGTGTTTGCCGGTAATGGTGAATATTCGTCAAAGGAAGGGTTACTGCTTAAAAACGCAATCAACGATAAAGAATATGCGTTGTGCGTGCAGGCGATGCAGGACAAACAGATAGTCTACGCAGAAGATCACGTTGTGGCGTATTGCAACAGCAAGTCGCACAAGGGCGCGTTACTCTATCTTTCTGGGCTGCCTCGGCGGTTATGTGAAAGTGATAAGCACCTTATCAAGCGTTTCTCTAACAGCGTTCAGCTTGCGTTTGATAATGTGCTTAAAACCGTAGATTTAGAAGGCACGCAAAGAGAAATTATCGAGCGTTTAGGCCACGCACTAGAGCATGAGTCTAGCGATGCAAACCATATTAAGCGCATGGCTGAAATGGCAGGGCTGATGGCGAACAAACTGTCTATGCCTGAGCAAGAAATTGATACGTTTAAACTTGCGGTATCGCTGCACGATGTAGGCACTTCACGCGTACCTAAAGCTATATTGCATAAAACGACAGAGTTAACCGACGATGATATTTTTGCTATCCGTCAGCATGCCGAGTTTGGCTATCAAATTTTAAAAGACTCTTCTCGCCCTACAATCCAGCTAGCAGCTACCTTAGCCCGTCAGCATCACGAGCGATGGGATGGGGAAGGATATCCAGAGGGTCTAAAGGGCGAGGAAATCGACCAGAAAAGCCGGATCGCAACACTGCTAGATGTGTTCGACGCCTTGCTGAATGAACGACTTTACAAACCGGCTTGGAACATTGACAAGGTAGTTAATACCATAAAAGCAGAAAGTGGTCGGCATTTTGAGCCAGCGCTGGTGACTTGCTTACTTAATCATTTACCTGCGTTTCTGGCTATTCAGTCGCAGTATCCAAATAAAAACTTATAACAGGAATATTCAATATGTACATGATGGCGAAACACCTTCACTTGACCGCAGTAGCGTTAAGCATTCTCTTCTTTATTTTTCGATTTGTGTGGGCACAATTTGACGCCACCGTGTTGGCGAAAAAATGGATAAAAATCTTACCTCATATCATCGATACTATATTGCTCGGTAGTGCACTGTGGCTATGCGTTATTTTATCTCAATACCCCTTTGCTAATGCATGGCTTACCTTCAAACTATTTGGCGTTGTGCTATACATCGTGTTTGGTTTGTTTGCGCTTAAAAAAGCGAAGACTGCAGCGGGTCGCTGGGGCTTTTTTATTGCGGCACTAGCCGTGCTTATGGCTACGGCAATGGTTGCGGTAACCAAGCAACCACTTTTCTAGAATTCGTTATCGGAAGTAAACATGTCTGAATCAAAACAAGTAATCCGTGTTGGTGACGTTGACGTTGCCAATCATCTTCCCTTCGTGCTTTTTGGCGGAATGAATGTATTAGAGTCGAGAGACTTGGCAATGCGAATAGCGGAGCATTATGTTGAAGTAACGCAAAAACTCAATATTCCGTATGTATTCAAAGCGTCTTTTGATAAAGCCAACCGCTCTTCAGTGACTTCATATCGAGGCCCTGGAATGGAAGAGGGCTTGCGTATTTTTGAAGAGATAAAATCGACCTTCAATGTGCCGCTTATCACTGATGTACATGAACCTCATCAAGCAGCGCCAGTGGCGGAAGTGGTAGATGTTATTCAGCTTCCCGCTTTTCTAGCACGACAAACCGACTTGGTTGTGGCGATGGCGAAAACGGGTAACGTAATTAACGTTAAAAAGCCTCAGTTTTTGGCACCTCATGAAATGCGCCATATTATCGGTAAGCTCAGTGAAGCGGGTAACGATAAGGTTATTCTGTGCGAACGAGGCAGCAGTTTTGGCTATAACAATTTAGTGGTTGATATGCTGGGTATGGATGCAATGAAAGCTTACGCGCCGGTCATATTTGATGCGACTCATGCACTTCAAATGCCAGGGGGGCGTGCTACCTCTGCAGATGGCCGTCGAGCGCAGGCAGCGCAGTTGGCAAGAAGTGGAATGGCATTAGGTTTGGGCGGCTTATTTATTGAAGCGCATCCTAACCCTGATGAAGCAAAATGCGATGGCCCATGTGCGTTGCCGCTGTCTAAATTGGAGCCGTACTTGCAGCAAATGCAGGCACTAGACGAACTAGTGAAGGGCTTTGAAGCCTTAGATACAAGTAATTCGTAATGGGTAACTTGTTAGCGAAGTTAATCTGACAAGCAGTTGAGGCGATACTGATAGCGTATGCCGGTGAGTTACACCGGCATCCGGATCAGGTGTGAAGAGGTATTATTCGCCGTCAGCGACGTCGGTTATCTCTTTACCTTTAGCGTCTTCAACTTTAGAAAGTGCTAACAAGCTGTTGTGCAGCGAAATTTGCGTTTCTTCCGTTAGTATTGCCTTAGATTGTCTTTTAACAACAATGTGCGCGTCATTCGCTGGCAATACATCTGCCATTTTCACATTGGTCATAGCAGTATTGATAAGCGAGGAAAGATTGATCTTTTCTGGTTGTACGTTAGCATTTGCAGCAGCGCTTACAAACGCCATAACTGATACACTTGCAAGAAGTAGTTTTTTCATTTTCACACCTAATAAAAATAATTTAATAAAATGTGTTTATTTGTTAACGCGGTTAACAAATAAACATCATAAAAGACTGAAATTAAAAGTTCTTTTCAAATTTCGGGTAAATTGTAGTCAGTTTTAGTAAAGAGTGAAAACGATTAAAAGTATGGCTTGCCATTAGTTTATCTAATGCTATTGTCATTTTCAGGTAACATTGGACCATGAACACGATATGCATCGACGTCTCCCACCATTAAATGCGCTAAAAGCCTTCGAGGCTGCAGCTCGTCACCTGAGTTTTACCAACGCTGCGGATGAACTATTTGTTACGCAAGCAGCGGTGAGCCATCAAATAAAGGCCCTTGAAGAATACTTATCGATGAAGCTATTTCTCAGGCGCAATAGAACATTGCTTCTTACCGAAGAGGGGCAGGCCTATTTTCTTGAGTTGAAAGATATTTTTAAGCATTTACAAGATGCTACTGAACGTTTGCTTGCCAAAGGCAGCAAAGGTGCTATTACGGTGGCTATGCCCCCTAGTTTTGCCAGCCAATGGTTAGTGCCTCGTATTAATAAATTTAGTATTGCGCACCCAGATATTGACGTTCGCATAAAAGCGGTAGATTTTGACGAGGGATTTTTGGCTGACGACGTTGACGTAGCAATTTATTACGGAAAGGGGCGTTGGACAGGATTGCAAGCCGACCAGCTACATCGAGAGTTTTTAACGCCACTTTGCTCACCCATGTTATTTCAAGGGCCAAAGCCGCTTTCAACGCTATCCGACTTACGTCATCACGTGTTGCTTCACGATATGAGCCGAGCTGCCTGGAAAAACTGGTTGAAGCACGTTGATGTGTTGGGGGTGAATGTCAATCACGGGCCGGTTTTTAGTCACTCAATGCTGGTGCTACAAGCGGCTGCGCTAGGGCAGGGGATTGCACTTGGTAACACCATTCTGGCACGCCCAGAAATTGAAGCAGGTCGATTAGTGATGCCTTTTGAAGAGCGCGTTGAGAGTAAAGATGCATTTTATCTCGTGTGTGAAGAGTCTCAGGCTGAGCTAGGTAAAATTGCGGCCTTCAGAGAGTGGATCCTCGCCTTAGTTGAAGAAGAAATGGACAATGTTTGATATTGAAATAAAACGCGCTGACTCTGCCAAAGCGCAACTGATATTAGCCCACGGTGCAGGGGCAGGAAAAGAACACGAGTTTATGCAGACAATGTCTGCGCTTTTCGTTGAGCGACATATTGATGTGGTTTTGTTTAATTTTCCCTACATGCAGACCATCAAAGAAACAGGAAAGCGCCGGCCTCCAGATAAAGCGGATAAATTGCTTCAGCACTTTCATGACGTAGTGGCGCATATTGACACCAGCTGTGTTGAAACTAGCACGCTAAAACACATCGATACTGAGAATAAGCACGCTCCGCTCCCTATTTTCATAGGAGGCAAGTCTATGGGAGGTCGCATGGCAACAATGAGCATTGAAGACATGCCATCAATAAAAGGGGCCGTTGCCTTTGGTTATCCTTTTCATCCGCCGGGGAAACCGGAGAAAACCCGGACTGATCATTTAAAGACTGTGACAAAACCACTGCTTATAGTGCAGGGTGAAAGAGATACTTTTGGCACAAAAGACGAAGTGACAGCGTACGGCCTGTGTCCAACTATCGAACTCGCTTTTTTAGTTGACGGCGATCATAGTTTTAAACCTCGAAAAGCCAGTGGGTTTACCCAAGAAGCTCATTTAAAGACAGCGGTTGATATGGCGTGTGATTTTATTGCCAAAACACTGGAAGCACATGAGGGACCTGTGAATGGCTAAACTAGAGCGAAAAAAAAAGCACCATGAACCAAACGTAGTCTCTACCTCAGCATTTGTTTCACCAACTGGCTTATCATCTTTACCAACAGCAGCTGCATCCTTAGCTAAGATGTACATCATTACCGGTGCGATAATGGCTGGGCTGGCAGTAGTATTGGGCGCCTTTGCGGCACATGGCCTTAAAACGATATTATCGCCCAGCGAGCTAGCCACCTTTGAAACTGGCGTACGCTATCAAATGTATCACGGCTTAGCGCTGTTGTGCTTACCCGGCCTTGCATCATTGTTATCTGCTAAATGGGCAAACCGCATTGCCCTATGTTTTATCACCGGTTGTGTTTTGTTTAGTGGTAGCCTTTATGTATTAGCAACTACTGGTGTTAGATGGTTTGGACCAATTACCCCCCTAGGCGGCGTGTTTTTTATCGCTGGCTGGACTTTATTTGTTGTTGCTCTTGTCAAAGGTGCATCAACTGCCTCGCATACGGTAGCACCATCAAACACGCCCAAAAAAGTTAAAAAGTAAGTTAGGTATTTATCAATGAGCAATAAAAGCGTACTGGCGTACTGTCGGCCCGGATATGAAAATGATACCGCTAACGAGATGACTACTCGTTATGGTGAGGTTGGCCTTTACGGTTATCCTGTATCGCAAAAGAACAGCGGCTTTGTGCTGTATCATCTTTATGATGAAGGGCAGTTAGGTCAAGCAGCTAGCCAATTCGCGGTAAAAGAAACGGTATTTCCCCGTCAGCTGGTAGCGGTGTTTGCTTCACTTGAAGATATAGAGAAAGAAGACCGAGTAGGTCAGGTATTAGCATGCCTGAAAGACATCGAAAAGCCATTCTCTCATTTTGGTGCCATCGATGTTGAATACCCAGATACAGAAGAGGGTAAAACGCTGGCAAAATTTTGTAAAAAATTTACTGTGCCGCTGCGTCAGAGCTTGCGTAAGGCGGGTTGGCTTACCGCTAAAGAAAACACAGGTAAAGCGAAGCTACATCTATTCTTTGAGTCTTTTGAAACCTGTTATATAGGGTATTCTTTGCCAACTCATGCTAGCAAAGACCATTTGGGTATATGCCGCCTGAAGTTTCCAAGCGATGCGCCTAGTCGCTCTACTCTGAAACTAGAAGACGCGTTAGTGAACATGTTGAGTGTTGAGCAGCAACAAAAAGTGTTGCGCAGTGGCGGTAGAGCGGTTGATCTTGGCGCTTGCCCAGGCGGCTGGACTTATCAGCTTGTTAAGCGGGGCATGTATGTCGAGGCTATTGATAACGGTTTAGTGGCTGACACATTAATGCAAACTGGGCTTGTTGAGCATCATGCGGTTGATGGCTTTGCATATAAACCACAATTTGGTCGCGTCGATTTACTAGTGTGTGATATGATAGAGCAACCCGATCGGGTAGCAAAGTTAATGGGTGATTGGCTAGTTAAGCACTGGGCAACACACGCAATTTTTAACTTAAAGCTTCCGATGAAACGCCGCTTTGAGACAGTCGAAGAGGCTGTAGCGTTGATTAAGACGCGATTGAATGCATTGGAAGATGTGTTCTCGGTCAAGGTGAGGCATCTCTACCACGATAGAGATGAGGTTACAGTAACAATAGTGCGCACTTCAAAAGACGAGGTGTGATTTTGTTATTTTTAAATAAAAGTCAGTGGTTTTTAAGTTGCTGATTTTAAAGCAAAAGAATTAATGGTGGCTTGATTTCGTGCAGCCGATTTATCGGTTTGTACTAAAAAAGGTATAAATTTGGTACAGAAATCCTTATAATCCAGCCGATTTTTTACTCTGAACCAATTGAAAGTGAACTAATGTCAGAATTATCTCATTACAGAAACATTGGTATTTTCGCCCACGTAGACGCGGGTAAAACTACCACAACAGAACGTATTTTGAAGCTAACTGGTAAGATCCATAAAACCGGTGAGGTTCACGATGGTGAATCTACTACCGACTTCATGGAACAAGAAGCCGAGCGTGGTATTACTATCCAGTCTGCAGCAGTAAGCTGTTTCTGGAAGGATCACCGTTTCAACGTTATCGATACTCCTGGACACGTTGACTTCACAGTTGAAGTTTACCGTTCACTTAAAGTACTCGACGGCGGTATCGGTGTATTCTGTGGTTCTGGTGGTGTTGAACCACAATCAGAAACTAACTGGCGTTATGCTAACGAATCAGAAGTTGCACGTATCATTTTCGTTAACAAACTAGACCGTATGGGCGCTGATTTCTTCCGCGTTAAAGAGCAAGTACGTAAAGTACTTGGTGCGGTGCCACTAGTTATGACGTTACCTATCGGTATCGAAGATGACTTCGTTGGTGTTGTAGACGTTCTTGAGAAGAAAGCATACGTTTGGGATGACACTGGTCTTCCAGAAAACTACGAAATTAAAGACGTTCCAGAAGACATGGTAGACCTCCTTGAAGAGTACCATGAGCAACTTATCGAAACTGCTGTAGAGCAAGACGATGATCTAATGGAAGCGTACATGGAAGGTGAAACTCCTTCTGTAGAAGATATCAAGCGTTGTATCCGTAAAGGTACTCGTGACCTTGCTTTCTTCCCAACATACTGTGGTTCAGCATTCAAAAACAAAGGTGTTCAATTAGTACTTGACGCTGTTGTTGACTACCTACCATCTCCAACAGAAGTTGACCCTCAGCCTCTAATGGACGAAGAAGGTAATGAAAACGGTAAGCACGCGATTGTTTCTCCAGAAGAAACATTTAAAGCGTTAGCATTCAAAATTATGGATGACCGTTTCGGTGCACTAACATTCGTACGTATTTACTCTGGTAAACTGAACAAGGGTGACACCATCCTTAACTCGTTTACAGGTAAAACTGAACGTGTTGGCCGCATGGTTGAAATGCAAGCTGACGAACGTATTGAACTATCTAGCGCACAAGCGGGTGACATCATCGCTATCGTTGGTATGAAGAACGTTCAAACTGGTCACACGTTGTGCGACCCTAAAGATCCAGTAACTCTTGAACCAATGGTTTTCCCAACTCCAGTAATCTCGATTGCTGTTCAGCCTAAAGATAAAGGCGGAAACGAGAAGATGGGTATTGCTATCGGTAAGATGATTGCAGAAGATCCGTCTTTCCAAGTTGAAACTGATGAAGATTCAGGCGAAACCATCCTTAAAGGTATGGGTGAGCTTCACTTAGACATCAAAGTAGACATTCTTAAGCGTACTTACGGCGTTGACCTTATCGTTGGTCAGCCACAGGTTGCTTACCGTGAAACTATCACGCAAGCCGTTGAAGATAGCTACACGCACAAGAAGCAGTCTGGTGGTTCTGGTCAGTTTGGTAAAATCGACTACCGCATTAAGCCTGGTGAGCAAGGTTCTGGCTTTACGTTCAACTCAACAGTTGTTGGTGGTAACGTACCTAAAGAATTCTGGCCTGCAGTAGAGAAAGGCTTCAAGTCAATGATGGGTGAAGGTGTTCTTGCCGGCTTCCCAGTACTAGACGTTGAAGTTGAACTTTACGACGGTGGATTCCACGCGGTTGATTCATCTGCTATCGCATTTGAAATTGCAGCGAAAGGCGCATTCCGTCAGTCTATTCCAAAGGCAGGTGCACAACTTCTTGAGCCAATCATGAAAGTTGACGTATTTACTCCGGAAGATCACGTTGGTGACGTAATCGGTGACCTTAACCGTCGTCGTGGTATGCTAAGTGACCAAGAAGCTGGTTTAACTGGCGTTCGCATTAAAGCAGACGTACCGTTATCAGAAATGTTTGGTTACATCGGTTCACTACGTACAATGACTTCAGGTCGTGGTCAGTTCTCTATGGAATTCAGCCACTACGCTCCATGTCCAGGTAACGTATCTGACAAAGTTATTGAAGAAGCGAAAGCTCGTAAAGCTGCTAAGTAATTAGCGCTTTACAGCCACCGGTTAACGGTGGCTTCAATAACATTAAAAGCCAGTCTTTATGACTGGTTTTTTTGTATCTTAAGTTTAGTGCGTGTCCATCTTCGATTTACGAATGCTGAGCGTCGCGGGAGCGTTTTTGGTTCGCGAAGTGGTATTGAGCTCAGTTTACGCATTTTGCTTGCGAAGTGATTGCTTCACGCTATTAAAGTGCTGTTTCATCTTGGACGTTACAAGGGGCTTATCGAGGTTGTCATCGCCGCCATACACGCTCTCGTTAAACAGTACCGTCATGGCGTGAAGCGAAGCTTTTGTGCTTCCTTCTAAATAGTTATCTACGTGTTTAAGGTATTGATGAGGTGATAAGTGATGTCGCTTAACGCCAGTATGTTTTTCAACTAAACCGAGTGCGTTTCTATAAATTCGTTGGTATTTAGGTCTGTTAGGCTGTCGTTTTATTGGAAAAAAGTACACCAACAGAATGACGCCGACCACGCTTAAACTAGCAAGAAAGACGGCGGTGATTTTTTTCGTCGTAATTTGACCCAATAGATCTTCTAGCAAGTCTTTTTGCTTATTCGCATCAAAGCCTAAAATCCATTTGCTCCACTGGTAATCCATTTGCCTCATCCAATTTTGAAGCGTCATAAACAACGCACCTTCACTGATGTCGCCCAATAGACCGCTTGTTCTTTTTTCACCAAACTCTGCTAAAGCTTGCTCTAATCCAAAGTTCAAGCGAGACGGCGCTACCATGCTTGTTGGATCATAGCGTTGCCACTGACCATTAATCAGTGCTTCAACCCACGCATGGGCATCGTATTGCCTAACTTGTAGTACGTTGTCATCGAGTTGCTCACCGCCTTGGTAGCCGGTAACCATGCGCGCAGGAACACCTGCTGCGCGAAGGGCAAAGGTCATAGCACTGGCGTAATGGGCACAAAATCCTGCTTTTTCTTCGAACAAGAATGTATCGATAGGATCCACAGGCATGGCGTTAGGTTCAAGCGTGTACGAAAAGCCCTGTTGTCTAAAATAATTCATAATGGCATTAGCTAGCAATTCAGGGGTAGCATGTTGCCTTTTTAGTGCTAGAGCCCATTGTCGGGTTTCATCGTTGGTTGTAGTGGGTATTAAGCTATTTAACTGGCGCTCAAAATCCCCCGCCGCATTGTCAATAGACGCATTGGGTACGTAAGTAAAGTAAAACGACTTTTTACTCATCAGCGGTGTGGATGCGCGCAGCGTGTAGTCAAACTGAGCGTTCGCGAGAATATTATTTTTTTCGTTGTTCGGCACAGACAGTTCTAGGGCAAATAACCAGTTTTGTTTGGTGGGCTCTACAATCATTTCATAATCAGTGACATCGTTTATATCGGCTGATAAAAGCTGTGTTAATGGAGGTGTTTTTTGCAGTAAGGACAGTTGACGTTCAGCTTGTTTACGCCTGTCGCTAATCGACCATGTTTTGCCATCAAAGTCTTCCATAACTAACGCTCGCCAATAGCGCTGTTGAGGTAAAGGGATATCATCATTCGAAGGAAATGTTGCAGTAAAGGCAAGGTCGGAAGATTTGGCTAACGATGCGATGTCGCCTGGCGTAACGGTATCAGAGAGACCGGTTTGTTGGGATTTTGACGTAGGCATTTGCCATAGCGGGGGTAACTGAGGCATGACCAAAAAAAGTAATGCCGCGATGGGGATAGCTTGTAACACCAACGTTGCAACGAATTTCGCACTACTTCTCAGTGGCGTAACAGGACCATGGTAGTAAGCCAATGCAAGCAGTAAAAAAAGTAGTACACCAATATAGCCTAACCACGCAATCATACTTAATGCAGAGATAAATCCACACCCAATAAGAAAGAGGCTGGTACAAAACAGAAGATGAAAATCTCGCTTGCTGTTAAGCAAGATCAGTTTGAGAGCAAAGGCCACAGCAAGTAAATTTATCATGCTATTGAGAAGCCCTATTGAAAAGCCAAACCAAGTTAGGGCAAAAAGTGATAGCACCGCTAAAAGGTTTATGGTGCGAGGGTGTGGCAGTTGGCTGCTTTTTAAATAAACCAGTACTCGCACAACAAGGGCACACATACCAAGCACGATTACCCACACCATTAATTCGTCAGTTAACGTCAACAATAATACGCCATAGGCTACGGCGAGCATCAGATACGACGTGGATTTATGGGAAGTGGAGGGGGTAATTGCCATATCTAACGAGTTAACTACTGCGTTTTGTCGTGTTAAAAAGGCCTTCATGACGATGCACTCTTGTTAACTTTACTACGCTTCTTGGTTTTATTAACCTTCCTAGAATGGACAGCGTTAAAGGTATTCGCTTTTTTTTCAAACGGTGAGCCACCATTGTGCAAACACGCCAAGGCTTTTAAGCATTGATGCGTGTGAGTCTCACCGCTAGAGGGTTTAATATCGATAGACTGGTACTGTATGCCAAATAGGTTTCCTTGCTTACTTTGCTCTATTACGTGAAACGTCAGCAGGCTAATCGCGGTTTCTGTTTCTACATTTGTATCAACAGAAAGTACGTGGTTGCGCTGCTCCGGTTCTTCAAATGCTTTTACTACCCAGTCTCCACTCTTTGCTACCTGCTTCCATACCACCCTATTTAGCGGTTCTCCTGCTTTATAGTCGCTTAAGCTATGAAAATCTGAACCGTTTTGATTCGTCATGCTTGTACTATGGGTACTTTGTTCCGATTCATCGTTTAAAGCAGACACGGTGTTAACGTCACCTTTTAGTGGCTTGGCATACACTACAGTTTCGGCGCTAAAATCGAGATGAGTCCAACATTTATAAAGACCAAGTGGATAGTCACAGGCTAAAGTGAGCCGTGGTAATGAAAACAGGCCTCGCCTTGTTTGAGGGATAGGAATAGTAAGAATTTGAGTTGTGTTTTCGGCCCCGTTGCTCTCTGCTGCGTCCAAAATAAACGGAAATTGCGCTTTGTGTCCAAACCAGCTGGCGACAATATTGCCTTTGCATCGCTTACTACTTGGGAAGTCGCTCTGAGTATTTGAGCTCCGGATAACCTGACTGAGACTATCGCTATAATCTGATTCATCTTGCGGGACAACGGCTAAATGAAAGAAGCCAGTTTGATGGCAGTGAAAGGGAGCCAGCGGCTTTGACTTTACCATTAACCGGGCAAAGTTTTGGTGAGTGTAAAATAGAGTAAGCAGCATAACACTGAGCAATATATAGCTAAGCAGAACCATTAAATTGTTTTGGTAGTTGGTACCGAGTAGAAACAAACACAGAGACATGATGATAAACGCCCAACCAAAGCCGGTGGGCAAAACAAAAATAGTGTTCATTGTTAAACTGTGCTGAGAGGCGGGCGGAATTCGTTTATCCAACCATCTATGGACTAAAGAAAGCCATCGATTTGACAAACGCTCTATTAGCGCGCGACCAAACAAAGATATCACAGTAGTCATGCTCTATTAGGCAGCAAGTGGATCAACACTTTCAAGAAGTCGTCTACTCAATTCATCTGATGGAGAGTGTCCTTTATAGGTCGCGCTTTCGCTATGTGGTGTTGCTGAAAGGCGGTGAGCGGTTATGGCGGTAAATACAGCCTGCACATCTTCTGGTGTAGCAAAGGCTTTGTTAGAGATAAATGCCCACGCCTTAGCGCCTTGTAATAATGCACGGCTAGCGCGCGGTGAAAGCGGGTTAGGGTAGTCCCCGTTGTTGCGACTCTCATTGACTAACATAAGAATATAGTGAATAAGTGCATCGCTGGCGTGTATGTTACTTACCTCTTGCTGCATAGCCTTTAGGCTTGCTTCGTCAATGATTTGTTCAAGGGGGGCTGTTGAATTTGTCTGTTTCAGCATTGCCTTTTCTGCATCCCACTGAGGATAGCCAAGAGAGATCCGCATAAAAAATCTATCGAGTTGGGACTCTGGAAGGGGATAAGTTCCCGATTGTGAGCTAGGGTTCTGCGTGGCAATGACAAAAAAAGGCGAGGGCAGAGAGTGCGTTGTACCATCAATGCTGACTTGGCGCTCCTCCATTGCCTCAAGCAGTGCGCTTTGAGTTTTTGGACTCGCCCTATTGAGCTCATCAGCGAGAACAACCTGACTAAAAATGGGACCATGGCGGAAAGAGAACTGTTTGTTTGTGTCGGTTTCTGAGCTGTGGAAAATATTGACGCCTAGCATATCCGAGGGGAGAAGGTCTGAGGTAAATTGGATGCGTGAGTACTGTAAGCCAAACACCTGTGAAAGGGCGTGTGAGAGTGTCGTTTTTCCCATACCTGGCAAATCTTCTATAAGCAGATGCCCGTTAGCAAGTAAGCAAGTTAATGCCAGTTTAAGCTGGTGCTCTTTGCCAAGAATTTTATTCCCTAAAGCATGTAAACTTTTTTCAATATCTGAACGCATAACTTCGCCACTGTAAATTGTTTATTATTGAGAAAAACGCTCGCGTTTGTCATACCGTAAGCCTTTTATACTTTAAGTACGTTGTTTTCGTTATTTAAGCGCACTGGTTAAATTGACTCATTATGGTAGCAATTATAATAGTAAATAGAGTAGCAACCACATCTATGTTCGTTCTGTTGTGTTTTAATACGCAGGTATATTCCTAAATTACCTAATCACTTATTAATAAGAACGAAACAAGTGTCATTTTGTGCTGCGTAGTCAATCTGGGTTGTCTATAATGGTGCATCTAAAAAAGGAAGTAGTTATGAAAAGCATTGAAATAGATGATGATTTATATGCCTTTATCGCCAGTCAAACAAAGCATATTGGTGAAAGTGCATCTCAAATTTTAAGACGGTTACTGTTGCCTGAAGACGGCGAGGTACTTCATGGTGCTACGGCCGCTTCAGACGCTTTAGAGTTAACCGTTGTATCTGAGGGTGATAAATCTTCTGACAATAATAATGGTAAGGTCCCAAGCGCTAAGTCTAGCAGTGATGACGCGCAGCAGGTTAATGCCAAAAGTTTAGAAAAAAAAGTATCTTCAGTTACTCCATCGTCTAGTGTAGCAACAGGCCGCAGTTCAGCTAAATCAAAGCCTGCGGCGATAAAGGCTTCGGTTTCAAAAGCATCAGCGCAAAATGCAGCGAATGCAAAAACAGCGGTAGCAAAGCAACCCGATGCAGCGAGTGAACCGCAAAGTACTGCTAGCACAAATAGCGAAGTGTTATCTCATGATAAAAACGATATTTTAGAGCTAGTATCAAACAATGCATTATCTACATTTACAAAACGTGTGGATCAGTTTTTGTTCGTTTTAAGTGCAGCGCACAAACTTAATGCAGACAGCTTCGAGCGTGTAGAATCAATTAAAGGCAAAAACCGAACGTACTTTGCAACGAGTAAAGAAGCGCTGCTAGAAAATGGAAGTAGCACAAACCCTAAAGCGATACCGGATAGCGCGTATTGGGTGGTAACTAACAATAATACTGCAAAGAAAGTCAGTATGTTGGAACAGGTTTTGCGTCAGTTGGGCTATACACCAGAAATTATCGCTAGCGTTGTTGCGCG
This sequence comes from Alteromonas sp. BMJM2, assembly GCF_027257845.1. GTDB lineage: Bacteria > Pseudomonadota > Gammaproteobacteria > Enterobacterales > Alteromonadaceae > Alteromonas. Next base: position 85,496 of record NZ_JAPVOT010000014.1, on the reverse strand, counting down.
ATTCTCTTCTGAAGGCAAATAATCGACTCTATTTCATAAAGGACTAATTCATGGCACTACATCCACAAGCTGGACAACCCGCGGCAAAAGAGCAGCTAATAAACGTTGCTCAACTTGTTAGTCAATACTACAGCTACAAACCCGATATTCGTGACGAGGCACACGCTGTGTCGTTTGGCACGTCGGGTCATAGAGGTACAGCGTCTAACTGCACGTTTACAGACACTCATATAAGTGCGATATGCCAAGCGCTAGTGGAATACAGGGAAAGTGAAGGAATAACTGGACCTCTATATATAGGTAAAGATACCCATGCGCTATCCGAACCCGCCATGGTTACCGCAATAGAAGTGCTTTGTGCTAACGGCGTCGATGTGGTTGTTCAGCGTAGCGACAACGAAAGCTTAGGCTATACACCTACGCCGGTTATTTCGCGAACCATTATTCGCTACAACAGAGAGAATGCGGAGCAAAAAGCAGACGGTATTGTTATTACTCCGTCTCACAACCCTCCAGCAGACGGTGGGTTTAAATATAATCCTCCGCACGGCGGGCCCGCAGATAGTGATGTAACAAAGCAAATTCAAGACAAAGCGAATACCTTTATTGCCGACGGTAATAAAGCCGTTAAAAGAATTGATATTCTTCAAGCACGCGAGCGTAAACTGGTGCGTGAAGAAGATTTTATGGAACCCTACATCGACGACTTAGCCAAGGTTATCGATATGGAAGCGATTGCCAAAGCTAATTTAACACTGGGTACCGATCCCCTTGGTGGCGCTGGGGTAGGCTATTGGTCACGTATCAGTGAAAAATACGGCATTACCATCAAAGTAGTCAATGACAGCGTGGACCCTCAATTTGGGTTTATGCGCCGAGACAAAGACGGCAAGTTGCGTATGGATTGCTCTTCGGCCTATGCAATGGCTGGCCTTATAGAGCTTAAAGATAATTTTGACCTAGCTTGGGGCAACGACCCAGATTTTGACAGGCACGGCATTGTTTGCAAAAGCGTTGGCTTGATGAATCCTAATCACTACCTAGCGGTAGCCATCAATTATCTATACACCTATCGCACCGAGTGGCCAGAGACACTGAAAATTGGCAAAACCCTTGTTTCAAGCAGCATGATAGATCGCGTAGCAAAGAGCCTTGAAAAGCCGTTGGCTGAAATGCCCGTTGGTTTTAAATGGTTTGTAGACGGACTGGCAAATAGCGAAATAGGGTTTGCGGGAGAAGAGAGCGCCGGTGGTATTTTTCTTGAAAGAAATGGCGATACATGGGCGACTGATAAAGATGGCTTTATATTATGTTTACTTGCCGCTGAAATTTTAGCAGTAACGGGCAAAGATCCTGGCGAACACTATATTGCATTAACAGAACAGTTCGCAGCACCCGTATATAATCGCGTTGATGTAGCGGCAACATTAGAGCAAAAACAGAAGTTATCAGCGATGGATGCTTCTGTAGTGTCGAGCGACACATTAGCTGGTGAGCCGATCACAGCTATTCAAACCCATGCACCTGGCAACAATGCAGCGATAGGTGGCGTAAAGGTATCTACTGAAAATGGGTGGTTTGCAGCACGCCCTTCTGGTACAGAGCAAATTTATAAAATATATGCTGAAAGCTTCAAGGGTGAAACTCACTTACAAAATTTGATAGAGGAAGCTGAAGCATTAGTAGGTAAAATTATCGGGTAAAAGGTTAAAAAACAAACAGTTTTTCACTCTGTTTGTAATTTAAATGTTAAAAAGCGCATGAATGCATACGAATTCATGCGCTTTTTTGTTTTTTTAACAAAACAATAACAACATAATCGTTTAAGTGTTGTTATATTAATCTCATATTGTTGACGTATGTTGTAATAAAATTACGTTTTAGAGGGTGCATCCGCACTGTTTAACCTTAGAGTGAGACGCTACATGAACGCAAAAGCGGCAAAAACGCCAACCTCTCCAAAGATTGATAAGGCAGAATTCAAAGCTGCTGTTATCAACCATCTTCATTGTTCGTTGGGTACCGACGAAAACAAAGCAAATAGCCACGCATGGTGGAAAGCGACTTGTGCAGCTATGCAGCAACAAGTACTAGAAGGGCTGCGCAAGACGCAAAAGACCCACTATTTAAACGATACTCGTGCTGTACATTATTTTTCGGCAGAGTTCCTTATGGGTCGTCTACTATCAAATAACCTGCAAAATTTTGGTTTATTTGAAGTTGCCAGTGATGCATTGAAAGAGCTTGGCGTCGATATTTCAGATGTGCTTGAAGAAGAACCGGATATGGCATTAGGCAATGGCGGTTTAGGTCGTCTAGCTGCCTGTTTCATTGATTCATTGGCGACTCTAGAAATGCCGGCAATAGGTTACGGTATTCATTACGAGCACGGTCTTTTCCGTCAAGAAATAAAAAGTGGTGCACAAATTGAGCGTCCAGACAGCTGGCGCGATTACGGCAATCCATGGGAGATTTGTCGCCCAGAATCTACCCAAGAAATATCACTTTACGGTTATGTAGAAACCAAATACGGTGAAAATGGACGTGTTGTAAAAGAGTGGCATCCTGGCTCAATTGTTAAAGGTGTGCCTTGGGATATTCCTGTTGTTGGATACGAAGGTAAAACAGTAAACGTATTGCGCTTGTGGCAGTCGGAAGCATCTGGTTATTTTAACTGGGACGTATTTAACGCTGGTGGTTATGTCGACGCTCAACGTGAAAACGTGCAAGCAGAAACCATATCTAAAGTATTGTACCCGAACGATGAAACTGAGGCGGGTAAAGAGCTTCGACTTATCCAGCAGTACTTCTTCTCGTCGTGCTCGTTAAAAGACATTATTCGTCGTTATAAGCGTGCTCACGGTGACGATTGGAGCCGTTTTGCAGACCAGGTGGTTATTCAGCTAAACGATACGCACCCAGCTATCTCTATTCCTGAATTGATGCGTATTCTTGTAGACCGCGCAGAGCTTAACTGGGATGACGCATGGGCTATTTGTACAAAAGTATTTGCTTACACCAACCACACATTGTTACCTGAAGCGCTAGAAAAGTGGCCTGCAAGAATGATTGAAAAAATCCTTCCTCGTCACTTAGAAATCATTTATGAAATCAATCATCGCTTTATGGCTGAAGTTGATAAGCAGTGGCCTGGCGACAATGCCATGAAAGCAAAGCTTTCTATCATTGAAGAGGGCAGCGAGAAAATGGTGCGTATGGGTAACTTATCAGTTATCGGCTCATTCGCGGTAAATGGTGTAGCAGAAATGCATTCACGCCTGGTTAAAACCTCATTGTTTCCAGAATTTGATGAGTTATACCCTGGTAAGCTAACTAACGTGACCAACGGCATTACGCCGCGCCGCTGGCTTAAAGCGTGTAACCCTGGGCTTTCTAAGCTTATCGATAAAAAAATTGGTGAAGATTGGCCAAAAGATCTCGATAAACTACAGGGCCTAACAAAGTTTGCAAAAAACAAAACTTTCCAAAAACAATTCATGAAAGTGAAATTGGAAAACAAAGAGTTGCTAGCTGAAGAAATCCGCAAATCACTTGATATCGAAGTAGATGTAAACGCTATTTTTGACGTACAAATAAAGCGTCTTCACGAATATAAGCGTCAGCACCTTGCACTGATTTATATTATGGCGCTGTATCGCAGAATTCTTGAAAACCCTGATTATGATATGCACCCTCGTGTGTTTATCTTTGGTGCTAAAGCTGCGCCGGGTTATAAGCTTGCGAAAGATATTATCTTTGCCATTAACAAGGTTGCAGATAAAATCAACAACGACCCTCGCGTCAACGAAAAGCTTAAGATTGCGTTTTTACCAAACTACCGAGTGTCGCTAGCAGAGAAGATGATCCCTGCGGCAGATGTGTCAGAGCAAATAAGTACTGCTGGTAAAGAAGCTTCAGGCACAGGTAACATGAAGCTAGCGCTAAACGGCGCGGTGACCATTGGTACACTGGATGGCGCGAACGTTGAAATTGCTGAAGAAGTAGGCGATGACAACATCTTTATCTTTGGCCTTACAGTAGAAGAAGTTAACGAGCGTAAAGCGGCGGGCTATAATCCACACGACTACTACTACAAAGATGCAGAGATTAAAGCGGTTCTTGACTGGTTAGAAACAGATTACTTCACGCCAGGTAAGCCAGGTGCGCTTGTTTCAATTAAACAAAGCTTACTTGACCATGGCGACCCGTACATGGTGCTTGCAGACTTTAGAGCCTATTCTGATGCGCAAATTAAAGTTGATGCCGCGTACAGAGATAAGGAACGCTGGGCTGAAATGGCTATTACTAATACAGCCAAAATGGGTAAGTTTACTTCAGACCGTTCAATAAAAGACTATGTTGAGCGCGTATGGAAACTTTCACCGTGTAAGATCGAGAGCTAATCGCAACACAACTCGTAAAAAAGCCCGAAAATGGTATCGTTTTCGGGCTTTTTTATTCATCAATTGAAACATTAACATGCTGTCAGTTGCACTAAAATCGATAATGTAGGTTACAATGTAAAGTACTCGCTGATGGGTTTTTACGGTAGTAAAAGCGCTTGCAGCATGTGAATGCTATGCATTTATATAATCAGGTATGCTTTTTAATACGCCTGTGCAGTTGCTACATTAGGTTTTGAGTGTTCCTATAGACCTAGTAGTTGTTTTAGTACCTCGTAGCTATAGAGCGCAAGGAAACTTCATGAGTCCAATTCACACTTCACTTGCCACTATTCCTAACAGATTCGCATTTATCGATAGCGTTTCAAAAGTGGCGTCTCAGTGTTCTGAGCTCTCGCTAATGCTCGTTGATGTTGTAAGATTTTCTGATGTCACCACTAGTTTAGGGATCCACGTAGGTGATCAGTTCCTCTTAAAAATCGCTAATAGAATTCAAAAGCTGTTCGGTAGCAACGTATCCATAGGTCGGATTAGTGGTGATGTATTTGGTATTGTCTTTCCCAATGTGAGTAACGAAGCAACGCTACGCGGCTCTTTTGAGCACTTAGTGGAGCACTTTAAAGTACCGATGTATCATGAAGACACTGCCTTTATGGCAGATTTCAATGTAGGCGTTGTGTGTAGTAACGAAACTCACTGGGTAAACAGCACTACTCACAAACCCAGTTTTGATATCACTGCGTTTGTCTCTCGAGCCGAGGCTGCGTTAAAACAAGCCAAAGAAAATAAATATGAGAACTTTTTCTCGTTAGCGCTAAAAGATAAAACCGATACGGGAAGAAGTTTGGCACTAAAAGCCGATCTGAAGCGTGCGCTGGCGCAAAACGAGCTAGAGCTTTACTATCAACCTAAAGTTGATTTGGAAAACTTGAGCGTTGTGGGAGCAGAGTGCTTACTACGATGGAATCATCCACTCGACGGCCTACTATTCCCAGGGCCGCTGATTGAAGCCGCTGAGTCTTACAATATGATGAACGAGTTGGGCTACTGGACCCTAGAGCAGGCGTTTAGAACGCTCGCTGAGTTTGATGCGCAGCGCCTTTCTTTATCACTCTCGGTGAATATCTCGCCTACACAGCTTTACGATAATCAGCTTATTCCTACACTACATATGCTTAGTAGGTCATATAGTATTTCCATGACACGCCTTGAACTTGAACTGACAGAAGATATTGCGCTGTCTAATTCATTGATGGTGAAAAAGCAGCTTGACGAACTCCGAAGCCTTGGCATTTCAATTTCTGTGGATGATTTTGGTAAAGGCTATTCTAACCTTGCTTACATAAGAGACTTGCATTTAGACGCGCTTAAAATAGATAAGGCGTTTGTGATGGAGTTAGAAAACGGCGATGTTAATAGAGCCATTATTGAAGCGGTTAAGATTATTGGCGAGGCTAAGGGCTGTAGGGTAGTGGCAGAAGGTGTAGAAACCGTAGAGCAGCTGCATATTTTACGAGAAATTGGCATTGGAGAAGGTCAGGGTTACTTGTTTTCTAAAGCCGTGCCGTTTAAACACTTTGTATCTCTTGCACAACAAGAAATCATTATTGGTAGTTCACCCACTCGCAAAAAGGCCTAATTGTTAAGTGTGCCTAAAAATATTGCCAGATCACATTGGCGTACATTTTTTGTAACTATTTTTTTTAGATCTCTTCTCAGCAATTCAGTAACACAGCGACGTTCTGTGATATAACCTTTATTTCCGATAAAAATAATATGGCTTATATAAAAGCTGGTTTGACGTTGTGTTGTTCATTTGAATCACTGAAGGGATAAAAATATGGATATTGCTTTAAATTACTTGTTTTCGTACCAAGCGTTCTTGTTAATACTGGTTGTTGTATTACTTAAAACGTCTGTTAAATTTGTGCCGCAAAATAGGGCATACATTATTTCTCGGTTTGGGAAGTACAATACTACCCTGGAAGCCGGTCTTAATTTTATCTTTCCCTTCATCGATACTGTAGCCGCTGACCGTTCTTTAAAAGAGCAGGCTGAAGACGTACCAGAGCAATCTGCAATTACAAAAGACAACATTACTCTAAGCGTTGATGGCGTATTGTATTTTCGAGTAGTAGACCCTTATAAAGCCACTTACGGCGTTGAAAATTACACCTTTGCGGTAAAGCAGTTAGCTCAAACCACCATGCGTTCTGAGCTGGGGAAAATGGAGCTGGATAAAACTTTCGAAGAGCGTGACTTGTTGAACACTAACATAGTGTCGGCACTAAATGACGCCGCAGCGCCTTGGGGTGTTCAGGTATTACGTTACGAGCTTAAAGACATTAACCCGCCAAACTCTGTGCTTGATGCCATGGAGCAGCAGATGAAAGCGGAGCGATTAAAGCGTGCGCAAATTCTAGAGTCGGAAGGTGACAGACAAGCTGCAATCAACCGAGCAGAAGGTGAAAAGCAGTCAATTGTACTGGCCGCTCAGGCTGAAAAAGAAGAACAAATTCTTAAAGCGCAAGGTGAGGCTGAAGCAATTATTCAAGTGGCGAGGGCTGATGCTGAGGCCATTGAAACTGTAGGTAGAGCGGCGGCTACCGAAGATGGTCAAAAGGCGGTGCAGCTAGACTTAGCCAAAGGTGCTATTAAAGCGAAAGAGCAAATTGCTAAAGAAAGCTCACTTATATTGCTACCAGATGGTGCTACTGAAATTGGTAACGTGGTTGCCCAAGCGATGGCCATAGCAAATAAGATTGGTCAAAAGGTCGATTAGCATTATGGCGAGCTTAGAAAATATCGAAAATATTGAAAGTTATCTGCTTGCGTTAGGCTTGGTCTTAATGATTGGTGAGTTGTTACTTGGCTTTTCAGTTATATTACTTTTTACGTTGGGATTGTCTTTATTGATAACCTCAGGGCTAGTGTATTTAGACGTATTTGAGCCCAGCCTACTAAACTTATTTATCGCAGTATCTGTGTTAGATACCGTGTTGATGGTGTTGCTATGGAAGCCAATGAAATATCTTCAGCGGGATAAAACTCCTCGGGCTGTAAAAAGCGATCTTGTGGGCAACGTTATTGAGCTTACTCAAGACACAGGGCCTACCCAAGCATCTACGGTGCACTATTCTGGTGTGACTTGGAAGGTAAAGTGTAACGAATCGCTACCCGCTGGAACGAAAGTGGTTATAGAGGATGTGGAAGTGGGTAGCATTACCGTTAAGTCGAATATTACTGGGTAAACACCCTAAAATAGAGCAAATACTTGCATCATCCATTAAAGAGGGTTCAGGTTATTTAGCACACCGTGCGCTTGTCAGTCGTTAGCAAGTGGTGTGCTTTACGCTCGATATACAGTAAATGTGGGCTTTTATCGTTGAAAACGTGCTTTTGAATTAACGGATAGTTAAACTATCACTATTCTTTTTCAACACGGTTGAACTATGCAACAACTCATCGATAGTGGACACTTTCTTGCGTTATCCAGACGCTCTCCTTCGTTATTCTCAGCGCCAATCACATTTGAATTACCAAACACCAGCGGTGTTGTACGCGTAGTTATTACAGCGCCGGGGATCATTAGCTTCTATCCTGAAAAGAGCACGCCGAATAAGAAAAACGTTGTGTTGTCCTGTGGCGTACACGGTAACGAAACGGCGCCTATCGAAATTTGCGATGAGATAGTTCAGCATATTCTAACGGGTAAGCTCACGCTCTCGCACAATGTATTGTTCTTGTTCGGCAACCTACCCGCTATGGATATTGCAGAGCGCTTTGTTGAAGAAAACATGAACCGCTTGTTCAGCGGTGCACACTCTAAAGGAGAAGGATTAGTAAACAGCGAGCGCAAGAGAGCTAAAGCGCTAGAAGATGCCGTTGCCAATTTCTTTAATGAGAACAGTGGCGAGCGCCTTCATTACGACCTGCATACTGCTATACGAGCCTCGAAAAACGAAAAGTTTGCAGTATATCCTTATTTACATGAACGTAAGCACAGTAAAGAGCAGCTTGCCTTTTTAGCCGCCTGTGGGGTGAAAACCATACTGCTATCTGAAAGTGCTACGACGACATTTAGCTATTACTCTTCGTATTACCATAATGCTCACGCTTTCACCGTTGAACTTGGAAAGGTTCAGCCGTTTGGGCACAACGATATGGCTCGCTTTGCTGACGCTAAAGCCGCGTTTATAAGCCTAATTACTGAAGACGATTTTGCACCAACCGTTGAGATTGAAGAGCTTGATATTTATCGTGTTAATCAGGTGATCAATCGACAGGAAGCGCAGTTTAGTCTGCACTTTGATGACGACACGCCTAATTTTACCGATTATGCAAAAGGCACGGTATTAGCGTCTGAGCCCAGTACGCAGTACATCGCACAAGAAGATGGTGAAGCCATCGTATTTCCTAATGCCCAGGTGGCTATTGGACAACGAGCACTGCTTACTGTTGTACCAACCAAATTGGAAAGCTTTGATGAACTGGAAAAGCAAGATGTTTAAGTTAGACAGCCGTTTACACAATGATACATTTTTTGTCTGTGACTTAACCCTTTGTCGTGTATTGTTGATGAATGACAAGCAGTTTCCGTGGCTTATTTTAGTGCCTATGCGCGATAACATTGCTGAAATTATTGACTTGTCTGAGCACGAGCAGCAGACGCTTCTTAAAGAATCAGCCACGGTGTCGAAAGTTATGCTTCAGCTATTTTCACCCTACAAGCTCAATGTAGGGGCGTTAGGTAATGTGGTTAGGCAACTTCATGTGCATCATGTTGCGCGTTTTGAGACTGACGTAGCATGGCCGAAGCCGGTTTGGGGCAATCAACCACCCATTACGTACGCTGATGCTGAAGCGAGTGCGTTGTTAGCAACATTAAAACAGGCGCTAAGCGAATAAAAAGAAGCAAAACGCGTCAATTACAATTCACTACTTTTAAATGGAGTTATTATGATCATCTCAACTACGCCGACACTTGAAGGCCACAAAATAGATAGCTACTGCGGCATTGTTGTTGGCGAAGCCGTTATGGGAGCCAACGTTTTTAAAGACCTATTTGCTTCTATCAGAGACATTGTGGGTGGGCGCTCTGGTTCGTACGAAGAAGAGCTTACTACCGCGAGAAAACTTGCTTTTAGTGAACTTGAGCACGAAGCTCGCGCGATGGGCGCAAACGCGGTAGTGGGGATAGATTTAGATTATCAGGTGATTGGGGACAAAGGCAGTATGCTGATGGTGAGTATCAGTGGTACTGCGGTAAAGACAACCCCACGGTAAACTGCAAATAAATGTTTTATTTGAACTGAAACGCTGCGGGTTACGCAGCGTTTTTCTTACCAATCGTCGTCTTCATCATCATCAAATCCATTTGAGCGCTTCTTTCCCTCTGAGTTGCCAGCGGATCTATCACTGCTTTTGCTATCATCAACAGGCTTAGACGGCGTGGGAAACTTAAATTTAGCGCTGTATTTTAATAAGGTTATGTTGCCAACAACCACCCCTAATACCAATACAACGATTACGATTACCCAAATTGTGTCCATGCTAATTCTCAGTTGCGTAGTGAATGTGAAAATGAAAAGCGCTTTAAATTAACCTGGCTAGGCGTCGTTTTAAAATCGACTTGATAAGCAGTTATATAGGCACATTTACAAGCACTTACATGAGCACTTACATGATTACTATCATGAGCACTTACACGAGCACTTACATGAGCGCTTGTATCAGCAATGCAATGTTTCACATCGTTATGAGCCGTTATTAAGCACGTAGCGATTATATAAATAAGGCAAATCAGGTAGTACCGTGTCTTTACCCAGCATATCGCTATGCGTTAGGGCACTGGTAAACGCCTTCAAGTTTCGAGACTGCTCAAAGTCGTTAGCAGTAGCGTTGTGACTTAAATGCCAAGGCTCACAAGCAACACCGCCTTTATGCTCGCTAAAAGGTCTAAAAAAACCAAACTCAGCCATATTATCCTCAAGCCAGCAGGCAAGTAAATAACACGGGCCATCCGGCTGGTATTCTTGTTCTATCAACTCGAAAGTACCGCTCCACTGATGCACCGATGCTCTATCAAAAACGTCTAAATCGGTGCCCCAATGATGACGACTGGCGCCGGGTAATGCAGACCATGTTAAAATAGCGTGCAGTTTATCGGTATCTAATAGCGCGGTGTTATCAAGTACTTTGCCGTTTGCATCGCGCAGTATTGCCTCACCACGCCACTTTTTATTAAATATAGCAAGCTGGCGCTCAAAGCTGCGAAAGCTGCTGACTATTTGTAGGTCGATACCGTCTCTATGGGCTTTTTGCTGCATAGCGGTAAAAGCCAATTGCACGGTAGGGTGAAGCAAATGGCCGTGGCCAGCATCCACTAGGTGCTGGTTGTGCTGACCTAGCCATTGTTCATTAGGTACTTTGCGAGTCATTAGTTAGCAAGCAAGCGTTCGAGTATACCGAAGTACATATCGGCGAGTTGCTCTAGGTCAGACATTTTTACGCACTCATCTATTTTATGGATGGTGGCGTTGACAGGGCCTAGTTCAATCACTTGTGCGCCTGTTGGTGCAATAAATCGACCGTCTGATGTACCGCCTGCGGTTGATAGCACGGTAGGCGTCCCCTTCACTGACTCAATAGCACCTTGAGTTGCTTCAAGCAGGGCGCCAGAGTCAGTGAGAAATGGCTGTCCGTTAAAGGTCCACTTTATATCGTAGTCGAGCTCGTGTTTGTCTAAAATCGCTCTTGTGCGCTCAATAAGTATGTCGTTTGTCACTTCAGTAGAAAAACGGAAGTTAAAACAAACGTGAAGCTCGCCAGGGATCACATTACCGGCACCTGTACCGCCGTGAATGTTTGAGATTTGAAAACTAGTAGGCGGAAAAAATGCATTGCCGTTATCCCAATGAGACTTGGCCAGCTCATCAAGTGCAGCAGCCGCTAGGTGCACGGGGTTTTTCGCAAGATGTGGGTAGGCTACGTGGCCTTGAATACCTTTTACGATAAGATCGCCAGTGAGAGAGCCTCGGCGTCCGTTTTTGACAATATCACCCACATTATCGGTAGATGATGGCTCGCCGACTAAACACCAGTCAATTTTTTCATTACGGGCTTCAAGGGTATCAATGACGCGGGTTGTACCGTTTATAAAAGGGCCTTCTTCATCACTGGTAATTAAAAACGCGATACTTCCCTTGTGCTCAGGGTATTTGTTAACAAACTCCCTAGTGGCTACGAGCATAGCCGCAAGGCTTCCCTTCATGTCTGCTGCGCCGCGCCCGTGTAAATAACCATCTATTTCAGTGGCGACGAAGGGCGATGTTTTCCATGCGCTTTCAGGGCCACTTGGCACTACATCGGTATGTCCTGCAAAGCAAAAAAGTGGCTCCTCTGTGTTGCGTCTCGACCATAAATTAGTGGTATCGTCGAACACCATAGTTTCATTATCAAAACCAAGTTCACCAAGAAATGCTTTCATTGCGTCCTGACAGTCAGCATCGTCTGGTGTAACCGAGCGCCGATTAATCAGGTTTTTAGCAATATCAATAACAGAGTCGTTTAGCAAAATATTTCCTCGTACTGAGCAGGTTTAAAACCAATATGAAAAGTATCGTTAGTAATTAAAATAGGGCGCTTTATCATTGCGGGATGAAGCTCTAGAAGCGCCAGCGCTTTATCTTTGTCGATAGTCGCTTTTTCTGCCTCATCTAACTGTCTGTAAGTAGTGCCTCGCTTATTCAGCATGGCTTCCCAACCTAGATGAGTTTCAGCACGTGCTAAAAATTCAGCACTAACGCCGTCTTTTCGATAATCGTGAAAGGTAAAGTTAATCTCCTTCTCCGCTAACCACTTTTTTGCTTTTTTAATGGTGTCGCAATTAGGGATACCATACATAACTGTGCTCATAATATTAATTCCGTACTTCTGAATATAATGGATAGACTAAGACCGTAAATAAGCTCGAGAAATCTTAACGCTGTTGCGTAATATTGATGAAAATCGTTAATTCATTACACAAATAAGGTGAGCAATGGGTCTTCAACAGCTTCTACGTATTTTCTGTTGGTAGGCATAACACCCAGCAAAGCATGAGCGTTAAGTAATGTCATGATGCACACATTCTCTACTCCCTGCTGCTTAAGCCAGCCCGTATTTACGGTAAATAATACCGCACCTGCTTTAAATGTTGAACCGCGCTTTACATGGCAATTAAATTGAGCACCGTGAAGATGCTGGGTGCTTTCTCCGAACTTTATCAAGCACTTCAACCCTACGCTTGATTTAATTTCAATGGCGTAATCTAGGGGCGTAACGCGGGTGCAGATACCATTAAAAGGCGCTTTAATGCTAGAGGAAGAAGCGCTTATTACGGCGCCAGGGCCAAAGTAACCCTGAGTGTAAAACGTGCCATCAATTGAATTAAGGTGCCGTACTTGCCCGCTTACAGGAGAGGCGATGTCGAAAGACTTTTTAAATTGGTCTGGGGGAGCAGAAAGTAGCTGGCCTTTCTTCACGGCTATTGAATTCCGTTAACGGTATAGCCTGCCTTCTTCAATGCTTTCACAGCATCATCAAGTTTGTTGTCTTTCACTAAAAAGAAGTCGGTGTCGAAAGTGGAAACAACAAATATAGCGACTTTTACCGCCGCCAACACCTGTCCCAACTCAGCCATAATACCTACCATTGAAAGGTGAAGTGGGCCGAGTAGTTCTAATGCTCGCCAATTTTCATCGCTGTCAACAGAGTCGACTTCCACCGATTCAGGAACAACAATAGACAGTTCATCTTCGGTCTTTCCAAGAAAGAATAGGGGGCTATTTAGCACGGAAGACGGAATGCTCGTGTCGGGATCTAAGCTGTGAATAGTGAATAACGAATCGTGAACTAAAAGTGTTTGTTTAGGCATGAATAATCAATAAACGTGAATACTTCAAACATATCCACATTAAACCATTAACTGTGATTAAGTGTCACGTGTTATCCACTTAATCTGTGGATAAGTTTGTTGAGTAGTTTGGGGTCTTTGTTTAAGTTATTGATTTTAAAGTTTAAAATAAACTGTACAAACAATGCGCAGTGGATAACATTATGGGTTTTGCAAGCATTTTCCACAGGCTGTGTCTACAACCAAAATCAAAAATGTTTATATATTTTGCAATTTCTTAGCTTGACATTGGCTCTCTTCATTATGTGTTTTGCTCTGCATTAGCTCATTGCCTTAAGCGCGATCAAGGGAGAAAAGGCCCTCAGTATTTTGCATAAATAGGCTACACTACTTTATAACTATGAAGACCTTGCCTAGGCTGAGACAGCCTAATAAATGGCGGCGATGATGTGAAGGAGAGGTTATGTCTAGTTGGTGTGATATCACAACGGAAAACGCTGAAAATTTAGTGGCATTTTACGAAGCAGTAATGGGGTGGAAAAAAGAGCCTATAGATATGGGCGGGTACAATGACTACGTTATGATGAGTGCTGACGGTACGCCCATTGGCGGAATTTGCCACAAGAAAGGGGTGAATAGCGACTTACCAGGAGGCTGGATAAACTACTTCACGGTAAACGATTTAACCGAATCATTAGCAGAAGTTAAAATAAAAGGTGGCAAGCAAGTAGGAGAGATAAAGCATCACGGAGAGGATCGGTTTTGCACAATTCTAGACCCTTCAGGTGCAGCTTGTGCACTTTATGAAAAAAACGGCGAATGAAATTTCTTCAGTCGCCGTTTTAAAGTCACCTAAGGCATGTGTTTAACACATGCTTTTTAATGTGAGCATTGAGCCTTTATTTGATTATATGTCGCTCGCCCACTTATTTATTGTTGTTCTTTTACACTTCTTTCTTGCTGTTTAACCGCTCTTATTTACTTAGCGCACCGCGACTAACTTGGTCGCGCTCAATAGACTCAAAGAGTGCTTTGAAGTTACCTTCGCCAAAGCCGTCGTCTTCTTTTCGTTGAATAAACTCAAAGAACACAGGCCCAAAAACGGTCTCTGAAAATATTTGTAGCAGCAGGCGAGGTTCGCCATCTTTTGTGGTACCGTCGAGTAAGATCCCGCGCTTTTGCAGTTCTTCTACGTTTTCACCGTGGCCGGGTAGACGCTCTTCTAGCATATCGTAGTACGTGTTGGGCGGAGGCGTCATAAATTTCATGCCTCGGGCTTTTAGTCTATCAAGACACACTTCAAGATCGTCGCACGCAAAAGCAATATGCTGAATGCCTTCGCCGTTGTACTTCATCAAGAATTCTTCAATTTGACCGCCGCCGCCAACGGCTTCTTCGTTTAACGGAATACGAATTTTACCGTCTGGAGCCGTCATGGCCTTAGATAACAGCCCTGTATATTCACCTTTAATGTCGAAGTAACGAATTTCACGGAAGTTAAATAACTTCTCGTAGAAGTTTGCCCAAAAGTCCATACGGCCGCGATACACATTGTGAGTAAGGTGATCTAGCGTATGAAAACCGCAACCTACTGGGTGGCGATCGACGCCTTCAATCCAGTTGAAGTCGATGTCGTAGATTGTGTTCTCGCCTTTATAGCGGTCTATGAGGTACAACATCGCGCCGCCGATGCCTTTAATGGCTGGAAGCTTCAATTCCATGGGGCCTGTGTATGTATTCATAGGCTGCGCACCGCGCTCTAGCACTTCGTTATATGCTACTTGTGAGTCTTTCACTCTAAAGGCCATACCGCATGCTGATGGGCCATGCTCTTCAGCATAATAAGCCGCGTGGCAGTCTTTTTCGTAGTTGCTTAAAAGGTTAATGTCGCCCTGGCGCCACAACTCAACGTCTTTTGACTTGTGGCGAGCGACAAGGGTGAAGCCCATTGCTTCAAACATTGGTTCCAGAATCCCTTTCTCTGGCGCGGTAAATTCTAAAAATTCGAACCCGTCTAAACCAATTGGGTTTTCAAATAAATCTGCCATGGGTATTTTCCTTAAGCAAAGTGTTTTTGTAATTGTGACTCGATTGTAAGCGCCACGTTAAAAGACAAGCAATAGTGAGGAGATACACGCCTATTCCAATTGGAAAGCATGGATGTAACGATAAGTTTTCAGTTGTGTCTAAACAAACGCTTAGCGGCAGAAAATAGTAATTAATAGCCTGATTTTATTGGATAAGTTAAACTAAGAATATAGGCTGGTGGTGTTCACTTTTTGATACAGCGTATCAAGTTCAAGAAAGTCACACCACACTGTTGCCGAACTCTTTGCAACCAAATGGTTTTACGTCGATGTTTCAAACTAAATGGTTTTTAGCGTGTGCCATCAAAGTATTTCTTTAACCCCTTCCAACACCCTATGTAGTCTTTTTGACGTAGGGGAGTTTGCATCGCATAGGCGGAAGGCGCTATGGGGAAACGAGACTCGAACATAAATGCCAAAGTGTCTTTATACTGCTGGGGTGACAACTCGGCATTAGACGCTTTTTCGAAGACTTCTGCTTCTGGCCCATGAGGCGTCATACTGTTGTGAAGACTCATTCCTCCCGGTACAAAGCCGTGCTCTTTGGCGTCGTAGGTGCCCTCAATTAATCCCATAAATTCACTCATCACGTTTCTGTGGTAATAAGGCGGTCTAAAAGTGTGCTCTGCCACCATCCAGCGTGGAGGAAAGATAACGAAGTCCACATTTGCCGTGCCCTCTAATTCAGAAGGTGAGGTAAGCACGGTAAAAATAGACGGGTCTGGGTGATCGAAACTTACCGTGTTCATTACGTTGAAATTAGCAAGGTCGTACTTATAGGGGGCCGAGTTGCCAACCCAAGCAACCACATCAAAGGGAGAATGGTCGAGCTCGGCAGCAAATAAGTTACCGCAAAACTTATTAATTACCGTGTGTGGCGTATCTTTGTCTTCAAACCATGCGGTTGGATATAAGAAGTCTCTTTGGTTTGAGTACCCATTTGCGCCCACCGGTCCACGCTCAGGCAACACAAACGGGTGCCCGTAATTTTCGCAAATGTAGCCTCGAATAGGGTCGTTTTCGGCTACTTCAACCGAAAAGCGCACACCACGAGGAATGACCATTATTTCACCCGGAGCCGCGGTTAGCCTACCAAACTCAGTCTTTACATACAGAGTGCCCTGTTGAGGAACAAACAACATTTCGCCGTCTGAAGAGTAGAAGACGCGATTACCCATAGATGCATTGGCACAATAGCAGTGTATACCCATGCCGGTTTGCACCTTTGCATCGCCATTAGTGCCTACGGTAATAAGTCCGTCGATAAAGTCCGTCTGTGTTTCTGGCAGCGGAAGTGGATCCCATCGCAATACGTTCGGGGGGCAGGGAATATCTGTTTCGGGCCCCGTTTTAATTAATGATTGAGAGTAGGGCAGGAAGTCGCCCATCGCAATAGAAGGGCGAATTCTATAGGTCCAACTGCGTCTATTAGAATGACGAGGCGCAGTAAACGCCGTACTGCTAAATTGCTCTGTATACAGATTATAATTAACCTTTTGCGGGCTAAATTGACCTTTTGGCAGCGCATCAGCGAGCGCTTCGGTTTCGTGCTCGTTATTAAACCCACTCATGTATTCTAGATTGTGAATCAACTCTTGCATCAATAAAACTCCTTGCCCTTTCTCTCTTATTAAAAGCACTCTCAAAAAAGGCTTTGCCGTTAATTTTTTGCGCTTAACACTTGCTAAAGAAACTGTTTACGAAAGTAGTTACAAATGAAACTAATTTGTTTAGGCTAGAACGTACAACGATGTAAATCAAATGTGAATGCAGATTAGCGCCTGAACTTAACCGCAAATTGTGCCGATTAGTTTACATGTTAGATGTGCTATTTATGTACCCAGACAGCTTTTATAAGAAGCGATAAATGTAAGGAAGTTACCCGTGCAGTTAAACGATATGCTGGCCTATAAGGTCGCTATGTTATCCAGTGATTTAAGTGATTCACTCGCCGCGGTATATAAGCCCTATGGGTTAACCATGCCAGAATGGCGCGTGCTCGCCACGCTTGGTAATGCGACGTCGTTAACATCAAAGCATATTGCAGTTGCCACTCGTTTAGATAAAGTCAAAACCAGTAGAGCGCTTCAGCAATTAGAGAGTAAGCAGCTGATTGTTCGCGAAACGAATGAAATTGATAAGCGAGCTATCAACATATCGTTGTCTGCAGAAGGAGTGCGTACTTACAACGCGCTTACGCCATTAGTCGCGAAGTGGCAAATAGACAGATTAGAAAATATCACTAACGATGAGTACCACATATTTTTAAAAGTGATAAATAGCTTAAGCCAACAAAAGTAAAGGCTTGGTGCCTAAATAGCGTGGTAGGACAAGTGATATTCTGTGAGGTAAAACGGTTACTTTTAACAGGTTAACTGGTAATTTGTGTTCAAAATACAATAAAGCACAAAATACAGCACAGCGTTCACTAAAGACAACAAAAACACAGTAAAAAGTGCAGCACGGAACACATTAAAAAGCGCAGCACAAAACACAAAACAAAAACACAACGCGGTAGCTGTAAAATCAGAACAGGAAAACCAGTGGCACCATTAGAAGTATATGCAGGTAAAAAAGCACACGAAACAATTTTAAAAAATGGTTTCCGCCCCGAATTGTTTAGTTACTTTTTAGGCGCTTCAGGCGGCCCAAAATGGTTTTCGCTAGCGGGTTTAGACAGAGTTTTATTTCCTGAATGGTTTGCCAATGTTCAGCATCAAATTCATGTTATAGGTTCGTCGGCAGGTGCGTTTCGCGCAATCTGCGCAGTACAAAACGATCCACTTGCCGCCATAAACAGGCTGGCACAGTCGTACTCTACCACTACCTACAGCAGCAATAAGCCAACGGCGCGAGAGATTACGGCGAAAGCAGAAGATCTTTTAAAAGAAATGGTCAGCGACAAGGGCAAGCAAGAAGTGCTGGCCAATGAGCGATTCAAAGCGCACTTAATTGTGGCTAAATGCTTGGGGGCCACTCGGTTTGAGAGTAAATTTCAGCAGCTTTCGGGCCTTGCCATGAGCGCAGCGGCAAACACCGTAAGCCGCAAGAACTTGTCAAAGCTTTATGAGCGGTATGTGTTTTCTTCGCCCAACAGCCAATTAACCATTACCGACCCATACGGTATGCCATCTCATTTCCATTCTCTTACTGAGGGCAATATTCACAGTGCACTCTTAGCTTCAGGGTCTATCCCCATTGTCATTGAAGGGGTGAAAGAAATTGAGGGGGCGCCAGTAGGCATGTACAGAGACGGCGGTATTATCGACTATCATTTTGACGTGTCTTTTGGCCCCCATGAAGGGTTAGTGTTATACCCTCACTTTTACAACAAACCCATTCCTGGCTGGTTCGATAAAGGCTTAAAACGCCGCGTACCTCATCGTTCGAGCTACGAGAATGTCGTGATGCTAGTGCCCTCGCCATCGTTTGTTGCAAAACTGCCTTACGGCAAGATACCTGATAGAAAAGATTTTGAGGTACTTGATGCGCCCACGCGCATAAAATACTGGCAAACTGTACTAAGCGAAACCGATAGGTTGGGGGAGTACTTTATGGAAGCGGTGAACGATGGAAGATTGGTAGACAGTATTAAACCCCTTCCTTTCAATCAACGTTAGATGAAGTTGCTGGTAAAATAAACACTTAAGCGCGATTTGTTAAGTTTTTCTTGCAGCTTTCATTTTGCCTCAGTATTATACGCGCCGTTGAGTAAACAAATGCCCATTTGTTATTTATCAACGGCCAGATACACAATGCGTCTATAGCTCAGTTGGTTAGAGCGCTACCTTGACATGGTAGAGGTCCCCTGTTCGAATCAGGGTAGACGCACCATCTATTTTTCTTCCAAAATTTTTTTTCAGTGTCATTGTAAAATTATTTTAGTTTCCTAACTCACTGACAGCATTAAATTATTCGGTTTTAAGCAGTTTTTTTAGAATTTCTGTTTCTTTTCGTTTTTTCCTTTGAGAACAGATGAATACTGTCATGATGGTCACGCGTGGTCACAATTCGTGACCATCCGTGACCAAATCTAGACTTCACTCCCTCATTATTTGCCGTTAAAAAGCCATAAAGATTTCCTCTTACGGCATTTTGTATTTAACAAAGTCACTCAAGAACATTTCCCAATTCTGCTTCGCACAACCGCGCATTAAATTGTGCAATGCTGTTTTTTCATTAGCTTTTAAGGTAGTGGCATTACGAAATAAAATACTGTTTGAAAGTATGCCATAGCCATTTGCCGAGCAGTTAACACTGAATAACGTGACACTATCAATCGATGCACATCCTATAAACTCATTACTCCCAGTGTTTCGGAAGAACAAATGCAGGCGAACTTGATTATCTAAAAGTATGTAGTGGCCATCAGAAGAAAATAAGTCATCTTTTAACCGTAAATTTGGATGAGCGCATAAAAGTAAGATAGATTCGGCGGAAATAGTCATTTCCGATTCAAAGGCGTATTTCTTCACTTTAACAAGCTTTAAGCCGCCGTTTTTTAATGATGAGCGATGCATGCCTTTTTTGGCGGTAGCTTCTTTTAAGCTGCTGAAAGTGCGCCCTTCTGAATCTGTAACAATTAAGGCATTGCTATGGCGAGTAGGGGAGTGGCCCGGCAGGTTAAGCCACTATCTAATCCGTTTTCGTCTTAAAGAAAGGCGTTTTCCTACACTACCTGGTTTAATTTTTTCTTGGGCAGCGAATTCCTCAATACGGCCTTGATAGTTTAAAGACGGTAATTTTCGTTCAACAATTTCAAGCGCTTCATAGATGTTCCATCCACAGCGAACACGTTCGATGGGAATTTAGTGGCGATTCAGTTTGTTCTTTTTACAAACCCTCTGTATATAAATAAGATATGAATTTTAAAAGAGGTGGCAGAGAGAGCGGTGTTCATAGCGATATATGCCTTGACTTGGCAGAGGGTCCCTGTTTGATTCCTGCTAACTTAGGTTGGCTAACTAATTTACTTACCTGCATGATACACAACCAATAGGGCAGCATCCATTCTAATAGATTAATGCTACTCATTTATCATTTCTCGCCAAGCTTCTTGGATCATAACCATGGCCAATGTATCTAGCTCACAATACATTAAAAGTCCGCGTTCAAGTTCTTTTCTTTCATAGTCTGACATTTCGGTGAACTGTAGGCGGGCATAGGCAGTTAGTGCTAAACCGCCATTATTAAGCTCATCGGATTCAGATAAAAGCTCGATGTCATGCTCTGAAGCTTCTGAAAACATCTTTGGCAATGACTTATAGGGGTCTATTACTTTTCCGTTCTCATCAAATTTAATCCAAGCCTTGTTTTCAAAATTTAAGCTTGGCAAGTCCTTAGCGCCATAAATTGGTTTAACGTATTTTTCCTGTAGAAATTGAGAGCTATTTAAAATGGCAGGTAATACCGCCTTAATAGAGTTTGAGCCACGTGTGGCGGGGTCATAATAATATTTTTTAACAAGCTCCCATTGATCAACCATATTTCTATTGCCTAACCAATTATTCTTGCTGTTATTAGAAGATTTAGTTATCGATTTGATGAAGTCACAAAGCTCGTCTTTATCTAGTTCTCCAGATAGTTTCAATTGTTGATAAAGCGTATTGAGATAAGCATTCTCATGATTTGAGTACCTGAATATGGTGCCTTTATCTTTTTGTAATTGGGCTTTTAACTCCCTTATAAAATAAAAGTTAGGAAATTCGCCAACCTGTGAGCTTAGGAATTGCCCTGCGTGCTCCACACGACCATTGTGGTGTAAGATATGATGAGAAAACTGGAAAGCAATACCTTCATAAGGCGACATTCCCTTATAGAAAGGAATAGCCACTGCACACGTTTCAAAATCGACAAAGTGCAATGGGTAGGTCCATGATTCCATCTCATTTCTCATGCTATCTATATCAAAATAAACACTCGAATCATTTTCTTGTACTTTTTTAATTTGGAGCCACTGTCTCTTTTTTAAAGTTAATGCTGGCGTATTTGAGTCTTCATACTTGATGTCTTCAGGCGTTAATTCTTTTAGCTTAAATTTGCCATTTTCAATACATCTATCTGAACCTCTGAAATTGGAGATCTCTAGTACCGTAGGCTCATCAAAGTCAGAAGAGTTCCAACGAAGTTGCTCCGTCCAACACTCTTTAAATCCGCTCTTAAAGCCTTTAGCCTCTTCAGCTTCAGTGCATTTAAATTCACACCTTTTACATCTAGAACCAATAACAGGCCTAATTTTTTCGCCTTTAGCGTATTGTTCCGCTAGCACTTCGATATTAGAGATAAAACCTTCCACGGGCATTCCACTTTGTAACTCAGTCTCGTAGGCAATTTGAACCGCTTTGTCTGTATTTACTGTTTTAAGAATTTTGACTGATAAATCTGAGGCAGTTAAGGAATTAGAAACAGAGACTCCACGTCTATTTCTCTCGTCACGAGTTAATTTGAACTTCTGATTTAATCCATCAACAGGACATAGAGTATCTTTATCGACTACCATCAAATAGCTACTTACTGCCACACCGGGTATAGCTTGTTTTAATACGTACTTTTGAAACGCCACATCATAAATATATGGCTTCCATTTCGAGTCCAGTTTTCCTGTCCGATTGAGAAAATCTTTGTCTTTACTAGAGGAGTATGACTTTGCTTTAACCTCAATAAGTTTGTATTCATTACCTTGCTTAACCAAGATATCGACTCGAACAAACAAGTTACCAAAGCGAATAGCAGGCTCAAATATTACTACATTCTCTTGTTTCAATAGTTCATTGGTTTGCTGAATGGATTCTTCATAATCGAGAGACGTAATATCATGACCATCAGGATAATAACTTTTAGCTAATTCACCAACCTGAAAGCCGCCATCCGCCAATGAAGCTAAAAATGGGTCACCTAGCTTATTATCTGGATACTGTTTTTTTCCGGTATAAAAAAGTTTAGTTGGGCACTCAGTTGCCAACTTAAATCGTGATTTTGTTAAATATCTAGGTTTAGTCATTTCAATCCATCCTAATATCAAGTCTTTCCCTCAGCTTTTCAGCGACTAACTCGTGCCCGCAGAATTCGGTTCCGTGATACCTGTTGAATGCAGGTCTTTTATTAATTTTTTTGTAAAAGATGTAGACCCCGAATTCAGATAATAAGTGGTGGGCCATCAAATAATTCTCATTGCGGGATACTATTCAACGGAGTTGATGGATGCTCAATGCTTTTTCACATTCTTTCTCTGCGTTTGCAAAAAGTATCATCTCTAGGTCGCGCATATCGTATTCTGTAAAATGTACGAGGCATCGTTTTAAGAGGTCTAGGTAAACTTGATAAGTATCGTCTCTTTTTATTCTTTGCCAATCATTGGCCACTAAGCTTTTTACTTTGAAAGGAGTTTGGTGAGCAAATCCTCTTTTTTGGGTTGCATCCCCAGTCACTTTGTTTCTACCACTGATATAATTAAAAGCCAGCCCCCTCTTAACTCCAGCATTCCATTGCACCGCATTGAGGCACGCAGCCACTCTTGCGTCATAGATAGCATACTCATTGGGGTCAACAATGGAGAATATCTTTGAATAACTTGCTACGCCTTTTAATGGGGTTGCTGGTATTCCATTATTTAATTCTTCGACATACCTTTTTAGCGTATCGGTTTTATTGCCTTTTACCCCTCCCCAGTCTGCAACAATAACTTTTGCTAACCTGAGTTGCTCACCCTCGTCTGTAGCAGCTTTTTTCCATTGCTGATTAAAGTACTTCTTGAGCTTCACATTTGGCTCATAACCTTTTTCACCTGAATGCGCGAACCCTTTAATGTTAGGGATTGTCCATTGATAGCTTATATCAAGTTTCGGTAACTCTACCTCAAAGTAGGCAATAAGCGCGTCCGTACACTCTTCCATTATGTATAACTCCTTATAGATTTTTATTGCCTGTTAATGGCCATGCAATATATTAAGAGGGACACGTCATTTTTAATTTCTTTCGATTGTTTGCGCTAATGCACTTGAACTCAAAAGTCACTTTATTGGAAGCATCCCGTTCGCTCTTTTTTTACTATGTCGAAGAGCCGGCTACAGAGTTCTAGCTCCAAACCAACGATCCTTCATTCGGGTAAGAAACTCTAGCGTAATATCATAATTTTCACTTTGACCCATAACTGCATCAACACTGCAATGTGGGCATAACGCTGTTTCATCCTCTACCCATTCTTCTATTTCATTGGGTTTAAAAATTGAGAGGCAACAGAAGCATCCGCACTTTTCACTATTATTGACTACCTTTCGGTGTCCACTGGATTGTGCTTGACCGAGGTCTAAATCATTCATTTCAACATTCCCTATTTTAATAAATTTATACGTTCATCAAGGCAGTGTCATACTGCGTTTCAAGTCCAAAATTTATGGTGCTACGAGTATTGGGTTGCTAATCAGTTGACTAACCGTGCGTAAAACAGGTATCAATCTAATGAAGCTCATCATTTGGCGAAAACGCTTCGACCTCATTAGATGCAAGTAGCGGTAAAAGCCCCTGAATTTCTTCGACCTTAAGGTCTGCGTAGTCCCAGTCTGTATACTGTGGAGCACAAACAGGGATATTCAGAGTAAGTGCAACATTGATTGCATGCAAGGTGCCGCCTTTTTCGCGACACTCAATGGCGTAAACGCGTTCTGAAAGCGCAGCTTGTATTCTGTCGCGTTGAACTAAGAGTCCTTGCGATATACGAGTGCCGGGAGGATTTTCGCTAATAATGAGTCCACCGGTATTGATGATGTTTTTAGCCAGATTTTTGTTAGTCGCTGGATAGATTTTAAGTACGTCGACAACTACAGCAATGGTGTTTTCTCGTTGCCGTAACGTTTCCTCATGCGCAACCGAATCTATACCTATGGCGAGTCCGCTTACAATAATCTTTTTTTGCGCAGACAGTGCTTTGGTGATTGTTTTTGTAACACCCTTGCCTAGTTGGGTTGGAGTTCGGGTGCCGATGACAGCAACACGCTGTCGCTCCGGCGCGAGCAAGGCTATATTGCCGCGACAATAGAGCAATGATGGAGGCTTAGCAAGGCGTCGTAATGCATCGGGATAATGGGCATCTAACAGCGAAATAAGTGTAATACCGGCTGCTCGGTAGGAATCAATGCATTGTCTTGCAGAATCAAGGCGTAGCTCAGGTTTTTCAAAAAAAGTAATAAGCGGGCCCGTCAACCTTACAGGAACAGCGTTGATAATCATCACTTGGCACTGTTGACATGTTATCGAAAAACTATCGACTGATTGAGCAAGGCGTAAAATGTTTAGCAAACTCGCATTGCCTAATCCCTTTATCCCAGACAACGCAACTATTTCTTCAATTTGCATTTACCGTCTCCTTTAAAACGCCTTTCTAAGTAGAACACTGTATCTTGCATTCATTCGCTGTATTGAAATTTTCAAACATCTATCTCAATAAAGTCTACTAATGCGCTGCCAATTGCCTCACCGTCAATACTCACTCTATTCGGAATGTAGTTTGGTGTAGTAACATCAATACTCAATTTTATATCATTACTTTCTTCATTTAATGACTCACAAAGTGCTAAATAACGGGAGGTAGCTTCCTCTGATAGTGTGATAGTAAGTTGCTTTGGCATCGTTACTCCTATAACTTAATTTTGAATACAGTTTACCCTTTCAATGCGATATCTTGTGACGCATCAAGACTATCCCTTAAAATCCTCGACCACGCTTTGAAATAGCTGATAACTATCTCGCTGAATGCTTTGTTTTTTAGTTAAACCCACAATATTCATACTGAGATACAATGAAGAAATGATAAAGCCAATTATCAAAAAGGCTGGGGCTATCCCCGATGTAATGCGACAGTAACAGGCTGCTATTATGCATAAGACTGCCAGAGCAATGAGGACAATTGATTTCATTGGGTTTCCTATTGTTGATAGCAGAATCATCAAAATCGACAATCGTAATAGCTATGTGTGCGTACCATCGCAATAAAGCTGTATTAAGAGCTCTTTTTTTTACTGAAGCGTCATGACAGAGGCGCCTTAGGCCTAAACTTGTGTCTCGATGAATTTATTATAGAGAGCCAATGCGTCACCTCATGACGCAGTCGAAGGATTTGCAAAACAATTACTTCTCAACGTAGTATTCAAATACGCAAACTCAATAACATCTTCGATTAAACCAAAAGGAATTACGGTTTATGTCTTCATCGTTAGAAACCATGACGCGCTATTGGCACATTCTGAGCCAAATACCGGTTTATCCACGCTCCATTACCGTCAGGCAAATTGTCCATCATCTGGAACTCGAAGGGTTTTCCGTAAACATTAGGATGGTTCAGCGGGATTTAAATTACTTATCAAGCGTTACGCTATTTCCTATCTCGTGTGAAGTAGAGGGAAGACGTCAGTCGTGGTTTTGGCCAGCTTCGCAAAAGGCATTGTCACTTCCGCTAATGTCGACAAGCATGGCGATTGCACTGTATATGATAAAAGACAATCTCTTGTCGGCACTCCCGAAGCAAGTTATCCATGAATTGGAGCCGTACTTTCATACCGCAGAAGAGCTTCTTAATAAAAAATCGTCAAACACTGCAAAATGGAAGAAGAAATTCAAAAAGATTGATGCCGGATATTTATTTCACGCTCCTGTTCTGTGCAACGACATTGAAGCATTAATCTATGAGGCAGTGCTTGCTGACAAACAAATATCTGTGTTGTATCAGCCACGCAACTCAGAGCCAAAACATTATGTGCTTTCACCATTAGGTATAGTTTGTAAAGGCAACGTTCTTTACCTAGTAGCTAGGTCGGGCGAGGGTCAGGACGTAAAACAATTTCACTTATCGCGTTTTCAAAAAGTAGAAATACTGGCTTCCGATGTTGTTCGTCTCAAAAACTTTGACCTTGATGAATATGTCGAAAAAGATGCCGCTTTCTCGTACCCCATTCAGCAAAAGGCCGTAGAGCTTATGCTCGAGGTTGATGAATCATTTGTATTCTTTTTCGAAAATACGACAATAGGGGAGCATCAGGCAATCACTAATATTGATGAAAAGACTTGCCTTGTTACTGCACACGTCACTCCAAATAGTGAATTGATTTGGTGGTTAGCTGGGCGAAGTGATTTGATAACGGTGACATCTCCTGCAGTGGTGAAGGATGAGTTAATGGAACTGTTGCGTAAAGCTAATCAGCGATATGGCATTGCATAAAAATAAGTAAAAGTATGCGTCACTAAATGACGCAATAGTAATGTAACCTAACATTAATTATTACAACGCCTGGACATTGGGTTCGTTTAAATTTAGCCTACCTCAACTTCAAGTGAGAAGTATAAGGGAGCCAACTAGCCAGTTTTATAAGTATATATGGAGATTTTTTTATGGACGAGTGCATCACTACTCTAACCGAGTACTTCAGAGCAGAAATACCGAAACTCAAAACAAGCTAAGAATGGAAAATACCGAAAATTGGCGGGTTTGAGCTGTCTGGTGAGAAAGGCTACGCCGCCAATGTTGAGCTCAAAAATCATTTTAATAAGCGATGGCTAAACTCTGAAAAAGAAGAGCGACTAACGCTATCAAAAATAATCGTAGCGGACTGGGGAGGGGTAAGAGCCAATAGGCCAGCAACGCTTAAAAAATATGTTGAAGAATTAGTGCGCGAGACACCGTCAACGCCATTAAAAGGCGTTGCTAGCTATTCAAAAATCTATTCGATTGCGGATAGGAATAAATATGCAATATACGATGCGAGAGTCGCCGCATGTCTTAATGCCGTGCAATGGAACGCAGGGGTAACCAAGAGAGTTGCGTTTAATTACATCAGCGGGCGAAACAAAGTTACTGGCGACGCTACTAAGAAAATAGGCTTTACTCAACAATAGCTGTTCAAAGTAAAAAGTTTAGTGGCCAGTGGTTGGCAAAGAGTAAAGCGCGCCGATACTTATCAATGTTATCTGACTCTATTACACACGTGCCTAAATTCTCTTTCACACTACCATTTGCATGATTTGGAAATGGCGCTGTTTGCAAATGCAGTAAAAGAGTGTGAAAAAGCAATGAAAAACAATTTACGTATGTCTAAAAATATATAAGTAGAAAAAACTAAAACGACTTATCTGAACGAACATTGGTAATTACTTCAAAAAATTCGTTCTGGTTATCGGGAGTATATTTATGCAAAAAGAAAAAAGAAAAAAGTAAAAAGCAGAAGATAATTATGGAATTATCTTCTGAGCAAACTGAGCTGTATTTTAAGATTACACAAAGCAAAACAGAAGCAGAAATTAATGCCGATTGTGAGCCCTCTGGAATCTCAATGTGTATTGATGTGACTGGCCCCTTGGGGTCTTTTGCTTCAGTAGAGGGCAATGATTTAGGCGACATTACTTTTGACATTGTGGATGTTGAGTAGGTAAGGGGAGCCTTGGTTATCGAACTGACGTGGTCAACCAAAATTGACCAACCCAGTTAAGCTACTTTCTTCTGTTCCAATGCTGCCACTTCATACTGATTAGGACTCATATAGCCTAGGTATGAATGTAACCTTATCGGGTTATAAAACGTCGCGATGTATTGCAAGATATCTTGCTGTGCTTCGTGATGCGTTTGATATGATCTCCAGTGCACACGTTCTTGTTTCAGTGTACCGAAGAAACTCTCTACCACGGTATTGTCCCAACAGTCCCCTTTTCGACTCATGCTGCCTATAAAGCCATGGCCTTTCAATAATCGACGATACTGGTCACTAGCATACTGACTTCCTCTATCAGAATGAAGAATCAATCCTGGCTTCGGACGACGTTGCCAAATCGCCATTGTCAGTGCATCGCAAACAAGCTTGGCCTTCATTCTCGAGCCCATACTCCAACCCACAACTTTCCGCGAGAACAGATCAATAACCACGGCTAAATACAACCAACCTTCACGTGTCCAAACGTAGGTAATATCGCAAACATACGCTTGGTCCGGTGCGTTGACGTCAAACTCACGGTTGAGCACATTGTCGAATACGGGTTTGTCGTGATCACTATTGGTAGTGATTTTATACTTTTTCTTGTATCGAACCTTTACGTTGGCTTCTTTCATTAGCTGTCGCGTTTGCTGTCTGCCTACTGGATAACCTAAACAGTTCAATGCTCGCTGCATTCTACGGCTACCGTATGTATGGTCACTCGCAACATCTATGCTTTAACCCATTCGAGCATCTTCGCTTTTTCATTATCCTTCTGTGTCTGCGGCAATTCCTGCTTCTTCACATACCGGTAGAAGCCATTTCTCTTCACGCCCAACAGTCGACACATTAAATCGACTGGATAGGTCTTTTTTCGTTGCGCGATGAAACGATATTTTACTTCGTTTCCTTGGCGAAAAAGACAGTCGCTTCCTTTAATCTGCGCTTTTCCATTTCAAGCTGTTTGACCTGCGCTTTAAGCCGACGGATCTCTTCTTGCTCTGGTGTTAATTTGCCGTTGCCTCTAAATGCTTGCCCATCATCATCTTGCTGGTATTCTTTGACCCACCGACTGATCATCTGATTATTAACATCTAACATTTTGGCAGCATCGGTTCTGCTATGGCCTTAATCAAGCACAAGGCTAACAGCATCGAGTTTAAATTCTTTGGTGTAACGCTTTCTTTCGGGCATTTCTCTCTCCAGTTAAGTTATCATTATACTCTTAACTGGACTGGTCAATTCAATTAGACCACGTCAGACGTCAGATATTATTCAAGTTTTTAAAGATTTACTTTCAATTTATGTTAAGCCGTTAAGTTAAGCAGCCTTTTTGATGCGATATATTACTATTAATTAATCTAATTCACATAACCCCTAGGGAATCACAATAATCCGCCTAATATATCACTTGTAGGATCAACAATGTGTCCCTTTGCTTTGTTGAGCAGTTCTTTAATCTTATGCTTCAGGTATTCAGAGTCATGTTGTTGATCTTCATCAACCTTAACAGTGAAAGCCTTCGAGTTAATAAACCTTGAAAATCTAGCCTCTTTACTCGTCGCATTCGCGCCAAAATGTCTAATTCCAACGTATTGAGACGTTTTAAACGCGTGGATAATCTCAACTCTTAAATCGTGATCAGTAATGGGACCCAGTTCAGCAACCAATTTTAGCTTACCGTCTGCCAGATAGATAAACATGATAAAAGGATATTGTGACCAATACTTTTCACAACCTTCCCAGAAATAAGAACCCTTTCTTTCGTTGGCTATTTCAAAAAACTGTATCCAGGTTTCTGGCAGAAAGGAAACCATGCTACTTGAGATGGACAATAAGCGATAAGATGTGTCTTCTGTTAGATAGGCACCCTTTGCAAAAGTATCTTCAGCTGCGTATTTGAACTCCGTAGATTTTCCGTGTTCGTACACAAAATCAATGACATCCTTATGTTCTCTATATAGCTGTTTTGCTAATTTAATCATCTTTTCTTTTTCTGCACTCACACCACATTCCCTTTCAATAATGTCGAGATAATAACCAATGAAATCGCCTATCTTTATTGACAACGAATCTTTAAATTGTTGCAAAAGAAGTGAAAGAAGTTTGAGACAGCTAATATATCTAAATGATGCATAAGTTGGATCATCTGGCACTTCATCATTTAGGGTTAAAAAAATACCGCATATGGTGTAACCCATACTTTTATAGCGTGACTCCATCTTTAGACGGTATTTCCTAAGTTGATCTGTAGATTGCTTTGCGCCAACTTTATTCTCAATGATGAATACCCACTTTTCAGACGGAACATCTATCAATATATCGATATTGTCGTGTTCGATGTAAACACTCGCACAAGAAAGATCGCTTGAGTAGACATCCAGCGAAGACACGGTGGTGGATTTTTCCTTCAGTGCTTCTGATAAAAAAGCTTTTAGGAACCAATCACCAATAGAATGATTTTCATGGGGGTTCAACAACCAACCAAGAATTGCAGAATGCCTAATTTCCATTCGCTCCACTTTCATGACTCGAAGAGGATTGAAAGTACGCAAATAAGATTCAATTTTTTGAACGTCTTCATTATTAACAAAGAAGCGCTCCAATCCAAACACCATTGGTTGCAAAATTCAGCCTTGACTATTGATATGCATAACTAAATATTTTTATGATTACGACGCTATAATAAACTTAAAATTAATGCAAATAGTAATGTTCGTATTCGCCGTGAGCTTTGCGTTGGAGGGGCTTCTTGGTCAAAACAATTTTCAGCTGATAGCAGGCGAAAAAACACATATTGATGAAGTGCTGATGATTTTGCACCAGGCGGCCATTGAGCAAATTAAATTAGACTGTAATCCACCTTTGAATAAGTTCATTGTTTACTGGAAAACTTCGCTAGGGTAACAAGTGAGAGCCAAAATTATAATTACTCTTAAACTGAATGAATAGGGCGTTTCTGTTTGTGCATGGATACCTTTGAAAATTCACAGACTCTTGGAAAAGAGCTATAACGTATTCGGCTAAACTGCCGAGTCAAGTCTGAGCTAGTATATACAATGCTTACCTTTGGATATCTCTTACGGCTACCCATTAAGATGCCGCTATTGTAGAAGTCTGCGCTAATTTAGCGAGGAACAGTGCATCATGCAGACTTTTTATCACTGATTCACCAAATGTTCTGCGGGTCATTAAACAAGCCTAGTTCCGAATTATATAATTCTTGAATATGGCCGTGAGAAGTGAAAGCACGTCGTGTACCGCTAAATAACTGTTCCGAAGTGTAGATCATCGCTTTAAGGGAACTCAGTGTGCATTAAGCGATCAGATCAGTCGCCAAACATTCACCAACACATATCCACACTGAGTATGAACAGAATATCATTGATTGACCGGCCTGAGAGACGCCGTTTAGAAAAAATCGTTCAACGTAGCAAGGACAAGCGCTTTAGTCGTCGAGCAAATGCGGTGCTTTTGGTACACAAGGGCCAATCACGCAAGCATGTTGCATTGCTTCTGAGTGCTGCGCGTTCATCGGTTAATCGCTGGTGCAAGTGGTATGAAGAATCTGCAATCGACGGTTTAAAAGATGTAGAGCATGGCAAGCCTGCTTATTTACCTGGAGACGCAATAGTCCAAATACTGTTCTTGTTGATTCCATGGACACCGCAAGAACTTGGTTATCAGCGCAGCCGCTGGAGTTCTGAATTACTGGCGAAAGTGATTCACGAAAATACAGGCATTCGTATACACAGCTCTACATTACGACGATGGATGCCAGAACTCGGCATCGTTTGGCGCAGAGCTGCCCCGACTTTACGGATACGGGATCCGCATAAGGAAGAGAAATTGGCCGCGATTACAGCGGCACTAGATAAATGTTCGGCTGAGCCCCCTGTGTTTTATGAGGATGAAGTGGATATTCACCTGAATCCGAAGATAGGGGCAGATTGGGGGGGCAGAGGAAAACAGAGGTTAGTTCCGACACCAGGACAAAATGAAAAATACTATCTGGCAGGCGCGCTAAACGCCGGAACGTGCAAAGTGCTTTATGTTGGCCGACAGTCAAAATGTTCAGAGATATTTATCCGGCTAATGGAGCACTTAAGAAAAACGTACCGTAAAGCAAAAACCATTTAAAGTTTCTCTAAGACTTGGTTGCTAGATAACTCTGAGGCGTTGAAGGCTCTAATTCAAGCTTACACAAATATGCGTTGCAGTGCACGAACGGTCGGGGAAATGGGTGATCGGAATGGGCCGGAACATGCATCAAGACTGTCATCCTAACTCAACGTGAAAGGGTGTGATAATTATCGTAAATGATTTTGTGGTAATTGCGATTGCCCAAGGACTGCAACGACCAAAATAAAGCTGTCTTCCTTAGTAAAGTAAGCGGTGTGCTTACCAATCGGGAAATAAAATCCATTTTCATATAAATCGTCACAGCTTCTGCCTACTGATGTATTATCAGCAAGCATCTGAAATCCAGTGAGAAGCGTGTCTTTGTATGCGTTCCACTGCCTCTCGGAAAAGTTTTTAACGGTATAATGTTTGATTTTGTGTAAATGAGTCTGTGCTAATTGACTTAGTTTATATTTACTTTTGTGCATACTTTACTTACAACGCGTTTAGGAAGTTTTCACCGTCAACTACATTGTCTTGTGCTAAGTTTGCTTTTGCGGACTCAAAGCAATGTTTGATGTAATCGGCCTTCATAGCTTCAAGCTCTTCATAGTCTCTAATCGACATCACAACAACAACATCTTTGTTGTTTCTACTAATTTTGACTGGCTCACGTTGAGCGTTCAGCAGCAGTTCACCGAAATTACGTTTGGCATCATTCGCTGTTAATGTCTGCATGGTTAAGCTCCAAATTCGTAAGTGAGATAACATTGTAGTTTATCGCGCAGAATGTGCAATATAATTAAACCGTGCGATTAGCGCAGAGAAAATATGCAGTGGGCACTTTTTCTCACTGAGCAAGTAAACTACCTTATCGACAAATGAGTTGTAACGTGTAAGCGCGTGTTGGTCTTTTTGTGATAATGATAAGGCCAGAAGAATTCTTCTGACCCAAAATTAAAACGCAATAAAGACTGTAGCTAATTTCAACAATTCCACCGGCGAAACTTTTATAGTCCGTGATTGCAAAGTCCTTAAAGCTAATTGAAGAGTCTCTGCGTTTCCATTTCATCCCTTGTGGTGCAAGGTAACCCAAGTAAACAACAATCTTAGGAAGCAGGCATATGCTCTATTTCGTCTTGATAGGATTGAAGCATTTGATTCAGGTTTATCAGTAACCGAAGGGCTTTCAAGCAAATGTACACTAACAGTGCCATTTTTTCATAACTGAGAAAACGGCCCTCGTCACTCGCTGTTGTTTAGCAATCAAGCCAAGTGGTTCGATTGAAAATAACTGGGTTTGAAGCACGACAGTTATTGGAGCTTGGTTTGGCAAAAGTGCGATTACTACCAAGAAAAGCGGCGTTATGCCGCTTTTCTTGTATGTAAACAGAACCTAAATACATTGGCAATGTATCTATTTTACTGCTCTTATTGACTGCTTTTGCTTACTACCCTTATTCACTAATGACACCGCAGGCCACGCGTTCGCCACCGCCGCCGAGCTTTTTGGGGGTATCTGAATAGTTATCACCTTGTGCGTGAATCATTAACGCGCGACCTTTAATGTCTTCAAGTTCTAGTTCTGGCGCGAAAATAGGTTGGTCGGCATGTCCGTTTTCGTCAACGTAAATAACAGGGAGGTCGCCTTCGTGACCTTTTTCAGACCAAGGGGTTCCGTGCTTGCCTGTATTTTCGGGGTCAAAGTGTCCACCTGCTGCGCCGCCTAATACCTTTTTGCCGTCTTTCATTGAAGGTGAGCAATCACCATTCTGATGCACGTGAAAACCATGCACCCCTGGTGTTAATCCTGAAAGGCTAGGCGTAAACACAACGCCGTCATCGTCATAACTGCTCACCATTACACTGCCAATACTCTTGCCAGTTTCTAGGTTTTTCATTATAACCTCTTTACCATCTTCTTGATGATGGCCCGCGAAACAACCTGCGCTTAGTAGTAATGACATTGACCCTGCAAGGGTAAATTGTAAACGTTTCTTCATGATGTTCTCCTTATCTTCATATTCAACGTTATTAGCATTTATTGCTAGGTACAAAGATTAGCAGCACGAAACAAGCCAGCTTAATTTGATGATTCGTAAAAGCGCTACAGCCCTTATTAAAAGGAGCTTTTACGCTATATTGAAGCCAAAGATTCACTGCGAACATCACCGCCTGCTCGTATGATTCGGACGTTATTATGAAAAAATTACCGAAACTCTTCACCTCATCACATACCTTTAATACGCTCACTACTGAGCTTCTGTTAACCGTCAGGTTGTTGAAAACCAATACGAGAAGTAAATGTAAGGCGTAAATATAAGGGGTAGATGGCAATGAACAGCGTTTAGCCTAAGCGCACTAATGCTTTAGTCCGTGGTTTTTTTAGCTAGGAAAATAGTGTGCTTACTTCCTTTTCCTTTGCGAGCTCTGGCAATACGTGTAGACACTTTGTAGCCTGCATTTTTTAAGCGAACGGAAAATAAATAATCAGGCCCAGCAGACCATATGGCAAGCATGCCACCAGGTTTAAGCACATTATAAATTTCTTCTAAACCGTCTATTGAATAAATCCAGTTATTGTCGGAGTGAGTTAGGCCTTCAGGGCCATTGTCCACGTCGAGCAATATTGCATCAAACGTTGGCTTTCCGGTATTTAAAAGGTGTTTAACATCTCCAAGTACAACATTCGTTCTAGGGTCTTGTAGTGGGTTTTTAGCGCAGTTGCCAAGGGGGCCTTTATTCCACTCTACAACTTCAGGGATGAGTTCGGCAACGGTAACCTTAGAGCTTGGCGTAACTTCATTCAGCGCGGCTCGTAGTGTATACCCCATGCCTAACCCACCCACTAAAACATGAGCGTTCGGTGTCGTTTTAAGATGGGCACAGCCCATTTGAGACAGTTCTTTTTCTGAATTGAACACGCGGCTATTCATTAATTCGCCACGAATGCCAGAAAGCCTAATACTAAACTCCTGATCTCGCTGAGAAAAGGTTAACTCGCCACCATTGTTTGGAATTTTAGCTGTACCTAATTTAACCCATGGAACCATGTGAAGACGTGTCCTTTTAACCGTATATATTGCGTGAATTGAATGCCGGCGCGCAGAGTAGCACAGAAATAAATGGGGTCAGAACCAAATTTACTACCCCAGTTAACACACCGACATGCAAACCCAGCCTCCAGTGATTATAAAAAGCTCGCAATATCACTGAGTGATTTCTTCTGTGTGGCGTGAGCCGGTATAGTCGCATTGTCGGCAGGATATCCCGCAATTATCAGCATGTACGCTCTTTCGTTATCGGGTCTACCACACACGTCGGTTAAAAAGTTCATAGGCTTAGGGGTATGGGTAAGCGTCGCTAATCCGGCGTTGTGTAGGGCGGTAATCAGCATTCCCACGGCAATGCCTACCGACTCATGAACATAGTAGTTTTGCTGCTTTTCTCCACCTTCGGTTTCTCCAAATTTTTGACTAAACACAGCAATAAGCCAAGGCGCTATTTCCAAATACGGTTTTGCTGCGTCTGTTCCTAATGGTTTCAAGTCGTTTAGCCATTGTTGCCCGGCGCGTCCTTCATAAAAGCCACGTTCATGGGCTTCGGCGTGCTCACGGATCTTTTGTTTCATCGAGGGAGAGTTAATGGCAGCAAAGTGCCAGGGCTGATGATTGGCGCCGCTTGGTGCAGTGCCAGCAGTTAATAAGCAGTTCTCGATAATGTGTTTGTCCACCGAGCGGTCGCTAAAATGGCGAATACTGTGTCGTCGCTGCATGGCTTTTAAAAAGTCAGCGCTTCGCGACTTCATGGTGGGTTCTGAATATTCTATAAAGTCATGTAAGGGCAATTGGTCGTGAGGCTGCATTATTTTATCCGTCGTGGGCGTATTTGTATTTTTTTATTCGCCATAGAGTAAAGGGATTGACGCTCACTATCAAAAAAAGAGTGAGCTTAATTATGTGCCTCTGTCGAAGTGCGTCAGTTTTTGTCGTAAGGACAATGCATGCTTAATGTCCTTTTTAACCCCACTTACTGCCAATGATTTCATTGAGGGGCACAGCATGCACAATTTATTATCTAAAGAAAAAGAATCTAAAGAAAAAGAATCTAAAGACTCGGAATTTAAAGAGACAAAATCTAAAGAAATTAATATTCACGTAATCGGCGTTGGCGGTTGTGGAGGTAACGCAATCACCAACATGGCCGGCTTGTGTCAACATTCCAATATTCGATTTACTTCTATCAATACCGATATATCTGCACTTCACCAATGTAATAATCATGAAGTTCTTCTTATAGGCGAAGCCACAACAAAAGGGTACGGAGCAGGCGCCGATCCGCAGGTGGCATACAACGCCGCTCTCCAAAGTGAAGAGGCCCTAAGTACGTTGATAGAAAACGATACCATTATCATCATTATTGCTGGGTTAGGTGGTGGTACTGGCAGTGGGGTTACGCCTGTTCTTTTAGACATGGCTAAGAAAAACAACATAGACGTGATGTGCTTTGTTACTTTGCCGTTCAAATCCGAAGGCAGTAAGCGAAAAGAAATTGCGCTTACTGCTCTTCAAGAAATAAAAGCAGCCGCAAATGCCACGTTAGTGCTTTCAAACGATTCGCTGATGGCCGCATTAAATGAAACCGTTGGTCTGTTGTCGGCATTTCGCCATTGCGATACACAGATGCACCGAATTGTAGAAGCTATTATCACTATGCTGACAAAGACAGGCTATATCAATGTAGATATTAATGACTTTAGCCATATTTTGTCATTAGAGGGAAATACGGCATTAGGTGTTGGGGTAGCAGAAGATGGTAGCTTACTGTGCGATGCGTTAACTCACGCTTTAGAAAATCCATTGGTTGATGATCAAAGTATCATTGGAGCGCAGGGCGTTATTGTGCAGCTTACTTGCAAGGAAGAGCCTAGTTTAGCGATGTATGAGCAAATGCTGGCGACACTGCAAAATTTAATTGAGAGTTCCCGAGCGCTCATAATAACTGGCGTAACGGTATCGGCGGAGCTACCCCATTTTAGTGAAGTATTAGTTATTGCAACGGGCATTCCTGTTGCCCCACAGCATAGCGAAATAAAAGAAGGTGGCGAATTTGAGAAAAGTACTGAGTCAGCCGAATACACTGAGTTAGAACACTACAAGCAGTTAGAGCAATTCAGTCTGTTAGAAGAAGTCGATATGATAGAGCAAAGCAGAGAATTAGAAGAATATCGTGAGTTTATAGAAGAAATGTTACCTATGAAAATGAACGGTTCTCGCATTAACGCAAATCTTGAGTCGAAGTATTTCAATATTCCGGCATTTATTCGCCAGCAAATGAAGCAGTGACTCATTAAAGGGGAAGTGGACAGCGCCAGTGGCGTACTGGCGCGCAAGACAACACTTACAATCTGCCATGCAGACTATGAGCGACTGTAGGTCGTGAATAGTTTCTGCGACATTTCTAAAAAGTAATTTCTTAATTTTTGGGGGCCGATAACTTCAATATTGTCGCCAAGCCCTCTTAAAAACGCTCTTAGCTTATTGGTATCTTTTACGGTTGCGGTTAAAAACGATTGGTCGGGATGGGCAGACTGACTAATGGTTTGATCTTCAGAAAGCCTGTAGCCGTGAAGAAGAAAGAGCGAATTATTTTTTACCAGCAGTTTAAGCTCAATGCTCTGTTTTCTGTTGTTATTGAGTAGCTGAACGCTTTCAAGTTCGCCAAAGCTCTGCTGACAGTCATCCTCGGTTACCTGCACGTTTCTGATAAAATGTAAGGGTAGCGCGTAGCGTCTTTTGTGTAGCTCCCCAAACGAACAGACAAACAATTGGCGACCATCCTGTTTAACCAACCCCATAGGGTTTACTCGATCGTAGTGTTTCCAAAGCATCGTATTGCCACCGCTAAAAATGCGTTTAATATCAGCCGAAATTTGTTTTTTGAAAAAGATGGCGCTTTTAAGCCTTTCAAAAGAAATTGCATCTATTTCTGGAGGTAAAAGGGGCTGGGTGATATGCGATTCTGCCACCGATTTTAACCAGTTGCTGAGTAGAGAATCGCTGTCTTGTTGCAGAATTTGCGTTGCCTTGGTGAAGTAGGGCTGCAATTCGCTAAGTGTTGAATTAGGCAGGGTGGCGCCTGATTGCTCGAGTACCTTAAATGCAAGCGCTGTATTGCCATCCATCAAGCTAAGATTCAGCTTTTTAAAGTTGGCATTGATAAACCAGCCATAGGGTTTTGAGCGTTTGTCTACTTCGAGACCAAAAAGTCCAACGGTTTCTAAATTGACTAAATCTCTTTGTATCGTCCGCATATCAATGTGGCTGTGACCGCAATTCTGCAGATTCTCAAATATTTGCCGGCTTGATACTTTACGTGGTGCCGTTGGCACAAATTGTAAAATGTCTAATTTGCGTTGAAATGCGCTCATTGTAGTAAACAAGTTTCCTTTATGTGGTAGCACGATAGCATATCAACAGCATGCGACAAAAAATGTCGCATGTTGTGAGTTCACGAAGTATAGAGTAATAGCGAATGTTTAAATATTGTATTTCATGTGATTATTTATGGTAACTTTGAGTTATGTGACTATTTATGGGCTCTTTTTAAAAAGTGTGAATTAATGGTTTCTTGTTGCTCACAAAGTGTTCAGTACACAGTGTTGCATATGTATAAAAATACAGGCAATCTAGAATTATAACGGATAAGCTCCCACCTTCAGCGAAACTCATTTTTAGAGGGGATAATGGATAAATTAACAAAGCGGGCAGCGGTGATCACCGGTGACATCGCCAACTCACAGCACTTAAATGATGAAGATTTAAAACATGTGCTGGCAGTACTCACCACAACGCTTAAAGCGCAAACGGCAATGTATCATGGCGAGTATGATGTGTTTCGTGGCGATGCGTTTCAGGCCGTAATACCCTCACCGCAAAATGCCATGCAAACTGCGGTATGCATAAGGCTTGCTCTAAAAGCTTGCACGCCCTCAACCGATATTCGTATTAGCGTTGGTCTTGGCGAGGTAAACGTTACTGATGGACAGGTAAAAACTGGGAGTGGAGATGCCTTCGTTCGTTCGGGTAGGGCATTAGATACTCTGAAATCGCAATACTTGGTGTTTACTAGCGATGATGAAGCTTTAAATAAGCATGCAGCACTGCTAACCGCATTTTTAGATAGCCATATTACGGCGTTAACTCAAACTCAATCAGAAACCCTGCTTGCCTATATTTGTGCAAAAGATAAAGCCCATGAACACATTGCGAATACGCTGGGCAAAACGAGAAGCAACGTTACCCGAATTTTAAATGCCAGTGGATATCACTTGGTGAATGAATATCTTGAGCATATGGCATCTGAAATTAGCGCGTGATGTTAGGGGCAGGAGATATAGAATGGAAGCCCTTGGTATACAAGTGTTGGGTACAGAGGTGTTGAGCATAGGAGTGCTGAATATGGGTGGAATAGGTGCAGAGCAGCTGCAGTTACAACAGCTAGCCCTGATAGCCGGGCTATTGGTAGCCCACGTGTTGGGAGACTTCTATTTTCAGCCTACCGGCTGGGTAAAAAGTCGCAATACTAAACATCTGCTGTCTCCGGCATTGTACTTACATGCTTTACTTCATGGCGTGCTGGCATTTTTTGCTTTATTGATTTTATCTTTATTTGCCACGCTTGCGACAAAAGAGACTGGCGCTGCATCAAGTGAAACGGCAATAGAGCTTATACCCTTATTTTTAGTGGCTATTGGCGTAACGATGACTCATTTTATCATTGACGCAATTAAGTCTTACGCTAGCCCAACTACCTTTGCTTTTATTATCGATCAAGCTGCGCATATTACCGTTGCTATCATCTTGTGGGCGCTATTAACACAACAGATCACGCCATTACTGCAGCATATTTACGCCATAAACTATCAGCATTTGGTACTGCTGCTCGCATATTTAATTATTTTAAGCCCTACTTCTATTGTTATAAAACAGCTGCTTTCGCCATGGACCCAAGAGCTAGAGGAGTTGACCAACCCTAAACGCACCAGCGAATTAGTGCAGCTTCCCGTACAGCGCACCCTAGCCATGGCGGGTCAGCGTATTGGCTATTTAGAGCGACTACTTATTCTTACTTTTGTGTTGTTGAATCAATTTGCTGCAATTGGCTTTTTAATTGCGGCAAAGTCCATCTTTAGGTTTGGCGATTTAACAAAGAGCGAAGACAAAAAGCTTACCGAGTATGTGTTGCTAGGTACGCTGACCAGTGTGGTTATAACAATCGCGACGGGCCTTGTAGCAAAGTGGTGTATGGGCAAGCTGTGACCTTATATGCTTCAAAACTAAGCTTCAAAACTAGGCTTCAAAATTAAGCTTCAAAACTATGCTTCAAAACTAGGCGATTAAACTAAGCTTCTAAACTAATGCGACTAAACCAGACTACTAAAACGCTGCCTGATAGAAATAACTGGATATAATGACAGTGGTTATTTATTATGGCGATAGACATAATAAAGCATTCATTAAACGAGTTTTCATGTGAGTAGTTACAGGTAGTTGAACGCAGTTACATATAGCTACAGAAAAAGTTTCAGATGAAGCCTCGAATGCAGCTTTTATACAAAGCCTTCACATGTAGTCAAACATGCACCACCCACTCAAAATAATATGCTAAATAGAGCCGATGAAGTTATACATTGCCGAGAAGCCTAGCCTAGGAAGAGCCATCGCAGAGGCCTTACCTAAGCCTCAAAAAAAGCACCAAGGTTATATCGAAACAGCTGGTGGCGATGTAGTTACGTGGTGTGTGGGCCATATTCTCGAACAAGCAGACCCCGATAGTTACGATGAAAAATTTAAGAAATGGCAGTTAGAACACTTACCTATTATCCCTAACCAGTGGCAGCTAAAACCAAAATATAAAACAAAAAGCCAGCTAGCGATAATCCGTAAATTTGTGAAGCAGTGTAGCCAAATCATTCATGCTGGCGACCCAGACAGGGAAGGGCAACTTCTGGTTGATGAGGTTATCGATTACTTAAACGTACCATCACAAAAGCGCGACAGTATGCAGCGCTTACTTATCAGCGATTTAAACTTACCCGCGGTAAAGCGCTCTTTAAACCAGCTGCAACCTAATAAGCATTTTATTCCTCTTTCGGTATCAGCATTGGCAAGAAGCCGCGCCGACTGGCTATACGGTATTAACCTAACGCGAGCCTATACCATTCAGGGTGGCAAAGTTGGTTATCAAGGGGTGCTGTCTGTAGGACGAGTGCAAACACCCATATTGGGGCTGGTGGTGAATAGAGATAAGGAAATTAACAATTTCGTATCGAAGCCTTTTTATGAGGTGTTGGCCCATATTACAACGCCTTCACAGCAACCGTTTACTGCAAAGTGGCAGCCGAGCGAGGCGTGTCAGGCTTATATGGATGATGAAGGGCGTGTACTTTCAAAGGGGTTAGCTGAAAATGTGGTAGCAAGGATATCGAATCAACCTGCAACCATTGATGATATTAAAAAGCAGCAAAAAAAGCTGAATGCACCTTTACCTTTCAATCTTTCAACCCTACAAATTGATGCGGCTAAGCAATTTGGTATGAACGCCAAGCTGGTGCTCGATGTGTGTCAGTCGCTGTACGAAAAACACAAGCTCATTACCTATCCTCGCTCAGACTGCCGATACCTTCCCAGCGAGCAATTCTCCTTGGCGAAGTCCATTGTGGCTATGCTTGCCAAAGCAGAGTTACCGTTTTCTAGTGCGGCTCAACAAGCCGATACTTCTATTAAGTCCAAAGCGTGGAATAATGCCAAAGTTAGCGCTCATCATGCCATTATCCCGACAGAAAAATCACCTTTAGGGCTGTCCTTAAGTCATCTAGAACGAAACGTGTATGGCCTTATCGTTAGGCAGTATCTTGCTCAGTTTTATCCTGCTTTTATTTATCAACAAACTCATGTTGCGCTAACCATTGCAGGTGGCAAGTTTGCCACAACTGCCAATGTTACCGAGCAACTGGGATGGAAAGTGCTCTTTGAAAGAACTAGCGAAAAAAGCAGCGATAAAGGAAGCGAAAAGGGCGGAGAAAGCAAATCGAACTCTGATAGCCCATGGCAAAAAGGCTCGCTGCCAGAACTGAACAAAAACGACAGCCTGCATTGCGAAAAAGGAGAGTTGCTAGAAAAGCAGAC
Organism: Alteromonas sp. BMJM2; assembly: GCF_027257845.1. GTDB lineage: Bacteria > Pseudomonadota > Gammaproteobacteria > Enterobacterales > Alteromonadaceae > Alteromonas. Next base: position 43,346 of record NZ_JAPVOT010000014.1, on the reverse strand, counting down.
TCAGCCTCCCAAACACTTTACTGACGCCACACTGCTCGCTGCCATGACGGGGATAAATCGCTTTGTTAAAGACCGAAGCTTAAAGGCAATATTAAAAGATACTGACGGTTTGGGCACTGAAGCCACGCGGGCCGGAATAATCGAGCTGTTGTTTAAGCGTGGCTTTTTGAAGCGACAAGGCAAAATTATTAATGCTACACCCGCAGGAATTGGCTTGGTAGAAGCCCTTCCTGAAATGTGCACAACACCCGATATGACGGCTAAATGGGAGTCAACGTTAAATAGCATTGCCGAGCAACAGACAAACTATAAAAGTTTTATGCAGCCACTAGAAAATACCTTACACGAGCTTATCGACATTGCGTCAAACAACGTGCCTGTGTCACTGAAAGGCATAAAATCAACGGTGAAGCCTGCCTATAAAAAGCGTAGGCGAACCAAAAAGAAGGAGTCGTAAAACAGCACTACGTGTTGTCACAACAAGACTTTATCGTTGCATCGTGCTACTACTATCTCAAACCTCTTACTTACTATTTTTGGGTAAATGAATAATGAAAAAGTCCCGAATTCAGATAATAGCTGGCTTAGTGTCAGTCGTTCTTGTTCTTACTATAGTGTTGTACGTGAATACGTTACTGAGTTTTAAAGACACTCAGCTACAGGTAGACAGCTCGCTGCCTAAAGCACCGCTTAACGAAGACGCCGCGGTAGCGCGATTTGCTAAAGCGATCCAGTTTGAGACGATTTCATATGATGATCCGTCAAGGCTAAACCCTCAGGCTTTTCTAGGGTTACATGAACACATACGCGCTAGTTTTCCCCTTGTTCATCAGCAGGCCGAACATTACACCATTAACCAGTACAGCTTGGTTTATCACGTAAAGGGTAGCAACCCTGCTCTTAAGCCAGCACTGTTTATGGGGCATATGGATGTAGTACCTGTAGATGAAGGTACAGCAGAGCAGTGGAAGCAGGCACCCTTTAGTGGCGCCATTGTAGACGATGTTGTTTGGGGTAGAGGCACCATCGACGACAAAGTAACGGTTATGGCTTTGCTTGAGGCAATGGAAACCCGTCTAAGAGAGGGCTTTTCTCCACAGCGAAGTATATATTTTGCGTTTGGTCACGATGAGGAAATTGGCGGTAAGCAGGGCGCCGCAAAAATTGCAGAACATTTTGAGCAACAAGGTCTTAGTTTTGAGTTTGTGCTTGATGAAGGCGGGGCTATTACTCAAGGGTTGATGAAAGGCGTCGAGCAGCCGGTTGCTATGGTTGGCGTTGCAGAAAAAGGCTTTGTAAACCTACGGCTTACTGTAGCCTCAGAAGGTGGGCATTCTTCTCAGCCTCCTGATCATACAGCAGCAGGCGTGTTAAGCCAGGCCATTGTGAATATAGAAAATAGCCAGTTTGATACTAATTTAAGCTACAGCTACAACACATTTTCTCATGTAGCGGCTTATGCACCGCTGTCTTTGCAGCTGCCCATGGCTAATTTATGGTTGTTCTCGCCCATTGTAGAGCAGTCTATGCTGTCAGCGCCAAGCAGCGCGGCTGGTATTCGCACTACCATTGCAGCCACTATGTTGGAGGGGAGCAGTAAGTCGAACATATTACCTACAATAGCCAGTGCAGTGGTGAACGTACGTATTCTGCCCGGTGATAGCATAGCCAGTGTGAAGCAGCACATTGTTGAGGCAATTGATGATTCTAGAGTGAGCGTTGAGACGTTTATGGAAAATGAACCATCACAACTTTCGCCGCTTAACAGTACTGGGTATAAGCTCATCGAGTCTAACATTCGTCGCATGGACGACAAAGTGTTAGTTGCGCCATATCTGGTAATGGGAGGCACGGATGCAAAGCATTTTTATGGCTTATCCGATAACGTCTATCGATTCATGATGGTAAGGCTAGATAAAGAAAGCCTGAAGCGATTCCACGGTGTCAACGAGCAGCTGGCGGTAAGTGATTACCTGCAAGCGGTGAGTTACTTTTACAGCTTGCTTGCAGATGCTGGTGAATAGAGGCCAGAAGTTACTTAGCTAATTTGCTACTTATCGAAAGAGCATTATGGCGTATTTTGCTGCTGTAAAAAGCGCTTGGGCGTGAGCCCCGTCCAGCGCTTAAATGCTCTGAGAAAGCTGGCAGACTCGGCGTAGCCTAGCTGACTTGCAATTACCGCAATGGATAACCGCTGTGATGACAGCATATCAATTGCGCGTTTTTGTTGTTGTGCATCGATAATATTGCGATAGCTAGAGCCTGCCGCATCGAGTTTTCGTCGAAGGGTTCGCTCGCTCACGCCCATAATTTGTGCCAATTCGGATGCCGAAGGATAAGCCGATTGATAGCCCGCAATAAGAGTTTTCACTTGTGTAATCAAGTCTTGCTGAGCGGGATAAAAAGTGTTGAGTAATTCATAGGCTTGGGCTTTGTACAATTTATGTGCCCAAATATTACTGTGTTGTTGACTAAGCCTAAGCATGGCGGCGGGAATGCGAAACCAATTATAAGGTTGGTCAAAGCTTACATCAAAATTCAAATATTTTTTATAATTCGCTAAATGATGTCGTTCTGGCTTTGAACGCACGGTGCCTCCTATTAATACATGTGGCGCCCCTGCCAAAAACTCCCGCATAAATATATAAGTGCCCATGAGATCTCTATCGGCAATAAAATCTCTTAACTTTCTAGGTGCATCGGGCACAGTATAGCGCACCTCAAGGCCCTGAGAATCAAAGTGCAATGTCATGTGAGAAAAGAGTAAAGACAGGTGCTGAAATTGCGCACCAACGCGAGCCGATTCTAACAATGTATCTGCTGTCATTAGCAGCATGGCGTAAGTGCCGTAAGAGGTAAACGACACTTGGCTACCCACTTTTACGCCTAAAATCGGATCGTTAAGTAATTCAATGGTATCGCCCACAATGTCTAGCTCCAAATGGGTGTCAATCATAGCCGCGCCTGTGAGGTTATCGAGGGATAACCCACGAGCAGCAAGGATTGATTGCGGGCTGCGTCCTTGTTCTTCCAATGCTTTAAAGAGAGGAAGTAACCCCAAAATAGAGCGCTTTCGCTTAAACGGCTGAGTAACACCGAGAAGCTGCTTATCCTCAAAGAGACTACCAGACTCACTTACCTGAGATGTGTTCACCGTCATAACGTTTTCAGCGTTGCTTATTTCATCATTTACACATATTGCCATAATGGCCGTTTAAGTCAATGATTGACAGCCTATGTCATAGTTTATGTTGCCACCGCTCTCTATTGTGGAGACTGTCGATAATAATAAAATCTGGTGACATGAAATGAAGGCAAACGAAGAAGAACATATTGAGTATGAAGCACTTGATGTGCTTATTGTGGGAGCTGGGATCTCTGGCTTAGGAATGAGCTATACACTTAAGAAAAAGCGCCCACACAACTCGTTTGCTGTTATCGAAAGTCGTGAGAACTTTGGTGGCACCTGGGACTTATTTAAATACCCGGGGATACGTTCAGACTCTGATATGTACACGTTTGCGTTCTCCTTTAAGCCATGGACTGACAGAGAGTACATCGCCACTGCCGAACGAATTCAACATTACCTAGGCGAGCTGGTACAAGATGAAGGTCTTAACCAATACATTCGTTTTCAACAAAAAGTAAAATCTGCTAATTGGGATTCAACTAAAAATCGTTGGTTGGTTACCATTTCACGAGCAGACGGGTCTGAATATCATATCGCCGCAAAGTTTTTTACCTGCTGCTCGGGCTATTATAATTATGAAAAGGGTTATCTGCCTAATTTTAAAGGCTTTGATGATTTCAAAGGCACCGTCGTTCATCCTCAAAAATGGCCTGAAGATCTCGATTATAGCGATAAAAAAGTGATTGTTATTGGTAGTGGAGCAACGGCGGTTACATTGGTGCCTGCTATGGCAAAAAAAGCAGCCCACGTGACCATGCTGCAGCGTTCTCCTAGTTATATAGTGTCTCGCCCTGCCTCTGATGTGCTATTTCGTATGTTATCGCGCGTGTTACCCGCCGGATTAACCAATCGAATTATGCGCCTTAAGTACGCTACCTTGCAGCAAATGTCCTTTGTGCTATCAAAGAAATTCCCCAATTTCGTGCGAAAAATAATACGCAAAATGAATGTTAAAGACCTTGATGGCGCGGCAGATGTAGACACGCATTTCAACCCCGATTATCAGCCTTGGGATCAGCGTATGGCGCTGGTGCCCGATGCAGACTTGTTTAATTCGGTGCGCACGGGTAAAAGCACCATCGTTACCGACCATATTGACCGTTTCACACAAACCGGCGTGTTAACAAAAAATGGCACACATATCGATGCGGATATTATCGTGCCAGCTACCGGCCTCGATTTGCAGCTATGGGGAAATATCAACTTATCTGTGGATGGGCATAAAGTACACGGCAACAAGCTCACCAACTACAAAGGTATGATGTTCAGTCAGCTTCCCAATTTTGTGTGGGTTTTTGGGTATACCAACTCATCGTGGACGCTTAAAGCTGAACTGACTTTTGATTATGTGTGTCGATTACTTGATTACATGGAGCAACACGGCCACGACAGCGTTTATCCATACCGTAACCCCAACGCGCCAAGAGAGAATATTGTGGGGCTCAAGTCTGGCTATATTCTGCGCAAGCTGGATGAGTTACCCTCTCAGGGCTCAGAGTTTCCTTGGTGTAACAAAGATTTATACATAAAAGATTTACTTGCCATAAAGCACAGTAAGCTGGCCGATGATGTATTGCGGTTTGACGATAATACACCGCTCGCCGACTTCCATAGACTGGACGCGCAATCGCAGTGCCCTCAGGGTAAAAATACAAAAGATGAGGCACAAGTGCATGCAGCAATTGAGTAGCTCACAAGCCGTTGTGCTAATTCACGGTATGTGGAGTACGCCAGAGACATTGTCAGAGTTGAAGGCGATGTTTACACAAAAAGGCTACCGGGTTTATACACCTCGCTTGTCCTATCATTTTCCAAGAGTCGAGCTTAACAATAAAGCAAGGCGAGAGGCACTAGCGCAAGCCAGTATTGCCGACTATGTCGAAGATCTTTTGTTGTTTATTAACACATTAGAGGAGCCTCCCATTCTAGTCGGCCACTCTATGGGCGGTTTATTGGCGCAGCTTGTTGCCGCGCGCACTGAGGTTAAGAAAATGGTCTTAATTTCAAGCGCTTCACCAGCTGGCATAAACAGTTGGTCGTGGTCGGTAATACGCACGTTCGGTCACAATTTATTTAAGTTTCCGCTGTGGAAAAGAACCACAGACTTGCGACTTAAGAACGTGAAGTACGGCATTGCTAACACCCAATCGCCAGATATTCAGCGAGACATTTTATATAAAGCCACACTGGAGTCGGGAAGGGCTTCATTAGAAATAGGCATGTGGTTCTTATTTCCACGCCCGCCAACACGTGTAAATGCCAACGATATAAATTGCCCCATACTGTTAGTGTGTGGCGCACAAGACCGCATTACACCCGTTTCAGTGCAGCGAAAAATTGCAAAGAAATACAGCATTCAGTTTGCGTCAAAAGGCGTCTCTCAAAAGGCCGAACAAGTGACATTAAAGGTTATTGATGAGGCGTGCCATTGGACTATTGGTGGAAGTCATTTACCTGCGGTTAGCAACCACATTTTTAGATGGTTAGAGAAAATATAATGAAGCAGTCTCAAGCACTAACATGGAAAAACAAAACGATTCTCATCACCGGAGCTGGTTCGGGCATAGGCCAGGCATTGGCAAAGCTATTGGCCAAATCGGGTGCTAGCCTTATTCTTACTGACATAAATAAAGAAAACCTTTCAGCTATCACTGATGAATTGGGAAATTCAGTGCTTATTGCTCAAGTCGCTGATGTCAGCGCTAAAGCAGATTGGCAAAATCTAGCGCAGCTTATTGAGGGTAAGATTGGCAGTCTCGATGTGCTTGTCAACAATGCAGGGATAAGCACATTTGGCTACTTTGATGAAACGTCTGAGGCGCACTTTAATAAAGTGTTAGATGTGAATTTACATGGCGCTATAACGGGTTGCAGAGAAATGATGCCGTTATTAGAAAAGTCGCAGCGAGGCCTCATTGTTAATGTGGCGTCTATTTTTGGCTTGATAACAATTCCTATGCTGACTCCATATCACACGTCTAAATTTGCTATTCGTGGGTTTAGTGAGGCATTGCGACAAGACATGGCGTATCAAAAGAAAGCTATTGATGTGTTGTGTGTGTTACCGGGGGGAATTAAAACGAATATCGCTAGGTCCAGCGAAGTGTTATCAGCCAAAAGCGAAAAGCAGGCTTTAGACAAACATGTGAACACCGGTGAAGCCCATGTCGGTAATCACGATAACAAAACAAAAATTGTGGCGCACTTTGATGCTGTAGCTCGCACCTCTCCCTCAAAAGCGGCTAAGGTAATTGAAAGAGGAATGAGAAAAAAGACAGCTCGTATTTTAATTGGTTCTGATGCAAAACTAGTCCACTGGCTATATAAGTTCTTTCCAAGTAGCTATGACAAAATATTTAATCCGTTGCTGGGCATTAAGAAGCTTTTAGGCTGAGAGCTTCTTTGTGTTATTTACAATGACATTATTCTTTCGCTATTTAAGGTAAACATCCAACGTGCCGAGAATTCTAGAAAGTGATTCGTCGTCTAAGCAAAAAATAACCCGCATGCTAAACGATGAAATCGTAATCAAAAATTGTACTTCCATTGCTAGGCTATGTTGCCAAGGGAGGCCGTCAAAACTGGCTTTGTCTGGCTGAAACAACAACGGCATATTCAAGTTTGTAGTGAGTTTTAGTTGTTCAGACAGGCCCGATAAGCAGGCGCCCGCCAAGATATTGGAAAGCTCTAAGATAATCTCTTGCGTGTCTTCTTCACTTAACTGTGAGGACGTGGTCATAAATACCCGAGTTCTATTAAGACCGCCGTTAAATCTTCTTTCTTCAAAGGTTTTCGGAGGAAGAACTTTGCACCTAGCTCTTTCACTACCCGCTGCTTTTCAGGTTGAAAGTCGGCGCTTATCACTACCACATTCGGCATGTTTTCAAGGGTTTGTAACCTTTCGAGCACATCGATGCCATCGAGTTTCGGCATGGTTAAATCAAGCAATACAAGGCTATAGGTATTATCTGCAAGCAAACTAACGGCCTCTTGTCCGTTGGTAACTTCAGTTACAGCAAAGTCTACTTCTAACGGTAGCGAACGAACTACATTACGTCTTGCCAACTTAGAGTCATCGGCAATGAGTACAGATAACGACATAGATATCCTCGTTAAATAAGAAGTTACTCAACGTGCAAAAATTGTACATTAAGCAGTTTTAATTTTTTATATGTCGAAATAATACGACATTTGAGTGTATTAAACTTTTTGATAATTTATGAGAATACTCACGTAAATTTCACATCAATATAGGCCTTAATTGACATACTACCTATAAACTAGACCGCAATCTCTCAATGCGCAATTCAACTGACCGTGCATGTATCCTTAAGCATGTCATTTAATGTTCGTACAGCTTCATAAACGGCATAAACCTGATTAATCGAACTTGCGTATGAAAGACGTATAAAAGTGCCGTATAAGGTTACTCATAAACCGATGGGTAATATAAATAGGCTCTTTAAATTACAGTTACCAATGCGGTGACATAGGTTGAAATTTAGGAGGCGAGCGCTATTCCTTTGTACTCAAAAATACTTGTGTACTCAAAAATACTTGAGCAATTTAGTAGGCTATTTACCCGACTGTTTTACTCAGGTATTATTACCTAACATACGTAACGCATGCACAAGGGTGTATTGGTTGGCGTATACAGAAAGAAAATTTGAAAGCGTGTCACGCGTATTGGGGAGAAAATGCGAAACTTAACGTCAGAAACAGTTACCCATGTTCACCATTGGAACGAATCACTTTTTTCTATCAAGACCACCCGTAGTCCAAGCTATACCTTTGAAAATGGACAGTTTGTTATGCTGGGTTTAGAAGTTGATAATAAGCCTTTAATGCGCGCTTACAGCATCGCGAGTGCCAATTACGAAGAAGAGCTTGAATTTTTTAGTATAAAAGTTCCTAACGGTGCGCTTACCTCACGATTGAAAGATATTAAGGTAGGTGAACAACTGCTTTTGTCTACAAGGCCTGCTGGCACACTGGTAGCAGATTTTTTAGTTGAGGGAAAAAACCTCTTTCTTCTTGCAACCGGTACCGGGCTAGCACCTTTTATGTCCATCATAAAAGATCCTGACATATACGAGCGTTACGACAATGTCATTCTTGTTCACAGTGTGCGCTACAAAAGCGAGTTGGCTTATCAATACCAGATTTGCAATGAGCTACCGGCCAATGAATATTTTGGCGAACTTGTGTCGCAAAAGCTGTTGTATTTTCCTATTGTCACTAGGGAACCGTTTAAAGATAACATTCATCAGCGCAGATTAACTGAACTATTAAAAAGTGGTGAATTAAGTGCGCATTTTAACCTTCCAGCGCTTAATACTGAAGAAGATCGCTTTATGCTATGTGGTAACCAATCTATGTTAGATGACACTATGGAGATCCTTACCGGTCTTGGCTTCAAAAAAGCGACATCCAGAGAGAAAGGTCACTTTGTTATTGAGCACGCTTTTTTAGAGTAAGGTGATGCTCTAGAGTATCCATTGTTACTTCTGTCGTTTAATAATGTTGTTAATCGATGGGATTGAATCATTTCTTCTAATCAATTTGTGGTCAAGCGGCGACGTAGGCATACTGGTTATTCAACGGTATTAACGAGGAACGCCCATGAGAGCCGCTGCCACCGCTTTTTCAATCCTAGCCACTCTGGCATTTAGTCCACTTACATTAGCCCAAACGCCCATTTCTATTTCCGCAGAGCTTGAGCAAAAAGTCATTGAGTGGCGTCGAGATCTGCATGAACATCCAGAACTAAGTAACCGAGAGTTTAGAACGTCGAAGGTACTTGCCGAGCACCTCAATGCCCTAGGCATGAAAGTAGAAACTGGCGTTGCACACACGGGGGTAATAGGCGTGCTAGAAGGTGGGCAGCCTGGTCCTGTCATTGCAATGCGGGCTGACATGGACGCTCTACCTGTAGTAGAAAAAGCTGACGTACCGTTTAAATCTGAAGCCAAGTCTGAATACCGAGGCAAAGAAGTTGGGGTAATGCATGCCTGTGGTCATGACTTACATATGTCCATGCTGATGGGGGCTGCAGAAAAACTGGCTAGTATGAAAGACCAGCTTAAAGGCACCGTTGTATTTATTTTCCAACCCGCCGAAGAAGGCGCCCCTAAAGGCGAGGAAGGCGGTGCAGAGCTTATGCTTAAAGAGGGGCTTTTTGAGCGGTATGAGCCCGAAGCTGTTTTTGGAATTCACGTATGGTCAGCGGGTACAGCAGGACATATTGGTTACCGAGAAGGGCCGCTGATGGCGTCGTCTGACCGCTTTGAAATTACGGTGAAAGGTAAGCAGACTCATGGCTCTAGGCCGTGGGGCGGGGTAGATCCTATTGTAGCGGCTGGGCAAATTATAGGCAGCACACAAACCGTCATTAGTCGCCAGATTAACATTACCAAGGCGCCTGCTGTAGTGAGCTTTGGTATTGTCGAAGGAGGAATTCGCAACAATATCATTCCTGACGAGGTTTATTTAGAAGGCACTATTCGCAATTTCGACATGGATAATCGCGCTCAAATATTTGAAAAACTCACTACTACCGCAGAAATGACGGCAAAAGCCACAGGTGCTGAGGCTCATGTGCACATTGATGAAGGTTACCCAGTTACCATTAACAATATTGAACTCACTCGACAAATGCTACCCACCATGGAACGCGTAGCAGGGAAAAATAAAGTGCATGTGAATGACTTAGTTACGGGTGCCGAAGACTTTTCTTTCTTCGCATTAGACGTACCTGGTCTTTTTGTCTTTTTAGGCGTGACGCCTGAAGGGCAGGATGCTAAGTCTGCGCCAAGTAATCACTCTCCTTATTTTTATGCTGATGAATCCTCTCTTAAAGTGGGTACCGAGCTCTACGTGAACTGGGCATTAGACTACAGCGAGTTATAAAAAGTGAGTGTCTATAACGCGGGCATGCCCGCGTTAACGTCGTATTTTTAAGTTAAATAAATTTTTTCAACTACACTTTAATGATGCAATCGTGAATTGCCCGTCTACACGGTTTGGCTAAACATAAGGATGTAGAATGGCTTTGAATAAAAACGAGGTAAATACTTTAGATACAGACTTTGCGTCTGCGGAATCTCATTTTCTTAACTTAATTAGTGCGTTACCTAAAGTATCTGTGCAAGGCTATGATAAAGAACGGCGAGTTATTTATTGGAACACGTCGAGCGAAGATATCTATGGTTACTCTCAAGAAGAGGCACTTGGAAAGCGGCTTGAAGATCTGATTATTCCTGCTCTTATGCGGGACGATGTGTTATCAGTTCATAAAAAATGGCTTTTAGAAGGCATACCTATTCCTAGCGGTGAACTGGCACTTCAGCGCAAAGATGGCAAGACCGTTCACGTTTTCTCTTCCCACGTTATGCTCGGTGAGCACACCGACTCCCCAGAAATGTATTGTGTCGATATTGATTTAAGTGAACAACACGCCATTCGCAACGAGCTAGAAAAGCTTGCAACTACAGATTTACTCACAGGTCTTCCAAACAGACGCTACCTAGAGATGGCTCTAGAGGAGAGAGTAAAAAAAGCGGGGCATGAATCAACATCAATGGCGATCTTTTTTATTGACCTTGATATGTTTAAAGATATCAACGATACATTAGGCCACACGTGGGGCGATAGGCTGCTGAAGTCTTTCGCTGATAGGCTCAAAGAATGTGTGGGGGAAGCGTCATTTTTAGCTCGTTTTGGTGGTGATGAATTTGTCGTGCTTGTTGATGATATTGTCGATAGGCAATCTTTAGTGAATCTAGCCGAGGAAATCGTTGATTGCTGCAAAGAGCGCTTCTGCTTGGGGACAGAAAAGGTGTTTATTACCTCTAGCGTCGGCGTTTGCCTTTTCCCAACCGATGGGGTGGAGGTTGATACATTACTAAAAAATGCTGATGCCGCCATGTATGAAGCAAAAGAGCAGGGGAGAAATCGCTATAATATCTTCAGCAACGATTTGAGTGTCATGCTTCACAAGCAAAGAAACATTGCGTCTCGTCTGAGAGCCTCTATCGAGAATAATGAATTTACCCTGCTCTATCAGCCTCAAGTCGATCTTAAAAGTGGAAAAATAGTCTCATGTGAGGCCCTGCTTAGGTGGACGCCTAATATAGCTGAGCATAGTGTGCCCCCAGATGTTTTTATTCCTATTGCCGAGCGTACAGACTTGATCATTTCTATTGGATCTTGGGTTTTGGAAAAGGCCTGTGAACAAGCGCGTGAATGGCGCAACATGGGCATTGATATTTGTATTCACATTAATGTGTCGGGCAGAGAACTTGAACAAGGTGATTTTTTTGAGCGTCTTGCTAGGTGCCGTGAAAATTATGGTCTTCCTCCTCACGCCATAGGGCTAGAACTCACCGAGAACATGCTAATAAAGTCAGATGAGCAAGTGCTCTTAGGTTTGCAAGAGCAGCGTAGCATGGGAGTGGAGGTCTCTATTGATGATTTCGGAACGGGCTATTCTTCGTTAAGTTATCTAAAACGTTTTCCCGTAAGCCACTTGAAAATTGACCGCAGTTTTCTCGAAAATGCCCCAGAGAGTGATTACGACGGTGCATTGATGGAAGCCATCGTGAATTTGGGGCACAAACTCAATCTTAAAATTGTTGTGGAGGGTATAGAAACGCAAACTCAACTTACTTACTGTCTGCGCCTAGGAGTGGAGTGCGCTCAAGGCTACCTCTTTGCCAAACCGCTTGCCGCTTCTGCTATCCAAAAGCGGCTAGAGTGTCAGCAATAGATCTACAAGCGCTAGTAAACAGTCCAAAGAGCGGGTTTAGAGAAGTAATAGCCTTGTTGATGGATAATATCTAGATTATTTAATGCCACCGATTCGGCTTCATTCTCAATTTTTTCTGCAATAACTTTTATGTTCAAGCTGCGCGCAATATTTAAGAGACTACTCACAAACAGTTGATTATCTTTATTGGTATGAATGCTTTCGGTCAAACGGCCAGATAATTTTACATACGCAGGTTGAATGGCGCGCAACCCAGACAACGACGCAAAATTGTCTCCAAAATGTTCAACCGTAACGCGACAGCCCATTTGAGTAACACGCTTACATAGCGAAATAGCTTCTTCGTTGAAGTGAATAAGGGCGGCATCTTGAATTTCGAAAATGAGTCTATGACATAGCTTTTCGTGTTCAGATAACTGCTGAATTAACCACTCTCGAAATTCTGCATTTGCTATTGAAGCATTCGAAATATTTACCGCAACTTGATGAGTTGTCACTTTAAGCTTTTTAAAAATAATACTGATAACCAGCTTATCTAGTTTAGGGACAAGATCTAGCCGTTCAGAGGCAGGAACAAGCTGAGACATGGGAATAACGTCGTTAGTTTGCTTATCTTTAAATCGTGCGAATGCCTCATAATAAGATGGCGTATTACGTTCTAAATTCATTACGGGCTGAATCAATATGTCTGCATATTGCTGAGACACTATATACTCTAAACGCTGACGCCATTGGGCATTGCTATGAACTTGAGCAATGTCAGACGCAAACTGCCACCCCTGAGGCCTTTTCGTTGCGGCTAAAAGAGCACTGTCCGCAGTTTCCATAATTTCCCTCAACGACATCGTATTTTTGAACCGCGCAACGCCAATCCATGCAGCTTTGTTGCCGTCTCGAAGGGGGTTAATAGTGAGAAAGTCCTTACATATCATTGCTAGGTGTTCTTCATGAAGGTCTTTATTTTGAACATCGCTCACAATGGCGAAGTCCCCCCCTGAAATTCTAAAAACGAAAGCTCCCTTAAAGTATTCTTGGCTGGCTTTTTTGAGAACCTCTGCAACGCCACATACATAATTGTCACCCGCTAACATGCCGAGTTTATGGTTAATACTATTAAGCTGGGCTAAGCGCACCAGTGTTAGTGTGTGCTCTTTTGGGTCTGCAATACCGCCAATAATGGCTTTCATATGTCTATCGAAGGCATTTCTGTTAGCAATTTTGGTTAACGAATCTTTACTTGCGACTACTTTAAATTGTTCAGCCTGGCGCGTCAGTTCTTGAAACTTGCTCTCTAAGGCAAAAGAAAGATTGTTTGCGGCGCTAACTAAAAAATGAAACTCCGAAGTAGATGACTTAATTGGAGTGGGCGAGAATTCGTTGTTTTGGATGTCGTTAAGTCTTTTAGTTACGTTGCTCAACGAACGTGTAGTAAGTTTTGCCAAAACAATAACTGTCAGTAAGGACAATAAATAAATGACTACACAAAAAAGTGCAATTTTAAGAAGCTGTTGCCACAGGGAGTGATAGTGCGCTTGAGAGCTACTCGTTACCTTAACCACAGTGGACGTTGAAGGAACACTCATTTGTGATTGCGCTGGAGTAAGCTCGATTACATTAGATAACAAACTTTCAAAGTAGAAAGCACTTGAGTTAACTTCCTTGACCAGTAGAGTGCCGTCATCTTTTTCGAGTCTAATTTCAGATAATCTATCGTTGAATAAGGCTGTTGACATCATGGAAGATATAAGCTCTTCATTTGAGAGCTGGTCTTTGCGTAACATAGAGAACTGAGTGGCCAGCTGTGTTGCCGCTTTATCTGTTAGTGCGCTATCAGTGCGCTCAGCCTGGGCTTGAGTTTGAATTACCTCAACGAATCCCGCACCGACACCAGCGAGAAAAATGACAAAAAAGAGGCCCAAATTGATGTGGGTAGATAGTTTCATTTTAGTTCTTGCACTCCCTTTAGCTTATCTAGTCCATTACGTATTAACTATTCCATTACGCATGTTCGGTATTATAAAAAATAATGATACCAGCAAGTTGCCTTATCAGGTAGTTTATTTATTGCTCAAAAGTGACGTATAAAATGTTCAGTGGCATAGATTATCGTTGAGCCGATTGCGAACCTATTAAACGCAGTTGGTATTAACCCTTGGGTGCGTCCCCTTCTTTTCCTTTTTGAGTCGGATTTTCTTCACTAGAGAATGAGTCGGCGTGGTCCTTTGGCGGTGGAGTCCAGCCTTTCATTTTAGAATGGGTGTCGTGAAACCCGGTATTCAGGGCTTCACCTATCAAGGATTCGAGCTCTACAAAAAGCTTAAGGTAGTTATTGTCAATGCGTTCGCCGCTAGCATCATCTAGCCATGCATTGTAGAGCACGTCATTTTGTTGGTCTTCTATATCTTTGTACGCCATTTTTTGACGTTCAACTTGAAATGGGTGAGCGTGGAGCGAACGCAGAGCATGAGCCCCCATCTCTAGGGCTGAGTGATACGTTTCTGATACCACATAGTGCGCACCTAACTGACGTAGTCGGTAGCCGTGACCGCGGTCAAAGGCCCGGGCTAAAATTCGCATATTAGGGTAGGCATGCTTGGCATATTTCACCATTTCTGCCGCGGTTTCTCTATTATCGATGGCGATTATAAGCAGTGAGGCCTCTTCTGCCCCCGCAGTATGTAAAATATCCGGCTTTGAAGCGTCGCCGAAATACGCTTTAGTACCAATTTTGCGAATAAGTTCAACCTGCTCGGCGCGTATATCCAAAACAACGGTATGAACATCATTCGCTACTAGCAGTCGGTTGATAATTTGGCCGAAGCGACCAATGCCTGCAATGATCACTGTCCCTTTATCATCAATGGTGTCTTCTTTATTTTGAGTCGTGCTTCGCTGATACCGAGGAAGAATTATTTTATCAAAAAATATAAACAGGCCTGGCGTAAGAAACATGGAGAGTGCGACCACCAGAGAAAGTATGGCAATAATATCCTGCGGCAAAACGTAGTTTTGAGAGGCAAAGCTAAGGAGTACAAAGCCAAATTCACCGGCTTGAGCCAGGCTGAGTGTTAGTAGCCATTTGCTACTGCCTTGAAATGAAAATATGAGGGAGATTGCAAATAGCACGACCGCTTTTAAAACAATGACAGAAATTGTTAGCGCAATAATTAACAGGGTATTCGACGCGAATACCGAAAAATTGATACCCGCGCCAACGGTGATGAAAAACAGCCCAAGGAGTAACCCTTTGAAAGGCTCAATATTGGCTTCTAATTCGTGACGAAATTCACTGTTAGCCAGCACTACACCGGCTAAAAAGGCGCCTAAGGCTGGTGATAGCCCCACTAAGCCCATTAAAGCCGCGATGCCAATAACCAGCATTAATGCAGTTGCCGTAAATATCTCCCGCAACCCCGATGAGGAAACAAACTTAAACAAGGGCCGACTTAGGTAATGCCCCCCGACGGTCACAAATGCCACCGAGCCTATAATGACCAATCCGTAGGCCCATGGCGCTAATTCATTCACTATACTTAAACCGTCAGAATGACCAGCTTCCCCTGATGCGCTAGTAGCATTGGCAACTAACTCCGGCAGTGCTAGCAAAGGAATAAGCGCCAGCATGGGTATTACCGCAATGTCTTGAAATAGCAGCACTGAAAACGCGCCTTTCCCTCCCTCGGTTTTTTGCAATCCTTTCTCTTGAAAGGTTTGTAAAACAATAGCAGTGGACGACAGAGCAAAAATGAGACCTATGGTAAGGGCGATACTAAAGGGCTGCTCAAACAGCACAGCAATGATGGTAATCAGCGCTGTGGTTATGAATAACTGCAGGCCGCCCAATCCGATAAGCCGGGACTTCATCGCCCATAAGGATTTAGGTTCAAGTTCTAACCCAACTAGAAACAACATCATCACCACACCAAACTCAGCAAAATGCTGAATAGTGGTGGTTTCATCACCCACGAGTCCAAGTGTGGGCCCTATTACTAGTCCTGCGATTAAATAGCCTAATACACTGCCTAACCCTAAACGTTTAGCTATGGGAACAGCAATAACAGCGGCGGCTAAATAAATAAAAATATAGAGAAAATAAGCGGTCATCTATTTTTCAGCTCCGCTAATCGTTAAATCTGCGAGATTTTCTATGTTTTGTGCCCGCTCCAAATCAATCTGATCTGTAGCAAGTGCATTCAATAGCGTTTTCCATTTTTCTCTATGTGTCGATATTCTGTCCTCGCGAGATGCAGAGCGAGAGCCAAATAGCGCAAAGGGAGCGAGGTATGTCATATTCGTGATACTTGCCATTTGCTCGAGAGGTTGCAACAGTTGACGTATGGTAAAATGATTAAATCCATCAGTCTGATACGCTTCTTCTTTTCCGCCAGCGCTAATGGCACAGAAAAAGAGTTTGTCTCTTAATGCAGTGCCACCTTTGCCATAAGCAAAACCATATTCAAGCACTAAGTCTTGATACTCTTTTAATATTGATGGTGTTGAATACCAATACAGCGGGTATTGAAAAATAATCACGTCGTGATTAACCAGTCGCTGCTGCTCTTTGACGACATCTATATTGAAATCAGGATATTCGGCATATACATCAACAGCGGTAACATGCGGTAACTGCTGTGCGTCTTTAAATAAAAAAATATTCACTTCAGACTGCTGCGGTACAGGATGAGCGAACAGCACAAGAATGCGTCGACTGTTGCTCGCTATAGACGACGTTGAGTAGCTATCGCTTTTCATTTATTCAACCCTGATATTGCCCATTCTTAGTATTGTTCATGTCTGATACTGCTCTTTGCTAAAATAGCTAATTGAGTTGGCTACAGATTACCACAGAGGCTCGAGTAAACTGCTGGCAGATTAATTCAATAGGCCAGCGATGGCGTCCTGATTTAAAGAGTGCGCTTTAAAATTACTCAGAGGTGAGGCAATCAATTAATTTATTTTTTTTGATAGTGCCCCAAAATTGCTAATCTAGACTAAGGTTTAACGAAGGTAAAAGTTTACCTGAGATTTATATAGCGTCATTTTCACAAAGCTAACAATAAAAAGCTAACGCTAGAGGGCAAGGAATGCATTTTTTTACAGTGGGGGTCGTGCATGGTCGATAAAACCTTCGAATTTTGTGCTGTTGGGTTAGCCCATGTAAGCCCGCAAGGAACCTTTATTAAAGTGAACCAGAAGCTTTGTGACTTTCTCGGTTACGAGCGGCACGTATTAAAAAGTATGACCTTTCAGGAGATAACGGTTGCCGAACACCTCAATTCTGACCTGTCAAACCTTGAGCAATTGCTCGCAGGAAAAATTGATAGCTACGCCATGGAAAAGCAATACCTTCGCAAAGACGGTGTGGCAGTGTGGGGCAAGTTAACGGTTTCCCTAGTAAGAGATGGCAACGATAATCCCGACTTCTTTATCTCTGTGGTTGAAGATATTGATGAGAAAAAGCGAATTGAGAGTGAGTTATTTCAGATTGAGGCCCTTTTCAGTAAGATTGTCAGTGAATTTTCCTCCCGCACTTTTATTTGGGTTGCCAGCCCAGATTTTAAAACAATGCATTATTTAAACGATGGCTACCAAAGTATATTCGGGCGCAGTGAATACGAGCTATACGCCAAGCCGCTAGCATTTATCGACCATGTGCATGAAGGTGATAAACCCAAAGTGCTAGAAGTATTCAGTCAACGACCTCTTAAAAGTTGGGAGCTCCAATATCGTATTTACGATATTAGTGGCCAGGTTCGCTATCTTCACGATAGAGGCAGCCTGATATTTGACGCGAAAGAGCAGCAAACACTGATTTTAGGCGCTGCAGACGATATCACCAAAGAGAAAGAGCAGCAGCAAGCATTAGAACGGGCGGTGAGTGAGCTTGCTTTTTTATCTAAGACCGATTCGTTAACCGGCTTAATTAATCGTCGAGAAATATTCGAGCAACTTTCTAAAGAGATTGAACGGATGAAACGAGAGCACCACGTCTCTACCTTGGTGTACATCGATTTAAACGAGTTTAAACAAATAAACGATAATTACGGTCATAAAGTGGGCGACAAAGCGCTACAAGTTTTTTCCGAAAAAATGCAGGGTATGTTGCGAGATGCAGACAAAATCGGACGCATTGGCGGTGATGAGTTTGTTATTCTCCTATACGGCACCAAAGCCACGGAAGTAGAGCGTTTTTTTGCTCGAATTGATGAATTGGCGTTTGTAGTGCAAGCAAAAGATAATATATCTATCCCTATTCATTACGCCGTAGGCTGGAAAGAATGGAACGATGAATTGTCTTCAGTGCAAGAGTGGCTTGATGCTGCAGACCATGCCATGTACACAATAAAGAAAAGACCTCACGGGAGTGAGGTCATGAAAGTGAATGAACAGTCTTAGAATGTTAACGGTAAAAAGCTATTTCTTTGCTAACTAGCGCTGGGCAAACCAGCGCGCAATGTCCTCACGCTCTTTTTCACTCATGCCTGTTTTATTCATAAAAGGCATATCTTTGGTTACCGAAGTTCGTCTTACTATTTGCGGCGCATAGCGCTCTATATCTTGCCAGGTATCAAGTATTACCCCCACAGGCGCAACCTTAAAAATATCATCACTCGGGTTTCGCGAGTGGCAGCTCACGCAGTGCGTATTAACTAAAGACTGTATGTGCTCGTTGCTAATCGCTGCGGTTGCTTCAGGCAGGGTATCACTACCCGCATGAGAAGTTGCTTTCTGTGAAACCGTACCGCTTGTTTCATTAAGCGCCGTTTGCTTCATTTCAGCAGAGCCCACTACATTTACAGCAGGGTTAGAACCAGAGCTTTCGGGGGTAACCGCTGCCGCTTGCGGCCACGAAATCCAAAGTGAAATGGCGAGCATAGCGATAGCGCCGGTTACTAATATGCTTGGTTTTGTTTGCCCTTTATGTCGTAGATTAAAGAAGTGTCTAATCCACGCTGCCGCAATCATAATAGCAATAAGTACTAAGTCGTTGTGCTGATGTTGATAGGTCATGGGATAATGGTTGGAGATCATGATAAACAGCAAGGGGAGAGTGAAGTAGTTATTGTGTAATGAACGAAGCTTTGCGCTTGCGCCCCACTGTGGGTCGATGTCTTTTTTTGCTGCTACAGCTGCTACCATTTTACGCTGATTGGGCATGATATTAAGAAACACATTGCCAGCCATAATGGTGCCGATAAGCGCTCCCACATGAATGTAAGCGCCACGACCGCTAAACCATTGGGTAGCGAAGAAGGTGACGATACAAATGAGGGTCACTAGGCAAATACCAAAGGCAACGGGGTAGTTTGCAAGTCGGCTTCGACAGGCGAGTTCATATAGCGCTAATCCGCCAAAGATAAGCCCTAAACCTAAGCCAATAGCGACGCTGGGCGAGATAGCATTTACCCGAGGGTCGATAAGGTAGGCTGAAGCGCCAAAGTAATACACAATAATTAATAGGGCAAAGCCCGAAAGCCACGTCGTGTAAGCTTCCCATTTAAACCAATGTAGCGTAGTAGGCATTTGTTCAGGGCCGTAGGCGTACTTAGCTACTTCGTAAAAGCCGCCTCCGTGTATTGCCCATAAATCTCCTTTAATACCCTTGTCCGCTTTCCATTGTGCAGGGGCGCGAAGGTTATTATCAAGCCAGATAAAATAGAAAGATGCACCAATCCACGCTACGCCAGCGATAACGTGAAACCAACGAACAAATAAACTAAACCAGTCAAGCCAAGGCATGTTGATTCTCCTTTTTATTATAACAACATTGACCGCTGATCCAGGTTTGTTCAATCATGCGGTCATCGCCAAGAATACTGAGAGCAAAAAACACATCTTCAAAAGATGCGTTTTCACCAATACGTAATGAAGTAAGTTCGTCGAAACGCGGCTCGACAATAATAAAGTCTGCTGTAGTGTTGGGATTTAAATTTCCAATTTCGTCATCTAGTTGATGGGCAGCTGCCGCGCCCTGTGTCATCAAATAAAAGCCTTCAAAGGGGCTAATTGGCGCATTGCGAAGTTGACTGACTTTGTAGGCGTCACCGTAGGTCTTAAACATATTAAATGTGGTTCCTGCGCCCACATCGGTGGCTAAGGCAACATGCACATTATTTGTTCTTGCCTGCTCCATATTAAAAAGGCCGCTGCCTAAAAACAGATTTGAGGTAGGGCAAAATGCTAGCGTGGCATTTGCTTCGCCCAATCTTTCC
This sequence comes from Alteromonas sp. BMJM2, assembly GCF_027257845.1. Lineage (GTDB taxonomy): Bacteria > Pseudomonadota > Gammaproteobacteria > Enterobacterales > Alteromonadaceae > Alteromonas. Next base: position 23,176 of record NZ_JAPVOT010000014.1, on the reverse strand, counting down.
CATTCTTGCTGATTAAGGTGAATGCCGTGCCCAAATACAGAACGCTCCCTTACTAGGTGATGTTTGTCGTAAACGTCCAAATAGCCATTAGCGTTTGGAAAAAGAGAGTTTACCCATGCAATTTCATCGCGGTTTTCTGAAAGGTGAGTTTGTATAAACACATCTTTGTACTGGGTTGCCAACTCGCCAAGAGCCGCTAGCTGCGCATCGCTACTTGTTGGTGCAAACCGCGGAGTTAGAGCATACTTGTTACGTCCGTTATTATGCCACTGGTCAATTAAGTCGGCACTCTCACGCTGTGCGAGTTCTGGCGTATCTTTTAGCTTAGAAGGGCAATTGCGATCCATACAGACTTTACCTGCCACAATCGCCATGTTGATATCGCTGGCTGCGCTGAATAATGCTTGGCAACTAGACGCATGCACGGTAGTAAAAACAAAGCCCGTGGTTGTGCCATTTTTTAACAGCTGATTAATGAAAACCTTGGCAATATTTTTTGCATGCTCTTCATCAGCAAAAGCCATCTCTGCTGGAAAGGTGTAGTTTTCTAGCCAGCTAAGAAGCTGATCGCCGTAATTGGCAATGCTCTGTGTTTGTGGGTAGTGCAAGTGACTGTCTATTAAACCGGGGAATATCCACTTGCCAGAATAGTCACTGACGACGGCCTCTGGATACTTTTGAGCCACAGTGGCGTAGTCACCGATATCGCAAATTACATTGTCTTCTATCACTAATGCACCGTCAGTGAATATTTCAATGCTTTGTTCATAAGCGCTACCCATCGCACTAGACATATCGGGCGCATTATTCGGGTAATGAGCAATACTGGCGCGAAATAGCTGTTTTTGTAGTACAGCAGTCGCTTTGGGAGAAGCTACACTCGTTGGCGGTACAGCCTCTGAAATTGAAGAATTTAACGGCATTGAACCTAGCTGCCCCTGTAACTGCTAAAACCAAATGGCGATATAAGAAGAGGAACGTGGTAATGCCCACCTTGCTCTTCAAGCTCAAAAGTAATGTCGATATGAGGATAAAAGCACTTGCCGTGGTTATCTTTTAAGAACTGCTGACAGTGAAAGCGCAAGGTATAAATGCCAGGCGCAAACCCAGATGCGCTGTTTTCTACCCAGCCATTAAAACGACCGTCATCATTGGTTATACCTTCAACAGTATGACCATTTGGGTGAGTAAGGGTTAATGGTATGCCCTGTGCGGGCTTTCCCAATGTGGTATCGAGCACATGACTTGATAGTGTGTTCATTTTTAATCCTGTTTGTTCTAGCATGGTCACAGTGGCGATATCTAAATAGTGGCGTCAAAAGTGACATCTAAAATATCGTCGAAAAGTGTCCAATTAGCTTGCAAATGAGCTTTTTAATTTTTTTGCTTTAGGCCAGTGTTTCGTCCAGCGCTTTACTGAGTCGCAAAAGGGTGATCTTTAATTGCTCCTCGGCGGCAATTCTAATCTCTTCGTTTGTGTTGTTTGGCAATCGCTTATTAAGCTCACCAAGCATGGTTTCGGCAGATAGTCCGGTAGCGCAAATAATGAAGATAAAGCCGTGTTTATTGAGATACTCAATATTTCCATTTTTTAAATCATGCAGCGTGTCTTCCGAGGCTTTGCTTGCGCCAGATTGTTCGCCCGCGGCGATAGCTTTTGTATTTTCAAATTTTTTGCGAAGTGACTCTACATTGCCAATCATCGGATGAGCTTTGAAAGCAGCTAGCACATCCTCTCTACCGCAAGTAGCCCACGCTTCTTTTGCTTGAATCTTTACCTCATTGATATTTGCATACGGGCGAGCATCTACCATGCTATTCACCCATTTAGTAGAAGCGCAGCATTGTTCAAACCACTTGGCTGCCTTTCCACCTTCCAGACTATTTAGCTCATCAAATGTCATTGGTATCCCTAATCGCGCATTCTGTATTAACTGCTCTGGTGTGTGCGCTATCGGTTTTGCTAATAGCAGCGTGAGTATTTTCTTTGTCAGACTGACAGTGTAACAGCGCAATCAATTGTGCGCTTATGGAAACCGCCACCTCGATAGGTCGCTTTCCGGGGACAGATGAATTGCCAATAGGCGTGTATAACCGCGCCAATGCAGCTTCATCAAATCCACGATGGGACAGCTTAGTGATAAATCGTTTGGCTTTGGTTTGTGACCCAATAAGACCAACAAACGGAAGCGACGGATATTTTAGTGCTTGCTCCGTAATTCGATAATCTAATTGGTGGTCATGGGTTAAAATTACAAGCCATGACCCTGGAGCGAGGTGAGCTACCTCAGTTTCAGGCTCTTGCTCAACGACAATGTCTACATTGGGTGGTAGTTGATTTGCGCTCAAGGCTGATTTTCCGCTCAAGGCTGATTTTCCGCTCAAGGCTGTGTCATCTGCTGCATTGGTCGAGCCAATAGGGAAAAGTGCTTCACGGCTGTCAATCCACGTTATCCTAACGGGCAGTTGTGAGAGTATGGGGATTAGCGCTTTTGCCACGTGTCCGGCACCGAACACGGCAATGTGCTGCTGATAGCTATTGCACACATCAAAAAGCACTTTAACCGCACCGCCGCAGCATTGCCCTAGCTTACTGCTTAGCGGATAACTACGCAGTTCAGTTTGTGGCTCGTTACTTAGCAGAAACTCTCGTGATGTTGCGATAGCATGGTGTTCTAAATGCCCACCACCGATCGTATCGATACTCTCAGAGGCAGTGACTACCATTTTGCTGCCTGTTTCTCGTGGGGCAGAACCTGCAACGCTAACAACAGTTACCAATACATAAGATATATTGTGCTGTTGGCATTGTGCTATTCCTTCGTGCCACGTTTTTGCCCGCCAGGTTAGGTTAATCATTATCCCCCCGACACTTTATTTGAGTTTAAGGCGAGCTCTGCAGCTGTCTTTGAATCTGAGTCTGAATGAGAGCTCGATTCTGAACCATTACTGTCCATCATCTGCTGAGTACTGATGATAGCATTTAACACCTTTTCAGGTGTGGCAGGGGTGTCAAGCTGTGGGTCAATAGTGTAACCAGACAAGCTTGAAATAGCGTCTTTTAGTGCACACCATACAGAAATAGCCAGCATAAACGGCGGTTCTCCTACCGCTTTTGAATGATAAATACTGTCTTCTGCATTCTCTTTGCCATAAAGCTCAACGTTGAAAGTGGCTGGCGTATCGCCGATCGCAGGGATCTTGTACGTGGCCATATTTTCGCTGATAAGCTTTCCACTATCGTTCCATTTCAGATCTTCAGTAGTTAACCATCCCATTCCCTGAATAAACGCACCTTCTATTTGCCCAATATCGATGGCCGGATTAAGGCTTTTTCCTACATCGTGAATAATATCTACCTGATCCACTGTGTATTCGCCTGTTAGGGTATCAATGGATACTTCAGACATTGAGACACCATAGGCAAAATAGAAAAATGGACGGCCTTCGCCGGTTTCTCTGTTGTACGCTAGTTTCGGGGTTTGATAAAAACCCGTAGTCGACAACGACACACGCTCAAAATAGGCAGCTTGAATAAGATCGGAAAACGACATCTTCTCATCACCTATTCCCACGTGACCATCTTCAAACCTCACCTGTTGAGCAAGTTCATCCCGTCCAATACGCTTAGCAAAGCATTCAGCTAGACGCTCTTTAAGAGTAATGCAGGCATTTTGAACGGCTTTTCCGTTGAGATCGGTACCGCTTGATGCTGCGGTAGGTGATGTGTTCGGCACCTTGTCAGTTCGAGTAGAGGTTACTTCAATCATCGATGAATCGATACCGAACTCATTAGCGGCAATTTGGCCTATTTTGGTGTGCAGGCCTTGGCCCATCTCTGTACCACCGTGATTAACTTGCACGCTACCATCGGTGTAAATATGAACGAGTGCACCAGCCTGGTTGAGGTGTTTGGCGGTAAACGAAATACCAAATTTCACTGGTGTTAACGCCAACCCTTTTTTAATAATGGGGCTGTTGCGATTAAACCTTGCGATATTTTCTCTTCGTTGCCAATAGTCGGCTTTTTTCTCTAGCGCCTCAATCATTTCGGGAAGCAGGTTATGCTCTATTTCCATGCCGTAAGGGGTTGTGGTGCCAGTAGACGCACCGTATAGGTTTCTTTTTCGCACTGTGAGTGGGTCTAGCCCAGCATGACGAGCAATTTTATCTATCATTGCTTCTGCCATTATCATGCCCTGCGGGCCGCCAAAACCTCGATAGGCGGTGTGGGAAACCATATTAGTCTGCAGCCGGTGGCCAACAATGTTGCTGTCGCCTAAAAAGTACCCGTTGTCGACATGAAACATCGCTCTATCAACAATAGCGTCAGAAAGATCCGGCGAATGCCCACAGATACCGTTTACTTCCATGCGCGTTGCGGTAATTTTGCCATTCTCGTCAAAAGCCACGTCAAAGGCGTTACTAAACGGGTGGCGCTTACCGGTAACGTGCATGTCCACATTGCGAGGCAGCCTCAATTTTACAGCTCGCTGGTTTCTCTGTGCCAATAGCGCAGCAATACAGGCCCATTGAGCCGCTTGGGTTTCTTTTCCGCCAAATCCACCGCCCATTCTGCGCATATCTACCATGACGCGATGCAATCGTACATCAAGCACTTCAGCAACAAGCTTTTGCACTTCGCTTGGATGCTGACTTGATGTGTAAATATTCATCCGATCTTCTTCACAAGGAACGGCAAGACTCACTTGCCCCTCAAGATACATGTGCTCCTGACCGCCTATGTCTAGGGTACCGCTGACTGAATGTTCAGCATTTTCAATTATTTCATCGGGGTTACCTTGCCCAAATCGCTGTGATGGGCGAACAAAAGCACTGTGTTGATGTGCCTCGCTAGCCTTGAGAATGGCGGTTTCGCCATCTACCGTTACTTGGCCTTTCAGGGCGGCTTGACGAGCTAGCACCACCGACGTTGCTAATACCGCGAATACGGGTTGCCCAAAAAACTTAATCTCACCATCTGCAAGCAGAGGGTCGCCTTTAAAAACTGGCCCAATATCCTTATGACCTGGTACATCGTCTATCGTGACTACGTCAATAACGCCTTCACTGGCACGCACTGCGCTTAGGTCTATTGCCGTAATTTTACCTCTTGCGCATTCACTCAGTCCTACTGCCGCATATAAGGTTCCTTGCGGCTCAGTAATATCATCAACATAATTAGCAGAGCCCTGTACCTGGCGAATGGCGCTCTCATGTTTTTGAGATGTGTGTACACGGCCTGATGATTGCTGCTTTTGTTGGGGAGAATCTATGAGTTTACGCATGGTTCACCACTCGTGTCGTCATTGTTGTGTCTGATTGATTCTCCAGCCAGAATCGGTGCCATAAATTAGCCAATACGGTTTTGCGATACTCAGCCGTGGCGCGAACGTCATCAATAGGCGTAAACGCATTCATAAGCACGGCTTTGCCTAGCTCTACACATGCTTTGTTAGTGAATGCTTTGCCTACCAGGGCGTCGTGTAGTGATTTACAGCTTGCGGGCGTGGCTGCAACGCCACCAAAACCTGCATCAACGTGCTCAATAATACCCTCGTTGATAGTGACGTTAAATACGGCACATACCGCTGAAATATCATCTTCAAATCGTTTGGATATTTTGTATGCAGCGAGGCGTTGATGAGTGTTAAGGAAGGGGATTTCGATAGCAGCAATCCATTCATCAGTTTTTAAAGCGGTCTCTCTATAGCCTACAAAAAACTCTGATACAGGGATGGCTCGTTCTTGTACTCCGTTATCAACCATAATCGTCGCGTTAAGGGCAATAAGCGCTGGCGGCATATCGCCAATGGGAGATGCATTGGCCACATTGCCCCCTAACGTTGCCTGGTTTCTTATTGGCAAAGAGGCGAAGCGAGTGACCAATTCTGCCAGCTGCGGAAAGTGTTCTAACAATGCTGGCGTGATGTCCTTAATTGGATTGGCTGCACCAATAATGAGAGAGTGCGACGTTGTGGTGCACACTTTTAATTCTTCCATATTAGACAGACTAATCAGTGTATCGATATTTTTTAGCTGCTGGGTAAAGGTTAAACTTAAATCTGTGCTGCCAGACACCAACATGGCCGTTGGATTGTCTTTTATCGCCTTTGCCAATGACTTTCTATCTCGAGGCATTATTAAGTTCTTAGTGCCTACAGTGTCATTACCTTCAGTTGATATTGTGCGTAGCATACCTAATGTAGATGCTGTGTTTCGCGAAAATGCATCATCAGCTTGCTGCTCACAGACTGCCAACGTCGCGTCAATAATGGGGCGGTAGCCGGTACAGCGACATAAATTACCGGAAAGGGCATTTAACACATCGTCTCTATTCACAGTACTGGCTGTATGATAAAGCGCAAACATCGACATAATAAAACCAGGTGTACAGAACCCGCATTGGGAGCCGTGATAGTCGACAAGAGCCTGTTGCACAGGATGCAGGGTATTGCCATCGCTGAGATGCTCAACAAAAATAAGTTGTTTTCCATGCACCGCGCTCATCAGCGTTATACAGCTGTTAAGGGTTCTGTAATGAAGCGAAGAAAAGTCAGCATTAGGCTCGGCCACAACCACTGTGCAAGCGCCACAATCTCCTGAAGCACAGCCTTCCTTCGTGCCTGTTTTGTGTTTGTATTCGCGAATAAATTGAAGAAGCGTCAGATCGGCTCTCGCGTCATCTATCTCAACGCTTTCTTGGTTAATGAGGAAGCGAATCATGTGAACACCCTATTATTATTTTCATTATATTTCCCACTAGCTTAATGCTTTTAAAACGCCGACGTGTGAAGCGTGTTTAGAAAAACAGCCTATTTTTAAAATTTGTACAGCGAAGGTCAGACCGCTTTTTATCATGTCCTTTAATATAGCTTTCTTTTTAGCATAAAAGTAGACCATGTGGTCAATTTTTTACTTATAAAAAAAGCCAGATTAGGGTATGTTGACCTAATATTTGGCTATTTTCATACATTAAGTGGCGACTTTTAGCTGCTAAAGACTATATACAGCAAATGTGAGCACACTCTGACAAAGGACTGCAATCCAGATTTCGCTGTTCTCATTCAGATTCGCTGTTCTTATGCAAAAGAGTACAGCAAGATTCGTGCTAGGTTAGAAGAGGCAGCACAAGGATGCGTAAATGATGAATGATGTTTGGTAGGGGCTGGTTGACCAATCGGGTGTGAGGTGCACTGGCTCATATTTACTTAGGGCTAACGTTAATTCATGCTAACGTAGGTCTATTAAAAAACAGTGGTTCACAGTAACATTTATGTCGTTAAGGGCGTTTAAGGTAACAGTAGAGCTTGATGGCGTTTATTGCGCTTGCATAATTTTTTGCAAAGGAAATAAATAACAATGATAAAGGTAAGAGGCTCTGAAGCGGGAGTTGGAGCTGTAAATAGAAGAAAAATACTTCAGGCTGCGGAAAAGTGTTTCGCGCAATTCGGATTCAAAGGCACGGCTGTTCAGAAAATAGCTGATGAAGTGGGGCTACCGAAGACCAATGTTCTTTACTATTTCAAAACTAAACAAGAATTGTATGTAGCGGTGTTAGAAGAAACACTTTCACTATGGAACTCCCATTTCGATAAAGCCACTGTTGATGACGATCCTGCCGATGTACTGGCAGTCTACATTGCAGAAAAAATGGAAGTTTCCCGCCTTCACCCTACGGCCTCTAAGATATTTGCCATGGAAATTATCAACGGTGCTCAAAACCTAAGTGGTTACTTTGATGAAGAGCATGCGAGATGGATGGAAGGGCGAGTAGCACTTATTCACGCTTGGATACATGCTGGAAAGCTTAGAAAGTTGAACCCCGAGTATTTGTTATACAGTATTTGGGCGAGTACGCAGCACTATGCAGACTTTTCAGCGCAGATTACCCGCCTGCGGGGCAAGAAAATGAATAAAGCCGATTTTGAACAAGCAACCAACGAGGTAGTTCATCTGGTGCTTGGCGGTTGCGGTTTAACAGTACCTGAAGGATTTACTCAATAGCATATGACGACGACTAATTATCCACGCGACCTTATTGGCTACGGACAACACGCACCGAAAGCAAACTGGCCTGGAAACGCTAAAATCGCGCTTCAGTTTGTTATCAATTATGAAGAGGGCGGTGAAAACTGTGTTCTTCATGGAGACGAAAAATCAGAAGTGTTTCTTTCTGAAATTATTGGTGCTCAAGCTTATCAAGATCGTCATCTTAGTATGGAATCTCTCTACGAATATGGCAGTAGAGCTGGGTTCTGGCGATTACATCGACTGTTTACTCAGCAAGAAATTCCCGTCACTGTTTTTGGCGTCACTATGGCAATGCAGCGCCATCCAGAAGCGGTAAAGGCAATGCTGGACGCTGGATGGGAGATAGCCAGTCACGGAATGCGCTGGATTCATTATCAGGATATGAATGAGGACCAGGAGCGCAAAGAAATTGATGACGCGATTGTATTACATGAGCAGTTAACAGGTAAAAAGCCCGTTGGTTGGTACACCGGCCGTACCAGCCCCAATACACTTAAATTAATAGCTGAGCGGGACGATATTCTGTATTGTGCGGATTCTTACGCCGATGACCTCCCTTATTTTGACTATCACTACAGTAAACCTTTGTTGATGGTGCCGTATACGTTAGACACTAACGACATGCGCTTTGCATCGCCACAAGGATTTAACAGCGGCGAGCAGTTTTTTACCTATCTTAAAGATGCGTTTGACGTGTTGTGGGAAGAGGGCAGTGATGCCCCAAAAATGCTGTCTATTGGTCTGCACAACCGAATTATTGGGCGTCCAGCAAGACTGGCGGCGTTGAAGCGCTTCATTGAGTATGTAAAATCTCACGATAAAGTATGGATAGCTACTAGAGAAGATATTGCAAAACACTGGCTCAGTGAGCACCCAACTACTGCTGGATAAGCAAGTTCTCTGTGGAATATAAGGTGCTACAAAGCAATACAGTGAGAAAGTTAAAAAAGTGAAGTAAAGTGAAATAGCACCTAACAAAGCGGCGTAAATTAAGCTGGGTTTAATCAGGTTAGCCTAACAGTGACTGGTAGACTTGTTGATAACCCTATTTACGCTATCTTTAATAATAAAGGACACCGTTATGAAACTGAAAACTATCGCAATGATTGTGGGTATTTTCGCGCTCAGCGCCTGCTCTAAGCTATCGAAAGAAAACTACGACAGGTTGGAGATGGGGATGTCGCAAGAAGAAGTAGAGAGCATTATTGGCACTGCTGATAACTGCGGTAAAACCATGGGGACGATGGCATGTACCTGGGGCGATGAAGACTCTAGCGTTATCAAGATTATTTTTATGGCGGATAAAGCGGTTACGTTTAATTACAGCGGCTTGAAGTAAACCATACTTTTCGCCGCTGTTTCTGTTAAGGCTGTTTCAATCGCTCAAGCTGTTTCAATCGCTCAAGCTGTTTCGACCGTTCAAGCTATTTCAAATCTAGCACGTATCTCAATACAAAGATCGCCGCAAGAAAGTAGGTAAGCCAGCTGACCTCTCTGAATTTACCTGTGCCTACTTTTATTCCTACGTAAGTGATAAAACCTAATGCAATTCCCTCGCTAATACTAAACGTGAGGGGCATTGCGATAAGTGCTACCGACGCTGTGGCCAAATCTCCCAAGTCGTCAAAGTCTAGCTGACGTATCGATTCCATCATAAGAATACCCACCATAAGCAATGCTGGAGTAGTTGCCATAAGTGGAATAACTTTCATTAGCGGCGTGAGAAACAGCGATAGCACAAAACACGCCGAAACAACTACAGCAGTAAGGCCCGTACGACCGCCGGCAGACACACCGGTAGCAGACTCCACATAGCTTGTCACCGGCGAAGTACCTACCATGGCGCCAACCACGCTGGCAGATGCATCTGCTGTCATTGCGGGCCCTATTTTAGGCAGCCTTCCATCATCGTTAAGCAGGTTTGCTTTGCGGGATACGCCAATGAGTGTACCTATAGTATCGAACATATTGACAAACATGAGTGCGAAAATGAGATCCCACGTTTGCGCTAGGTGTTCAATGGGGTACCAAAAGTCCATGGCTAAAAAGGTGTTTGAAATGGGTTCGGGCATGCCCACAATGGCCGATGGCGTTTGAGTCAGCGCTCCTGATTCTGTAGGAACAAATGCGCCAATTACAGTTAGTGTAATTATAGAAATCAGTATGCCGCCGGTCACTTTTTTAATCATTAGCACAATGGTAAAAATTATTCCCAACAACGCTAACAACACGGCAGGGTTAGATAAGTCACCCAACTGCACAAAGGTGGCGGGGTTATCAACAATGAGCTCGGCGTTTTTTAAACCGATAAAGGCAATGAAGAGTCCGATGCCGCATTGAACGCCTATTTTAAGCGATGGCGGAATAGACTCTGCAATTTTTGTCCTTACCCCAGTTAACGATAAGATTAAAAACAGAATACCGTTGTAAAACACAATACCGAGTGCTGCTTCCCAAGGAACCTCTCTTCCCAAGCATATAGTAAACGCAAAAAATGCGTTCAACCCCATTCCTGGCGCTAAGGCAATAGGGTAGTTAGTCATCAGTGCCATTAGCAAGGTACCTAAGCACGCTGCTATCGCAGTAACGGTAATGAGCCCTTCAACTGGCATACCGCTTAGGCCTAAAATACCTGGGTTGACGACTAATATATAAGACATTGCGGCGAAGGTTGTAAGGCCAGCAATGACTTCTGTTTTTATGGTTGTGCCATGTTGCTGAAGTTTGAAAAACCGCTCTAGGAGTTGATTGAACATCTAATAATCTCTGTGTGTTGTGTCTGTTGTTATTTTCTTTATTGCTATCACATGCATAAGCAATTAACTGACCAACTAGTCAATGTGTTGGTGCGTTTCGTGCTATGGTCTTCATCCTATTAAAATATGTTCGGTTTTTAATGCCATATCATGTTTAATGGTAGGTTGAGGTAATTTAATTGAACAAAAAGTACACATGTCAGCAGAATAATCGGCCTAAGGTACCGGGGTTTACCCTGTCAAAAACCTGAATTTGTCGGTAATTCCTATGAAGACACAGTCAGATATAAACTATAATGCACTATTATTGTTAGTTTGCATTTATTTGGTGCGTAAAGTGAGGTGCCATGTCATTAATTGAAACAATAAAAAAGATCCCAAAGGCAGAATTACACCTTCATATTGAAGGAAGTTTAACGCCAGAACTCATGTGGAATCTTGCAGCAAAACACAGTGTATCACTTCCCTACAATAGCGTAGAAGAGATAGCAGCGGCGTACAATTTTTCCGATTTACAGAGTTTTCTCGACCTATATTATGCTGGCGCAGGGGTATTAATTGATGAAGATGATTTTTATCAATTGATGTGGGCTTATCTCTCTCGCTGTTACGAAGAAAACATTGTTCATACGGAAATCATGTTCGATCCTCAAACTCACACAGCGCGGGGGATAGAATTTGCAACGTTTATGGCGGGCTTTTTAAGAGCAATTAAAGATGCCGAACAACAGTTTGGTATTTCTAGTTATCTTATCATGTCTTTTCTGCGTCACTTGCCAGAGTCTTCTGCCTTTGACACCCTAGAGCAGGCAAAACCTTACTTTTCCGATATTCACGCTGTGGGTCTTGATAGCTCTGAATTGGGGCACCCTCCTTCAAAATTTGAGCGTGTGTTTAAACAAGCAAAACAACACGGCTTTAAAATTGTGGCCCACGCGGGTGAAGAAGGGCCAGCTTCCTACATTTGGGAAGCCATTGAATTACTGGGTGTAGATAGAATTGACCATGGTGTGAGGTGTCAGGAAGACGCACGGTTAATGAATTATTTAAAAGAAAAGCAAATACCGCTTACGGTCTGTCCTTTAAGTAATCTTAAATTGTGCGTCATTGAGCACATGAAGCAGCACAATATTCTTTCGCTACTCAAAGAAGGACTGCTCGTTACTGTTAACTCAGATGATCCTACTTACTTCGGTGGGTTCTTAAACGACAATTTTATCGCGCTTAGCGAAGCTCTTGATATAGGCGAAGAGGATGTAAAAAAACTGGCAAAAAATAGCTTTACCGCGAGCTTCTTACCCGAAGACAAAAAACGCCAGTTTATTGATGAGATTAATAGCCATTAGTGTGTAGCATACGTGGTGCTATAGGCCTTTTTCCATCAGGGCAATGGTCGCTTTTATTGTCGCATCTAAATTGTCCGCTTCGTTGGCTATTTTGTCTATGGCGTTGTCTTTTGCAAACTGCTCTATATTAGAAGCTTTTTCACGCACAGCATCTGCGCCCACATCGCCTGACAAGCCTTTTAAAGAGTGGCTTTGCATACGAATTTCTTCTAGGTTGTTAGCGGTGATAGCGGCAGTGAGTTGCTGATATTTCAGTTCTACCTGTTCTAAATACATACTAACTATACGATTTAGAAGTGCCTCATTACCGCCCAATCTGGCTATTGCCTCTTTTGCATTCCATAAGTGTGCTTCAGTGTTAGTGCTTGAGTTCATTGCAAAGCCTTTACTGTGATATGTGGTGCTTCAATAAAACGACGATAGCAAAAAAAAGAAATAATTACAGCGGCTTTAAGTCATGTACTGTTGTACAGGCTCACAATATCTAATACGAACCCCGATAAAAAGGCTGTTAAAGTTCAATCCTTTGCATTGCTTGATGAGTGGCTCTGAGTAATTTTCTTTTAGCCACTATAATTGCCGGTCTTGAAATCAAAAGATATCGCTAATGTTATTACATTTAATATATTTAGCGTTGCTCTTTGCTTTTCGGTAGGACTGCGACAGTGTAAGCTGAATGCAGAAAAATTTATTACGTCGGTAGATTAAAGTTGTTATACTTTAGTATAAGCTATTCTTATTTTATGAACCGTTAAAACAGGCCGTTTTGTGACTTATACTCTTTTTTCCACACTCTCATTACAAAGCTACTGCTATTAATGTTATCTAAAATAAAGCCGTTTTCAGATTGCAGAGTCCTTATTGTTGATGATGAAATTACTAGCCGTATTTTATTTGAGTCTATTCTCGAAAGTTTTGTGACGTGCCAAACAGCAAGCAGTGGTCGAGAAGCAATACAACAATGTCGTCAAGAGGTGCCCGACCTAGTTCTACTTGATATGAACATGCCGGATAAAAATGGTTTGGAAGTGTGTCAAGCGCTCAGAGTCTTTCCTGAAACGGCCTCTATTCCTATTATTTTTGTTACCGCAACTATGGACGTGCAGGTTGAAAATGCATGCTGGGAAGTAGGCGCTTCTGATTTTGTGATGAAGCCTGTAAATGCCTCGACCTTGACTCACCGCATTAAAACTCATTTGGAAAACAAAACTCGTACCGAGTTTCTAGAAAGTATGATTTATCACGACCAACTTACGGGCCTCTACAATCGCTCATACTTGGCAAAAGAAATTCCTAAAACGGTTAAGCAGGTGGCAAGAGATAAAGGCAGTGTTGGCGCAATCCTTATTGATATAGACCGCTTTAAACTCTTTAACGATAATTACGGCCACCTAGAGGGAGATATGTGTTTACAACAGGTTGCTTCAATTGTTGAAAATACGGTGAAACGACCTAAAGACGCGGTTATCCGCTTTGGTGGTGAAGAGTTTTTGGTTTTATTGCCCTACGTAGATGAAAACGGAGCCCGTATTGTTGCCGAGCAAATAGTGAGTGCTGTTAACAACGCAAACATTATCCACGAATATGGTATTGATGGAATTGTTACTATCAGTGCTGGGTATGCGACAAAGCCTGCTAGAGACCTCATTGATAGTGGTGTCAATCCTCTCATAAAAAACGCTGATGTGGCGCTTTTTACTGCCAAAGAGAAGGGTAAAAATCAGGCTATCGGTTTTTTTGCTTAGAGCGATGCTATTAATCGTGTAAATCGAATGTGTCTTTTATACATTGCATCATGTAAATCTCTTAATAACCACTTTAACGCACATTGTATTGATTGCAATGTGCAAAATAGCGCCTCAAAAATGTGACTTATATCCTATTGTTTAATATTCACTATTAATAATTATAGGTAATCTAGGTCTTGAATTAACAATCTTTTGGGTCGGCTGAAAACAAAGAAGTCATTTTGGTATTTTCAGCGTTGCAGGCGTGTAAAAATGAGTTTAAAGGTTTACTTGAATGATCTTTCTCGATGAGCAATCCACTCTTAATGTCTTATTAGGGGATCAGTTAAAAACAACGTTTCATTACATCACTAAGCGTGCCGCTAAAACAATGAACATTTTTCAGTGTGCGTTGGTGTGTCTAGATAAAGACACTGTCGAGGTAGTTGCTAGAGCGTCATCTGCACATGCGCCATCGTTTACTGTCATGCCCTCTTTTGCAGGTGGTTTTTCGAGCAGTTGCGTTCTTTCAGTGGATAGTAACTTTCCTACCTCAAGTGATGAGGCTTCTTGTGCGTTCAAAAACTGGGTAAAAATTTACTTTGGTGCCACTACATTCATTCGAGGAAAAACCCACGCATTAGATGAAAAATGTATTTTTCTTGTTGCCGTAAACGTTGACCCTAAACGAAAAGATGATGTTGATAAACTTTCTTTATTGGATGAATGGCTGAGCACGGAGCTATCTAAATTTGCTATAGAAAAAGCAGAACATCAGCAAGATACCCTATATGAGAAGTTACAAAGCGTCGCCAATATCGGTACGTGGGAGGTCGAGTTCGCGAGTGATACGCTCACTTGGTCTTCACAGACTAAGAAAATTCACGAAGTTGATGATGATTTCGAACCCTCACTAGCGACTGCCATTGAGTTCTATAAAGAAGGCTTTGATAGGGACGAGATTTCTCGCATTGTGGCCCATACCGCAGAAACAGGCGAGCCATGGAGCTCTACTCTGAGGCTGGTTACCGCAAAAGGAAACACTGTGTGGATTGAAACTCACGGTATGGCCGAAATAAAAAATGGTGAGTGCTTGCGGCTATTTGGCACCTGTCAGAATGTCAATAAAGCGGTGGAGCTGCGTATAGCACTGGATCAAAAGCGTAAAGAAGCCGAGGAGATTGCGGCGGAGAAGGGCGCACTGCTCTCTAGAGTCAGCCACGAATTGAAGACTCCATTAAATGGCATCGTTGGTATGCTAGAGGCAATAAAGCATGAGCAGAATGATGGTCGTCGAGAAAAAAAAGCAGACTTTGCTTTACGCAGTGCACATCGATTAGGTAGCTTAATTAACGATGTTGTAGATTACACCACCATCATCAAACAAGATTTTGAGCTTGAAACAGCGCCATTTTGTCTCCAAGCACTTCTTGAAGAGGTTTCAAGCATTATTAAGATACGTTGTGACGCTCTGGGTTTGGGTTTTACTAGGTCTTTTGAATTTGGGGTAGATCCTTATGTAGTTGGAGATGCTGCACGCGTTGCTCAAACTTTTAAAAATGTTTCCTTATTTCTCATTAAACGTCCACAGCTTGAGGCTCTTAATATTCACGTAGCCTTATTGCATAAAAAAGATAACGCCGTTTTTCATGCGTCTGTTGAGGGGGCAGGAGTTGTCATAAGTGAAGTCGCGATGCGAGAGCTTTTGAAGCCTCTCAAGAACGCTCCTCAGGAGACTTCAGAATCTCATAATGATAACGGTTTAGCATTATCAGCAGCTAAACAACTGGTAAGCAAAATGAACGGCGAACTTACCGTGAGTTCAAACGAGCAGCGAGGTACCTGCTTCGATATAGTCATGCCTGTTGAAATAATGAAAAATAGCCAGGACAATATTGGTTCAGACGTTGTGTTTTCATCAGAGTTGTTAAGCACGAAGATCACTGTGCTCATTGTTGACGATAACGACATTAACAGACTTGTGTTGTCATCCATGTTTGAAGATTTTAGCTTTGTTGTAGATACTGCCGAAAATGGGCAAATTGCGCTTGAGAAGGCTAGAGATAAGCAGTACGACCTCATATTGATGGATTTAGCTATGCCTGTGCTTGACGGCTTTGATGCTAGCAAAGCGATCCTTGCTGAAAAGCTGTTGTCTGAAGTTGGTCGTATCGTCGCGGTAACCGCCCACACCGCACCTGATGATAAAAAAGCGTGCTTCGAGGCGGGTATGCAGGGTTTCTTGTCAAAGCCAGTGATTAAAAGCGAGTTGCTATCTCATGTCAAGCAGACGCTAATTAGCAAATCGACTTTTGCCTAAATGGTGTTTATGCGGTTATTAGCTCAGAGCCTGCAGCCTTTACGCTAATAGCCGCGACCGTTTTCTAACCCTTCATTCCACTTGCGAACAAATTCATCTGACCACGCATCCCAGCCGATAGTTGTCAGTGTCCAAATGGTAACGCCAAGAATGATCACATTGAGCACTAAACCAATAATGGCGATGATTTTTGCTTTGTTAACTTTACCAATGTTGTCGTATTCATTGGGGGCTTGCGCATAAAGCCGTTGAGACTTTATCGATAGGATCAAGGCAGCAAGTGCCAACACCACAGTGAAACCACCGAAAATAAAAAGAAAACAGCTGAGCATGGCAAGCCAATAGGTAAGGCCGCTATAGGGTAATTTGTTCATTTAGTGTTTCAATCATTATTATTGTTTTTCCCTGATGGTTTATTTTTAATCGATTGATAGGGCGGTGTAAAGCTAAAAGTAGCCGAACTGCTGCTTTCTTCTAGTAGTAGCATTACCGCAGGCTACTGCTTACTGCCTATCAAGCGATGGCGGTACAGTCTTCACTTCATCCCAATGGGCAAGAATATAGTCGCTGAATTGGCTTCCCACTAAATAGGCAGATTCAATGGCACTTCTCATTGCCGCATACCCATCGCCTGAGCTTTCTTTTTCTAGATTTTCTGCGGCGGTAAGCCCTGGTGGTTGCATAGTAAAGTTGCTCGCCGTACGCAATATGACTAAGCGGTTTTTGTCTACCAGACCTGCGTTGTGTAAATAGCTCATACTTTGCAGTGTTGCCGAGTCTTCCATGCCTGACGTCATAAAGTTGCCCTTAGAACGAGTCCAGTAAGCAACCCAGTCATTAGCCCAGGTATTTAGCTTTTTGCCATGCCAAAACGTAGATGCTGATAGGTGAGAGCCATAGGTAACAACAGGTTGTTGCAGCGCGTTGGGAAACCCTTGGTATTTAGAGCGCAATGCATCCATGGCAGGGGTATTAGGTAACTCGGTATTTTTAGTAAGAGAATATGCCCACTTTGCTAAACTTTCGTTGAGCTGATAAACCTCGCCATTTGGGCTGTCTTCAACATTAACACTTTCGGCATTTGCGTATGGTGCGTGGGTGAATAGAGGAAAGTAACCCGTGTTCCAGCTATCCGGAATTTCCCGCGCATCAATGTGATGAGCAAGGTCGCCGTCTACCACATAGTCAGTCCAAACGGCACTGCCAATGGTGCTATCAAATGGGTCGATACCGGCAATGCCCGCCACTATCCAATACGCTTGTGATAAGTCAAAACGCTGGTCTAACCCTAACGCCATAATGGCAGCAGACGCTCTGGCAATACCCATTCCTGTTACCATACCAATAATGCCTTTTTGTTCATTTGCGAACACATCATGATGAGCATGGGGCATAGGGTAAATTGTATCTAATGACTCTCGTTCACGCCAAAGCTGGAACTCTCCCGGAGCGTCACCCGTGTCCTCGCCAATTTCAAACATGCTTACAACGACCACTTTTACCTTCAACTTCGTTTGTTCATGAGCCGAAGCTGCTTTGTCACTCGATAGTGACAACGATAAAGAATTAGCTTGGGGGTTTGTGTCCTGTGCCAATGATGAAAAACTCATTGCGCTTAAGATGCTCACAGCGCTCAAAATTGTTAAAGCGCTTAATGACAAAGTGGGTCGCAATAGGGATAAAACGCGTAAATACATAAATAAATGTCTCTAATAAAAAAGGTAAACCCAGCGAACTGGATTTACCTTTACTTATCGCTTAAATAACAGGATTAAAATTTATAAGCGAAAGTAGCGTTCCAGTGACGTGGTAACTCAGGCAATACAATTTGACTACCAAACAAATCCGGGAAGTTAGCACGGAAATAACGTTCATCGGTTAAGTTCTTAACCGTCACATTCACTGTCCAATCTTCGGCTTCATAAGACAGACCAGCATTCACTAAGGTGTAAGCAGGAAGTGTAACGGCAGCAGAAAAGCCAGAGGCAACCTCTTCTACATCAACAACACTTACATTGGCTGCGTATCCATTTTGAAAATCGTATGTGGCCGTCAGGGTATAAATATTTTCAGGAATACCCGCCTTACGACCGTCTGAATTGGCAAAACCTTCACCAATAAGGTTAAGCCCAATAACATTTCCGCCAAACACGAGAGACGGATCCGTAAGGTTGACCAAATCTTCAGCGCCCAAGAAACCAAACTGATTGCCGTTACTTAATGCAGTAAGGTTAATTACTTCAATGTTAGTGTAGCCTGCTGAAACCACAAGGTTTTCGTTAACCACCCAGCGAAGCTCAAACTCAATACCTTCGTTATTAGTCGTGTTGTTGGTGACAACATTTTGCGTGTTGAAATCGGTACGCTCTTGCTCAAAGGCCGATAGGGCAAAGTAAAGGGTGTCGTCTAATAGCGAGCCTTTAACACCGTACTCAATAAGTTCTGAAGTATCAAAAGCACCGCTAGAACCGGGTTGGTTTAACTGGCCTACACCAATTTCTGCACCTTGACCGGCAACAAGCGTTGCCTGTTCGGCAGCGGTGAAGTAGGGAATAAGGCCAAAATCGAACTCGTAGGAAATACTGGCATTCCAAGACCAACCGTCTACAGTTTCTTCTGCGTAAACCGGCGTCTCATCACCCGTAGCAAAAAGTAATAAATCGCTGCGAGAAGTACTTTCAATGTCTATGGTGTCGTAACGTAAACCTAAAACGAGGTTAAGCCCCCAATCCCACGTTAAATCGGTCATTGCAGCGATGCCTAAATCTAGGTAGTTACCTACATCGTAGTTATCGTAATTTTTACCAGAGCGAGTTGACAATAAGCGGCGATCTAAAGGCGATGACGCCATAGTGAGGTCGCGGCGGTTAAAGTACTCAAACGTAAAGTCATCACCGTGTTCAAAGTCGGTGTAGCGTATAGATGGCGAGAATTGGAACTGCGCGAGTAAACTGTCTTTTTCATATTCGGTAGCGAAAATGAGCTTATCTTCTACTACCCAGCTTTCGTGAAACTGAGAAAATCCATAGGCGTTTTCATTGATGTTATCGTAATAATCGTAGAAAAGCTGGTTGCGAATTTCCCACTCATCAGCGTAAAAAATGGTATCAAAATAAAGGGTAATAGCTTCGTTACCGAGCTGATCATCAGGTGCAACAAGCACTTGGTTACCGCTTAATGTTGTTGTACCCACATTTTGAAGCTTCATCAAGTCGGTTGCTTCATCGTCGGTAAATGCTGCGCCAGGCACGTAGAAAAAGCTATTGCCCGCAATGTTAACAGCACCATATTCTTCATGGCTTATTTGTCCGTCACCATCGGTATCTAATGGCAATGCTGTACCGGAAATGTAGGTTCCGTCGTCAACGAGGTCTTGAGTTAAACGGTTCCAACCAGCCACCTGGTTACCGTCAAAGTCATGATACATTCCACCAAACTCAAAGCGCAGATTATCGGTAATATCGATATTGAACGAGGCTTGTAAAATGGTTTGGTCGGTTTGTGTATTGTCGTAGTAGCTATCTGAGTTTTCTACTTCGCCGTAAAGATAGTAACCCATTTCTTTACCACCCACCTCAGCAGGGCCGCCCACTTCAGCGGTAAGAATACTTTTATCCCATGAACCTGCGGTGTAAGAAAGTCTACCTGTAGGAGAATCTAAGTATTGGCCGGACGATGCGCGAGCAGATTTAGGGTTAAAGTTAAGGTAACCCCCAATTTTGGATGGGCCGTAAATGGGAGAAGCGGGGCCACGTACTATATCTATTCGGCTAGATGCACCAATAGGGGTAGGGTAGTTGCCTGGGTTATCAAGACGCTTTACTCCTCTAAAATAGTTTTCACCTGGTGTTCCTCGAACATCCAAAGAGCCTGCCACACCAAAGAAAGATTGTGTAAATGTACCCGGTGCAAAGGCAACCAGTTCGTCTATATCCGTGACGTTAAATCGTTCCATTTGCTCTTGTGAAATGGTTGAAGCAGAGCGAGGGGTCTCCAAGATAGACTTTCCGAACCCAAAAACAGATTCAACGTCTTGCCCTGGTAAGCTGCCCAGCGAGCCTGTGACTTCAATTTTTTCAACATCAGCTTCTTTAGGCGTTTCCTCTTGCGCAATCGCACTGGTAGATATTGATGCCATAGCACCAATACCTACAATGAGAGCCCGAGATAGGGGGGATAGAGCGAACGTAGTGTGTTTCATGGCTTCCTCTTTTTATTTTATTTAGCTCTTTTGTGGCGCTTTTTAACGCTGTTCTTGCTTGCTGCACAACTTGATGCATAAAAACTAAAGAGCAGAATAAGTGCCAACTTCCTGTCCACTTAGTCTGCATTTTTGAAATGTTTAACGTGTTGATAAGTGTGGGGTTATTTTCTATTCTCGATAAATATAATGTTATATTTATATAACGCTTTTTCTATATGATATCGAACGCACCATTAATGGGAATTTTGCCCGCTATTTGCACCAATAAGTGCGGCCCGATTTTCACGTGCAATTGGCTGATTTTCATCGCTCTTTGAAAGATCACCACGCATTAGTACAGATGAATCTGCATCAGTCATTTTGGGCAGGGTTAAATCTAAGGCTATTGCGGTTAATCCCGCAGAGGTGACAGGAGAGGACAGTACGTTTTTAAGCCACACGGGCAATTGGGATAGCGCTTCGGGAACCATCATCACGCCAATAGCCATACCAAGTGCGCAAGCGGTTACCAAACTGCTTCGTCTATCTAACGCGTGACTGGCTAATAGCTTAAGCCCGCCAACCGCAACCATGGCAAACATAACCAGTGTTGCTCCTCCTAACACAGGCTTTGGAATGGCTTGAAGTATGCCGCCAACAACAGGAAAAAACCCTACAGCAACAAACAGACCAGCCACATAAAACCCTACCTTTCTGCTGGCGATCCCGGTTAGTTGAATAACCCCATTATTTTGACCAAATGTAGTATTTGGGAATGTGTTAAATGCGCCTGCTAGCAATGAGTTTATGCCGTCTCCGAGTATCCCTCCCTTAATTCGAGAAAGATAAAGCGGTCCACTAGTCGGTTGCTTACAAAAAAGACTATTGGCAGTGAGATCGCCCGCGGTTTCGATAGCACTAAAGAGATAAATGAGTGCGATTGGCAAAAATAGTGAAATGTCGAAGTCGATACCAAATGCGAAGGGTTGTGGAATCGCGATAACCGGCAGAACCGATAAATGTTGAAGGTTTATGCCGCCGGTAAACGCAACATAGATAGTGCCCAAAAACATACCAATAAAAATAGCTGACAATCTAAGCCAATGATTAGACGAGGCGTTTAAAAAAACAATAACAAGTAAAACGGCAACACCAATTCCCAAATTTGATACATCAGCAAACCCTTCTGCATTAAAACCACCTGCCAAGTCTGTCATACCCACGTTGATTAATGACAACCCAATTGCCGTTATGACAATACCCGTGGTGAGTGGCGTAATAATGCGCTTTAACTGGGCAATGAATAGGCTAAATACAATTTCAACCACAGCACCGGCCATGGTAAGTCCGAACAAAAGGGCAAGAATATCCTCAGGCGAGCCGCCATTGTTTTTCACTTGATTGCCAGCAAGTAACAGGGCGCTGATAAATGCAAAACTAGTTCCCTGAATAGCCACGAGACCGCTGCCAATAGGGCCAATTCGTTTGGTTTGAACCGCCGTACCAATACCACTTACAAACAAAGCCATACTAATGAGATAGGGAGTGTAATCTGCTAACTCTAATGTTGAAGCGATAATAAGCGTAGGTGTAATTACGCCTACAAAGCTGGCTAACATATGTTGAAAGGCAGCGATAAGTGACGTGAGTGCACTAGGCTTGTCGTGAAGATTAAAAAGTAGATCGCTATTGTGCATTATATTTCCAAATGAATCGTGCTTTGTACTCGCGCTTCGCACTTAAGAATGATCAGCAAAAGTGAGCAACAAAAAGTAAGCAGAATAAAAAGTAAATAAAGCAATTAGCTGACCAGTTGGTCATTGTTGTTCTCGAATTTGGTTTTATTTAAGTGGCTGAAAAATATATATAAAAATAAGATGTGAGAAGAGTTTTGAAAACAGGGAGTGAATCGTGCACTTTAGATGTGCAATTGAGTGGTAATAGTGCAAAAAAAAATGACCTTAAGGTCATTTTAAAAATATCTGTATTAGGTTTAATTTCTTAAAACGTAGTGTCATCGTCTAGGGTGACAAAGATAGAATGCCGTACTTCATTGAATAACGCTTTTGAGCAATGCCCTTGGCCTTCGGTATCTTCAAGAAGCAAGACATCACCTGCACCTAACACTTTACTCTCGCCATTTGAAACGGTGAATTCAGCGCGACCTTTAATAATGAACAAAAGTTGTCGGGCTGGGGCAGGGTGCCACTTAAAATCATAGTCGGCAGGTGTTTCTCGAAATATAATTTTATCGACACCAAATTTTTCAGAAAGCAGCCCAATGGGGCCGCCGTCTTTTAAATCGATATGGGCTTCACCAAAGTGGCTTTTCCCCTCATCATCGTTATAAATTCTGCTTATTTTCATTCTTGTTATCCTCTATCCTTTAAGGTGTAGCCGCGCCCTATAAGGCGTTAGACATACTGAAGGTTCTCAATGCTTTTAAACAACACCGATAAACTAGCCTCTACGTCACTTTCCTTTATCGATTCGCCAGGGTGATGGCTAATGCCGCCTTTACAGCGCGTGAACAGCATAGCCACTGGGCAAATATCAGCCATTGCCATGGCGTCATGACCTGCCCCTGAGGCCAAAATTCTAGGCTTAATGTCGCTTAGCTCTACACCTCGCACGAGCGCTTGTTTTAAATCTTCATCGCACTGAACGGCGGGAGCACTATGGGTTTGATAATCATTGAGCCTCCTCCCTATCAGCATAAACTAAGTTTATCCTAATAGGCGACCAAACCAAGGGAGAAAACTCAATGAACTTTTATACTAATACACATCCGTACTATTGTGGAATCGATC
>NZ_JAPVOT010000013.1 GCF_027257845.1 Alteromonas sp. BMJM2 | reverse complement strand
AGTCCGCAAGGCGGGGTGATAAGCCCCCTCATAGCGAACATCTATCTGGATGCGTTCGATGAGGAAATGAAACAACGTGGGCACCGCATAGTGCGCTATGCTGATGACATCCTTATCTTGTGTTGCAAGAGCAACATCAGTACCTATGCCAATTCCCATTAGCACGCAAGCGAACGCAAAATCTAACCATGAAGTGTCCATGCTAGTCTTCTTTTACTAAGTTAAGGCTTTCTTGTTCTTGCCAGTCGAGGCGCATATCCCATTGAAATTGATGACTATTGAGTAAAGGTGGTTGCTCTGCATCAATGGTTTCCAACACATTAGTTGCCTTAGTAATAGTTGCATCTCGACCGAATAAGTAACTTTGCTCTTTTACGATAGTTAAATACGCTTTATTCAAATCTCTAGCCCGCTCGCTAGAGGGCACAATTAATTCTTGCAAATTGCTTACTCGAGCCACTTTTTGACTATCAAGCTTGCCATTATCATCAAACCAATTTGAGAGCATTTCGGTGTTTTGCCTAAACTCATCGCCGCCGCCTACTCGTGACATATAAGTCAAATATTCGCCCAATTCCTCACCGATGTTCGGCGCGTCGTTTAAACTTTTCAAATTGATATAGCCCCAACCCCTTGCTCCTGGTGCTTTGCGAGCAAAAGAAAAGGTTTGATCAAAGGTTGCGCCAACTGATTTATGACAGCCGTTGCAAAAAGCGAGCTCTTGTTTGTGCTGTGGTCGCAGCTCGCCTTGTGCGTCTTCAATATAGGCATTGATTGTCCAGCCAAAACCATTGTCGATACCACGCCCACCTAAGTATCGAGTTTGAGGTAGTTGCTCAAAATGTTTGTCTTTCGCTTCTGCATAGTAAGCAGATGCTAAGCTTTGACGATTTCTGAAAACGTGCTTTTGCATATATCGCACTTCTTTCATTCTTTTCGAAGGTATCACATCACCATTTTTATCTTCACCTAAATAGCGAACGGTGTGTAAAAATTCAGTGCCTTCAGGATAGAGCATATACGCCAATTCAATATGCTCAGCATCGCCAAAATAGTGGCTTGGTTTCTCTAAATGATTCACGGATGCGGATAGTTCACCATCGCCATTAATATCTAGATTGTGCTGCTGTTCATCAAACGGAAAAATTGCAAGGCGATTTAGGCCTTTCATCGTCATTTCCAAAACCGCCAAGTTTAAGAAATAGATGTCTTCATTATCTTTCCCATTTATTTGGCGAAATGATTGTGGCAGACGGATCATAGCATCGCCGAATGAACCGTTGGTTGGCCAAAAAGTACTTGGGAAAGGCTTGTAATTATAGGCAACCCAGAAACTATCATCTTTTGCCAATCCGTTTTTTGCGAAGGCAAGTGAGGGCTCAGCTAGATTGGCTAACTGCATATTCTGAGGAATTCCTTGCGCCGCAGGTAAGCCCGTTTTTTCATTTTTTTGAAGCGCGGAAGTTGAGTGTGAATGAGAGGCAAGTAGGGCGCTTTTGTAGTTGTCTTCGTCAACCCAATCGTCAATCAGGTGATTTGGAATTTCTTTGATCATTTCGCGACGGTCTATAAACAAATTTTTCCAGCTATTGGTTAGGCCTACATCTGAAAATTCATAATTGCCTTGTAGAGTGCCGTCGCCCATTTGATTTGGACGCTGTTCTGATTTGTCATAACTTTGATGGCAAGCATAACAAGGGTTATTCACACCTTCAGTCTTTGTATAACACTGAGGCGGAATAACTGACTCGGGGTTATACACTTCATCATGCTCTAGATAGGCGAGTGCCGGAATGTCATCGCCTTCATTGTATGGATAAACCACTTCTTCTGCAGTCGGAGAACAGGCACTGACTAAAACCGTCAGGCACAACAAGGGGAATATCGAATATGATGCTTTTGGCAAGATGCTCATAAAGTGTCTCTTTATAATTGTATTTTTTTGTTATTTAGCGCGTGAAAACACCCCTGAGCAAATCGTCAAAATGACTTACCCAGGGATGAGTAGTGCTTAGTCAGCAGCAGGCTGATACATCCACAATGTATTGTTTTCTTGGAAGCCGTCTTCACCAATTAAGATTCTGCCGTCTTTCATTACAATCACGTTGTCTGGTTGAGAAAGGTTATTTACATCACAACGCTCTGCACCAGTGAGGCTAGAGCGATAGGTCGAGCCCATAACAACAGGTTCAATACGACTGATATCGTAATTTTCACCTAAACGAGCTCGGTAAACACCACCACAATCTTTAACCCGTGCTGATAATTGCATATCACCTTCGTTGTCTGTCATTGTGTTGTCGATATCAGCAATGCCGATGTAGAGGTATGCATCGGTTACAATTTCGTCGTCAATCAAATCAACACCTTCCACCGCTTCTTTTGCGCGGTCATGGTTGATGCTGATGCCTTCGAGTTTACGCCATTCAGCCGTTGCACCTTTCAGTTTTGCAGCCGCACGGGATTCAAGGAAAGCGACACGGTCATCCATTGGGTCGCCCGCTGTTACTGCGCCACCGCCGTCGGCTTCAGTAGGATATGTTGCATCACCATCAACCCATGCCTGTACGTCAGCCATGGTGATGTAAGAACTCTGGCCTTCAACGTAGTCGTCTGTACCGATACCATCATATTCATTGATCCAAGCCTGAATTGTCGCGTTATCACCCGATGCAATTTCAACCCAAGTTACATCAAAGCCAGTAGTTGCTGGATCGTTTTGACCAAGATCTTGTACTAATTTAGCGCCATATAGTGTACCTGCCGAAAGATCTTCGGCTGTGTCAGCAACAAACTTGAAGAAAACGCCGCCCGTGTCGTCTTGAGAAAGGTAAACTGTTTTTCCATCTGGCATAACAGTCGCATTTTCATGCTCATAACGACCAAGGGTAAAGTGTTTAACAATAACCGGGTTGGCTGCCACAGCATCGGTTACTTCTGCGATATATCCATACTTATAAGGGTTAGAAGCATCAGGTGCTGTCAAATCCCACATACGGCCTAATCGACTGTTGCTTGCGATTTCATCTGGATCGTTCCAATCAGCATCAGTTGTGCTATCCACTGAGCTATCAACTACCCATTCCTCTGACGTTAGTGGTGTATTCCATGGTGTCATTGAGCCAAAGCAGTTCGCTGCGGTGCCCCAAACAGGCGAGAAATCCAACATCATTGCTTCGCTAACCGTCCAAGTACCTTTCTCGTCTTTTTCGATCTTCATGCGGCTCATGCCGCCGGGTAGCTCCTCCCAGTTAGAGAACAAATAACCTTCATCATTACCAGTAGAAACAAAACCGTTAAAGTCGGGCATGTCATTTTCAAGAATGAGTGTTTTGTTATCTAAGGTATAGATGTGGCCTAGGCCAGCAGGAAGCATACCGTTGAAAGTGTCACCTGTTTGACCAAGCACTTGGTATTCACCATAAGCACTCATGACGGTTTCTCTTTCTTGTTGACTAGAAGGCACTGGCGAGTCAACCAGAGTGGCCGGTAAATTATTAAAGTTCACGCCGGCTAACACCCCCACAGTGCCTGTATTAATTGGCACTGCATTTGTGTCGTTTGTTGCTGTGTTTGTGCCTGAAGGGTGCTGAACATTGAAAAATAAGTCGCCGGCATCAGTTAAAAATATGCCTGTTACTTCTGCACCATCTGGCACTGTCGCGATGCGAGTTAATACGCCTGAACGTTCGCCGGAAGGACCTTGCTCGCCGGTTTGGCCTTGTTCACCTTCAGGACCTTGAGGTCCCTGTGCGCCCTCTGCTCCGTTGATACCATCAGAGCCATCATCGCCCTCTAGAAAGCATCCCGACAATCCAAAGGACACAGCTAAAGCAAGTGCTGTGAATTTAAGTTTCTTATGTGTTGTATTTATCATTGTCGTTCCCAAATATTGTGATACGGCACAGCATCTTGTGCATAGCCTTGATGATGCTAAAGCGACTCATCTGTCTTATTCACCCAACTTTAGCTTTTTCTAGTTTGAGAATGATTGATGACAGCTCCGTGACACTAAGCTTGCAAAAAAATGAATGTTTTCTTACAGAGCCTGTCACTAAATCTTCATAAATTATTCATGCCGTACACTTAAATAAGTCGTCGGGTTTTACATTTTTCACTTAGATTTTTTAGGTGCTTTGGAAAGCTAATTAGCGTGAGATTATTTCGAATGAAAAGCGGTGCTGGTTGAGGATCCACAGAGCCAAAGTAACTCGTCGATTGTGTTGAGAGGTGATCTTTTACGCTTCATTTTCCCGTAGTTACAATGGTCTGACGTATTTGTAATCGCATTTCAAATACTCTGTATTGGTATCTATTTTACGTTCTAAATAGTTTCCATATTTATGCCAGCGCAAATAAAAATTTATGCCAGCGCAAATAAAAACCCGATGGAATATGCCGCTTTTTTATTCCACATCTACTCCATACCACGGAAAATACGAGCAGGGATTATGATTAAAAAAGTAAGTATCGCGTTGATGTTTGCCGCTCTAGCAACGTTTGGTTGTAGCGATAAAGATACTGCCTCATCACAATCTCAACAATCCGCTTCACCTCAGCAAGATGATAACGCTAAGCAAAAACAACCTGCAACGCCGGTAGGGTATGTAGAGCTTAAGCCACAGCAAATTCCTACTTTAGCCAAAATTCCAGGCAGAGTAGTGCCATTCCAAGTTGCTCAAGTAAGGCCTCAGATAAGCGGCATTATTCAGTCTCGCTTGTTTACCGAGGGAGCGTTAGTTAAAGAGGGCGACCAGCTTTACCAAATTGAACCCAACCGTTACCAAGCTGAAGTAGATTCTGCACAGGCAGACCTTAATAACGCCCAAGCGAGAGAGAATAATGCCCAGTCCGTTGTTGAGCGTTACGACAGCTTGGCTGAGTCTAACGTGCTAAGTCAGCAAGTTTTCGAAGATGCGCAAACAGAGCTAATGCAGGCCAAGGCCGCGTTAATGCAGAGTGAAGCCCAGCTTAAGCGCGCAAAAATAAACCTTGCTTATACTAAGGTTTACGCACCAATCACCGGCTACATAGGGCCTTCAAGTGTAACTAAGGGCGCGCTGGTGTCGCAGCAGCAAGAACAAATCCTTGTCACCATTCGTCAATTAGACCCTGTTTATATTGATTTCTCTGTCTCTGCTAGCGATAGGCAGTTGATAGGCTCGCAAAGTGATACTTCGCAGAGCCAATCAGTAAGTTTGTTTTTAAATTCAGGAGAGCGTTATCCTCAGGTTGGTAAAATAAAAGCCACAGATTTTGCGGTTGATAACCAAACGGGCACTATTCAAGTACGCACCGTGTTTGCTAACCCTGATACAGCGCTCCTACCCGGGTTATTCGTGCGCGGTGCAATTAATGATAGTGCTGCAGCCCCCGTTATTATTGTCCCTCAAAAAAGTGTAAAAATTGGAGTTAATGATAAAAAACATGTGTGGGTAATAGATGCCGACAATAAAGCACGTGAACGAGAGGTAATTACGGGCACTGCGTTTGAAAACAAATGGGTTATTGAAGAAGGATTGAAGCAAGGAGAACGGCTTATTATTGAGGGCACAATGACACTAGCCGATGGGCAACGTGTTAAGCCGCAAAAGGTGAATCAGGAGGGTGACCGAGAAGCTAATCAAAAAGCTAAGCAACAAGCTAAACAAGAAGTTGAACAAAAAGCCAATAAGAGCTCTGATGACCAAAGTACTCAGATGACAGCGAAGGCACAATAATTATGTTTTCTCGCTTTTTCATCAATCGCCCTATTTTTACTGCCGTTATCGCGCTTCTTATTATGGGAAGCGGCGCTTTTTCAGTGATGAATCTTCCGCTAGAGCAGTACCCGAATATCGCTCCACCTAAAGTCTCTATTAGCGCAAGTTACCCCGGTGCGTCGGCAAAGACCATGGAGGTTACGGTTACTCAAGTTATTGAGAAGAGCCTCACGGGTATCGACAACTTGCGCTACATTCAGTCGCAAAGCTCTTCTGCCGGTACGGCGTCAATTACCTTAAACTTTGAACCAGGTACCGACCCCGATATTGCGCAAGTACAAACCCAGAACAAAGTATCTCAAGCGCAATCTGCGTTACCGCCCATTGTGCAGCAGCTTGGCATTGCAGTAGAAAAGGCAGGCAGCAGTTATGCGCTGCTGGTCAGCTTTTTCTCAAAAAGTGGCGAGATGAACCGCAACGAGATTTCAGACTTTCTAGTGTCGAATCTTGAAGAGCCATTAAGTCGGGTTAATGGGGTGGGGCAAATACAAACCTTCGGCCCTGAAAACGCCATGCGCATATGGCTTAATCCTAACGCCATGAATAACTACAACATTACTGCACTCGATGTCACTAATGCCATTGAACAACAAAATGTGCAGTTAGCAACGGGTGAAATTGGCGGAGCCCCATCGGTAGAAGGCCAACAATTAAATGCCACTATTACTGCGCAGTCGCTGTTAAGTACGCCTGAAGAATTTGAAGCCATTTTGCTTCGCTCAGATTTAAATGGCGCGAGTTTAACGTTAGGCGATGTTGCTCGAATTGAAGTGGGTGCAGAAAATTACAGAGTGCTTGGGCGATGGAACGGAAAACCCGCATCCGGTATTGCCATTGAGCTTGCGCCATCCGCCAATGCGCTTGCCACAATAGAAGCCTTGAAAGCGCGGATTGATGAATTTAAAAGCATCATTCCAGATGATTTAGATATTGCTTACCCAGTCGATACGTCGCCTTTTATCCGAGCGTCGATTTTCAACGTACTTGAAACCCTCGTGATTGCGGTGGTGTTAGTGGTGCTAGTGATTTACATTTTTTTGCAAACGCTAAGAGTTACTTTGATTCCGGCGGTTGCGATACCTGTAGTTTTACTAGGTACATTTAGCTTTTTATTGCTGTTTGGTTACTCCATTAACGTACTTACTATGTTTGCCCTTGTTTTGGCTATTGGCATGTTAGTAGATGACGCCATAGTGGTTACCGAAAACGCCGAAAGAAAGCTAGAGGAAGATGAAAGCCTGTCGCCTAAAGAGGCGGTAAAAAATGCGATGGCAGAAATATCGTCTGCACTAGTGGGAACTACAGTGGTGATTTGGGCGGTGTTTTTGCCCATGGCGCTATTTAGCGGCTCGGTTGGGGTTATTTATAGGCAGTTCGCTATCACGATATCGGTTGCCATGGGTATATCACTGTTTATTGCTCTTACCTTGTCTCCGGCCCTTTGCACATTGTTGCTGCAATCTGGTGGAAAGAAGCAAAGCACAAAGGCACTGCAGTGGTTTAATAGCGGCTTCGACAAGATCAAAAACAGTCACAATTCCCTGTTAGAAAAATTGCTCAACAATAAAATAATTTTACCTGCGGTGTTTATTGTATTAGTGGCAGGAAGCATGTGGATCTTTGGACGAATACCTACCTCCTTTTTACCTGAAGAAGATCAAGGCCGAATGTTTACCTTGGTGTCTGGGCCTCCTGGCTCAACGCTTCAGCAAACTCGAAAAAAAATGGCCAAGCTGGAAGACTTTTATCTCAACGACGCGGGTGATGCAGTAGAGGGGTTGTTTACTGCCGCTGGTTTTAGCTTTGCAGGGCAAGCGCAGAATGTGGGTATTGCGTTTGTACAGATGAAAGATTGGGAAAAGCGTGGCGAACAAAACAGCGTCTTTAACATTAAGCAGCGCGCCGCAAAGGCGTTGGCACCGGTGAAAGACGCTATGATTATTCCCCTTGTACCGCCGCCTGTGAGTGCGTTAGGTAACGACAGTGGCTTTCAGCTGCAGCTGATTGACCGCGAAGGAGCGGGGCATGAGGCAATGAAGCAGGCAACTCAGCAATTATTAAAAGCTGCCAACGAAAGTCCATTGCTGTCTCAAGTTCGCTTTAATGGCCTTGCTGACAATCCTCAATACAGCTTAGATATAGATACGCCAAAGGCGCTAGCGCTAGGGGTTCCAATATCAACAATAAATCAAACGTTAAGCGTTGCTCTAGGCGGTCGCTATGTGAATGATTTTGTCGATAGCGGTCGCATTAAGCGGGTTTACGTTCAGGCCGATAATGAATATCGAATGCTGCCTGCTGATATCGATAATTGGTATTTGCGTAACAGCAGCGATGGCATGGTTCAGCTTAGCCAAATAGCAGAGGGAAAGTGGTCTTACGGCCCATCTAAGTTAACGCGGTTCAATGGCGGTTCTGCAAGAGAGATACAGGGCTCGACGCCACCAGGAGTGAGCTCAGGCGAGGCACTAAAAGAGTTAGAGCGAATTGCAGAATCATTAGATAATGGTTTTGAAATTGCGTGGACGGGGTTATCTTACGAAGAAAAAGAAAGTGGTAGTCAAACGCTGTTGCTATACAGTATTACAATAGTCGTTGTTTTTATGATTTTAGCCGCGTTGTATGAGAGTGTGGTGATCCCCGTTGCTATTATATTGGTGGTGCCGTTAGGTATTTGCGGTGCAGTATTAGCAACCTGGTTAACGGGTCAATCAAACGACGTTTACTTCCAAGTAGGGCTGTTAATGACCATTGGTTTAGCAGCAAAAAATGCTATCTTGATTGTGGAGTTTGCACAGCGCAACTACAGCCAAGGGATGAGCGCTTACGACGCTGCCATCAACGCCGCAA
This sequence comes from Alteromonas sp. BMJM2, assembly GCF_027257845.1. Lineage (GTDB taxonomy): Bacteria > Pseudomonadota > Gammaproteobacteria > Enterobacterales > Alteromonadaceae > Alteromonas. The sequence goes on along the minus strand of NZ_JAPVOT010000013.1, from coordinate 112,106 downwards.
GTCAGCGCTTTCGCCCCATTATTATGACATCGCTTACTTTCATTTTAGGCGTAATGCCCCTAGCTTTTGCCTCTGGCCCAGGCTCGGGTGCACAAAATGCAATTAGCATAGGCGTGCTGGGTGGAATAACGATGACAACAGTATGCGTTGTGTTCTTTGCTCCCTTTTTGTTTGTGTGGGTTCGTCGTCTAAGCAAAACGTCAAGCAATGGCAATGAACAAGCCAGCGAGCATTAAATGAAACGCTTTTTGCACTCTGAATTTTAGGATAAAACACTACGCCGTCACTAAATGTGAAGGCGTTCACCAAGGATTAAGGTTATGTTTGTAACATCATCAAAAGCCACGTTTTTAAATGGAACTGCGTTAAACAGCACGCTATTAAATGAAGTGGAAATGCATTCAGCAAGACTGAATGCAGCGGAACACGTTACTGTTTCCTCACTGGTGCAAAGCACTGATGGCGGCGGTGCTATCTCCAGTCTGTCCAATGCACAATCGCTTTTAGCCCAACTATGGGAAAGCTTTGTCTATCGCTTGCCTGGTTTAGGCCTTGGCATCGTAGTGATGGCGATCTTTATCGTGTTAGCACCTCATGTTGCCAGACTACTTGTAAAACCAATGACGCGAACGACAACGTCGCCTTTACTTCGCTCTGTTATACAACGAAGCATCAGCTTAGTACTTATGTTGCTCGGCATATATTTGTTTCTGTTTTTGGCGGGTTTAACGGGCTTTGCTATTGCAGTGGTCAGTGGAACCGGTGTCGTCGGGCTTATCTTAGGTTTTGCGTTTAGGGACATTGCAGAAAATTTTATTTCAAGCCTACTGCTCACTATTCAACGGCCATTTCGAATAGGCGATATTGTTCAGATAAATGATTTTACAGGTATTATTCAAAAAGTGACGGCACGTGCTACCACGCTGGTGGATTTTGATGGCAATCACATTCAAATACCTAATGCGACTATTTATAAGGGCGTAATAAAGAATTTAACGGCTAACCCGCTAATGCGAGGGCACTTTGTCATTGGGGTAGGGTACGACTCGGAAATACAACAGGCACAACAGATAGCTCAAGGTGTTATCGCTCATCAGCAAAACGTACTTGATGATCCAGAGCCGCAAGTTCTTATCGATACGCTAGGTGCCTCTAGTTACAACGTGAAAGTGTACTTTTGGGTTAATGTAGAAAAAACGAGTGTTGTCAAAATGTCTTCAGTGCTAATGCGTAATATTACCAAAGCCTTTTTGGATGCAGAAATCAGCATGCCTGATGATGCAAGAGAGCGCATATTTCCCCAAGGCATCATGGTTGAAAAAGCGGCAAACCAAGAAGAGGCAGGTGTTGATAAAGAAGACCGCAGTGGCAATAAGATGAAAGAAAATAGAGAAAGTAAGTCATCACAGGATACAACGCCCAATCAAGCCGAAAATAACTTTGATACGGCTGAGCATAGCCGTGTTTCAGATGATGATGTAGCGTCTGAAGCGCATGAGATTAGAGAACAGGCCCGTAACTCGAGAGACCCTGAGGGGGGCGAGAATATTCTTTAAAAGTTGTTTCTTCAAAAAGCGTAAGACCGTACTTGAAAAGAAGCAGACAATGTAGTTAATTACTATTACAGGGAAGATGGTTATAAAAGGACTGAGATGAAATTGCACGGACGACTGAGCAAATGGAATGACCAAAGAGGCTATGGGTTTATTACAGATGACAGCAATGGGGAAGAGGTCTTCGTTCATATATCCGCCTTTCCCCACAATACAAATAGGCCAGAAGTAGGTGAAGTGTTGTCATTCGACATCGATATTGACATCGAACGGAATGGCAAGCGTAAAGCGGTTAACTTAAAGCGCCTTTCTCGATTGTCCTCGAATTCTGTAAAGCCGCATCGCCTAAAAAAGAAATCCTCGCTAAACGTATCGAACGTTTTAGGAATGTGTACATTAATGATACTGGGCTTCGTACTTTACCCAACCATTGTTCAATTTTTTAAAGACGAAGGCCTTATAGATTCCCCTTTAAAAGATATTCCTTTGATGCCGCTTACTACGGTGGAAAACACGCAATTTACATGCGATGGCCGTCAACACTGTAGCCAGATGAACTCGCGAGCTGAGGCCGTGTTCTTTATCAGAAACTGCCCTAATACCAAAATGGACGGAGACAACGATGGACAGCCTTGTGAGAATGACTCAAGATTTTAATGTGTCCTAGCGTTGTGTTTATTGACTTAGCTAGGCACGTGTAATGATTTGCCTTTCGTTGAGTTACTTAATTTGAGCACAGCAAAAAAAAGGCGCCGTTATCGGCGCCCTCATTTATCTTACTGTTTAAAAAAGGGAGTAGAAGGCTACCCTCTAGCCGTCATTTCTACCTGTTTTCCAACCGGTTAAAGTCTAAATACCCAAACTCAGTAGGGTAGGTGGCTTTAAAATAGCTGTGCATGTTGTCAGCATAGTCCCAAAATTTGGGGTTTGTGCGTCTTACGCCATAGGTGTCTAGCAATGCTGCATAATCCGGTTCTGACCCCATTTTATTGATGCGTGTGGCGAGGTCGGGTAGGTCTGATATTTCGACTTGCAAAAATGCATTTGGGTGAGAGGTCATAAAGCCACTGGCAATCGTGACGGTGTCTTCTTCGGGCAAGCGCCTGTCTTCCTCATTAAACAAATGAGAAATGTTGGTGTGGGCGCTGTGCCTTAGCATGGTGTAAAAGTGCTGTTCATCGCTTGATTTGTCATAAACACGCACTACGGTTGACTCAGGCAGCAGTGAAATATTGTTGCCCTTAAACGAGTTTATCGTGTTAAAGCTAGCGATAGCCTCTTTCTCTTTAAACCCGTTATTTAGGTAATGTCGCTCGCTGATTGTGCCTGTGAATTTACGCTTCATGGTATCGAGTAATTCTTGATAAGGGTTATCGGTGTTGTACTCAATGCTAGTCTCTATCTTTGATGTATTGCCTTTATACACAAATTCTTCAACTTCACTCACCGAGCCGCGATACCATTTGCTTCTAACCTTGTCTCTGGTTTCACTTGGCAGTAACGCTAAAAAGTTGAACTCGCCTTCCATACGCAAAAAGTCCATATACATTCTACTGTTAAGCTGATGGCCAACGTTGCCGTACACGTCGTAACCCGCCACGAGTAAATAGTGAATGCGCTCAAATAGTGGGTACGTTAACACCCAAGCCGTTTGTGGTGTATTTCCAACAAGCCCTTTAACTACGCTTGCGGCATCTTTATGCCTAAAGATAGTTAATGCCATATTTTCATTCTCACCATCACCGTTCCACAGTAAATCAAGATCGATGTTTAACTTGTCTTTTATCTGGGTATTGATGAATTCAGATTTCGCGTTTAAATATTCACGCTCCATCGCGGCATAGTTCATCCATGCCGTGGGTAGGGCATTGCTTTGCTCTTCAGCAGGCAGCTCAATATTTTGGAGTGCTTGTTGAATAAATTCGCCGTTATTTTGAACCAAATCTAAATCTGGCTCAGAAAATACAACCCAAAAATGATCGTTTATTACGTTTAGCGCCATTTGCCCGCGACATACTGGGCCTTTGATAAATTGCATGATGGTGTTTTGCGCCTCATCAAGCATATAGTTGTATCTCGCGTTTATAGGTAATTGGGCAAAGGTAATAAAGGGGTTAGAGGCCTCTTCAGGCTTATACGACGGCATTGAGGTAACCTCATAATCGTCGTTTAAAAACCAGTCTTCATATTTATCCATGCGATCGCTGGTAAGTAATACTGGCATATGCGACTTGTGCACTCGCGTTTGTTTTAGCGGCACTATTCTGTAATACACCCGCTCTACGCCTGGGCTGTCGAAAGGCCGACGGGTATGAATACTGTTAATAGGTTGTCCAGGGGCAGTTGAAGAGCGAATCAGCTTGAAAAACTGTTGAGGTTGCTTTGCGTCAAAGTGCAGATGCACAAGAAAGAGATGTTCAAACAAGTAACGGCTCATTAATTGAGACTTTAAACTATCGCCGTTTAAAAAGTCTTCCCACGCCATAATCTGCTTTTTATTTTCTTCGCTAATGACAACGTCATCACTACCTTTGCCGCCTTGTGCTATCCAATTGAGAATGAGTGCGTTTTCTTGTTTGTCCAATGCTGGCAACGCATAGGGCATTCCCCATAAAGGGTAATCTTCTTTGAAGTCATCGATATCGTCGATGGTAGGGCATTGATATGCTCTGTTGATATTCAGCGGATAATCTTCTTTATTGAGAAGCGCCGGCGTTTCACTGGCTGTTTTCACTGGCGTGTCTTGTTTTAACTGCAGCAGGTGGGCAATAACGCTTGATGATAAGTTTTCATTGGCCGCAGTTTGATAATCTGCGGATGACAAGCCATTTGAGCTCATTTGGGGCGTGTCAGAATTTACAGCAAAAAACGCTTTGTCTCGCCATTGGGCTAGCGTATGGCCGTCTTCAAATAGCCGAGTTAAGTTGGCTTCTATGAGCCTTTCACCATCGTAGACTCGTTCTTTGCTCGCGCCTCGTTCAATACCGGAATAAGCGCCCATTTTAAGTTGGCAAGGGGCATCATAACACGCATGGCATACCACACAGCGCTTGGCTAACACGGGCTTTACGTCATCGTGATAATTAACCACTTCACTTGCAAGCGGCACTGATACAGGTAGCGACTTGGCTTTTATGGGCGTTTGGAAAAAATGATAAATGCCTGACCCAGCTAATAGCACAACGATACACCAAATGGAGGTTGTCCATTTATTCATGCAAAAACTCTCTTTTAAATTATTTTGTTATCACGGTGCTTTTTAACCGTGTTTTTTGGGCTGTATTTTATGACTGGGAGTAATTGCCGAAATGTTGCGTTGACATAACATCAAGATAACCCTATTCGCTAGTACGAACAGCCTTAGAATTGCCACTATACAGTAGCTAGAGCGCAGGTGGTAGAAAAGAGGGAAAATGTCCGTGTGCGTCATTAATTTGAGATAGTAATTACCTGCAACGTCGCAATATCTATATGTTGTAGTAGTGCCCAAATGGAAAAGTACCCTTTTAGCTTTAATGTTAATACTGATAGGCGGATGGCTTTTAGGTTATTCATTTTCGCTTATTTAAATAAAATCTTATCTTCAAATTAATTTGTCATTTTTAATTTTCTAGGAATATACTTTTGTCTAACTGAAGTGGTCTTCTGCCAAATTATGGTTTAACAGAGTATGGTCTTAGATAATGCACACGGAAATTATTCGCTGTCTTTGCAGGGCGACACGGTATATTGCGATTATGCCGATGGATTTAATTTAAGTGGCGTTCGAAAACTTACACTCGACATTCTTTCATTAACCGCCTCGTTAAATGCCTGGGTGCTTTTTCAACGTCCCACAGAAACTGCGGGCATTACTCATGATGCAATTCACGAAATGATGGCGGGATACGTTGCTTTTCAACAGGCCGGCTGCAAAGCGGTGGGTATTGTCGAAAACAGTATATTTGTTCACGCAGGCTCCCCGCATAGGCCTTCAAATCTCACCATGCCGTTTATGATTGATAAAGACGAGGCAAAAATTCAACTCTGGCTTTCGCAGATACGCTTATCATCTCGCTAATTGTTTATGTTGTGTTAAACCTTCTTTTTCGTCTTTTTGTCGCTTATCGGAGTCCTAAATTTTTAAAACGCCGTATTCTATGTCGTAGAAAACTGAAGTAGTGCGCGTACTGCGTGGAGTGAAAATATGGTTAACACCGATAATAACAACAAAAATCAACAAACCACCTATAACAAAAAAGCACCTTGGGTAGTTCATATCATTGTCTCTATCGTTATCCTCATCATCGCTGGGCTAATAGTGAAAGCGATGTTTTCCAGTAAGCCAGAGGCAAGGAAGTGGGGAGGAAGTCAAGCTGCTCCCTCCGTCGCCGTTGATGTCATGGATCTCACTATCGATAATTATGAGATATGGATTGAGTCTTACGGTACGGCCCAACCGCTCACACAAACCGAGCTGGTAGCTGATGTTTCCGGTCGCGTGGTATCAGTTGCTCCCAATATTCGTGCCGGGGCTTCATTTAAAAAAGGTGATGTTCTTGTTCAGTTAGAAAACCGAGACTTTCGCATTGAAGTGGATATTGCGAAATCTGCGGTTGCAGAGGCCAACGTAAGCTATCTGCAAGAGCTGGCTGAAGCCGATTTTTCAGCGCAACAATGGAACAAACAGCCTAAAGGAGAGGCCGCTAAACTTTTGGCATTGCGCAAACCTCAGGTTGCCGCTGCCGAAGCGGCGCTTCGCGCGGCAGAGGCAAGGCTAATGGGCGCCCAGCTAAATCTTGAACGAACTGTTATCAAAGCGCCTTTCGATGGCATGGTGCTAAGTCAGTCAATTGATGTTGGACAAGTAGTGACGCCGTCACAGACTATCGCGTCTATTTACAGTACAGACGTTGTTGAAGTTAGGTTGCCCATTAAAACCGCAGAGCTAGAATATTTTTACTTAGGTGAAAACGGCTCGGACTCTTCTCAAAATCCCCGGGTTAGACTTTACGGCGATTTAGGCACTAAAACGTATCAATGGGAAGGTGAGATTGTGCGAAGTGAAGGTGCTTTCGATCCTACCACCCGCATGCTATTTCTTGTGGCTCAGGTAGAAGCCCCTTTTAAAGCTACTCAACAAAGGCCAGCGCTACGAGTAGGTCAATTTTTAAGTGCTCGTATCGAAGGGCAGAAACTCAATGATGTATTTGTCATTCCTCGTCAAGCTGTGTCTCAGAGCAATATGGTAAGTGTGGTGGACGAAGGAGTCTTAAGAAAAAGACCCATCACTCCGTTATGGACCGACGACAAAAACGTGATTGTTTCTGCCACTAATCGTCAAGTTACTGGCAATGGCAGCAATGTGTTAACGCCAAACGATCAGTTAATTCTTACACCTACGGCCAACATTCCCGATGGCACGAAGGTGAAGTCACTCGCCGATAGCTTGCCAGAGACGTCATCAGCTAAAAAATCGCTTCAGGCAAAGACTGCTGACAGTGCAAAAAACACTGAACAAGAGTAGGAGATGCCAACATGATTGCATGGTTTGCTAAAAATGATGTGGCGGCGAATATCTTACTTGCCGTAATTTTTATCTCAGGGCTGTATGTTGTATCAAACCATATCCCCGTTGATTTGTTTCCCGAATTCGAACAGCGCAGTGTGCGCGTCACTATGTCTTTGCCTGGCGCATCGCCTCAGGAAGTCGAAGAGGGGATCACAATTCGTATTGAAGAGGCGGTTCAAGACCTAGAGGGAATACGAGAACTTAATTCATCAAGCAGTGAGGGTAGTGCATCTGTCACCATCGAAGTTGAGGAAGGATATAACGTTAGGGAAATGCTTGATGATGTAAAAATAAAAGTGGACGCGATCAATAATTTTCCGGTTGATGCAGAGAATTTACTTATTCAAGTACCTCAATGGCGACGAGATGCCATTGGGGTAGTGCTGTATGGTGATTACGACCCCATAACGCTGCGCCGATTAGCAGATACAGTGCGCGATGAATTGGCTGCCATTAAAGGTATTTCTCAAGTTGAAGTGGGGGGAACGCTTCCCTTTGAAATTTCCATTGAAATTCAAGAATTAGTGCTCAGAAAGTACGACCTAACGTTAGAGCAGGTTGCTACCGTTATTCGTCAAAACGCAACCGATGTGTCAGCAGGTAACCTAAAGACCGAAGGCGGTGATATTTTCATCCGTAGTAGAGGCCAAGCGTATAACGCTGATGAATATGCAAACATTCCTATAGTCACCACGCAAGACGGCACAATGATTAAGTTGGGCGACCTGGCGAATATTGTAGATGCTTTTGAAGAAACGCCACTTAAAACACGGTTTAACGGTATGCCTGCTGTGGAAGTAGAGGTGTTTCGCACCGGTGATGAAAGTATTATTGAAGTTACCCAAGCGGTTAAAGATTACGTAATCGCCAAACAATCGCAAATGCCCGAAGGGTTAAGTTTAGATTTTTGGCGAGACAGAAGTGAGCCAATTAAAGCCCGCCTTGCTACGTTATCGACTAGTGCATGGCAGGGGGCGCTATTGGTGATTACTTTACTTGCCCTATTTTTGCGACCATCGGTGGCGTTTTGGGTATGTTTAGGGATTCCCATGAGTTTTATGGGGGCATTCTTATTGATGCCTGTGTTCGACGTTACGCTAAACTTAATGAGCCTTTTCGCCTTTATTTTAGTTCTAGGCATAGTGGTGGACGATGCCATCGTGACCGGGGAAAATGTTTACGCCCATTTAGAGCGTGGCGAAAACCCTCTTGATGCGGCCATTAAAGGCACGCAAGAAGTGGCGGTACCGGTTACGTTTGGTATTTTGACAACAGCAGCGGCTTTCTTGCCACTCGCGTTTCAAACAGGCAGGGGAAGTTGGTATGCGGCTATTCCGTTTGTCATCATCCCAGTATTGCTGTTTTCATTAATTGAATCGAAATTTATTTTGCCCGCTCACTTAAAGCACGTGAAACCCCGTGGCGACAAACCGGCATCTAAACTGTCAGAAATTCAAAAGAAGGTTGCTCGGTCTTTAGAAGTTCTTATTGAACGGGCATATCAACCTGTTTTAGCTCGCGCAATGCAGTGGCGCTATGCATCGTGGGTGCTCATGTTTTCAGTACTGGTGATTATCATTGGCTCTATTGCCAGTGGACAAACCAAATTCGTTTTCTTCCCAAGAGTTCAAAGTGAGGTGGCAACTGCTACTTTGGTTATGCCTGCGGGAACGGCATTTGAAAGTACGGATCGCATCGTAAAATCTATGACGGGTCACGCGCAAGCGCTTCGTGAGGAGTACCTTGATGAAGATACTGGCGAGTCAGTCATTCGAAATATTTATTCAGTGAGTGGGGGCAGAAACTCCACCACAGGTAGAGTGCAAATTGATTTAGTGCCGCCTGAAAAACGTACCGTAGACGTATCTACACGTGAAGTCGTTAACGAATGGCGTAAACGCGTTGGCCAAATTGCTGGTGCAGAACAGCTTAACTATCGCGCTGAAATTGGTGGTTGGGGCGGCTCGCCGGTGGATGTTGAGCTTAAAGGCAGAGACACCAATGCACTTAACGAACTTGGTGAGAAGCTAAAAACAAAACTGGCGGAGTATGCGGCTGTTTTTGATATTGAAGACTCGTTGTCAGATGGTAAAGAAGAACTTCAGCTTGAATTAAAACCCGAAGCTCGACTGCTAGGGTTAGACCTTAATACTGTGGCAAGGCAAGTCAGACAAGCGGTGTTTGGGTTTGAAATACAGCGCATCCAACGCGGCCGAGAAGAGGTACGCGTGATGGTGCGTTACCCACTTCAAGCTAGGCAGTCTATTGAAACCCTTGAACAAATGATGATTCGCATTGGACCAAACCAAGAAGTGCCACTTTGGCAAGTAGCAGATGTGATCCCAGGGTTTAGCCCAGACAGCATTTTGCGGGTAGATAGACAAAGAACACTTTCGGTTACCGCAGACTTTGATAAAAAGAATGGCGATTTAACCCTTGTGCAAGCAGAGGTCAACGATTGGTTGTCTGAGCAGTTAGGTCAGTACCCTGGGGTGAGCTTTGAAATGGCAGGTGAGGCGCGAGACCAAGAGGAATCCTCTCAAGGGCTAATTGTAGGAGGAGTGGGTCTGGCAATACTGATTTATATTTTGTTAGCCATTCCGTTTAAGTCGTATTCTCAGCCGATAATTGTAATGTCGGTGATTCCTTTTGGCCTTGTTGGCGCTGTTATTGGCCACTGGATCATGGGTATGGACTTAACGTTGTTGAGTTTTATGGGCATGCTCGCGCTTTCGGGGGTTGTGGTGAACGACTCATTAGTATTGGTCGACTATATAAATCAAAAGCGTCTCGAAGGAGTCGCCCTTAAAAAAGCGGTTTACGATGCTGGTGGTCGACGCTTCAGGCCAGTATTACTGACGTCCCTTACGACTTTTGCAGGGCTGATGCCGCTGTTATTTGAAAAGTCGACTCAGGCCCAGTTTCTTATTCCAATGGCGGTAAGCCTAGGTTTTGGCATTTTGTTCGCCACCGTGATCACGCTATTCATTGTGCCGCTAAACTACCTTATTCTCGAGGATATAAAGCAGTATTTTAGAGGCTACGGTAGAGACTTGAAAGGACTAATGAAACGAAAAAAAGCGCAAAGTTAATTCAATGGTTTTTTTGAACAGTTTGAGCTTTAGCATTTATTCATCATCAAACCATAGATATATATAACCAAAATCAATCGGTTGTGTCTGATTTTGCCATTGCATCAAAGGATGTTCAGCGTTTACTCTGTGTTAATAAATTGTAATAACATAGAGTGAGCGAGAGTCTTATGAATTTTGCAGAATTTGCCGCTTCCAGAAAAAGTGTTCGCGGTTTTACACAACAGCCAGTGTCTAAAGCAACCGTAGATTCTATCATCAATGCGGCCAAATGGGCGCCATCTTCATACAACACGCAAACGTGGAAGATACACGCTGTTTCCGGCGATGTGCTAGATAAAATACGTGAAGGTAATACAGAGAATACATTGGCAGGAAAACCTCATAAACGGGACTTTCCCTATAAAGAAGATTACGAGGGTATTCACCGCCAGCGACAAATTGATGTCGCCGTTCAGCTATTTGACGTTATGGGCATAACGCGAGAAGACAAAGAAAAGCGAATGGACTGGATGATGCGCGGTTTTCGTCAGTTTGATGCACCTGTGTCTTTAGTGCTGACCTACGACAAAACGTTGGAGCCTGCCGGTATTACTCAGTTTGGTTTAGGTTCATTAGCCTACGGTATTGTCTTGGCCGCGTGGGATTTAGGTTTGGGGTGCGTGATTAACGGGCAGGGCATTATGCAATCTGATGTTGTTCATAAGCATGCCAATATTCCAGACGATGAAGCAATCATGATCTGTATAGCACTTGGCTATCCAGACCCTGATTTTCCAGCCAACTCAGTTCGCTCAACCCGCGTAGACAACGCTGATTTTGTGACTTACCACGGATTTGAGTAAGTCTAGGTTATTCTCCATTTGCAGTGACTTTAGCGGAGGAAGAGAGGAATCGGAAAAGAGGGCAAAAAGAACATAAACTCACGCTAATAAGCAGACTCATTTGTTCTACTTATTAGCGCGTTATTGATATCTATTGGCTTTATCTACTAGCTTAGGCGTGTGCGCTACTTGTACTAGCGCTTTAGCGCACTTAGCCTAAAACTAGAGAGTTTAAGCATTAGGCCGCCAGCGTGAGAATTTCTCTTGCCTTTACTAGGTCAATATCGCCGTGCTCACCAAGCGCAGTTAGGCCGTTTCGCTCTAGGTTATCAACTAATCCATCAATCGCTGATTTATCAATATCATAGTCAGACAAACGAGTTTTGACCTGCATTGTTTCAAAGAAATCTTGAACGGCTTTAATAGTCAAATCTATCGCCTTTTCTTCATTTTGCTCTGAAATATTAAATACGCGCTCACCAAGCTGCAAAATCTTCTCTTTCTTGCTGTCTCGTTGAACATACATTAGCGACGGTAAAACGATAGCTAGCGTGACCGCATGGTCTAAACCGTGAAGTGCCGTCAATTCGTGGCCAATCATGTGAGTGCCCCAATCTTGTGGAACGCCTTTGCCAATAAGACCATTCAACGCCATTGTCGCTGACCACATTACGTTAGCTCTTACGTCGTAATCATGCGGTGTTGCTAGTGACTTAGGGCCTTCTTCAATAAGCGTTTGCAAAATGCCTTCTGCAAACCTGTCTTGTAACGGCGCGTTAACTGAATAGGTGAGGTATTGTTCAATAACATGAACAAAAGCGTCAACCACACCATTTGATACCTGTCGCGTTGGTAACGAATAGGTAAATTCAGGGTCAAGCACTGCGAATACAGGCTGTACAGATTCCGAAGAAAACGCCCGCTTCTGTGAGGTTTCTTTGCGATTTACCACTGAATTACCGTTACTTTCTGAGCCAGTTGCAGGCAGCGTAAGTACGGCACCGATAGGTAATGGATTCTCAAACGGCGCCTCTTTAATTAGGATATCCCAGGGGTCGCCAGCAAAGTTAACCGCCGCAGCGACAAATTTTGCACCGTCGATAACACTTCCGCCACCCACAGCAAGGATAAAGTTAACCTTGTTTTCACGAGCCACTTCAACGGCTTTCATCAGCGTCGAAAATTCCGGGTTTGGCTCAACACCGTTAAACTCTACAACCTCGGCATCGCCAAGTGCTTCTATGGTTTTATCGTAAATGCCATTTTTTTTGATTGAGCCACCGCCATAAAGAAAAAGTACTTTTGCACTTTGCGGTAAACGAGAGGCTACTTCACTGAGTTGGCCTTTTCCAAACAGCACTTCGGTTTGATTTTTAAATGTAAAATTAAGCATAGTTAGTTTCTCGTCCTTATTAGTTTTGTTCATTCAGTTGGTTAATAAGCTTTTCAGCGAGTAATTTGTCTGAAAACGGGTTTTGTCCTGTAATTAGCTCGCGGTCTACAACCACGTGAGGAGCCCACATTTCTTCGTAACTCATGTCGCCGCCAGCGGTACTCATAGCATCTGAAGGGTAATAAAGCAGACCTGCATCGGTAAGGGTACTCTCAAAATATTCCTCTTCAGCTTCCGAGAAAATCGTCATTTCATAACCCGCGTAAATCCAGTCATCAGCCTCTGCATCGGTTTGGCTTTTAAGTGCTGAATTAAACGTTTCAGGGTTGTTTTGTGCTGATAAAAGCGCGATAGGGCCATGGCATATTGCCGCGGTGGGCTTTTCTGCGCTATGAAAATAGCCCAAAATTTTACCCACTTCAGGGTTGTTGGCTAAGTCGATAAGCGGGGCATGGCCGCCAGGAATAAACACGCCCTTGTAGTTATTTAAACCTGCATCGATGACTTCTGAAAGCGATAGGGTATCGTCAATGCCATCAATAGAGGCAACAAAGCGTTGTATTTGCTCCATGTAAGCACTGTCACCGCCAAAATACTGCGGGATCACCGATTTGCTGTCTACGGCGGGTGCATTGCCTTTCGGTGTGGCTAATACCAGAGTGTAACCGGCGTCGACCAGTGCTTTTGCGGGTACGCCAAATTCATTTAAATAATAACCCGTTGGCTCTGTTTTACCTTCTGTAAGCTGCATTCTATCTTCACTAGATAGCAGTACCAGTACCTCGCCTTTGGTTTTAGTTTGACTTTCATGACCTTCACCGCTTCCGTGCCCATGACTGAAAGCGCTCAGCGATAGCGATGATGATGAAATAAGTAGTAATATCGGTAGTGTCTTGTTCACAAAAAATCCTTATTGATTTAAGCCAATTGCTTCAATGGGCTGCATCTTACGGAGGTTTAATTGGCACGAGAAGTCAGATAAGTTAGTATCAGCCATCAATAATCTGATGGGTCGGTCAATGTCATATCTTACGCAGTTAAAAACCTTTGTTGAAGTGTATCGCAGTGGCAACATTACTCGGGCCGCATCAAGGCTACATATGTCACAGCCTTCAGTTACATCGCATATTCAAGCAATGGAATCCATTGTGGGTAAGGAGCTGTTTATTCGAAAAGCGAGAGGCGTGGAGCCAACGCCAATTGCCGATGATCTGGCGCTTCAAGTATCTAGTCACATCGACATTCTTGAGCAAAAAGTGGCGTCCATTCGAAGTCGAGCTTCTACAGATCACGGTACACTGCATCTCGCTGGGCCCGCTGAATACCTTAGCTCTGTGGCGGGGCCAACACTCGCCAATCTGCTGCAGGCCGATAGAGTCAACCTGGTTGTCCATACCGGCAATAAAGCAGATATTTATGGGCTGTTGAAAAACGATGTGGCCGAACTTGCCATTACCGGATCTGAGCCAGAATCAACAATGTATGAATATCAAAAACTGGACAAAGAGCGGCTTGTTCTTGTTATGAACCGGGTTCAAGGCAAACTGATAGAGGACCGTGAAGTTACGGCGTCGCTATTAAACACACACAAAGTGGTAGCGTACGATGAACAGCTACCTCTTATTCGCCGCTACTTTGCTGATGTGTTTAATGCCAAATGTGACTCGCCTGTGGCAGCCATCTGCCCAGATATAAGAGCTATTGCGTCTATCGTTACGTCGGGGGTTGGGTATTCAGTATTGCCCGATTACCTTTGTAAACGAGGTATAAAGCAGGGAGAGTTGATTCAGCTGGGTAAGCCTGGTCCTGAAAATGATTTATATTTGGTGTGGAAAAAAGGCGCGCTTTCTAATCCAAGAGTCGATTTTGCCAAGGACGTTATCACGGCATTTACTAATTTGAATTACCTAGCAGAATATCCGAGTTAATACTTGTTAAATACTCGCTCGACACACTCAAAATGCAGTGCAGCCGAAAGCTGCACTGTACGTCGCAATGTCTTTAGCTAAATTTTACTTAGGTGTTATCACACCTATGGTTAGCACGTAACTCACCCGGAAGCCGAGCTGGCTTCAATATAGCTATCTTAAAATTTGCCTACGATTTTTACTGAGCCATCCACTTTACTCTCATCGATAAAGCCGATGGTGTTTGGGTTTGTTGCAACGAGAGTCAGCATCTCTTCTTCATTTGAAATCATTTCCGGCGGCGTTCCACGCCCGGTGAAGACCAATTTTGACCAAAAGGCAGAGTATTGTGATTCAGACTTTCCAAGTACGTCTTTGTTAAATGTGTCTCGAAGTCCATTACCGGTTTCAAAGGTTAGTGGGATAGCTCTGCTTCCATCAGGAAACGCTTTTGATTTACCCAAATAAATGCGTTTTACCGTTTCCACGTCAATACCTGAGGTGTTGTCCGCATTAACAATGATTGCAGTACCGGCAAATACAGGCGCCGAAAGCGAAAGACATAGTGCAAAAATAAATTTCATGAAGGTTACCTTTGGTCATTGAAAACAAATCCAATATCGGGCGCTTGTCTTTCAGACTGTCTGAAAACAGATAACCAATAAAGGAAAGAAACAGTGAATCGTGTCTACGTTTGTTAAAGTATAGCTGAAAATAAGACGAAGTCGCGATTGTATAAAGGTCGCAAATAGTTAAATAATCAATAACGAGGTATTGATGGCTAAACCCCGTAAAAAAGCCCCAGATAAAACCGTTCACATTTACTGTGCAAAGTGTAAAGCCTCGCTCTATAAATACAAAAAAGGGGGTAAAGGGGCGTTGGTTAAGTGTTTCAAAGAGCGAATAGTTGAGGACTTCACAAAAGAAGAGGGTATATGCCCTAACTGCGAACAGCAATTTGCACGAGATACATTAATTCGAGGAACCCCGTCTCTAAAAATGATTGGAGGTAAGGTGAATATGAAGTAATTGACAAAAAAATTTGCTCTATAGAAAAAGTTACCTAAATTTAAGTATATGAAACGAATTAATCAGGGAAGATTTATAGATATCAAGCTTATTTAACTAGTATCAACAACCAGCATGAACAAGTGAGAATTGTATGTCGATCCAGCGAAAGTTTTTATTAGCAATTTGTTCTGTCATTGCATTATTAGCCTTGGTTATCGCAATTATCACGGTAGTCACCACGTCTTCCAGTGTCGTAAAGCAAATAGAAACTCAAAAACAAAACACAGCAGACAGGCTCGTTAATATTCTCACCGTTACTGACGCTATTGTACTCGAGCGAGTAAAAAGCAGTATGTCGCTGCTCAAACAGCGAGGTGAAGCATTAGGTGTGCCCAGTCATGGCGATGTCGTTACCGTAAAGGCAACACCGGCCCAGCAACTGTTCCTCGGCTCTCAAGCACAAGCTAACAATTTTTCATTAGTAGATGGGCTAACTGATGTAATGGGAGGAACGGCTACCTTATTTAGTAAAACGGGCAATGATTACATTAGAGTGAGTACCAATGTTATTAAAAATGGGGCAAGAGCGATTGGTACTAAGCTTGCGCCATCCGGTAAGGCAATAAAACAAATAGAGCAGCAAGAAGCTTACTATGGCGCGGTAGATATTTTAGGAAGTCCGTATCTTACGGGGTATGAACCCATGTTTAACGCTCAAGGTCAAGTTATTGGTATTTGGTATGTAGGCTACTCCGCAGATTTAAATGTGCTTGAGGATGCCATTAAGAAAAGTCATCTACTTGATGAAGGATTCGTTGCCCTAAGAGATGGTAAGGGCAATATCCGAATGCATTCGTCCCACGTCAATGAGCAAACAGTGAAGTCTGCACTCAGTAATAGTGATAAATGGTCGACAACCATCGTGCCTTTTAAAGCCTGGGGCTACGATATTATTTTGGTTGCGTCGGAAAGTGAGAAGAGCGCACTGATAAGCACCGCTGTTTTCGCCGTAATTGCTAAAGTCCTTGTTGCCAGTGCGGGAGTCCTCATCACTATTTGGTTGCTTGTTAAGTATATTGTGGGCCGCCCTCTTGAAGAATTTATTGCGGTAGTGACTAACTTAACTTCTGGCGAAGGAGACCTTACTTTTAGATTTGAAGGTAAAAGGAGCGATGAGTTTGGGCAGATGGCGAGAGCTTTTAATAAACTCTTGGGCCAGCTACAAGAGACATTGCAAAAGGTTGATGCTACAACTGGCGGTATGCTTACAAAATCAGAGTTACTGAATAAAACAGCAGAGCGGTCCAGCGATTCAGTGTCGTTACTCTCTGTAGAAACCGACAAAATTGACTCCGCCATCGTTTTGCTGCAGGAAAATACTGATAGTGTTTCGGCATGCATTGCCAGTTCTAGTGAAGCTGCGACGGCAGCAGATAGCGACACGAGGACCAGTGTCAGCGTACTTGCACAAACTATTGATGATATTCAGGCACAGGCCAATGATGTTGATGAGTCAGTTAAAGTTATTGATGAGTTAGCACAAGCCAGTGAAGAAATTAGCGGTGTGATGGAAGTTATACGAAATATTGCGGAGCAAACAAACTTGCTGGCATTAAATGCGGCAATTGAAGCGGCTAGGGCGGGTGAGCAAGGGCGAGGCTTTGCTGTTGTGGCCGATGAGGTTCGCTCTCTGGCAAGTAGAACGCAATCATCAACAGAAGAAATTCGTATTATGATAGAGCGTTTACAGCAAGGAAGTAGAGAAGCCGCATCAAAAATGAACCGGAATAAAGACACCGCATTTAGTACTCTTGAAGTCACTAAAAATGCGGGCACTTCTCTAGAGCAAGCACTAGGAGCCGTGGCTCGAATTACTCAGTTAAACCAAGAGGCCTCACATACTGCACAAGGTCAAAAAGAGGTAGCAAGAAACGTTATTCAAGGCGTTGAGAGTATTAAGGCCGTTGGCGATGCCAATCGTAACTATGCCACTGAGGTTGCAATTAGCTGTAATGAGTTGGTTGAGCAAATTAAACAAATGCAAGCGCAGCTCAGGCGCTACCGTTTTTAGCAAAGGGCCAGTATGAACCTTATTGCGCTGTCGCTTAAGGCACTCACTAATTGCGACGAAATACCCGAAAGTCAGGTTTGAAACGAACAGTAACAATTTGAATATTGAATACAGCACCTTAGCGTTGCGATAGAGAGTGTTCCCTTTTATTCTATGCGGTGGAATAATTAATGCGGTGGCTACATAGCGCTGCACCACTCACGGAATAAGTATAATGAAACGAATAACTGCGCTGTTTAAAACAGCGGCGGTGCTGCTCACGCTTAACATATTGCTGAGCAGTTTTGCTATTGCGGCGGATGCTGAATATCGTCTGCCATCATCAGTAAGCCCTACTTTTCAACGTATTCACTTAAATGTAGACCCTGACAACCCAGCATATTCTGGGACGACAGAGATTGATGTCGTTGTGAATTCACCGACTCAAAAAGTCGGTTTTTATCAGCATGATTTATCTATCACCTCCGCTGCGTTAGTCAACGCTGAGCAATCGTTGTCGCTAAGCGTTATGGAAAGTGATTACGATATTAACTGGGCTAAGGCCGAAACCGTTATTAAGCCTGGTAACTACACACTTAAAATTGCGTTTAGCGGTAATGTAAACACGTCGTCAGACGGCATGTACCTGTCTCGTTTTGAAAAAAACAATTATATCTTTACCCAGTTCGAAGATATGCACGCCAGAAAAGCGTTTCCAAGCTTTGATGAGCCTATTTTTAAAATTCCATATCAAATGACTATTAGCGCGCCAGCCCATCAGGTAGTGGTATCAAATACGCCTGTGCTTGAAGAGTCGGTAAGCGATGGTGTTAAAACCGTTCAGTTTGAAAAAACAAAGCCTATGCCGACCTACCTTATCGCTTATACAGTAGGCCCATTTGATAGCACTGAGATGACAGGGTTGTCTGTGCCAGGTCGTATTTATGTGCCAAAAGGCTATATCGACAAAACGAAGTTTGTCATCAAGCACACCCCAGAAATACTGACGTCTTTAGAAGATTTCTTTGGCATCAAATATCCATACAAAAAAATGGATTTTGTTGCTGTACCTAACTTCACACATGGCGCTATGGAAAATGTGGGTCTAATTACCTATCGCGATAGCCTATTGCTTTTAGCTGATAACCCAAGTGTTACTGAGCGCTCTGGCCCACTTAATGTGATTGCCCACGAACTTGCCCACCAGTGGTTTGGCAATTTAGTGACCATGGCCTGGTGGGACGACCTGTGGCTAAACGAAGCGTTTGCTTCATGGGCTGCAAGTCACACAATGAAGACGTTATATCCTGAGTTAAACTATGCCGATCGCCTTGTACAAGAAGGGGCTTTTGGTGCAGATGCAAGCCCAACGGTGAAGCCCGTGAAAAAAGTAGTGAAACGTCAGCCAGACGTTATGGATGGTTTGGGGCTTAATTACTCAAAAGGCGAATCAATTTTGCAAATGATTGAGTCGCTAATCGGTACTGACAGCTTCCGTGAGGGCGTGCGTAATTACATGAAAACCCATTCATGGGGTAATACAGTAGCTGATGATTTGTGGCGAGCGCTTGATGGCGTATCCGACTTTAATTTAAGCGCAATGATGAAAGCCTATCTAGAACAGCCAGGCTATCCCATCATTCATATTACAGAAGGCGGTAAAGTCACTCAGTCTCGCTTCCATTTTGCTGGTGCATCGGTAGAAGAAAAAACGTGGGCCATACCGCTTAAGTTGACCTACCAGCAAAACGGCGAAATGAAAAGTGAGGTTGTGTTTATCGACAAAACCACTACAACGCTTTCTCAGCTAGCTGAGGCCGACTGGGTGTATCCTAATGACAATGCCACAGGCTATTTTCGCTGGTCTATTTCGCCTGCGCAGTTAGACAATTTACTGGCAAATATTGAGGTACTGAACAAGCGTGAAAAGAAAAACGTGTTGTATAACTACCAAGCACTGTTAAATGCCGATGAGGTTGGTGTAGATAGTGTGATGAAAGTACTCAATGCGTTAAGTGCAGATGAAGACCCTGCCGTTATTCGCGCAGCTGTAGGTGTACTGCAAGAATTTGATTACTTAGTGAATGATAGCAATCGCGATGCGTATGCTACCTTGCTTACTAACACTTATATGCCGTTATTAGATGCACTGAGTCTTACTGAGGCAGATGATGATTCGACAGACATTATTCGCCTTCGCAACCAGCTGTATGGCTTTCTAGGTATGTATGCCGATAGCGATAGCTTGGTTGAAAAGAGTAACGTGCTCGCCAAGAAATACATCGAAGATACGTCAAGTGTTTCCTCTGGCATCGCTGGAACTGCTATCGCTATTGCGACAAAAAATAGTGCAGATAAAGATAACGCCAAGTGGTTCAACGAGGTGGTAAGTGCATTTAAGAAAGCCCAGTTGCCAAACGTAAAAAGTACGCTAATTTATTCCATGCGTTTTGACGACAAGGAATCTGTATTCAAGATGTTAGACTTGGCGTTAACCAATGAGATAACACCAGCAAACACTATGTATATGGTCGCGCGGGTGGCAAGAAATCTTGATGATCATACCTTGGTATATCAATGGCTTGATAATAACGCTGACGCCTTGATTAAGAAAATGCCTGACTATCACGTAGCGCGCATGCCTGAGTTTGTGTCTTCTAGCTGCTCTGAAACAAACCTTGCCATGGCGAACACGTTTTATAGCAAGATTCAAGAACGTTACGAAGGTATGTCGCGAGGTGTTGAAATTATGCAAGACGAATCTCAACAGTGCCTTCGTCTAAAAACGGCGTTTCAAAGTGACTTTGATAAGTTTCTTGCTAACTATGCCAAGTAGCTATATTTGAAATACACAGCACGCAACACCTGATATACATAGCACGCAGCGCTGTTTGCTAGGAGTTAGAAAAAAGCACCGAAAGGTGCTTTTTTATTGCACGTGCCGATATGATGCCCGTCTCACACTAACCGTCTCACACTAACCGTCTCACTCTAACCGACTTACTCTAACCGACTTACAAAAACCAACTCACAGTAAACACTCATTGCGAATATACTGCCTGATTAAAGTTTATATTTACACACGGCTTAAAATAAACCACACTGGCTAAAAGAACACGTTTCTTACAGCGGTTTGCCCGTAACGCTTATTTTGTAATCTCTATTGTGAATGCGTTAATAAATAGCTTTGCCTGTAAAAATACTCTGTCGAAAATAATGAGGCGCTTTAATGCTAGATACCATCTCTTTTTCACAACGCCAGCGACTGGCCTACATCGATTTTTGCCTCTTATTTAAAGGCGCTATTCATCGACAAGACCTTATTAAGCGCTTCGAAGTGGGGCTGTCTGCCGGCTCTCGAGACTTTACGTTGTACAAAGAGTTAGCGCCTGACAACTTGGTGTATTCAGCGCAAGAAAAGCGGTATTTTCAAACAGAATCCTTTTTGCCACTCTTCGAGCACGATGCTAGACGTACGTTAGTCAAATTAGCCAATGATATTTCAGATGGCTTTGATGCCATCGGTGATATTCATTTTCCCGTTGAAAGCGCATCGTCCCTTAACGTGCCGGATATATTTGTTGTGGCTAAAGTAGTGCAAGCTATTGTGAATCAAAAAGCCATGAGCGTGATTTATACGTCGCTTTCAAGCGGCTCTGGCGCGCGAGAGCTAGTTCCCCATAGTATTGTTGATAACGGGCAGCGGTGGCATGTTCGCGCGTTTGATAGAAAGTCTCAGAGCTTTCGAGACTTTGTATTAACCCGTATTAGCAAGGTTACAGTTAAGGATACACCTAATGAAAATGAGCTCAAAGACTGTGACGAGGCGTGGCAAAGAATGATTCCCCTTGAAATTGTTCCTCACCCTAAAAATATTAAATACCCTACAGCGATAGAGCTAGACTACGCCATGGAAGAAGGCGTATTGGTACTTCAAGTTCGTGCTGCAATGGCGGGATATTTGCTCAGAAGGTGGAACGTGGATTGCACTAAATTAGCCAGTCTGCGAACGGGTGAATATCAATTGTGGCTGAAAAATCAGGCAAGCTTGGCAAATACAGACAATCTTGCTATTGCACCGGGCTATACCAGTGAGGAAGTTGAGTATCAGTAACATGATGCTAACGATTACGCTATTGCTCTAGCTGATGTGCAAGCCAGAACAATAGCTATAATGTTAATAAGAGAACTCTGGTAAAGGTACAATGGAGCAATGGGGGTAATGTTAAGTATTAAGGCTAGCTCATTCACCTAGGTACTTTCTGATGCAGGTAATTAAGGTGGCTTTATCTATGGGCTTGGTAAGAAAGTCGTTCATGCCAGCCGCCAAACACTCCTCTTTATCCTCGGCGAATGCGTTCGCTGTTAACGCAATAATAGGTGTTTTTAAGTCTAAAGTGGCTCGGATGGATATGGATGATTCAATACCACTCATTACCGGCATATTGCAATCCATGAGAATGAGGTCAAAGGTATGCTTAATACAAGCCTCAAGGGCGTCTTGTCCATTTTTAACGTGTAATATAATAAAATTTTCTTGCTGTAAAAGTGCTTTAACAATTTCCGCGTTAATCTCATTGTCTTCCGCTAGCAGTATTCTTTTTTTCTTTACCTTAGTTTTTGGCGTTTCAGAAATAGGAGAAGAGCTGGCAAGTAATTTACGCAAATCTTGTTCTATTTCACGTCTATTGATGGGCTTAGTGTGTGAACGCCATATTACTTCCGTTAGCGTGTCTTGGCCGTTTAGCCTCTCTAATTCCGCGGACACTACAATTATCTTTGGCAGGACACTGTGCTTGCTGTGTTTCAATTGGTCAATGAGGTCTAAACCACTTACGTCCGGCATCGCTAAATCGACGATAATAGCGTCGTAGTCAAAAGGCGTGTGGTTTAAAAAGTCGCTGGCCGAAGAATAGCAGGTGCCTTCAATATGCAGTGAAGCCAATATATGGGCAAGATATTCTCTACTAGTTTGTAAGTCGTCGATGATGGCGCAGCGAATATTTGCTTTAGACTGAACGGACATTGGCGGTAAACGGGCCTCCTGTGTGTTCATAGTAAATGAAAAGGTTGTCCCTTTCCCTACCGCTGAGTGCACGCTTATGTCGCCGCCCATAAGGAGCGCCAGCTGTTTCGCGATGCTTAAACCAAGCCCCGTTCCGCCAAACTGACGGGTAGTGGTTTGATCGGCTTGTTCAAACTTTTGAAAAATTTTGTCAATGACATCTTCTTCTATGCCTATTCCGGTATCGATAATATCAAATGTGAGTAATAACGAATCACCCACCATGGCGTGACTCACATTCAATGAAACGCTGCCGGATGAGGTAAACTTAATTGCGTTGCTCAGCAAATTATGCAGAATTTGTGAAATACGAGTCACGTCGCCTTCTATTATGGGTGGAAGGGTAGCCTCTTTATGGTAATAAAACTCGAGCCCTTTCTTTTGGCAGAAAACACGTTGCAACGATACGACGTCATCTAACACTTGAAGCAAGTCGACAGGCACTTTTTCTATTTTAATTTTGTTTGCTTCAATTTTTGAAATATCAAGAATATCGTTGATAAGAGAGAGTAGCTGCCTACCTGAACTCTTCGCTTTTTTAAGGTAGATATTGCTTTTACTAGGCGTATCAATGGCAAGTTCAATCATCCCAAAAAGCCCGTTCATTGGCGTTCGCAGTTCATGGCTCATGCTAGAAAGAAAATCGGACTTTGCTTGGCTTGCCCGCTTCGCTTTTTCTGCTTCTTCCATAGCCACGTTTTTTAGTTTAGTGAGACGGGCTAATGAACGACGTATTTGCTTTTCCATTGGGATAAAAACAAATACCGCCTCAATAATAAGCAGTATTAACGTTATTAGCCAAAGATACAGCGCAAAATTTTCTGCATTGTTCACACGGGCGTTGGCCTCGTTTTCAAATAAGGTGACTACCATATCTAAGTGCTTAAGAAGTTGCGTGGAATCTGCAATTATCGAAGATGACGCAGACGGTTGAACTGATGCGTTTAGCAAAAATGTTGTGGAGCATTCTTTATTGCTTTCACTGACTTCACTCATTGAATTGTTTGTACTAGATGCATTCGCAAGTTTGTTCCTGCCGCTTTTTACATAGGTATTAACGGCTTTATCGAGGTTCACATCCCCAAAGTACAAGTCTTTGTGTGTGGCTGATAAATTATCAAGGGCGATGAGTTTTGCATGGTTACTTTCGAGCTTATCTAATGAGGATGCTAAATAGCTTTTGGTCTGCGTGCTGCTACATAAATTAGTGGCTGACTTTAATAAAGCAATTCTTTGAGAAAGCATTCGCTGCTGGCCAGCAATATTGATTATTTCTGCATCTTGACGCTGGTCGCTCAATAAATCGTTAATGATAAAAAAGGATAGAGACACTGCTGTGGCAGTAAGCAAAAGGGCAAAGATGTACTGAGACTTTATGGTCATTACAAACGCATCTGGCAAACATTATCTAATAATGTAATAGACACGCTTTTGATAAGCAACATATCAGCTATTTAACGTTATCAAGTAGTGATAAAATTCTAAGAAGAGCTTTAGGTTGGTGCTAATCCAGATACTTGCGCCAATGAACAGGCAGCATATTGAGAACGCTGTGAAACACTTGGTTTACGTTGAATATTGCGGGCGATAAAAAAAGAGGAGGCTTCTTGAGCGGTTAACGCTTCATTTGAGCGCTTTTTTACCACGGACCCTGCCTGATCTGCATTATCAATTGGTTCTAAGGCTTTTTCACTTTCTGTTATCTCTTCTTCGTTCGGCAAGCGAGTGACATGAATATTACTAGTTTCAAAATCGTGATTGATTAATCCTTTTTCGGCGTAGCTATTAAGAATATCTCTACGCGGAAAGAAGCCCCACTTTTCACGGAAAAGCTGTGCGTTGTGGACAAAGTCTAATAAATGATTAACCGGGCATCGCGTGAGATCGCGAACCGGAGAAAAAACCACCGAAGGAGAGTCGGTAAGTGTCAGTCCAACTTCACGACACTGTGCGAAGAAGTCTTCGTCGTTTAGCCCGTAACCGTCGAAGTTTTCATCGAAGCCGCCGGTTTTTTCAAAGTCTGTCTTACGTATAAAAAACATTGCAGAAGCAGTGCTATCGTTACTAAATTTTCCATGATTATCATCCTTTTTATTTGCTGACTCTGAATCGTGTTTCAAGCTTACTGGTGGCAAATTATTGCTCATTGAAAGTTCGCTTTGCTGAGGGTTGCGATGCAGAGAGGCGCTGGTTTGTGTTGCGGGAACAGATTTGTGAACATGTATTTCGTTTTTGGTATTTAAAAGCGTTGAGTAGTGTTGATGGCGAGAAGTAATTGGTATGCAACATACCGGAGCCCTCAAGACTGATGAAGGAGCGAGTGCTGATTTGACTTCTTCAAAACATGAGGGAGAAAAAATTGTGTCAACACTGATATAAGCTAATAGCTCGTTTTTCGCTTCAAACAGCCCTTTATTTCTTGCCTTAGCAATGGGAAGCTCTTTCTGATTCACAAATTTGTGTTCAATGTTGAATTTGTCACTGGTAATAAGTGACAAGTCAGAAGGTGGTGTCATCCAAACAATGAGTAATTCATTAGGAGTAGTGCTGCAAGCTTCAAGCTGATTAATGAGATTACAAAGCTTTTCAGTTCTGTTTTTCACTATTGTTATCACGCTTATTGGAGCACTCATTTTAAATATCCCTTTTCCATCACTATAAGAGGAGACGTGTTGTAGATAAGATAATGCACAACACTGCGCCTTATACTTTTGTCTACAATGCTTCGTTGTTGTTTTCAGTTAAGCAATAGTCGAGCCTATTTTTAAGGTGTTGTTTTATATGTGGATTTTTAATATTTAACCCAAAGGGAAGAAAATCGATACGTATTTTTGCAAATGAGAAGGAAAAATTTACAGGCAGGCAACACCAGGGGCTTTTTTCTTTTTTACGACGAATAAAGCTATGCGACCGAAGGGTTATTTGCTAATCTGACATCAAAGCTTAAGTAATTATTTTTCAACAACTTATTTGTAATCTTTCTTCATGCCGTATGTATTGAACACAACCGTGGTATTGATGAAAATAGAATATTTAAGCCTTTAACCATGTCTCGCACGTAATAGTGTTGTTTCATTTTTTTATTTTATCGATGGTGGTTATTCCTGTGTCATCTCAGTCTTCCGTAGAACTTCGACATTACGACAAACAAACGTTGCGCCTTGTAGACGTTATTTCAGGTATTTCTCCCAATGCTATGCGCAGAGTGTTTGGCGGCTGGATTTTTTTTGCTGCAGTTGTTGCGGTAATCGTTGTTGTAGCGCCAGATCTGAGCCTTCAATTTGTTGGTTTAACGCTTTTTGTTTTAGTTGCTTTTACGCTAATTATGTTTGGTCAAAGCCGAATTTCAGAGGGGTGGCCTGCAATTATCAGCGATGACAACGTTATTGGCGTAGTTCGCGACCCCGTTAAACGAGAATACATATGCGTTGATAAATCATTAATTGTGGATGCGATACCCACATTAATAAAACCAAACAAAAAAGCGGTAGAAATTCAGCTACGCAGTGAACAGCTTACTGTTGAAGATAATGAAGTCTTAAAACAAGCAGTGTGGCCGCGAGAGGGGAAATTGGTAGGACTCGCACATTTTAAACGCCGAGAAGATGCGTGTGATAGCGTTATGTGGTGCACAAATAAGTCGGCCTCAGCGAAGTCATAAGATGTAAAACGGAGCGCTTTCCCATAAGCCCTTTCACACAAGCGCTGCCAGCGCGCAACGTTACTTCACTTACCAGTTGTAATGAGTGAGCCCCAGATAGGGGGCTTTTTTGTATGCGAGCAATTTGGTTTGAATGAATTGGTTTGAGCTTGGCTTGTATCCTTGTAACCGCTTTGGATCTACTTTTCATTCGCTTCTTTAAGTACAAGCACGGTGTAAAGCGGGTAATGATCTGAGCCAATATCAGAGAGCCTCTCTAGGTCTACTAGCGCAAAATGTGAAGAATGAAAGACGTGATCTAACGGCCATTTTATTAACGGATAGTGAGCGTGGAATGTGTTGTAGAAGCCACGTCCTTCCCTTGGATCTAAAAGTCCGCTTATCTTTTTAAATTTGCGTGTAGTTGGCGACCATGCCACATCATTCAAATCTCCCGCAACGATGATAGGCCCCGGCGTTTGCGCCATTTCTTGCCCTACCAAATTTAGTTCAATATCTCTTGGTCGAGCGTATTCATTTTCCGTAGGACTAGGAGGTTTAGGGTGGAGGAACTGAAGAGTAACGCGTTCACCGTCTATTATTATAGTTATCTTTACAGAGGGGACATCGTCCTCCACCAAAAAGCGAAGCGTGTGCTCTTCAAATTCATATTTGCTATACAAATGCATACCGTAAAGATTTTCTAAAGCGCAGAACTGCGTGAAAGGATAGTCTTTTTCAATAGGCTTTAGTGCGCGCTCCCACTTTTCATTTGATTCTAGGGTGACTACAAAGTCGGGCTTTTTATTGTTGATATGGTCGATGAGTTTTTGGTAATTGCTGTTAGGCATAAAAACGTTACTGGAAAGAATGCTTATCGTACGCTGCTTTTGCGGGTTGCTGTCCCGGGGTACTTCTTTGCGATAAAATCCAGTGTAAGGAAAAATCCAAATAGCCTGATACAGTAAACTTATGCTCAACCCTGCGACTAGTGCAGCATGCAGCCAAAAAGGCAGTGAAAGACCGTTATAGCAGAGTAGGGTGATAAGTACCGCAGTTATTAACACCGCAAGTTGTAACCTTGGAAATTCCCAGACCCTTACTAGCCAATGAGACGATGGCAGTAAAGGTGCAGCGCTAACTGCTATAAAAAATACCGAAAGTGATACAAGAAAAATGTCCATTAAATATCCATATTAATCGTTTTAAGACTCACATAGGCTTAAGGCTAAGATAAGCTATGTCTGTTCTATGTAAAGTGATGCAACTCGTGCAAGTGCACAATCGCATATGCTAAATGCGTGCCCTTTGAGTGGGAACATCCGCAAAAAATGCGTTTGGTTAAATTACTCTACTGGGTTCATCATAACAGTACAACTGCGATAAACCCTATATCCATACTGACTAATGTCGATAGCATCTTATCTCTATGAGCAGATCCTTCGGCGACTTGATGTACTAGGAACTCTAATACCTCAGTGCAATCTCCAAAATTCAACCTGTACACCCAACACTCATCTATCTTGAAGGATATGCTTCGCTATATAGGCGCTTGAGTTCGTTATATAAGCGCTTATAAAGCCGCTTGAGATAAATGCGTGAGTTTATCAACTCAGCATTAATCTAAATGAGAATCAGTAAAAATTGCTTGAAAGTACGCAAACTTTGCAAGTATATCTTTCCTATTTTTAGTTGGATTTAAACAAGTGCATATATAACAAGGTCTTACGGCTTTGGCATGAACTTAGCTATATCTCTTGTGAGTTTCAACAAAGGAGAAATGTTATGAAACGTACAATACTATCTATTATTGTTGCTACATCATTGTCTACTGCTGCTGTTGCAGGTGATATGAATTCAGATAGCCAAACAGATAACGCATGGGAAAAAGGTGCCAAAGACGCATGGATTGATGGCAAAGCGGAAGCTACGCTGCTGTTCAATGGTAACCTAGATTCTTTTGATATTAATACCGACGTAAAAAACGGAGACGTTATTTTAACCGGTAAAGTCGATAACTCAGTGGACAAAAAGCTCGCTGAAGAATTAGTTGCTAATATCGACGGCGTCATGTCAGTAGATAATAAGCTTACAATTATCGAAGACTCTGACATGGATTCAATGACCTCAGATATGTCTGACGACGTTGAAGACGGCGTCGATGAAGGTACAAGCGAATTAACTGATGCGAAAATCGCCACAGTGATTAAAACTCGTTTGCTGATGGACTCTGATATTTCAGGTTTTGACATCGACGTAGACGTTGAAGACGGTAATGTTGTGCTTACGGGCACCGTAGACTCTGATGCTGAGGAAGACTTAGCGGTAGAGATTGCGAAAAACGCCTCTGACGTGAAGAACGTTGAAAACAATCTCAAGGTTGTAACAAAAACAGCGATGAACTAATTAGTTAGCTGTATTGACAAAAAAGGGGCTTGTGCCCCTTTTTTGTGCTAGCTATTTAGCTATTTAGCTATTTCGCTAAAAACTCATTCAATGCCTATTTCTTAACATCGCTTATATGTAGTGGGCGTTAAGCTTTTTTCTAGAGTTAGCCTATCTAGTTATTCAACATCTACAATTTTAAGCGTATTAGTCGCACCAACTTTTTCCATTTCATCGCCGTAGGTTAAGATAATACTATCACCGCTCTCCACTAACCCTTTTTCTTTCAAACAAGTAACCACGTCGTACTTAAGCTTGCCTGGCTCACTGTTTGATGAGTCGAAGAACACCGGTTTAACACCCCGATAAAGTGCCATTGCATTGAGCGTACTCTCATGACGCGACATGGCGATAATTGGCAGTGATGTTGTAATTCGAGACATTAATTTCGGCGTGGTTCCGCTTTCTGTCAATCCTACAATTGCTTTTACGCTTGGCAAGTGATTCGCAGCATAAACCGCAGATAGCGCTATAGACTCACTGGTAGATGAAAATTGTTGGTCCATGCGATGCTTGGAAATTTTTACGCTAGGATGAGTTTCTGCACCCTCGCAAACACGTGCCATAGCTTGAACCGTCTCAATCGGAAAGCTTCCCGCCGCTGTCTCAGCAGATAGCATAACTGCATCAGTACCATCTAATACGGCGTTAGCCACATCCATCACTTCTGCACGAGTAGGCATAGGGCTATCAATCATAGACTCCATCATTTGAGTTGCTGTGATAACCACTTTATTAAGCTGACGTGAGCGAGCGATAAGTTTCTTTTGAACGCCAACAAGCTCGGCATCGCCTATTTCAACACCCAAATCCCCACGGGCGACCATGACCGCGTCAGAGGCGCTAATAATATCGGTAATGGCATCGTCAGTCGCAACGGTTTCTGCGCGCTCTACTTTTGCGCAAATTTTTGCATAGCAGCCAGCTGCTTCAGCAAGCTCACGAGCGTAATTAAGATCGGCGCCGCTGCGTGGGAACGACACTGCAAGGTAGTCTACTCCAATGAGCGCTGCCGTTTTTATATCTTGCTTATCTTTTTCTGTTAAGGCCTCAGCTGACAAACCACCGCCCTGGCGGTTAATGCCTTTATTATTAGACAGCTTGCCGCCAACGGTAACTTCCGTAATTACCTTTCGACCTTCTACACCCGTTACCTTTAACTGTATGCGTCCATCGTCCAGTAATAGAATATCGCCAGCAGACACATCATCAGGTAGTGCTTTATAATCTATGCCTACGTGGTCAACTGTGCCTTCATCTCGCTCAAGTTCAGCGTCTAGTACAAACTTTGCACCAATCTGTAACTTGACGGCGCCTTCTTGGAATCGGGCAACGCGAATTTTAGGTCCCTGCAAATCACCGAGTATTGCCACATATTTACCCAGGCTTCTCGCCGCTTCACGAACACGTTTTGCACGCTCAATGTGGTCTTCTGCCTGTCCGTGAGAAAAATTCATGCGAACCGTGTTTGCTCCGGCAGCAATAAGTTCTTTAATTTTTTCAAGTGAATCGGTTGAGGGGCCTAATGTGGCAAGAATTTTGGTTCTTCTGGTCATGGGATTCCGTCGCTGCTTCTTTTATAGAAAAGATGGGTAAAGCTGATCCTTTAACTCAATGAGAGCTGTAATCGCTTTACGTAATTTTATTACAGAATAGTAGAGTATTTTGACAAAAATGTGAATGAAAGAAAGAAAAACTCACCACTGGCTTGACCAGTTGTCGTTAACTTTCCTCTATTTTGCGAGAAACAGATTAATAATCGCGGTAACGTTTGAGTATAGGATACTGACGCTTACACGCAAGCGTCAGTCATGTATAAGTAAAAGAGAAGGGCATGGAAAATAATTAATAGAAAAAAGAGAGAAGAAAGGGATGTAACCCTTAGCCATCTCTTTTATCGTAACGAGACCCACGCAATGTATCTTTCACCCGTTTTAGATTTTCTCTGAATTTATTACCACGGCGAAGCGTGAATCCGGTAGCAAGTACATCGATAAGGGTCAGCTGTGCAATGCGCGATGCCATCGGCATGTACATGTCGGTATCTTCAGGTACTTCTAGCGATAATACGTAGCTGCACTCCTGCGCCAGTGGGCTATCAGCTGATGTTATGCCAACAACGGTGGCGTCGTTCATTCGCGATATCTGCGCAATTTCCACTAAGCTTTTGGTTCGACCTGTGTGACTTATCAACACCACAACGTCACCAGCAGAGCAATTCATACAGCTCATGCGTTGCATCAAAATATCTTCAAAGTAAACAACGGGCACGTTAAACCTGAAAAACTTGTTTAACGCATCGTGAGCTACAGAGGCCGATGCACCAAGACCAAAGAAAGAAATCTTCTGTGCTTGAGTAAGTAAATCAACAACCCGATTGACCACATTGACATCAATCGACTGTCTCGCTACTTCCAACGAAGCCATTGTCGATTCAAAGATTTTGTTGGTGTATTCGTCTGGGCTGTCGTTCTCGTCAACATGACGGTTCACGTAAGGCGTGCCGTTTGCGAGACTTTGCGCCAAATGGAGTTTAAAGTCCGGAAAGCCTTTAGTATCTAGTCTGCGGCAAAATCGATTCACAGTTGGCTCGCTGACATCCGACATTTTAGCTAAGGTTGCTATACTTGAATGGATGGCAGTTTGAGGATTAGCAAGTATAATCTCAGCAACTTTCTTTTCTGATTTGCTAAACGCAGCTTTGTTTTGAGTTATTTTTTCTAAAATGTTCATACAGATACGGCAAGTAATTGGCTCGGTTTATTGTAAGGTACACCTTAATAGTACCCAATGTGAAAGCTGTGACAAGAAAAATGTAATTTTTTAACATTTTTTGTACTGTAAATGGTAATAGACAGGGGTCTATATCATCGAAAAGTAAAGAATCTCATCGTATAGTTTGTAGAAGTTGTAATTTTACTACATTTGGTGTTAACTATACGGTAATAATAGTCGTCAGTGTTGTAAATAAAGAACCAACACGGCACTTAAAACCACATTTAAAAGGTCGACGAATATGGTAATGGATAATTCCTACGAACCCTGTGATTTTGTACTCTTCGGTACACTTGGGGATCTTTCACGACGCAAGCTGTTGCCATCACTTTATCAGCTTGAGAAAGCAAATCTAATGCACCCTGAAACCACTATTGTGGGTGTTGCTCGCCATGATATGTCTTTGGAAGATTACATTGAAGAAGTGCATACAAACTTAGTCAAGTTTGGCGAAAAAGAGCTGTGTGAAGCGACATGGGAAAGAATGCGCGCTCGCCTTCATTACGCGTGTGTTGATATGAAAAATGTCGACAGCTACTGTGTGCTAGACGACCATGTAGACCCATCTCGTACCATGGTGTGTTATTTAGCAACACCGCCTGCTATTTATGGTGATATTTGTCGTGGTTTGCACAGCTGCAAAATTATTGATTCAAGCGTACGCGTTGTGCTTGAAAAGCCCATTGGCCATGATCTTGAGTCGTCAAAAGTTATCAACGAACAAGTTGCTGAGTACTTTGATGAAAAGCAAATTTATCGTATTGACCACTATCTAGGTAAAGAAACGGTATTAAACCTTGTGTCTCTGCGTTTCGCCAATTCGATATTTGCGACAAACTGGGATCACAACTGTATTGACCATGTTCAAATCTCAGTGGCTGAATCCGTAGGCATTGAAGGCCGCTGGGGTTACTTTGATGACGCCGGTCAAATGCGTGATATGGTGCAAAATCATTTGTTGCAGATATTGAGCCTAGTGGCCATGGAGCCACCAACAACACTAGACGCAGACAGCATTCGTGACGAAAAACTTAAGGTGCTTAAGGCGCTTCGTCCGATCAATGCCACTAACATCAGTGAGAGTATTGTTCGCGGTCAGTACACATCCGGTTTTGTGAAAGGTGAAGAAGTACCTGGATACCTTGAAGAAGATGATGCCAACACCCAAAGTAAAACTGAAACGTTTGTTGCTATCAAAGCTGAAATAGATAACTGGCGCTGGGCAGGTGTTCCATTTTATTTGCGCACTGGTAAGCGCATGCCAAATAAGGTGAGTGAAGTTGTTATTTACTTCAAGCGACAGCCTCACAACTTGTTCGGCGACAGCTTCAAGAACTTACCTCCGAATAAATTAGTCATCCGTCTACAGCCAGATGAAGGCGTAGAAATTACCGTAATGAACAAAGTGCCGGGTTTGACTAACTCGGGCTCTATGGACCTTCAAAAGTCGAAGCTTAACCTAAGCTTTTCAGAAGCGTTTGCAGATGAGCGCATTCCCGATGCCTACGAAAAGCTATTGCTAGAAGTTATGCTGGGTAATCAGGCGCTGTTTGTTCGTCGCGATGAAATTGAGCAAGCGTGGACGTGGGTCGATTCAATACTCGATGCGTGGAAGTCATCAAATGAGCCTCCAGAGCCTTATCAGGCAGGTACCTGGGGCCCAGTAGACTCCATTGGTCTGTTAGCGCGTGAAAATCGCAGCTGGTACGAAAGCAAAACGGTAAAGAAGAAATAATATGGCACTCACTACATTATCATTCGACAACCCAGACGCGCTTACCAGCGCGTTTGCTGAAGATTTAGTTAGTATCCTTAAAACAGGTATTAAAACCCGTGGCCGTGCGTCGCTTATTGTTAGCGGTGGTCGCACGCCGTTAGCGTTGTTCAAGCAGTTGAGCGACACCGACCTTGAGTGGGATAAAGTAGACGTTACTCTCGCTGACGAACGTTGGGTAAATGAAGACCACGACGCCAGTAATACCAGTTTAGTAAAAAATAACCTTATTCAAAATAAGGCTGCAACTGCACGCTTTGTAGAATTAAAAAGTGATGTAGAAGATGCAAACGAAGGTGTGAATGTTGCTGAGCGCAATTTAGCCAGTATGTCTCAGCCTTTCGATGCACTTATTTTGGGTATGGGAGAAGATGGTCATACTGCATCGCTTTTCCCCTGTTCAGAACAGGTTAATGACGGCCTTGATATGAGCAGTGGGCGAACGTGCATCGCTGTTCAACCTACAACAGCACCTCATCAACGTATTTCACTTACGCTGCCCGCTTTACTTAACAGCCGAAATATATTCTTGCACCTTACGGGCGAGAAGAAAAAACAAGTGTTGCTCGATGCTATCGAGAACGCCACCGAAGCGCAAAAGCCCATCACAGCCGTTGTTAATAGAGCGCCGGTTACCTTGATGTGGGCGCCATAGGAGACAACAAATGAACCCAAAAATTGCCGAAGTCACGCAACGTATTATTGAGCGTAGCAAAGAAACGCGAAAAGCGTATTTAGAGAAAATCGAAAAGGCTCGTCGTCAAGGCCCACATCGCGGTGTGTTATCTTGCGGTAACCTTGCCCACGGTTTTGCCGCATGCGGCACGGAAGAGAAGGGCGATTTGCGTTCGATGACGAAAGCAAACGTCGCTATTATATCTTCATACAACGACATGCTTTCAGCGCATCAGCCTTACGAGTCTTATCCCGCTATTATCAAAGAAGCGATAAAAGAAGTGGGCAGTGTGGCCCAGTTCGCCGGTGGTGTGCCTGCTATGTGTGACGGTGTAACTCAAGGTCAGTCTGGTATGGACCTGAGCCTAATGAGCCGTGACAACATTGCACAAGGTGCAGCAATAGCGCTTTCTCATAATATGTTCGATAGTGCCATAATGCTGGGTATTTGTGACAAAATTGTACCTGGGCTACTGATGGGCGCATTAACCTTCGGCCACCTACCAACGGTATTCGTTCCTGCAGGACCAATGCCTTCTGGGTTGCCGAATAAAGAAAAAGCACGAGTTCGCCAAGAATTCGCCGAAGGTAAAGTGGGCCGTGACGCGCTGTTAGAAGCTGAATCACAGTCTTACCACTCGGCAGGAACGTGTACGTTCTACGGAACAGCAAACTCTAACCAGCTTGTGGTAGAAATGATGGGGCTGCATTTACCGGGCTCTTCATTTGTTAATCCGGGTACGCCTTTACGTGAAGCGCTAACCAAAGCCGCTGCAGTGCAAGCAACTCGTTTAACTGATTTAGGTGATAACTATACGCCAATTGGCCATATTGTAGATGCCAAAGCTATTGTTAATGGTTTAGTTGGCTTGTTAGCAACAGGCGGCTCAACAAACCACACCATGCACCTGATTGCTGTGGCCCGCTCAGCTGGCTATATCGTTAATTGGGATGACTTCTCAGATATTTCAAACGCAGTGCCGTTAATGACGCGTATTTACCCTAACGGTTCAGCCGATATCAACCACTTTGTAGCTGCTGGCGGTATGTCATTACTCATGAAGCAGTTGCTCGATGCAGGTTTACTTCACAACGACGTCAAGACAATTTGTGGTGAAGGCTTAGACTTTTATACCAAAGAGCCAAAACTTGTCGACGGTGAGCTAGAGTGGCGCGACGGACCAACTGAATCACTTGATAAAGAAGTACTAGCAACGGTTGAAAAACCGTTTAAACCAGATGGTGGATTAAGTGTACTGGACGGCAATTTAGGCCGTGGCGTAATCAAAACGTCTGCTTTACGCACGCCACATTGCACACTGAAAGCGCCTGCAGTGGTATTTGAAGATCAGTTCGAATTAGACGCAGCATTTAAAGCGGGTAAATTAGATCAAGACTGTATCGTGGTTGTTCGCTTCCAAGGTCCATCTGCCATCGGTATGCCAGAGCTTCATCGCTTAACGCCTCCATTAGGTGTATTACAAGATAAAGGCTTTAAAGTGGCGCTAGTCACTGACGGTCGTATGTCTGGAGCGTCAGGTAAAGTGCCAGCTGCTATTCATGTAACCCCAGAAGCCTATAAAGGCGGTTTACTTGCTAAAGTGCACGAAGGCGACATGATTGAGCTCAATACACAAACAGGTGCACTGACTCTTCATGTTGATGATGCAACATTGGCAGCCCGTGAACCAGCTCCTGCTAATTTAGCGAGCCACCATGTTGGAATGGGTCGCGAGATGTTTGCCGGAATGCGCGCAATACTTACTGGCGCTGAAGAAGGAGCATGCTCTCTTTTTTATACTCAGGAGCAAGCGTAATGAGCCAGAGATTTGTGGCTGACGTTGGCGGAACCAATATTCGTCTGGCTCGGGTTACCGAGTCTGGCGTAGCCGACATCAAAAAATATATGTGCGAAGAATTTGCCAGTATCGATCTAGCCATTGCACAGTATTTTTCAGATATGCCTCATGTTTCCTTTAGCGAAGGCTGCATTGCTATTGCGTGCCCCGTGCTTGGCGATCAGGTAGAAATGACCAACCACAGTTGGGCGTTTTCACAAAATGCGTTGCGTTCACAGCTCAAGCTAGATGCACTATTTGTGATAAACGATTTCACTGCAGTAGCTCACTCACTTCCTGTGCTAAGTAGCGACCAAGTTATACAAATTGGTGAGGGTACTGCCACTGAAAACGGCAACATTGCAGTTTTCGGCCCAGGCACAGGCCTTGGTGTTGAGCATATCACCATGACGGATTCAGGCTGGCAGACATTAGACGGAGAGGGTGGTCATATAGACTTCGCTCCGGTTGATGAAACTGACATTGTTGTTTGGCGTCATTTGCAGTCTTCTTTTGGAAGAGCATCCGCTGAAGAAGTGATGTCGGGTCGCGGAATTTTGAACATTTACACGGCACTTGCTAAACATGCTGACAAGCCGGTTGCTTTTCAAGAGCCAGCGCAAATTACTGACGCAGCCCTTGCTGGAACCTGCGAGATATCTGCAGCTGCCCTTACTCAGTTTTGCCGAATAATGGGAAGTTTTGCCGGTAACTTGGCACTGAATATGGCAACCACTGGAGGTATCTTCATTGGCGGCGGTATTGCTAACCGCTTTCCAGATTTTATACACAATAGTGACTTCAGGGCGAGATTCGAAGCTAAAGGTCAAATGAAGCACTATGTAAAAGATATTCCTACCTATTTGATAGCAGAGCCTGATCATGGCCTTTTAGGCGCAGCTGCTTATCTGAATCAAAACACAGCGAGTTAAATTATGACGACTAAATGGAAGTACTCTCCAGAGGAAATTTTTGCGGCCGGACCTGTGGTTCCTGTATTGGTTATCAACGACGTAGAAAAAGCCGTTCCTTTGGCAAAAGCGCTGATGGCGGGTGGAATAAAAGTGCTAGAAGTTACCCTTCGCACACCTTCTGCCATTGACGTTATTAAGCGTATTGCACAAGAAGTCCCTGATTCTCTGATTGGCGCAGGTACAGTAACCAATGCACAGCAGCTAAAAGCGGTTGTTGATGCGGGTGCTAAATTCGCTATCAGCCCAGGTATGACGGCAGACTTATTGAAAGCGGGTATGGACTCAGAAATACCGCTGATTCCAGGTATTTCATCAACATCAGATTTGATGAAGGGTAAAGATGCGGGTTACACGCATATGAAATTTTTCCCTGCTGAAGCATCTGGCGGCGTGAAAGCCATTAAATCAATCAGCGGCCCGTTTCCAGACGTGACATTTTGTCCGACTGGCGGCATTGGCCCTAATAACTACAACGATTACCTATCACTGAATAACGTGAAATGTGTGGGTGGTTCGTGGTTAGCGCCCGATGACGCGATTGAGTCAGGTGATTGGGACCGGATTACGCAGTTAGCGAAAGAAGCGGTTGCCGGTGCAAAGCAGTAATTATACTGGCCTAAGCCTAAGTTAAAGGTATCAGCATTAAAAAACCTGCCAATTGGCAGGTTTTTTGTTTTACTCAATGCGTATTTGTCTGACGTTTTACCCACACCACACTTGAGACTTATTTCGGCACGATTATTTGAGCCAGTTCAAACTTTTCTCCCGGCTCAAGCTTAAGCCCTTTTGTTACCGACGATTCTACGCACAGCATATGCTTGTAGCCAAACGGGTCCATATCAGAAATAGACGCTGCACCTTGCCACGGGTTCCAAACCACGAGTGAGTCGTTACCTTCTGAGATGACATCAGTAAATTCA
Organism: Alteromonas sp. BMJM2; assembly: GCF_027257845.1. GTDB lineage: Bacteria > Pseudomonadota > Gammaproteobacteria > Enterobacterales > Alteromonadaceae > Alteromonas. The sequence continues at coordinate 74,619 of NZ_JAPVOT010000013.1, read as the reverse complement.
GTGCTATCAACTGAAATGGTTGCTTGTTTTACCGCGGACAAGTGAATGCGGTCTGTTTCGGCATCGATAGTGTAGGGCACAGGTGTGGATTTTACCGCCCAGTCATCAAGCTTATCTTTGTACTCACCCGTTATTCCAACAAGCTCAGTATGTTTAATGTGGTCTACGTGAAAGTAGGTGTGTAATGCTGTGTTAAACGAGAAAGGAGCCACACCGGTGTTCTCAGTTTCTATGGCCACACGTAGACTCGCGCCTACGTGTATTCGAAGTACAACGTTACAGTCGTGTTCAAAGCCTTCTGCACGGGTAAATGAAGGGGTCAAGGCTAGCGTTGTTCCACTTTCGTCTTCTGACGACTCTGCGAGTTGCCATACTTGAGTTCGTAAAAAACCATGAGACGGTAACTCACCAGCCTCTTTGCCGTGGTCGTTAGCAAACCACGGCCAACAGATAGGGATACCCCCTCTGATAGGGCGTTCGCCGTTTAAATAAGCATGAGGGCTAACCCAGAGCCTGTCTTTACCGTCTAAAGCTGGCACAAAGGATAAAACGTGCCCACCGAACAAACTGATTTTTGCCGACGCAAACTGATTGTTAACGTTGAGAAATGAAAGTCCGTTAGACTCACTGATAGAAATTGACGGTACCGGCGTCATAGATGCTCCGCTAAAAAATAAAGAAAATGAAAACGTAAAACTTAAACGACAGAGCTTAAGCTAAAAGTGACGAAACATTACCACTGTCACAGAAACAAAAAAGGCGCAGATATGACATCTACGCCTTTAGAGTACCCTAACTGTTAAACAAATAAAGCGTTAACGCCGCAAAATTTGTTATTGCTACGTTATTTAGAGATGTGAGCAACCAAATCAAGTACTTTTGACGAGTAGCCCCATTCGTTATCGTACCAAGATACCACTTTAACGAAGGTATCCGTAAGTGCGATACCCGCTGTCGCATCAAAGATTGACGTATTTGCGTTGCCAATGAAGTCATTAGACACAACGGCGTCTTCGGTGTAGCTCATAATACCTTTAAGCTCACCCTCGGAGGCTTCTTTCATTGCCGCACAGATATTGTCGTAGCTTGTTGGTGTTGCCAAGTTTACGGTTAAATCGACCACTGAAACGTTTGGCGTTGGAACGCGAAATGCCATACCAGTAAGTTTACCGTTAAGCTCTGGAATAACTTTACCTACCGCTTTAGCGGCGCCAGTTGATGAAGGTATGATGTTCTGGCCAGCACCACGGCCGCCGCGCCAGTCTTTCATTGAAGGACCGTCAACGGTTTTTTGCGTAGCGGTTGTTGCGTGAACTGTTGTCATTAAGCCGTCAACAATACCAAACTTGTCGTTGAGCACTTTCGCAAGCGGTGCAAGACAGTTTGTGGTGCACGATGCGTTTGACACAATGTTTTCACCCGCATAGCTGTCGTGGTTAACACCCATTACAAACATTGGCGTGTCGTCTTTAGATGGCGCAGACATAACAACTTTCTTAGCACCCGCTTCGATGTGTTTAGCGGCTGTTTCTTTGGTCAAAAATAGACCTGTTGATTCAACAACTACATCTACGTTAACGTCACCCCATTTTAAAGAGGCAGGATCTTTTTCTGAGGTGATGCGGATAGTCTTGCCGTTTACTACTAGGCTTCCATTGTCTACTGAAACCTCACCGTTGAAAACACCGTGAGTAGAATCGTATTTTAGTAGGTAGGCAATATAATCTGTGTCTAGTAAGTCGTTTATTGCTACAACTTCGATGTCTTGACGCTCTGCTGCTGCGCGCATTACTAGGCGACCGATGCGGCCAAAACCATTGATACCGATGCGAATTGTCATAACGTACCTCGAAAATTTAAAATAAAATGAAAATAAATTACGTAAAGTATGGATCAAAATGCCATAATTAGCAAAATAAAAAGATAATGTGTTGCAAAATTACGAATAAATGCTTATGCAAACGTATTCAGTTTCGCCGAAGCGCCATTTCTAGAATAATGTTAAAAAATTGTTTGTAGACGCTTTCTGCGAGTTTTCTCATGCCAGCGTCTTTTGCCGAATTACAGGAATGACCCATAATGACACAACAACTTCTGCAACAACTGGTTGAAATGCGTGGAATCGAAACCCACTACGTCGACGCACGGGGCAACCCAACTACCATAGCAGAATCTAGCAAAGCGAAGTTATTGAACGCGCTTGGCTACGACACTTCAAGTAATGAAAAAATTCAGTCTCAGATAGCACATGATATTTCCTCCGTTTGGTTGTCGCCGCTTAATCCCGTCCAGGTAGTCAGAGCTACTGAGGCAGTTTATTTACCTGTGCGCCTACCTATCGAACTTGTTAATGACGAGCATGTGTTTGAGATTACCTTGGAAGATGGTAGTCAAAAACAACACCCGTTTACGCCTGTGGACCAAGAAATGACGTCAATGGCCCATATCGATGACGTAGAGTTTCATGAGTACGCAGTAGAATTGCCTTTGGACTTTCCTCTGGGCTATCACAATATAGTACTTAAAGCCGACGACGACCAACTTGGCACCTCAAGATTTATCGTTGCGCCAGAAGCGTGCTATAGCCCAAAAGAAATTAAGGAAGGGAAAAAAATCTGGGGCCTAAGCGTCCAGCTTTATTGTGTGCGCAGTGAAAATAACTGGGGTATTGGTGATTTTTCTGACCTAGCAAAACTGATTGACAATGCTGCCGGTGTGGGGGCTGACTTTATCGGTCTTAATCCAATACATGCACTATATCCAGCCAACCCAAATGCCTGCTCACCTTACGGCCCAAGCTCACGTCGTTGGTTGAACTATCTATATATTGATGTCACTGCTGTTGACGGCTTTGATGATAAATCCGTTCAAGATGTGGTCAATGCAGATGACTTTGTCGACACATTGAAACATGCCCGAGACGCTGAACACGTAGATTACGAAGCAGTAGCCAAGCTGAAGCTTTCCGCCCTATATGCCTTGTTTGATATCTACGATAAGCAGTTTCTACGTGGCAAAACGCCGCAAAACAAAGCGTTTAATGCCTTTGTTGAAGCCGGTGGTGAGAGCCTTGATATGCTCGCGGTGTACGACGCATTGCAGTCTAAGTTAAAAGCCGATGGCAAGGAAAGCTGGGGATGGCCTGTATTCCCTAAAGCCTACCAAGATTATCACAACTCTGCGGTTGCTAAGTTTAAGAAAGATAACGCTCACGACGTTAAGTTTTATCTGTTCTTGCAGTGGATTGCTGCGCAGCAGCTCGACATGGCAAGCAGCAGAGCAACAGATGCCAACATGACCATTGGTCTTTATCGCGACCTAGCGGTTGGCGTGAGTGAAGGCAGCGCTGAAATTTGGGGTAACAAAGATTTATACTGTACCGATGCAAGTGTGGGGGCACCGCCAGATATCCTTGGTCCCTTAGGTCAAAACTGGGGTTTGCCACCCATGGACCCTCAAAAGCTCTACGAGCAGCAGTATCAGCCTATTATTGATTTGTTTGCGTCGAACATGGCGTCTTCTGGCTCATTGCGTATTGACCACGTGATGGCACTCCTTCGCCTGTGGTGGGTGTGTAAAGGTGATAGTGCCAAAGAGGGAGGGTACGTTTACTATCCTGTAGATGATTTACTTGGGATTTTAGCGTTAGAAAGTCACCGAAATGAAAGCTTAGTGATTGGCGAAGACCTCGGAACAGTACCAGAGGAAATTCGTAGTAAGCTTGCTCAAAATGGCGTTTATTCATACCGTGTGTTTTTCTTCGAACAGGCCGAGGACGGTGGTTTTTATTCACCAAGTCACTACCCTGAACAGTCGATGAGTACATTAACAACCCACGATATGCCAACGCTTATTGGCTTCTGGCATTGTTTAGATTTAGAGTTGGGTAAAGAGATTGGGCTGTATCCAACGGATGATATATTGCAAACCCTGTATGCTGATAGGCATGAAAACAAGCAGGAGATCCTTAATACACTGCACGGGCATCACTCTATCCCAGAACATGTGGGACACGACGTCAATGTTACCGGGATGAATCGAGAGCTTAACAACGGTATGCAGATTCACATGGCTGGCGGTTCCAGTGCGCTGCTGAGCTTGCAGTTAGAAGACTGGCTGGAAATGGATAAGCCAGTGAATATTCCAGGTACGTTTAATGAATACCCAAATTGGCGTCGAAAGTTGACACAGAATATTGAGTCAATCTTTGAAAGTCATGATATAAATGAGTTAGCGTCTAAACTTACTGCTGCAAGAAAACAAGCGAGTAATCGTTAACCTTGCAGAGCAATTTACTGAGAGGTGCTCTATGTTGCCTCTCACTATGACTTAGTTAGGCCCGCGTAACGCGGGTTTTTAATAGGAGTAACAAATGCAGTTAGTGCAGAAGGTAGTTGAGCAGTTTAAACAAGCAAAATGTTCACAACCGTTTTCCCAATTAGGTGTTATCGAGGGCGAAGGTGAGTTACTTCTTCGCGTTTGGCGTCCAGAAGCAACATCGATAACGATAACGTGGGATAGCCCTGCACTGAAAGACATTTCGCTACTGCCTATTTCAACCTCAGGTTTATTTGAAGCTGTCATTCCAAGAGATTGTGCTAGTCATGTTTATCGCGTTGTTGTTAACAAAGGACAGCAAGGGCAGCAACAGTACGACTATATCGACCCATATCAGTTTAAAGAACAGGCATATCACGCCGTTCACTTTATCGACAGCACACCGTTCAACTTGTATCAGCAAGCAGGCGCTCAGTTACTCACTGTAGATGCGGCAGATAATTCATCGGTAGAAGGTGTCAGATATTGTGTGTTCGCACCGAATGCGTCGGCAGTATCGGTAATCGGCGATTTTAATCAGTGGGATGGCCGGGTTCATCCTATGGAAAAAACATCCATGGGTTACTGGGTGTTGTTTATTCCAGGTATGGCCGAAGGCGAGCGCTACAAGTATCAAGTTAAAGACTCTCGTGGCTACGACCTCCCGCACAAAGCCGACCCGCTAGGGTTCAGTGCTGAGCAATACCCTTCCCACGCATCAAAAGTGTATAACCACGACAACTACACGTGGAATGATGACGAATGGTTGGAAAAACGAAAAGCGAATAAATACACCACACCTATGAGCATTTACGAAGTTCATTTGGGGTCATGGAAACGTCCGAATAGCGAGAGCGATGCACGCTACTTAAGCTATAAAGAATTAGCTGACAACTTAATCGATTACGTTAGCGATATGGGCTACACCCATGTTGAATTACTGCCCATATCTGAATTTCCATTCGATGGCTCTTGGGGATATCAGCCCGTGGGTATGTTTGCACCGACAAGCCGATTTGGCGACCCTGACGATTTCAAATACTTTGTCGATCGCTGCCACCAAGCAGGTGTTGGCGTTATTATTGATTGGGTTCCAGCTCACTTTCCTGAAGACGGACACGGATTGGCGCGCTTTGACGGCACGTGCATGTATGAGTATGAGGATCCTAAGAAGGGCTGGCACCCGGATTGGAATTCATGCATTTACGATTTTGGCAAAGACACGGTGCGTCAGTTTTTAGTCGCCAACGCGTTATTCTGGTTAGATAAATTCCACATCGACGGTTTGCGCGTCGACGCCGTAGCGTCAATGCTGTACTTGGATTACTCCCGCAATGATGGCGAATGGATCCCCAATGTGGATGGCGGCAACGAGAATTACGAAGCTATTAGCCTATTGCGCTGGATGAACGAAGAAGTCTACAAACACTTCCCTGACGCAATGACGATTGCTGAAGAGTCAACGTCTTTCCCTAAAGTATCTCGTCCTGTGTTTGACGGTGGTTTAGGGTTTGGTTTCAAGTGGAACATGGGATGGATGCACGATTCACTGCACTACATTGCCAAAGACCCCGCATACAGAAATTACCACCACGGCGACATCACCTTCAGCATGGTTTACGCATTTGACGAAAGCTTTGTTTTGCCAATTTCTCACGATGAGGTTGTGCACGGCAAGGGAAGTATGTTGCGTAAAATGCCGGGTGACGAGTGGCAACAAACGGCTAATTTACGCTGCTACGCTGGGTTTATGTATGGTCACCCGGGCAAAAAGCTAAACTTTATGGGTAACGAGTTAGGGCAGTCTTCAGAATGGAATCACGATAGCGAACTAGACTGGGGGCTCTTGAACTTCGACCGCCATGCAGGGGTGCAAGCTGTCTACAAAGCACTTAATCATTTATACAAAACAACCCCTGCGCTTTATGAACAAGATCATCACGCCGATGGTTTTGCATGGATAGACCACAGTAATGCAGAGCAAAGCATCGTTTCATTTGTTCGAAACGCAAAGTCCTCAAAACAAAAAGTGTATGTAGTAACAAACTTTACACCAATACCTCATGAAAACTTCAGGGTAGGAGTAGACTCCAAAAATGCGCTGACGCTTGCGCTTAACACCGACGATGAGACGTTTTGGGGAAGCGGTATGACGGTATTAAGTAAAGCTACACCGCAAAAAACGGCGTGGAATGACAGAGACTACTCGGTAGAACTTACGATACCGCCGCTTGCGACAATATTTTATGTGGTTAATGAAAAGTAACTATGAAAAATAACTATGAAAAGTAATTAGGCGCGGTACACCATAGGCACAGAAAAACGCACCCTTAGGTATAATTTCGCAAAGTGAATAAGCAGTGAATAAAAACGTGAAGCTGAATAAAATAAACAATATAAAAAGTGGTACATCATTTCCTTTAGGAGCCGCTGTAGACGCAGATGGATGTAATTTTGCAGTGTATGCACCAGGGGCATCCGCTGTTATATTGTGCCTTTTTAACAGCGATACAGAGCAAACTACTCACGAGCAAGCGTTACCAGAAAAAACCGGGGACGTGTGGCACGGTTTTGTAGATGGCATTGCAGCCGGACAGCTATATGGCTATCGCGTTGAACGAGCAAAGGGTGATCTTGATGAAGTAACGCGAGACAAGCTGCTAATCGACCCCTACGCAAAAAAAATTAGCCGACCTATTAAATGGAATCGTCGTCAGTACGACGATGATTCACAGTTTATGGTACCAAAATGCTTAGTTATTGATGACGCGGCATACACACAGTGTGAAATCACGCGTCCGAAAATTGCAAAACATAACCGCATTGTTTACGAGGCCCATGTTAAAGGGCTAACGAAGTTGCATCCTGATGTTCCAAAGGCTCACCAAGGCAAGTTCCTTGGCGCCGCTCACCCAAGTGTCATTAATCATATTAAAGCGCTAGGCGTCACCACCGTGCAGTTTATGCCGCTGTGTTCGTTTATGCCTGAACCCTTTATTACAGACAAAGGGCTTACAAATTACTGGGGATATAACCCTGTTAATTTTTTTGCACCAGAGCCTCGCTACGGTGTGTCTGACGCACTGGCTGAACTAAAAGAGATGGTGGATAGTTACCATGAGGCCGGTATTGAAGTCATTGTGGATGTGGTATTTAACCATACTGCAGAGGCCGGATTTGGCGGCCCGATATTGTCGTATAAAGGCCTTTGCCCTTATGAGGCCTACTTACTTGAGCAGACGGACGCCGGTGAGGTATTTTATTCAAATCATTCTGGCTGCGGCAATACAATAAACACTGCACAACCTTTTATGATGGGGCTTATCCTTGATGCTATGCGTCATTGGGTAAACGTTATTGGTATTGATGGATTTAGGTTTGACCTGGCAGTGTCTCTTGGTCGGGAACCTCAGCATTTTAACAGTCAGTCGGGCCTACTAAGAGCAATTAGTGCAGATCCGGTGCTTTGCGACAAAGTATTGCTTGCTGAGCCGTGGGACATTGGTCCTGGAGGCTATCAAGTGGGTAACTTTGAATCACCATGGTTAGAGGTGAATGACAAATACCGTGACACCGTTCGCGCGTTTTGGCGCGGCGATGATGGTCAAACACCGGACTTTGCAACCCGCCTAATGGGGTCTAGAGATATTTTCCATAAAGGGCATCGCCATATCTCTACGTCAGTCAATAATATTACCTATCACGATGGGTTTACCTTGCACGATATGGTGACCTATGCCGAACGCCATAACCTCGATAATTTAGAAGACAATCGCGATGGTCATGGGAACAACCTGTCTGCCAACTACGGCGTTGAAGGGGAGACCAAGGACAGTGCCATTTTGGCAGTTCGTGAACGCCAAAAACGCAACTTATTTGCGACGCTTATTTTTTCCCAAGGAACCCCGCATATACTCGGTGGCGATGAACTAAGCCGAACGCAAAACGGAAACAATAACGCGTACTGTCAAGACAATGCCATAAGCTGGCTGAATTGGGAGATGAACAAGAGTAAACAAGACTTCCTGCAGTTTTGTCAGTTTGTTATTCGCTTACGCCAATCATCCACTTTATTGAGCGAGCTAAAACTTCACGATGATTCGTTTACGTTGTCGAGAAATGTGAAAGCCATTAATTGGTTCAAACCAGATGGTTCTGACAAAGCCTCCGAAGACTGGAATGCGCATCACAACAAGGCTTTTGGCGTTGAGATTAAAGGTTACTGTGACGGTAATGTTAAGCCCGAGCATTGGTTTTTATGCGTTAACGCCAGTGAAAATGACGTACGGTTCCATTTGCCTACGTCAAAACGCCGTGGCGGCTGGACACTGCAGCTAGATACGCGTTATGCCTCACTTGATGACCAGCCTTCAATTTGTATTCAGCAGGTCTTTTTACAAGCAAGCAGGTCGTTAACCTTATTCAGTTTCTCTGAATTAAGCCGTTAACAGCGAATTAACCTTTACCAGCAGTGGTAAATACGGCATACCGCACTAAATTTTCGATGTTTGACTGTTCTTTATATCATCAAGTGGTAACATGCTCTCCCATCTAAATGTGAGGGTTTTCCTATGCAAAATAAAGGTGGCAGTTCGCACAAAAACACTTTGTGCGATATCGGTTTTATCGGTTTAGGGGTAATGGGTAACAACCTTACCATGAACCTAGTAGATCATGGTTATCGAGTGGCATGCTTCGACTTAGATCAAAATAAAGTTGATGCAATTCTTGCCAAAGATGAAAGTGAAAGAGAAAGCAATACACCCCCACGGGTTGAAGGTTGCAGTTCTTATACTGAATTACTCAGTAAACTTAAAGCGCCACACCTCATTATCCTCTCAGTGCCGGCCGGCGACCCCGTTGACCACGTCTGTAACCACCTTATTGATGCAGGCATTCAAGCCGACGATATCGTTGTTGATACGGGAAATAGCTTGTGGACCGACTCAGTTGCTCGCGAAGAGCAGTACAAAGGCAAATTCATATTCTTCTCCACTGCAGTATCTGGCGGTGAGGTAGGGGCTCGTTTTGGTCCTTCGCTAATGCCATCGGGTAATCCTTATGCGTGGACGCGTATTGAGCCTGTTTTGAAATCTATTGCGGCAAAAGTTGACGCTGATACCGGCAAGCCTATCGAGAGCTTTGTGCCGGGTAAGCCCGTGGTTGGCGGTGAGCCCTGCGCGACTTATATAGGCCCTGTGGGTGCAGGCCATTACGTGAAAATGGTGCACAACGGCATCGAATATGCCGATATGCAGCTTATTTGTGAAGCATACCAAATTATGCGCGATGCGCTTCACATGGCGCCTGCTGAAATAGCAGAAGTATTCCGCCGCTGGAACGATGGTAAACTTAATAGCTACCTTATCGAAATCAGTGCCGAAGTACTCGAACAGCTAGACCCTGAAACCAAGCAGCCTCTAGTGGATGTTATCTTAGACCGAGCAGGGCAAAAAGGTACTGGCCTGTGGACTGCGGTAAGTGCGTTGCAGGTGGGAAGCCCGGCTCAAACGATCACGGCAGCGGTATTTGCTCGCAGTATTTCAAGTTTAAAGGAAGAACGCGTGGCGGCAAGCCAAGTACTGGCAGGCCCAGAAGCCTCTGTGTTTGATGATGAGCAAAAAATGTCAATCATCAACAAGCTTGGGCAGGCGCTATATTGCTCGAAAATCTGTGCATACGCTCAAGGTTTCCAGCTAATGGCAATGGCAGGTAAAGAGCATGGCTGGACATTAGACTTTGGCGAAATAGCAAAAATATGGCGAGCTGGATGTATTATCCGCGCTGTATTCTTACAGTCTATTTCAAAAGCGTATGAAAATAACGAAGACTTGGCTAATTTGTTAATGGACCCGTATTTTGCAGAGCAAATTACCAAGTATCAGGCTGATTGGCGTGAGTCTATTGCACAATCTGCACTAGCAGGAATTCCGTGTCCTGCAATGATGTCGGCACTCAGCTATTACGATTCGTACCGCTCAGCAGTGTTACCGGCAAATCTGCTTCAAGGGCAGCGTGATTACTTTGGTGCACATACCTACCAGCGCGTAGATAAGCCAGCGGGTAAAAAGTACCACATAGAGTGGAGTGATCCTGCAAGACCAGAGACTGCTATAAAACGTTAAGTATTAACGATAAACGCATAGCGGTTTAGCGTAAGGGTGTATTTGGCAGCAAATACACCCTTTTTGTTAGCCATTTTACCCACATTATTTTGTTAAGAGTGAGGTTTAACAGACTGGCTACAAAGGTGAGCACTGGTAAACCGCTAATGTGAATTGGATTATATTAAACAAAGAGAGGGCGTAATGTCAGACGATAAATGGAAAGAAAAGCTGAGTGAGCAAGAATATCGTATTTGCCGTCAGGCCGAGACAGAGAGGCCATTTACTGGCGCATTGCTCGATGAGACCCGTGGTGGTGTGTATGTATGTAAATGCTGCGATGCGCCATTGTTTCCCTCAGACACAAAATTTGATGCAGGGTGCGGTTGGCCTTCGTTTTATAAACAACTGGACGATGGCAATGTAGATTATCGCGAAGATGTATCTCACGGCATGCGTCGAGTGGAAATAATTTGTAAGCAGTGTGATTCACACCTAGGTCACGTTTTCCCTGATGGCCCGGAACCAACAGGTCAACGGTACTGTGTAAATTCAGTTTCTATGACATTTAAAAGTGACAATAACGAAGTAGTGAAAGGCTAGCACTATGGGCTAAGTTAAAGGTAAACAGGTGGTTAAAATTTAAGCTTGTTTCGTAATCGCTTTCAATAATAGAAAAAAAACCGCCGACGAAAGGCGGTTTTTTTGTGTGTTATACGCTTTTAAAATGTAATTTACTTTCAATATCAGAGCTTGTTGAGCTTTAATTTTGCAGCATCAAACGTATTACTATTGAGGGCACTGATGATGTCAGCGGTGACCGAGTCGAGTATGTCTGTAGGTAAGTCGAAGCGTTCGCCTAACTGCACGCGCTGCGTGTCAGGTAATCTATCGTCATACTCTTCTGCTACGCCATACCACACGTAAGCCATTCGGTAGTTGTCTGCATCAATGCCTATCGATGCCAGAGAATGATAAACGCCAATATCAATGTCGTCACTGTCGGTATACAGGCTTAGTGCGCGATAAAGTGTCTCTATGGTGCGCTTCGGGTCGTTTTTAATTTGCACTGAGGCCAAATTAACCAGTAGTTCAGGATCTTCTACTTGGTTACTCGCTGCATACCGTTCGAAGCGATGAAACGCGTCGTCATCACCGAAGCGCGTCCAGTGGTAATAGCTTAGGTGAGGGTCTAAAGAGTCTTGTGTTTCTCGGGCTAAGCGCTGTAATTCCCTTCTCGCGGTGATCACCCCTTTTAATCGCGTTGCTTCTTTGGCTTTACGTTTTATATGCTCAATGTGCTGCACTTCTTGAACGCACTCAAGGTAGGTTTCGAAAGACAGGAGTAGGGGATATTTATATGCATCGCTCGTCGGGTTTTGATTGTAGTAACGCAGTCTGATAATTTCAGCTCTTTGCGGTGTGCACCGAGCATCAAGGCTTAAATCGAGACACATGTTCTCATGTTCTTCGCAAATCTCTTTAACCGTTGGCTCGAACCAATCGCTACAACCACTAATCATTACCAGCCACGCCGCAAGGAAGGGAGCTTTGAAGTGACTTGTTGGAAACTTACTAAATAATGTACGTCCATTCATAAAATATACTGCATTTTTGAAATTAATAGACAATTTGGTCTTCCCAGCGTGTTTAATTAAGATACGTCCCACGATCGTCAGGCAAAAAACTCACCTACGTGTACCCTAACAATAATAAAAAGCCGGCGTGAAACCAACGTAAATTTATATCTATGAAGGCTGAAGCATGAATCAACAGTACGAGCAGGAATTACAAAGTAGCTGGCAAGAGCGTCAGGAATACGCAGAAATTATGCTGCCTTTAATAGGCAAGCTTTACCGCAACAAAGCCGTAGAAATATCCGTATACGGCCGCTCTCTTCTTAATGCCAGTGCTATTGACATCATTAAAGCGCATCGCAAAGTACGTTTACATGAAGGTATTAAGCTACGTTTGCGTGAAAGCTATCCTATATTAGAAGCGCTAAGTACGATGAAAATCGCACCTGCACAGATTGATATCGGCAAATTAGCGTTTGATTTTCATTACGGCTCGGCAGTTGATAACGACGACTTAACGGCCTACCTCACAGACAAATTGAGCGAAGTAGTTGATAAAGACGATAACCAGCAGCCTCAGGATGTTGTGCTTTACGGTTTTGGTCGAATTGGACGTCTGCTAGCTCGTCTACTTATCGAGCGTCAGGGTAAAAACAACAAGCTTCGTTTACGCGCCATTGTCGTGCGCGGCGGTCGCGATGGCGATTTGGAAAAACGTGCAAGTTTACTTCGCAGAGACTCAGTGCACGGTCCATTTAACGGCAGTATCACGATTGACCATGAGCGAAATGCACTTAAAGCTAACGGCTCGTTCATTCAAGTTATCTATGCGAACAGCCCTGATGAAGTGGATTACACACAATACGGTATCGACAACGCTATCATCATCGATAACACCGGTATTTGGCGTGACCGAGACGGACTTGGTCTTCACTTAAAAGCAAAGGGAGCAGCAAAGGCGATTCTAACTGCACCTGGTAAAGGCGACATTAAAAACATCGTACATGGTGTGAATGATGGTGAAGTGACCCTTGATGACACCATTGTATCGGCGGCCAGCTGCACCACCAACGCTATCACACCAGTGTTAAAAGCCCTCGATGAAGAATATGGCATTAAGAATGGACATGTTGAAACTGTACACTCTTACACTAACGATCAGAACCTCATCGATAACTATCACAAAGGGGACCGTCGAGGTAGAAGTGCACCACTTAATATGGTGATCACGGAAACCGGGGCAGCGAAAGCAGTGGCGAAAGCCTACCCTAAATTAGGCGGTAAGCTTACGGGTAATGCGATCCGAGTGCCTACCCCCAATGTGTCTATGGCAATTCTTAACCTCAACTTAGAAAAAGCGACAGACAAGCTATCGGTAAATGAATTCTTACGCGATACCGCTTTATTCTCTAAATTACAGCATCAAATAGACTACACAGCGAGTAAAGAAATCGTATCTACTGACCTTGTGGGTTCGAGAGCTGCGTCGGTAGTCGATTCACAGGCAACTATTGTGTCTGACGATCGCCTAACGCTTTATGTATGGTATGACAACGAGTTTGGCTATAGCTGCCAAGTTCTGCGTGTAGTTCGTGACATGGCAAACCTGAGCTTTCCAACGCTACCGCTTTAGTAAGCTAAGCGGCTGCTTAAGTCAGTACATCGGCGCTAGCTGGAACACCAAGCGTTAATTGATTAAAAAACCGACCAACAGGGTCGGTTTTTTATTAGTGTAAACAAAATGTGTACTTCATGCTGGTAAAACCAGCCAGTGCACATGGTATTTGTGTCGCGGACTATGCTAAATTAGCGCTCAAATAATAAGGGAAACGACAGTCTATGCATATCTCCAGTCAATTCGACAGTGGCAACATCAATGTTGTTAGCGCAGAGTCTCCAGAAGATATTCTTCTCACTATACCGAAAGACAACCAATCAGAATTTGCCCAATGGTTTCATTTTCGTCTTGTGGGCGAAACGTTTGTCACTCACAAAATGACCATCCAAGAGTTGGCAAAATCTGCGTATCCAGATGGTTGGAAGGGGTATAACGTTCTTGCTTCTTACGATAGGCAAACTTGGTTTCGCGTGCCAAGTGAATTTGATGGCGACAATCTTACCTTCTCACTCACGTTAGAACAGCCTAGCGTGTATTTTGCGTATTTCATTCCTTATAGCTATGAGCGTCATCTAGACCTTGTTCACGATGCCCAAATGTCACTGTTGTGTGAGCACCGCTTTTTAGGGTTAACGCTAGATGGCCGTGACATGTCGATGTTAGTTATTGGCGAAGAAACACCTAACAAGAAAAAAGTATGGATAACAGCCCGCCAGCATCCTGGTGAAACCATGGCCGAATGGTGCGCAGAGGGCATTATTTATCGGTTACTGGACGAACAAGACGGTTTGGCTCGACAGTTGCTTGATAATGCCGTGTTTTATGTCGTTCCGAATATGAACCCGGACGGCAGTGCAAGAGGGCACTTACGCACCAATGCTGTGGGTACCAATTTAAACCGAGAGTGGGCAACACCAACACCTGAAAAAAGTCCTGAAGTACTCTATGTACTAAAGGCGATGGAAGATGTGGGCGTTGACATGTACCTCGATTTGCACGGTGATGAAGCACTGCCGTACAATTTTGTGGCAGGCGGCGAAGGAAACCCGAGTTATAACGACGAAATAAAAGCGTTAGAAGACACATTCAAGTCAACTTTACTTAACGCAACACCAGAATTCCAAGATGAATTTGGCTACGATAAAGACGCGCCAGGCCAAGCAAATCTAACTGTAGCATCGAACGCTGTGGGTGAAAAATTCACGTGTATGGCGTATACCGTAGAAATGCCGTTTAAAGATAACGCAAACGTGCCTGACGATGTTTACGGTTGGTCTGTTCAACGAAGTCGCCAGCTCGGTGAGGATATTCTCATTGCTGTCAATGCGGTGGTGAAAAAACTAAACGACATTAAGTAAAAAGAAGCATTCGCTTCTAACAATAAAGGCCTCAACTGATGGGGTCTTTTGATAAAAACAACAAAACGAAATAATAAAAAAGGGGAAATACCTTGGAAGGGTTATACGGTTTACTAATCACGCTTGATAGCTTCTTGGGGGGCGCGAGTTGGTTTCCTTTTGTGCTTCTTGGTGTGGGCTTATTCTTCACAGTTTACTTGAAGTTTCCGCAAATTCGCTTCTTCAAACATGCATGGCAGGTGATAACTGGTAAGTTTGATAAAGAGAGCGATCCTGGTGATACTACTCACTTTAGAGCGTTAACCACGGCACTTTCAGGAACCGTTGGAACAGGTAATATATCTGGTGTTGCTTTCGCTATTTTTCTCGGCGGCCCAGCAGCGCTATTTTGGATGTGGGTTACTGCCTTTTTGGGTATGACGACAAAGTTCGTCGAAGTGACCTTGTCGCACAAATACCGCGTTAAGACGGAAGATGGCACGATGGCCGGTGGACCTATGTACTACATGGACCGTCGCTTGAACATGAAATGGTTAGCGGTAGCGTTTGCCATTGCCACTGTAGTCAGTTCATTTGGAACGGGTAACCTTCCACAAAGTAACGGTATAGCGCAAAGTATAGAAGCCACCTTTGGTTTTGAACCTTGGCTTGTGGGTAGCGTGCTAGGTATTTTACTCGCGCTAGTTATTCTAGGTGGTATTCAGCGTATTGCAGCATTCACCGCGCGCGTTGTTCCTGCAATGGCGGTTATCTATCTCATTGGTGCAATGGCCGTTATTTTTGCCAACCTTGAGAATATCATTCCTTCGTTTTTGTCTGTTATCGGCGATGCTTTTACCGGTTCAGCAGCAGCAGGTGGTTTCTTAGGAGCATCCCTTGCCTACGCATTTAACCGTGGTGTAAACCGAGGCTTGTTCTCAAACGAGGCGGGACAGGGTTCTGCGCCTATCGCTCATGCGGCGGCTAAAACCAAAGAGCCGGCATCAGAAGGTATGGTGTCTTTACTCGAGCCGTTTATCGATACTATTTTGATTTGTACTATTACTGGATTAGTTATTCTTTCTTCTGGCGTGTGGAAAGAAAAGCATGAGAATGTATTCGACCGCTCAGACATGTTTTTTGTGGCAGGCGAATATGACGACAGTGAGTCAAAAGACGTTGAAAAACTATATGGCTTTCTAAACGGGATTGAAGGTAATGAAATTAAGCCATTTACAGGTGCAATTACCGTAGTCAATGGCACCGCAGTCAGCGGCGACTTTACTCTTATAAACTCTCGTTCAGTGGCTGAAGACGTAAAGTACTCGGTAGGTAGTGAAGATTTATTTACCGGTACGTTGAAAATAGAAGACGGTAAACCGCTAAAAGAGAACCTAGAGGTAAGCGGTAAGTCCTTGGTTCACTCTGCTGCACTGACCACCATTGCGTTCACCCGAGGCTTCTTCGGTGATTTTGGGCAATATATCGTGTCTGTTGGTTTACTTTTGTTTGCATTTTCAACGGCAATTGCATGGTCGTACTATGGTGACCGTGCGATGACATACCTTCTCGGTCCCCGTTCTGTTATGCCTTATCGAGTCATTTATGTCGCTGGCTTTGTATGGGCTGCGTTCTCAGATACTACATTGGTATGGGCGCTCTCTGCGGTAGCAATTGTGGTTATGACGCTACCTAACTTATTTGGCATATTGCTGCTGAGTAAGGAGATGAAAGAGACAGTGAACGATTATTGGTCAAGAACCAAAAATAACCGCGATAAATGAATTAAGATCAACACGCCCTGGTCTTAATCGGCTTCTAAACAGTAATAAAATGCGTGTTACGGCGTTATTCTTAGAATAGCCCTTACACGCATTTTTGTTTGCGAAGTGTATAATCCGACTTCATTGTTGTAATCAACTTCAGTATGATACTCGTCCGCGAGATAATAGTACGCGCTAGCGTATTGTTTTCGTTTCTTACTCGCAGCGAATAAACAGGAGCAACACATGGCATTAGTTGACTGCCCGTCGTGCAAGAAAAAAACATCTGACAAGGCAAAAGAGTGTCCACATTGCGGATTTAAAGTTGGCGATGCAACGTCTGAAGATGTTGAGCGCAAGCAAAGCCTTAACCGTTTTCAAAAACTTCAAAGCATCCAAAATCAATCACTGCTGGCTATGCTGATATTTGTGGCAAGCTTTGGTTTTATGTATTGGGGTGGAACTAGACCGGGTGATTTGCAGCACAACCTCGCTATTTTAGGCGCTATTGTAGGTTTCGCTTGGTACCTCGTAAACCGAGCTCGAATTGTAATGATAAAGCGTTTCTCATAAATGAATATAGATGCACTAGTAAGTAGCATGACGCCAGAGGTTTACGAACGCCTGCGTCAAGCCGTAGAGACCGGGAAGTGGGTTGATGGAACGCCACTTAACGAAGAGCAAAAAGCCAGCACTATGCAGGCAGTGATGCTGTATCAGGCGAAAATCGAAAAATCGTCTGAGCACATGACAGTAGGAGAGGGTGGCGAAATTGTGCATAAAAGCAAAGCCGATTTTAGACGCTCTCTATCGGACCACCAAAATGATAACAACACGATAGCGCGGTTCAAACAGGATGATATTTAGTCGTATATTTGCTCCTTCTCATACCAGTCAAAAGCCAGAGAAAAGACTGGAAGCCATTGATAAACTCTCACCGGAAAAACCTCAAGACAAAACGATTCTACATGAGCTGGCTTTTAACGATGATAATGCAGACGTTAGTCTTGCGGCGTTGGCAAAGTTAGATAGTTTCGTGCTATGGCAAAAGATGGCACAAATTGGCAAGTCGCCAAAAGTAAAAAAAGCGGCCCAGCACAGTGTGAACGAAGCGATATCAGGCAAGGGCAGCGTAGCCCTTAGTGCAGAAGAAAAGTCTTCGTTTTTGCGAGAAACGGCAAGCACGGATGTAATCATTGATGTAGTCCAGCGCGAGCCTGAGCTGCTAGGCAATACTGAGTTGGCCTTTGCGCTATTAGCAAAAGTCGATAAGCCTTCGTTTACGCAACACGTTTTTTTACATGCGAATAATGGCCAATTACAACGCCAGCTTATCAGCAGTCAGTCTCAGACAAATACACTGCAAAAATGGGCAAAAAAACTGAGCGATTCCCCTACGCTTGATGCGATTAATAACCGAATCGATGAAATAAGGGCAGCAGAGCAAAAGCCTGTAGAACTTAAAAAGCAACTTACACTGTGCTTGTCTAAATACCGTGCGCTACTTGATAAAGCCGATGTTGAACAGGTTGTAGAGTTGCAGTCCAGTTACCACAGTGAGCTGGAAGGCTTGTTTGCTCAAACGGGCATTCTTTCAACTGACGATAAGCAAGAGTTCGAAGAAAAGCGTAGCAAAATAACTGAGCAAGTTACGCGCTATGTAGACAGGATCCGTCCTGCGTGGGAAGAGAAGCAAAAGTCGGCGGTACTTGCGAATACGCAAGCCCTTTGCGAACAGCAGCTAACCCATGCGAAAGAACAAGTAGGCTGGTTATTCAACACGCGCCTGTGTGAAGCCACGTTAGCCGATGTTGCAACAGTAAATGAAAGCGTAAGAGGTGTCGAGGCTACGCTGGAACAGTTGGGGCAGCTTGGCAGCAATGACAAGCGAGTCAACGAGATTCAATTAGCTGTTGATGGGCTAAATACAAAGCTTGAAGCTTTTTCCATGCAGCAGCAGTACGGTCAAAAGTTATTGTCTAGACTGAACGTCGTTGAAGACGTGGCGCAAAAATTAAACAGTGCTGATGTGAGTGATGAACACAAGCGCGACTTACGAAGCGAATTTGATACTGCGATAGAGGAATACTCAGCTATCAGTCGCGAACTTATCGCTCAGCCTAAAGCGCTTTTACAGCGTTTCAAGGCAGCAACTAAGCAAGTGAGAGCCGATGAAAAAGCCGCTAAGTCAAAGCACCAAGACGAACTGAGACACGTTAGAAAGCAAATAAGCATTGTTGATAACCTAGTTTCACAGGGTAAATTTCGTGCGGCGATGGCTAAGTTTAAGAAGCTGTCTGATAATGTTGCTTCGCTGCCTGAAAGTTTAAAGAAAGACATCGATAAGCGTTTTCAGAAGACGGCTGACGACATAGCTAGGCTGGAAGGATGGCAGAGCTATATCGCCGCGCCGCGAAAACCTGCTTTAGTTGAAGAGGCCAAAGAACTGGCCGCTACGCCCGTAGAGAACATAAAACAGCGCAGTGAGTCGATAAAGTATTTACGCAGCCAATGGTTATCGCTGAATACACCATCTGCAGGTGACAATGAGCAAGAAAATGCAGTGCTGCAGCAAGATTTTGATAATGCGCTAGAAAAGGCGTTCGAGCCTTGTAGAGAGCATTACGCTAAATTAGATGCTGAACGAGCTGCAGCGTTAGAACTGCGTCGTTCGATTATTGAAAAAGTAGCGTCGGTACCCGAAGACATTGAGCCGACTGAATTAAGCAAAACCCTCGATAGGCTTGCCAAGCAGTGGCGAGCTTGCGGTCAAGTTGAAAAGCAAGCTTACGAGGAACTCAAAGTCGAATGGAAGGCTGTGTTTTCACCCCTTCAAAAGCGCGTTTATGGGTGGCAAAGTGACAATCAGGCGCTTAAGCAAAAGCTAGTGGATAAGGTTAATGCGCTACAAGATGCTGATGATATTAGCGATGCAGCAGAGTCTGCGCAGCAACTACAGCAAGAATGGAAGCGTATTGGACATGCCGGTAAGCGCGAAGAGAGCAGATTGTGGGCAGAATTTAAAGCCAGTAATGATGCTATTTTCGAACGTTTAAAAACCCAGCGTAAAGCGCAAACTAGTGAGTATACTGAGCAAGCTGAAAAGCTGTTGTCTTCTATCGCGTCTATCTCGGTAGAAGGTGATGACAGTACTTTTCAAAGTGCAGTTCAGCCTATTCAAGAAGCCATGTTAGCACTGCCAAAACCACAGCGAGTGAAGGTAGAACGCAAGCTTGAGACGCTTTTTAAGCAAAGAGAGTCTATGCAGCGTGAACATGACGCAAAAGTGATAGAGGCGCGAGCTCATGCCATTATTCGGTTGCTGCAAAATGATGAACCTGAGGCTAGGAATGAGCTTTTAGAAATCTTAGGTAAACGTTGGTCGAATTTGCTGACTAACGCTAGTGCATCAGATGCGCCGAGGCACGATAGAGCGTGGTTAACGGTAGCGTTAGAGGTGGCGAGCGGTATGCCTAGTCCGCAATCTGATGCATCGGTACGTTCGAGTGTGCAGCTTCAAATGATGACGGCAAAACTTGAGCAAGGTGAAGCCCCAGAGGCCCAAGAAATATTGAGCGATTGGTTACAACATGGTGAAGTAAAAGAAGACGAAAGCGGTCTTTTACAGCGTGTAGTTACCATTATCGATAACAATCCGAGTATGTTGGCATAGATGGAAAATAGTGTAGAGTTTCAATTTGATACAGAGATGTCAGCGTATCGATTTCTCAATACTGTAAAACATGTTGATGCAGACGGGTTACGGGCTAAGTTTGGTCAAACTGATCATCATGTCAGCGTGAAATACACCTATATTGTGGGTGAATTTGATGAAACCCTGTCGATACTAGATGACTTGGCAAGGGAGCTTGGCGGTATAGAGGTTTCTTAACGTCGTTCTCTTTGCGTCAGCTAAGCTCAAGTCAAACAAGGTCAGTTCAAACTAAAACCAGGACACGCAGACATAAAAAGGGCCGGTAAAAACCGGCCCTTTTTAATTCTGTAGTGTTTATGTGTAGCTAGGTTTGTCATCTCGCTACGCAACTACACAACTATACAATTACACAACTACTTAGTAAATTAACAGTCGTCATCTTCAGCTTCAACGCCTTCTTTAACGTCTTCACATGCATCTTCTACGGCGTTACCTGCGTCATTGGCCATATCGCCAATTTTGTCACCACCGTCTTCAAGCGCATTGCCAGCGTCTGTGACCATTTCGTCAAGTTCTTCGCCTGCGCTCTCCGCGTCGTTTTCACTACATGCTGCTAGTGAAAGTACAAATGCTGATGCAGCTACTACTTTTAATAAATTCTTGAATGAACTCATGTCCTTACTCCTTTTCAATTACTACTGTATATAATATGTTGTTTACGCTTTCGGTGCTTTACCGCGCAAGGCATTCACGAGAAGTGATATGACAAGAAAGGCGACAAATACAAAAAATAATATCTGTGCAATTCCTGTTGCTGCCCCAGCGATGCCTCCGAAACCAAAAACTGCTGCAATAATGGCGATAATAAAAAATGTGATTGCCCAACCTAACATGACTTATTCCCTCTTGTTGCTTCCGTTACGATCCCAATAGCTGTCGCCATTGGTAAACTTTGTTAAGTAATGTAATGCTATCTTTGTGCCTGATTTTCAAGTCATTGAAATTTATAGGGTATTTTGATTTCAGTTGTTTTTGTTACCGAGTGGATGAGCATATGTAGACAATAGTTACAGGCACATTGCATTTTTTACATTATCGGCGATAGATAGGGGCGTACGAATACGTGTGCAGCATTTATACGGCTAATGTAGCGAATAGATAACCTCCAGCTCTGACTGGGTAGTTGCAATGGAAAGCCCTTTACCCATACCTGTAAAGCGCCGGTGATGACACATAAAAATGCCAATACAGTTAATTCGACAGGTTCGGACAAACAGCGAGTGACGTGCTTATTTCTCTGCTAAAGCTGTTGCTGGCTTTTCGACATATGCTTTAAAAAATGAAACGCCTGTTCTTCAGACATTTCAGCAGGAAGAAAATCCTGCTGTCCCATCTCACTTAGTAGCTTATTAAATTCAGCACTGCTGCTTGCATACCCCATTTTCCACTGGTCAAACGACAGTTTTTCTACATTGCAATAGCTTATTATGGTTACTTCATCGTGACGGGGGTCGTCTGCAATATCAAGATATAGCTCATTGACAACATCACGCTCTCCCTCTAACGCTTGTAAAAAATAACGCCTGTCATAGCAAAGCATACCGCTTACTTCTAAATTAGTGTTGTTTTTACGTGCCGATTCAAGCACCGATTTAAGGTCGGCCAATGACATCTCTCTCGACGCGCGACTAAAATAAAGTAGTTGTACTAACTTCACTTATTTTCTCCTGATGGTTTTGGATTGGCAAATACACAATATGCTGACTATCATCCAACTTTAGCAGAAAAAATTAAATAGTTAATACGTGGTTTACTTATGGACAATCCAATTATTGTTGTATGCACACATGCCAATACAACGCAATTCGTACCTGAAAGCTGGAAGGCCCTTGAGTATGCGAATAGTTTACGCGCTGCAAAAAAGAAAATGCGCCAGGCAAAGCCTGCGTTGGTCTTACTGTGTATTGACTCAGTCGATGATATTGCTCTGTGTCAGTCTGTATCTCAGTACATCCGTGAGGGATTAGCTAATGCAGTGTCACGTATTGCGGTTATTCACTCTGAGTCAGAAAAACTCGATGAAGTGGAATGGCTAGAAGAGTTTCAAGTCAACGCATGCCTGTGTGCTCGCCAAGAAAGAGCCTTGTTTAATCAAAGTGTCTTAAAACGCGAGCTTGATACTTTTGATTACATTGAAAGTACGTATAGGCAGCATAATGCCGAAACAGAAATGTTGATGTGTATATCACAGTTTTCGCGAGCAAATGAAACCACGAAAGAACTGCTAGGTACCTTTTCTCAATCGCTCGCGAAACTCTGTCATGCTGCATACAGCTGTGAAATCTATATAAGTAATGATGACTATCGCGCTTCAGCCGCAACAGACACTCCAAGCAACATGATTGATGCGTTTGACAGTCTGCTCACGGGTAAATCACTACCAAATTTTTTACTAAAAACTATCGATGAGCAGCAACCCCAAATTGATCTCTTGCACGCAACTTCGGGGATTGATGCAATACTAAAACAGTCATCAGTGGTTATTGGCAGCTATTTGGCATTTCCTATTGTGGTGTATAAGCGCGTATTGTGCCTTTTGTTCTTTCTCATTCCTGAAAGTGACATGTCCCGTGTCTCGATGAGACAAATCAATATTATTAATAAGGCGTCTGAGCAATTGACTATTTTGCTCGAGCGTAGGAAAGCGGAGTACAGCTTAAAGAATCAGTATAAGCGGTTGCAAAATGCACTTCTTGAACTGAAAAGCACGAAAGAAAAATTAGAGAGCAAAGAAAAGCTAGCCAGTATTGGGCGCATGGCCGCCGGTATTGCCCACGAAATAAATAATCCACTATCGTTTGTTATAAGCAATTTTTCATCAATGGACAAATACTTACAAAGTATCATGACCTTACAATCAATGCAGTCGGAATTGCTCACCTGCATTGATATACAGCAAAGCCAAGAAGCTCAAAAGTTGAAAGAATCACTCACCTCTTTTAAGCAAAAAGAGGGTATTGAATTCGTTCTTGAAGACATTCGTGCCATTGTTACCGACTCTTTCAATGGGCTTCAACGTGTAGAGAGCATTATTGCGGATTTACGATCGTTTACTGATATTAAAACGAGCGAAGATGACACGTGTGATATTCAAAAGGTGCTAAATGAATCGTTAAAAATGTACAAATATGATGAGAAAAGCACCGTTAATATTCGCTTTGATACACCATCACTTGCTCCTATACCGTTCAACACAGGGGCCATCGAGCAAGTGATAAATAATGTAGTAAAAAATGCCATTCAAGCGTTTGAGGGCACAAATATTGAAGAGCCCACTGTTACCGTTAATGCTTTCAATGAATCGGACTACTTTCACTTAATTGTGAGTGATAACGGACCGGGCATTGATGAGGAGACGAAGGCGAAAATGTATGATCCTTTCTTTACGACTAAACCAATAGGGCAGGGCGTAGGTTTAGGCTTATCTGTAACGCTAAATATTGTGCAAAAATTGGGAGGGAGCCTATCGTGCACAACTGAACTAGGAAGGTCTACTGAGTTTAAAATCAGTCTGCCATTAAACAGGTAATCGGTTTAGCTAGATGTATTCGTCTTGCGTTTTGCCCAAATAGCCAGTATTGCAGGGCCTATATACATTGCAACACCGTACACCCCTGGTGCAATTGCATAGTCAGGCGCTTCTAAAAAAGTGATACAGATCAACATGGCAAGAGCCGCGTTTTGAACACCTATCTCGATGGATAAGGTGAGTGAGTCTTTAAACGAAACTGACGATATTTTCGCTAATAGTAAGCCCATTAATACAGACAACAGGTTGAGTGTAAGACACACTAGAAATGCGCTTTCAAATGAAGTCGCTAAGTTATCGCGCTCTGACACCAGTACGCCTACAATCATTGCCAGCATAAAATACATGGAGAATTGACGAAAAAAAGTTTCCGCCTTTGTCGCAAAGCTTGTAAAGAAACGTCGAATGATCATCCCTATCACTACAGGTAAGATAGACACGCCAATAAGTCCCAATACGGTTTCAATCACTGAGAACGCAGGCGCATTTTCTTTTACAAAGTAATCGATAGCGAACTGAATAATGAAAGGCGTGGTAAAAACACAGGCAATAGTGGAGATGGCCGTTAAACTCACAGACAGCGCCAGATTAGCTTTCGCAATATGACTGATTAAGTTACTCGTTGTTCCCCCAGGGCATGCTGCCAAAATCATAATACCCACAGCAATATAGGGCGGCAGTTCAAACACGAGACAAATAGCAAAAGTGAGTAGGGGCAACAATACTATTTGACCCAAGAAACCGGTCAAAATAGCTTTAGGCGCTCTAAGTAACCGTCCAAAGTCGGAAATGGTTAGTGTTAAGCCCATACCGAACATCACAAACGCCAACGCTAGAGGTAGTAATACCTCAGTAAGTACAGATGCCTGCACGCATACGCCCCTTAAAACAGAAATTTATTATAATAATGTCGCTAGTTTACTCTGTTTAACAATAGATAGAAGTGATGACCCATTATTAAGATTGATTAATTCTATGAATGATAAAGCGGGCAAAACTCATGTCGGACGCTTTAATGAAAATTGTCCAAAGGCGGTCATGAAAATTGCCGAGAGCGTTAATAAAGAATAACGAGTGCTCTGTCATTGAAGCTATAAAATCAAATAGCCCAAAATTCATTGAAAAATTTCAGCTCGTACTATTTAAAAAGACCAGAGCGGTAAAGCGCTCTGGTCTTGATTGTTCAGGAGCTTTGCTGGCTATTTTTATTAAAACACGCTAATTGCCAAGCTCTATTCGCGATACCGTATCTGCCAAGCGCTATTCGCATTACCTTATTTGCCAAGCTCTACTCACAAGGCTAATTTGAAAAGCCCATATACAGAAGCGGTCTAGGCAGGTTAGCTGGCAGAGGGGTTGTAAGGTAACGACGATTGGTGAGCAACAATACGTAAGTTTCCATCACTGTCTTTGACATAAGCGAAGGTATATTCCACTTTAGTTTCACCGCCATTGGTATCTGTGAAAAAGTAATTGCCCATGGCAACTGCCATTCTGCAGCTATTGTTGATAATGCCTACATTATCAAATTTCACGTTGGTATAGGGTTTTATTGCAAAGCCCTTATCCTCTTCGTAGGCATCGTTACCGCCTACAAAATACGAAAGAGCGGCGTCAAAACTTGAGCGAAACTGATCATCGGCTGCCAACGTTGGTTTAAACAATACACTACTTAGATCGTACCCATACATATCTTGGATAAAATCAGCAGCTTCATCAGAATAGTTGCCGCTATTAGTAAACACTGAGCCGATTCTAACAATGCCGTTTCCCCACATTTTTTGCGCAGCGATGACCTCTCTTTCCGTAATGCAGGTGTTTGAATACAGTAACGAGTTGTCTAGTGCTTCTGCAGTAAGCGAAGCCTTTGCTTGCGCGCCACTTTTGGTAGATTGCGTATCGGCTACAGCACTGCATGCGGACACTAACAGGATTGAGGTGATAGCAGCGGTAATTTTTGAGCGAGTTGCTTTTACATTTTTCATAGCATACATCCTAAATTTAATAACAATAATTTTGCTAGAAGCATGTGCAATATCTAACTCATTGCAATGCGATAACTAAAGGATATACACAACGAATGACGTGTACTTTTTCAGAGGATTAAAAACTGATTAACGCAGGGTTAATCTTAAACGCGTTCAGTGAAGGGGAGGCATCCGATGCGCTGAAACCTGACTAACAATGCATCGAATGTATTCTTTTAAGGCTACGTCTTAGTAACCTTTGTTTTCTTCATCAAGTGGCGTTGCAAGGAGTTCAGATACCGAAAATGCGTTTGCACCTAAACTCTGCTCGTCATTCGACATTGAGGTAACGATTGAAAAGTATATGTCTTTCATTGCCGTTTTTTCAATATCACTTGGATTGGGCACAGTAGACGGTTGCGCAACATCTGAACAGCCTGACATGGTGCACTGTTTATCTGACGGAAAAACCACGGGCTCATCGTTGCTCATGATAACCTCGCGAGCAAGAACACGCTTTTTAGTGATGTTGGTTTTTGTTACTGCCACATAGCCGAAGTTATTTTGTTTTGCAATTTCTGCGGCTCGACGCAGCGCGTACTGCTGCACTTTATCAGCAGGTGTTCTATCCGATGCCTTAAATAAAATACGGTATTCACCATTGCCAAGCTTTTCGCTTGAATAGCCGTAGCTTTGTTCGGAATTAGCCGACTTATAAAGCGTTGGCGTGGCAACAGGTACTGACGAACAGCCTGACAGTAAAGCGGTGACTGCAATGCCCACGCCTAAGAGTAGGTGAGTGGGTCTCGATTTTACGTGGCTGCTTTTTAGAGCGTTTTTTTCCAACTTACGGCGCATTTACTACTTCCTTTCGTCACACAATTATAATTTAAACAGCGATAGCAAAGCAGTTCTGCCTATCGTTATGAGTGCAGTTTTACGGTTGCTCTTCACTTTTGGTTTTGAATCGGACATACCTTTATAGGCACCTAACCCTACAACACCTAGCAATATTTCTGGTTTACCCACCAAGTACCGGCACTGTTGCTTTGCTGTTTTTTCGGCAAGGTGAGCATGATGACGCTGCGCATAAAAATCCCGTTCCTTTTGTGCGATGTCAGTCATGTTATTCTTCAACAAAAAATTATTTAACAATGCGTCTACCATTTTGGATGTCCTTTAAACTATAGCGTAATTCTTGCTAGATGTTAGGTTAGGTGTTGGGTTAGATTCTGGTTTAGGTATTGGGTTATATCGGATTAGATGTTGTTGTTAAAAAGCGTGCTTAGAGAGAACGCTTAAATAATGCGATTAGCCGTTCAAAGCTAACGAAGTGCAACGATTTTTTCGCAATTCGGTAAAACAACACGCTGAGCCCAAGGTTAAAACACAACAAAATACCTGCGATAAGGATAATACTGATACCGAATGCGTATAATGCGCCGCCAATCGCTACATTTACTAGCAGCCAGCACACCATACTAACAACAAAAGCGACAAGGGCTGCAAAAACTGAAATAAACAGCGACTTTTTGATGAGCATTATTTCGCTATTTAGCACGCTTAAATAGGCCGCACCCTGTTTAGTCCGCTGTTTCGCCGCATTTTTAAGTGCGTCAATAACCGCTTCATAGGATGGATCAGGGTAGGGAATTTGTTCATCGTTTAACGTTTTTTTGTCTTTGGAGGAAGCGTCGTGATATCCAGTACTAACGCTGCCATCAGCGTTAACCGCTATCACAGCATTGTCTACGCCAATGAAATAGAGCGCCTGCTCCGATGGTGGAGTCAGGCAAAACGGATTTTCAGCGCTCATTGTAAAATGAGCGCTATGAAAATCAGGTATTGTTGCCATTATTACTTCTTACGGAATAATGAAGTAACTAGCATGCCCGCTGCAAATGCAAGCCCGGCTGTTGCCACTGGGTTTTCAACGGCATAGTTACGCACAGAAGATGCCTGCCATTTTTGTTCAGCGAGACGTTTACGCTCTGACATATTCTCAGCCGATGACGTAGCGGTACGACGAATATTTTCTTCAGCAACACTCGCGTTATCTGCAAGCTTGTCTACAGACTGATGGAGCGACTCTTTCAGTTGATCCGTAACTGGGTGACCTTGCTCATTAGAAGTATTTGCTTTTGTCGATGTATTTTTAGCTGTTTGTGTAGCCATAGTATTCTCCTTGATTTTACTAAATGCATCTTTCCCTATTAGTAAAGCAATGGCTGTACCATTGTTGTATTTTACTCAAGTGATTGATTTTGCTTGATAAAAATTAAGCCGTTGCTAGCGCTGTGGAGGGTGGAAGGAAGAATGCACACGGTATCGTGAGCACCCTGTAATTATTTCTCGGTCAAGCTTTAAGCATTGGAAATTTTGAAACTGAAAGGGGAGCTTAAATTATCACGCTCTCTAAGTCGTCTTTGGTGACTGGTTTAAGAAGTGAGCTATCGATACCAATCGACAGCATTGTATTCTTGTCTGCTTGATGGCCACTGACAATAGTAAGTTTGCAATCGCTTTGCTGACTTTTTAACATCTTTGCTAGTTCATAGCCATCATAGTCAGGCAATGTTAAGTCCATAAGGACATGGTCAAATCGATGCTCGTTAATAGCTTCTAAAGCGTCATTTCCACACAGGCTTTTTACAACATCGCACCCTAGATGCGTTAGAAATAATTGCAGTAACTCCGCCGCATCTTCGTCATCTTCAACGACTAATATCTTCTTTTTACTTGTTTTTGGCGCGTCGGCTTCAACTACAGAACCTTTTATTTCATTCGTTTGTTGAATGGGTGAGGAGGGGGAATGGGCTTTCATTATATCAGGAATGTCTACGTTACTGTCGTGATGGCGAGGCAATCCCGCCTCGGGAGCAAAAGGTTTTGTGGTAGGCATTCCAGAGACTTGAGCTTCAACATTGGAGAATGTAACAGGGTTGTCAGCAGGTAAGTAAAGCGATAGCAAGCTAGCCAATGCAAACCTATCGATGGGCTTGCCGATGACATCATTAAAACCTTCGCGTATTAGCGACTCTTTAAGCCCTTTTCGACTCGCTGCGGTAACTGCAATAACAGGGAGGTTTTTACCGTGTCGTCTTATGGCATGAAGCGCTTCAATACCATTCATTACGGGCATATGAATGTCCATCAGTACCAAGTTAAAAGGAGCATTTTGCTCGTCAGCTTGCAGTACTGCTTCAAGGGCCTTAACCCCATTTTCCGCATAGCTTATATCGGCTTTGGATTGACTCACTAAGTGACCAGTAAGACGCCTTATTTCTCTAAGGTCGTCCACAATGAGCACTTTTCCAGTCAACTGTAAATTCAAGTTTGCTGGCTCAACAACAGAGAGTTGCCCTAGGGTGAGCTCTTCAAGTGACTGTGCGCTTATGTCTCCGGGGTTGATATAGAAGCTAAAGCTACTGCCTTCTCCCATGCGAGAAGTTACCGAGATATCACCATCAAGTTTACACACCAACTCTTTACAAATTGCCAATCCTAACCCAGCACCACCATGGTTGGTGCGCATCACATCTTCAATTTGCTCGAAGGGGTGGAAGATATTCTCAAGCTTATCTGGCGCCATGCCGATGCCGGTATCGTCCACAGTAAATCTCAACACGCTATGAGCCTGCTCAGCTTGATTCTCTGTATCTGACGTTTCAACTTCGATTGTGAGTGTAATGGTACCGCTATCTGTAAATTTCACCGCATTAGTTATTAAATTAAGCAAAATTTGGCGAAGACGAGTAGGGTCTGTCTGAATAAACTCAGGCATCTTGGTCTTAGCAACCACATTGAGGCTCAGCCCTTTGTCTTTCGCATTCAACTGCATTAAGGAATGTATATCGGTGAGAAATGACGCTAAGTTGACTCGCTTTACATTCAACTCTAGTTTGTCTGCCATGATGCGAGACATGTCGAGTAAGTCGTTGAGCAGGCTCAAGAGGTGTTTACCATTAGAGTGAATAATTGATAACTCTTGCTGAAACGGACTATTTCTCGCGTCGTCAATCAATAGCTCTGTGTAGCCTAGTATTGAGGTGAGTGGCGTTCTTAATTCGTGACCCAAATGGGCAAGGAATTTATCTTTTGCTTTGTTCTTTTGCTCTACTTTATTGCGTTCTATCCGCTCGTTTTCAATGTCTCTACGAACGAGAGCATAGCGAATAGTGCGCATAAAGCGGGGTGATTCAATTTCAGACTTTTGTAAGTAATCTGCGGCGCCCGCGCGCATCACCATTTCATCAACCATGGCGTCGGATTGTCCGGTTAATATAACAACGGGTACGTTAAATTGATTTGCTTTTAAGATACTTAACACATCGAGCGCATTTTCTGCGCCCAATAAAAAGTCGAGTAAGCACAAATCGAAAGAGCGTTCTTTCAGCGCTTCTAACGCAGCATCGCTGTCAGTTACCCACGTCAGTTCGAATTGTGTAGACTCACACCGTTCTAGATAGTCAGAGGTAAGGAAGTAGTCATCTTCATCATCCTCAATCAATAGAATTTTTATTACCTCTGTCATCTAGTACTCCGCTACTCGTGTGGTAGTTCTACGAATTCAATCCAATAGCGACCAAGTGCTCGCATTAGGTCAACCAAACCCTCAAAATTCACTGGCTTGGTAATATACGAGGCACAACCTAAGTCGTACCCACGCAACATGTCTTCCTCTTCTTTCGAGGTGGTTAAGATAACCACGGGTATACTGCGAAGTTTGGGGTCGTTCTTTAACTCTTGAAGCGCCTCGCGGCCATCTTTACGAGGCATATTCAAATCGAGCAAAATGAGACTTGGGCGCGGATACTTTTCTGCATCGGCGTACTTGCCTTCATGGCGCAAGAATTCAAGAAGCTCTACGCCGTCTTCAACACAGAAAAGAGTGTTCAACACACGGGATTCTTTAAGTGCATCAACGGTGAGTAAACGATCATCCTCGTCGTCATCTGCCATTAAAATATTAATTGATTGGGCTTGTTTACGCATCATGCGAAGACTCTCCATTTTCGTTATCTGAGCCAAAAGGCTCGCTGTCTAGGGGTAAAATAATATCGAACTTAGCGCCCTTGCCAGGTTCACTGGTGGCGGCTATGGTTCCGTTATGTCTTTCTACAATCCGTCGGCACACTGCAAGTCCAATCCCTGTGCCCTTATATTCACTTCTACCGTGCAATCGCTGAAATGGGGCAAATATTTTTTCGGCAAAAGACTGTTCAAAGCCAATACCATTGTCAGTAACGGTAATTTTAATCCACTGATACTCATCAGACTTCAGTAATGTGCCTTGCTCTTCACTTGTAAGGTCTTGACACTCTATGTTGATTATCGGCGCGACATCCACTGGCTGAAACTTAAGCGCGTTGGAAATAAGGTTTAAAAATAACTGTTCAAGCTGAGATTTATCACCGCGCATTCTTGGCATGTCTGCCACGTTAATTTGAGCAGATTTTTCTTCAATTGCTATTTCAAGGTCGCCCAAAACACCTGAGAAAATGGTGTTGAGCTCTACATCCGTAAATTCTTTACCGCGGGTGGAAACTCGAGAGAATGACAGCAAGTCTGAAATGAGCATGGACATACGCTCAGCCGCGTTAAGCATTCTCGCAAGAAAGTCTCTACCTCGCTCATCGATAACATCGCCATAACCTGACTCTATTCGATTGCCGAAAGCGCGAATTTTTCGCAACGGCTCTTGAAGGTCGTGAGAGGCCACAAAAGCGAAGTCTTCTAACTCTCTGTTGCTACGCGCTAGTTCGTCAGAATATACGCTTAGTTCTTGAGTGCGGGCTGCTATCTTGGCTTCTAGCTCTTCGTTGATCCCTTCAAGCTCAGATTGATGCTTTTCGTTCTCTCTTGCATTAACTTTCAACAGCAAGAAGATGGTGACAATAAGAAGTAGGGTAGTGGCTGATGAAATAATTAACGTATTGACAGAGTCGCGACGCAGTTTCATCAAGCTAGCCAAGTGAGTGCCTTGGATGTCTCGTTCTGAACTGTCTACTTCCTCAAAAACACCCTCAAACTGATTGTACAAACGCAAACCGCGATCAGAACGCAAAAGGTCGATGGCCTGGGCGCGCTGGTCTGAACGAGCTAGCTCTACAATCTCGACCATGCTATTGATTTTTTGTTTGGTTAAAACAAGCAATTCACTTATTCGATCATTTTGTTCAGGGGTGTCTGAGGCAAACGCGCTGACCTCAACTTCTTCAGCTACAGATGAAAACGTATTAAGCGTTTCGGTGTACTCCATCAAATAGGCTTCATCACCGGTGAGTAAATAGCCTCTTTGCCCTGATTCTGCACGAAGTAACACAACATGAAGTTTGTTGACGGCGCTGATAATACGATTTGTACTGAATAATTTTGCTTCAAGTGCAGATAAATCGTCCAATGTGTCCACAACGTAGAAAGAGTTAGCGGTGATAATCCCCATTACCATGACTACCATCAATATCCAGCTATAAACAGACGACAAAATTTTGTTAATCATCACTACTATCCGAATTTGATGCACTCATCTGTGTTGTCATTTCAGCGAGGGTGTTACTGCAATCCTTTGCGCTAGCAATTATCTTATCGAGTGCTTCAGCAGCTTTTTGCGCAGGTATATCACCATTTAAGGCCATTTTGACTAATTCAGCCTGCATGGAAATACGGTTAAGTGGTTTACGAGCGTCATGTACAAAAACGCTTATTTTAGAAAATTCATCGTCGGTCATTACGTTTTGCCCTGTTACTGCTCGTCTTTACTTAAATCGCCGTAGGCATGCAGTCGGTTGTAAAGTGTTTTGGTGCTAATACCTAGCATTTCAGCTGCCATTGTCTTATTGCCATTTACTTTTTCAAGCGTGGCGTAGATAAGCTCTTTTTCTACATCCTCAATAGTTCGACCTGCTTGCAAAGAGGGGGTTGTGCTTTGCTTTTGCGCAAACGGAGATTCAATAGTTTTTGGCAGCTCCAATACATTACTTTCTGGATCGCTCATTATTGCCGCGCGGTGAACAAAGTGGCGAAGCTCTCGCACGTTGCCCGGCCAATCGTAGGCCTGCAGAGTATCAAGCTGTGTGTCATCCCACTTAAATTTGGCATTATTGTCTTTGTTAAACTCTTCAATGAAGGTTTTTGCAAGAAGAGCAATATCTTCTTTTCTTTCGCGAAGCGGTGGAATAGTAATGGGAAATACGGCTAGTCTGAAGTAGATGTCTTCTCGCAACACCTTGCTTTGCGCAATCTCTTCCATGGTTCTGTTAGTGGCTGATACAACGCGACAATTGACGGGAATAGTTTTGGTACCCCCAACGCGTATCACCACTTTGTTTTCTAAAACACGCAGTAAATTAGGCTGCATATCGATTGGCATTTCGGTAATTTCATCTAAAAACAGCGTGCCGCTCTCTGCTTGTTCAAATACACCTTCTTTACGACCTACAGCGCCAGTAAAAGCGCCTTTCTCGTGGCCAAATAGCTCACTGGCAATTAACTCTTTAGAAAATGCACCACAGTTAGTTGCCACGTAGGCACCCTCACTGTCAGATGCTTTGTGAATTGCCGCAGCGACCACTTCTTTACCCACACCACTTTCACCTAGCAGCATGACGTTTGCACTGGTTTTACTCACTCGCGATATTAGCTTGTAAAGATCTTTCATTGCCGGCGATTCACCGATAAGAAGGTCGAAGTGCTTTTCGATTTTTGCTTTTTTCGGTGCGGCTTTTTCTGATTTTTTCGTTAATACCGCTTCTATGTCTTCTCGCTGAATCGGTTTAACAAGATAGTCAATATTTGGTCCGCACAATCCTTTAATAACGCTTTTTACTGATGGGTGACCAGTGATTAGTGTTACTCGAGGGCGCTTATCCAATGAGTCTAACTCGTCGAATAAATGCGCTCCGCTTCCGTCCGGCAGCATGAAGTCAAGTAAGATATGGTCGAACGTTTCTTTTTCTAGCCAGTTTCTTGCTTCTTGAAGCGTAGCCGCCGTAAGCACTTCGTGCCCCAAAAACTCAATAATGGTACAAGCTACTTCTGTAAATTCAGCGTCGTCGTCGACAAGTAATACGGTAAGCACGTGAGATTCCCTCTTTATCTATTCCATAGGTGTGAAAACTGGAACAATATCAATTATATAATTTCGCATTAAGACAAAAGTCTACCATTAAGTATGGAAGAATTGACCTCTGCATTGTAATTTTATTTAATGCCCTAAAATGTGAACATAAAACACGCAACGGTATTTCCGTCATCTTATAACCTTTA
This sequence comes from Alteromonas sp. BMJM2, assembly GCF_027257845.1. GTDB lineage: Bacteria > Pseudomonadota > Gammaproteobacteria > Enterobacterales > Alteromonadaceae > Alteromonas. The sequence goes on along the minus strand of NZ_JAPVOT010000013.1, from coordinate 40,424 downwards.
CCCGAAGGCATGTTGGTGTTTTGGCTCGGTTTTTATTCTTTATGTCACAAGCACTATTCTGGAGGGGGATTCTGCAAAAATCATTCCCTTTACAGTGGTTTTACTTGTGACCTTTTTAACCTGTTTTTGTAGGTGCGGTAGCAAGAAATGTATAAGAGCGGTTATGAGTGGTGTAATCGCAAGCATACAAATAAAGGACCAATATAGGGCGAAGAGCATATAGGCAAGGGCGTTTGTGGAACGTCCAAACGCGTTTTAGATAGGCAAAATGGCACAACTCGTCGCGCGTGTTGCGCATTGTATGGCTAGCTATTATCTACTTATAGCCTAATTATTATCTGAAGATCGACGATTTGTGAGCTCATTACTAACAAAGCATGCCTATTGAAACAGGCAATACAGCTGCTGAGAAAAATGTTTCTCACTAATAGCGTGACAATATTACTCGGTGGTTTGAAAATATTACCCGCTTTGTATTAGTTACGTATCATCCTCAATACAATCCGAATCCATAAAGTCAGAGGTGGGCAGTTGCATGGTCTGATAGCGAAGTTCGCCAATGAAGGCTCTTGCGGCAGGACCAAGTGCGTCGCCATCTTCAAAAGATAAATAAAGCAGTGCCTTTCTTAACGCCGCATTGTTATTAAGTGGTAACGGCTTTAACAATCCGCTTTCGAGCTCATTTTTTATAATAGCTATTGGTAGCCATGCAAACCCAAGCCCTTGAGCAATAATATCAACCGACGTTCTTATATGGCTTACGGTCCAGCGCTGCTCAGCGCCAAGCCAACCTGCGTCTACTTTGCGTTCTGCCGATGAATCACGAACTACAATTTGCCTGTGAGATTTCAAATCTTCGAGGGTTAGGGTGCGGTTGAGTTGATGAAGGGGATGGTCTTTATGTGCCACCGCCGCGAATTCTATTTCGCAAAGGTCCTCACTGAAACCACTGGGGTATAAGAAAGGAGAAATGCCAATGTCTACATTCCCGCTTGAGAGTAAGGTATTACTGCCGCTTAGCACCGTCTCTTCCAACTCGACGCGCAATAGAGGGAATTCCTCAGAAACTTTATTAAGCACATTATAAAGAAGGTGTGAGGGGAAAATGATGTCTACTGCTACTCGTAACGTGGTCTCGGTGCCTGAGCGAAGGCTATGCGCAATGGACTCTAGTTTCTGAGCCTCATCGAGAAGAAAAGTGGCTCTGCGATACATTACCTCTCCCTGAGGGGAGAGTTTGACCTTGCGACCACTGTTCTCAAATAGCACCACGCCTATGCCATTTTCTAGCTTTTGAACAGCATGATGGACACTGGATTGGCTTTTATGTACCACCAAAGACGCTTGATTAAAGCCGCCAGCATCCACCACGGCTTTAAACATTCTCCACTGCTCTAATGTCGACTTCAGCATACTTCAACCGTTCTTATATAAACAATAAACTCGAGTATATACAGTTCTTTGCATTTATGTGCGGTGAACTTGTTTGATGGTTGCTAACGAACAAGTAATAACAGATATATTTTCGTAGCCCATTTTTATGAGTTGTTCAGCAGAAAGCTTGGCTCGTGCCCCTGATGCGCAATGCAGGTAGATGGGTTTTGCTGCATCCTTTTCAAGCTCTAGCATTTTCATTTCCAATATGCCTCGTGGAATATGAAGTGAGGCGTCTACATGATTTTCTGCCACTTCCGCTGGCTCCCTAACATCAACTAATAGCCCTTGGTTAGTTTTCATTTCGTCTGCGGCCTCTTTTGCCGAGACAATTCGAATATCCACATCAATATTTTCTAAACGTGTTTTTACATCAATCAGCATTTTACTTTCCAAAAATTAATATAAGTATAAACTAATGTATAGTTATGATTTCTCTGAGACAAGATAATATCGCCATTTTAGCGTCTATTTTAATTGTTTTGTCAGAAAAGCTTATACTTTAGTATAATAAAGCGGTAGATTCGTGGGTAAAGTTAATGTCATTAGGAAGCCCTTATGTCTGAAGAAGTTGTGTTAAGCCCAAGCGAGATGATGGAACATTCTGCCGAAGCGGAATTTTTTCTAAAGCAATTTGCGAACAAGACTAGGCTCATGATCCTTTGTTCTCTCCTTAAGCAAGAGAAGTCTGTGTCTGAATTATTGCAAGTTGTTAGCGTTTCACAGCCTGTTATATCGCAGCACTTAGCATTGTTGCGCGAGTCCAATATGGTGGCGACGAGAAGGGAAGGTCAAACTATTTTCTATCGTTTGTCTGATGAAAGAGTGAAGCGCTTAATTGCGCTTATGTATGAATTTTTCTGTGAATAGAACAAGGGCGTGTTAATTTTTACTGCACGCCCACACTGCGTCCACTAATAAGCGGACGCAGTTTTTTTATGTTCGTTTTAAGTCTCAGTAATTTGCGCGATAAGTGCAGCAATGTAATGCCCATCACCTAACTTGTCATTATCCACTTCAGGGCGTTGTACCAAATCGTCATGATTTAAGTTTACCGCCACATGGTGTGCCGCCCAGTCAATTTCTTTAATGTCGCTAGGTAACAATGCCAAATGTTTGCCGCCTGGCAGCCAGTTGTTGGTATCCACTACTAGAATTACCAATTGCCATGTTTTCGTATCGATCAGAAAATCGCTAATGTGCCCTACTTTATCGTCGGTAGTCGCAACTTCATAACCATCTATTTCGCCGCATGCGCGCAAATGATTAGTTGAGTCTGATGGAAGCGCGCTCTCAGCCTCTTCATCGGTAGGGGAAGTCACCAACTCGTTAGGGTGTGCGTATTCCCCCCATGCTCCGGGACCAATCCAGTAATAGCCATAGCCAAAATACTTGAACAAATGCTCCTCATACTCTCTAGAAACCGGCTTGTGTTCGTCAATCGATGGGCTATTTTTAAGGGTGTCGACGGTCATGTCTACGTGTACGCTTTCCTCTTCAACATCAACCTGAGATACTGATACCGGAGATATCACTACCTTCCTGCTCAACGGTAACCAAGTGTTGGTATCTGCTACTAAGTAGCGTGTTGTATAGGTTTCATCGTCAAAGAGGATATCTTTTATGCCGCCAATCTTGTCATCTGTGGCATGTATAGAATATTGGGTGAGTTGTTTTGAACTTATAATCATCTTTGCGCCTCCTTTGCTCGGCTGATAAGAAAAAATAGGCTGCCGTTACGTTGAGCATGCATTATTTTCTCTATAATAAGTGTAGTCACTTCTACCTATAAAACATCATGTTTGTAATTTGTTCTGCTGACTTCTTGATTGAGATCATTTTACGCAAACGAAAAAGCCCGCAAATTTGCGAGCTTTTTTAATACGTTATGTTGAGGTTTAGGCTACATCGAACTCGTCGTCAGAGTAGGATTCATCATAATCCGCTTGATTACTAGCACTACTATGCAATGTAAAGAACTGCTTTCTTCCTCTTGCTAGCTGAACATACTTCGCCCACGTTTTTTCGATACTACCGGATGCTTGAGCTTTACCGTTTACAAACTTAACGAAATGCTTTTCGTCTGCTGTTTCAGGTTTCAAGTCACCGCTTTCTAGGCCAAGCAGAGTACTGCCGTAGGTGGTGAGAATATTTGCCTCGGAAATACTAAAATCTCCCGATTTTTTAAAGCCATAAGGAAACTTTCGACGATCTACAAAGGGTTTGCTTGAAGGACGAATCGCTGTGCTCATGATAATAGTTCCAACGTTGTTAATTCCACATCGCACTTGTAAATCATGTTTTTGCTGAGATAAAGCAAAAGTTTTTTTTCTTATCAATAAAAAAAAATGATTCACGATGCAGATAGCAAGACGTGTGGGTAAAAAGTAGATGCTATCGAACTTGCGAAACTTGAGTGAAATGTTTTTTTATTTTATGTAATTGAAATATATGCAGTATGTAGCTTAGTTGTCGATTTCTTCAGCACCGCTAATACTAGGTCGTACCCAAGGGTTTTAATGAGTAAACGTAAAAATAAGACCTCCTTTTTGAGAACAGAATTTGTTATCGCTACGATAATAAAATTTCGCTTTCATTTAAATTCTCCACAGTAATAATTACTTCGCAATTACAACGTAGAGACACTAATGAGCAAAGACTATCGTTTTCAAAGTGATGATTGGAATTCGGCAGACGAAGGCGAGTTTCATTCAAAAAAGCCCAATACGTTACGCGAGAAAAGTGTAAAGGCTATGCGAAAGCGCGCCATGTTGCGACGCGACAAACAGCGCCATTCCCATGATGAAACACAACACTAATTTCGTTTACCGTTTGTTGGAATAATATCGCGCTATCATTCGGTAGCGCGATACTGTGCTTTTTGCCTCAATTAACGTATCATTTAGCCAAATTTGGTTTTACATTACGCTGGTTGTACTGCAAGCATGGATATTCGCTTTCTCACCACTTTTATAGAGGTGACTAAAACACGCCATTTTGGCAAAGCTGCCGAAAACCTCTACCTTACTCAGTCTGCAGTAAGCGCCAGAATCAAACTCTTAGAAGAATATTTTCACACTACGCTCTTCATACGTCAGCGAAATAGCATTCAGCTTACCCAGTCGGGCGAAAAGCTGCTGCCTTTTGCTCGACAGCTTTGCGCTACGTTAAATGACGCAAAGCAGGAGCTGCAGGTGCAAAGTTCTGAATATGCGGTGTGCGGCGCCACGCAATTAGCAAGCGACTTGTTTTTACCACAAACACTCACTCACCTTCACAAACATTTTCCTGACTTCTCTGTGAAAGCAGACATACTCACGTTGGATGCGTTGTCACGCCAACTTCACGAGAGGGTGACAGACTTGGCTTTTTCTACAGAGCCTCTCAAATCAGAAGATGTTACCAGTGTAATTTTGTTTGAGCAGCCACTCGGTCTATATCGAGTTGGCGAGCCTTCTTCACAGATAAAGGCTGAAGAATTTGTGGCGATAGACTGGGGCGCAAAGGCAAGAGATTGGTTGCTCACCGCTTATCCGCAGCTGCGAGATGCAAAGTTACGCACAAACTCCCTTTCATTGGCGCTTAATAATTTATGCGCCGAAGGTGGAATTGCGGTATTACCGGTAAATGTAGAGTCACAATTAAGAGATAGGGCACCGTTAACGCTAATTGAGCCCATCGACGATATTTCATTGAAGGTTTACCTTCACACTATGAAACAAATAAGACGAATAGGATTGGCTGATATTATAACCAGCGTTTCTTCTATCGCCCCGAAATAAGTAGCGAGAAAAATATGTCATCATTACACCCAATGTTAGAGAAAAACGCGTTTCAACGTTTAGAGGCAAGCGTTGCCGAGATAAAATCACAGCAGAAGTTGTTTATTCTTAAAGATGAGCACGGTTGCGTCATGCTAACCACCGATGAAGACGACGGTGTGCCGGTATGGCCTGATGCTGAATTAGCCCTTCTTTGGGCAACGGATGACTGGGACCATTGTGAGGCGATGGAACTGACGACTGATGAATTTTTGACAAAATGGGTGCCTGGAATGACCCAAGACAACTTAATGGTTATTGTGTGCCCTGTGCCGGCAGAAGAAGGTGAAGTGATGTCTCCACAGGAGTTTGCTGAATCTTTGTAGGGTGATCCTCCCGTTCGATTTACCGTTTACATGTTATGGCCTCGCACAATGAGGCCAAAGCCAAACACGGCATGTCACTGTCACAACTTCCTATTGTTTGCATTATTGTAGAGGTACAACACTTGTTAGAGCCAGGTATTGATGATTTATGGTTTGCTCCTTTAGGAGGAACGGGCGAAATAGGAATGAATCTAAATTTGTACGGACATAACGGACAGTGGCTAATGGTAGATTGCGGTGTATCGTTTGACGAGCCTCTCACCGCTCCCTACAAGCAAAACGCGCGAGCGTCAAAAACAACGCACAGAGTGGTTGCACCAGACCCATCCTTTATTGCAAATCAAAAAGATGCGCTTGCTGGTATCGTTATCACCCATGCTCATGAGGACCATGTTGGCGCAATCCCTTACCTTTGGCAGCGTTTTCAAAAGCCCATCTACACCACGTCGTTTACCGCCGAAGTACTTCGCAGAAAGCTGTCTAGAAGCAAGCTTGCCAATAAGATACCCATCATTGAAGTGTCGGCGGGCGATACGGTAACCATTGGCGTGTTCTCTGTTAAGTGGCTAGAAATAACCCATTCTTTACCAGAGCCATTTGCACTAAAAATTGATACACCTGCGGGGGCAATATTGCATACTGCAGATTGGAAAATAGACGCATCGCCGGTGACCGGTAAACCCTTCGAGCCAAAGCTCTACAAGCAACTAGCGAATGAAGATATTCTTGCCCTCGTAGGCGACTCCACCAATGCGAATAAGCCTGGCTTCTCCATTTCCGAGCGCAATTGCTACGACGGGTTGTTAAGCACCATATTGCCGCTAAAAGGTCGCGTAGTAGTAGGCTGCTTTGCAAGTAATATTGCTCGGCTTATTACTCTGGCAAAGATTGCACAAAAAACCGGTCGGTATATGGGCCTTTACGGACGCTCATTATTGAATATGTATGGTATCGCCCGCCAACAGGGGATTTGGCCTGATGATTTGCCTATTGCCGATGCACATCACTTAGGGTATTTGCCGCCTAAAGAAGTACTTGTGGTTGCAACGGGAAGCCAAGGCGAAAAAAATGCAGCCCTCGCTCGCTTTGCTCATGACACTCATCCTCATCTTCAGCTTGAGAAGGGCGATACCGTTATATTTTCGAGTATCGTTATTCCAGGCAATGAAGAGACCGTCGCTCGTTTAAATACGGCGTTTAAAGGGAAGGGCATTGGGACAATTCACAGCGAGGATAGCACGCTGCCCATTCATGCAAGTGGACACCCTTGTGCAGAAGAACTTAAACTTATGTACAACTGGGTACAGCCAAAAATAGCCATTCCGGTACACGGTGAACATAGTCATTTAATGGCGCATGCTGAGGTAGCGAAATCTGTAGGTATCATGAAAACCTATGTGGGCGAGAACGGCGATTTATACCGTTTAGCCCCTCAGCCAAGTATTCGACGAAATGTCATTCCTGTTGGTCGAGTGCCAGTGCAGCAAGAATAGAGCGCGGCTTCGCAAAATCGCGGCGGCTGGCTTCGCAAGTGTTTGATTAATCAACTACTTAATTCCATAACAAGGTGTATAACATGTTGGTTATATAGGCTGCCCATCCATCAATCATTCTGATACACTGCGTTTGGGAATTTACTTACTTCAACGACACTGGGTATGCATCGACACATTTTCGCCACATTTTGTTTATTGCTTGTCAGCTTTTTGTCTTTCGCAGAGCCTCGGATCCAAAACCCGGTCTTCCAACCACTGTCGACTAAAAATGGGCTACCTCAAGATGTTGTCAACGACATCGTTATCGATAAAGAGGGTTTTGTTTGGATAGCTACTGACGGCGGTGTGGTGCGCTGGGATGGTGTTCAAACGACTATTATCGATAATAGCGACAGTCTATTTTCAAACAGCTCCATTTGGAAGTTGACTGTTCAAGAGGACAAAGCCTTATTTGTGAGCGTTTATGGGCGCGGCATATACCGCGTGGACTTAGAAACGCAGGCTATATCACAACTCCCCGCAACACCTTACAAGTATTACAGTGAATATAATCAGCATGCCGAGTCTTTCTTTTGGCAAGATGACTCTCATCTTATCCTTGCCTTATCTGAAAAAGTACAGCGACTGAATGTAACAACCGGTGAGATAGAAGTGCTAGCATCGCTAACCGATAAGATGTTAGACGATTCTCATTCCATTCGATACGCAATGATGGTTGAAGACATACTGATTGTAGCAACCACCTTAGGTGTTTTTACCCGTAATACTCTTGACGAATCAACATTGCTGCAGCCCCTTGATTACCTAGACGGCATCGAGGCAGATGAAGATAATCAAAACGCAAAGTTCTTGATGCAGGATGAAAGTGACCGAATTTGGATCACCACGGTAAACGGGGTATTTAATTCAGAGCAGGACAGTTTTATTGCGCAGGTGCTAGACAACAAGCAGAGCCGCTTTGAGAAGGTACTCACAGGTCGCAATGTATGGACAATGGTTCAGTCTGAAGCCGACGCGTTTTGGATGGGTACAAACAAAGGGCTGTTTGAACTTAAAAGAACACAAGGCAAGTGGGTTTACGAACACATACTTCAGCCAAATAACGGCCGTTCCGAGCTGTCGGACAAAAAGATTTCGGCCATTGCGAAGACAGAAAGAGGTAATCTTTGGCTGAGCACCGTTTTCGCCGGTGCGTTGCACTTTGGAATACAAAGCTCAGATATTTACACTATTCAAAACGAACGAAGGTCTGGTGTAGATAGGTTGAGCGATAACGTGGTGTGGTCTTTTGCTGAGACATCTCCCGGTCAATTGTGGATAGGAACCGCTAACGGGATGAGTCGGTACGAGTTTGCCACGAAAACCTCGTCGCACTTTTTGAGAGAGGAGGTTGAAGACTCACTGTTAGGAACCAATTCCGTCGACCGAATTATAAGGACTCCAGATAACAAGTTGGTTCTGGAAAAATATGAGGGTATTCGGGTGTTTGACCCGGAAACTGGCAGCATTTCGGTGCCATCGGTAAAAGGGGGAGGAGATGCCAGTGTATTCAATGCGTGGGATTCGAACCCTGCAATAACTTCAAATGGCGTTATGTTTTTTACTGGGCCTACCGAGTTCTACACCTATGATTTCACGTCAGAAACGTTAGCGCCGCTGCCACTCGACCCAAGTATTTTTGACGTAAAATTCGACACATCCTTTCTTGGTGAATCTAAGTATCACAACGCTATGTTTTTTAGTACAGAAGGGGGCGTATGGTTACTTGACCTCACAACGTATGATCATCGCCTTGTGTACCGTTTTGCTGAGGGCGAGCGACTGAGCAATCAATCAGTGAGTTCTTGGGTGATAGATGATACGGGCGTACTGTGGTTGGCGCATAACGGTAGAGGGCTAGTTGGGTTAGACGCCGATACGTTTGAACCTTTATACACGCTGGATGAGTCAAACCTTCTGGTGACCAACATTGTTTATGGCCTGCAAAAAGACAGTGCGGGTAATATCTGGTTTAGTTCACACCAGGGGTTACATCGCTATGATCCTCGTGCAAGTGCGGTTCAGAATTTCATTTATGGCCGTGAACTTTCGGTATCGGAGTTTAACCAAGGTGCTTCTATTATCCTCAGTGACGGCAGGCTAGCTTATGGGTCTACCAGCGGTGTGGTTGTCTTTTCACCGGAGCAGCTAGACGTCTCTGATGAAGGCCAGACATTGGTGGGTAAGCAGACCGCGATTACTGGAGTATCAGTTGGAAAGCGTACACTTCCTCAAGGGCTGAAAAATCTAAACGGTCAGCATTTCGACCTCGCACACGACGACTTTGGCCTGACCGTTCATTTTTCTTCGCTCACTACATCAGGTATTGTCGAGACCAAGTATTATTATAAGCTACTCGATGGGAATAAACTTGTTTCCGAGGGGGTCACAGAAGATGCGAAAATAACCTTTGCGAACTTAGAGCCTGGGAAATACACGTTCTCTGTGGTTCCTACACCTGGCAGTTTCGAATCGAGCTATCGAGCGGCGCAAATATCACTGTTTGTGCCCTATGCGCCATATCGTTCACCTTTAGCGTACGCCGTTTACGGTGCATTATTGCTTTGCTTGCTTATTACCTATCTTTATTCTCGACACAAGTCGTTGACCCGGCTAAGAAAAGTACAGCAGCAAGTATCGTTATTTAGCGACGCGTTCAAACAAACCCGCGATTGGGTCATTATTTTTGACGAACACAAAAAGCTAGTGGCAGCAAACCCAGCCTTTGAGCACGTATTTGGCTTTAATCAAAAAGAGCCACTGCCAAAGCAACTAGAGCGACTTTACTTGCGCTACCCCGGCCTTAGTAGACAGCTTTCCGACAGGTTGACCGACATGCAGGGCGGCGATTTTTGGAAAGACGAGGGGGTAATTGATGGTGCCGATGGAAAACGCTACGACGTACTTATCGATATCACGGCGATTAGTGGTAACGGGCACATCCCTGAGCACTACCTTATTGTTATTTCAGATATCTCTGAGCAAAAACAGGCTGAGCGCAAACTACTCAAGATTGCCACCTACGACAGCCTTACTGGGTTAGTCAATCGCACATTATTGCTGGACCGCTTAGAGCATGCCATTGCTCTTGCTAGGCACCACGGTCATCGAGTTTCGGTGATGTTTGTTGACCTTGATAGATTTAAAGGTATTAACGATTCATTAGGCCACGACTACGGCGACAAGCTGCTTCGAATTGTAGCTAATAGAATGCGTAATTTAGTGGCCGATACAGGCACTGTGGCCCGCTTGGGAGGAGACGAGTTTGTTATTGTTATTGAAGAAGTTGATATAAATGACGATTTAAGCTCGTTTGTGGGGCAAGTAATTGAAGCGGTAGAAACACCTATATCATTGTCTAGCGAAGTGTTAAGAATATCCTGCAGTATAGGCGTTGCATTTTACCCAGATGATGCGCCAGAGCCTGCCGAGCTTATTAAGCAAGCCGATGTGGCCATGTACACCGCTAAAAAAGACACGCTTAATGGGTTTGCCTATTTTACAAATGATATGAATGAAAAGGCGAAAACCCGCTTAACCCTTGAAAACAAAGTTAAGCGTGCGTATTCAGAAGGCAGTTTTTTTAATCACTATCAGCCCATTATTAATGCACAGACAAAGCAAACCGTGGGTGTTGAATTACTCCTTCGCGGCAGGCTAGACAATCAGCCTTTGTACCCCGATCAGTTTATCCCCATCCTAGAGGAGCTGAGATACATCATCGAAGTTACTCGCAAAGCCATGTATCGCGCCGCTGAAGACCTCTCGACCTGGTATGAGGATGGCTTTACAGGCTTTATGTCTATTAACCTTTCAGCGCTGCATTTTAAAACTGAGTTTGATTTGCACAGTGTCTTTAGTTTATTAGAGCAATTTGGCTTGCCAAAAGAAGCCTTTCGTTTTGAGATAACGGAAGGGGTATTGATGGACGACACGGATAATGCACTGCATCAAATTCAACGATTTGTCGACGCAGGGTTTATTTTAGCCCTTGATGATTTTGGTACCGGCTATTCATCGCTAAGCTACTTGAAGCGCTACCCGTTATCGGTGCTTAAAATTGATAAAAGCTTTGTTAATGAAATGGCGCCTGGCAACGCCAATGAGGCGCTGGTTGCAACCACTATATCGCTGGCAAATAGCTTGAACATGAGCTGCGTGGCAGAGGGGGTAGAAACCCACGAACAAGCGGTTGCACTTCTTGATAAAGGGTGCGTACTTCATCAAGGTTATCACTACGCTAGGCCCGCGGCAGCAAATGAAATAACGTCATTCCTCATCAAAAATTGGGGGTAGTGCGCTGATTAAGCGTATTTTTTATGCCAGCCGCCTCATAATAAAATCATAGACGCTACTATAAAAAAACTAAATTGGGGTCTGTATCACCCGTTCTACGTAGGGTGTATTGTAAACGCCTGTTTAAAAAGCTTGTCATTCAATTAAAAATAAGGCTTATTATACTTCTGTGAAATCATTGTAAAAATGAGCTACATTATAACAACAAATGAGTGACCTATGCCGCTAGATATGACAGCAAACGCAAACAGCACGGAAGTAATTGAATCGCCATTGAGCATGTTGTACCACTGGGAAAAAAACCGTGGTGACGAAGTGTTTCTTACTCAGCCCATTAAAGGAGAGTACCACGACTACACGTGGAGCCAAGTTGCCAATCTTGCGAGAAAAGTGGCAACCCGCCTTTGTGAAATGTCGCTACCTTCGGGAAGCCGCATTGGGATTTTTTCTAAAAATTGTGCCGAATGGTTCATTACCGATTTAGGTATTATGATGGCGGGACATGTGTCCGTGCCTATTTTCTCAACTGCTGGCCCAGACACAGTGCAATACGTATTGCAGCACGCCGATGTTCAGCTTTTATTTGTGGGCAAGCTAGACAATACCGAGCAACAAGTAGCGTCTATTCCATCATCGTACAAAACGGTCGCTTTTCCTTATCCGAATATTACGGTTTCACAGCAGTGGGATGAATTTATTGACTGTGAACCACTGAGGACATCGCCCGTTCATGATATGGACGATGTGATGACAATCATCTATACCTCGGGCAGTACCGGTCAGCCGAAAGGGGTTGTACATACTTACAACACAGCATGCTGGGCGGCCAGACGTTCGTTGGACCAACTTGGAATTAACGAGAACGATCGCACCTTAAGCTATCTACCACTCGCTCACATTACTGAACGTGTTCTCGTGGAGTTGTCGAGCTATTACAGTGGTGGAAAAATTCATTTTGTTGAAGATTTAGCCACGTTCCAGCGCGATGTAACCCATTGTCAGCCTACGCTATTTATTTCTGTACCTCGTTTATGGACGAAGTTCCAAATGGGCGTGCTGGCTAAAATGCCTCAGAAGAAGTTAGATACCTTGTTGAAGATCCCAATCTTGAACAAGATTGTGGCGAAGAAAATACGCAACGGTTTGGGTATAAACAATGCGAGACTATGGGCAAGCGGCTCAGCACCGCTAGCGCCTGCCGTTATTGAGTGGTTCGCTAAAATAGGTATCAACATTTCCGAAGGATGGGGAATGACTGAAAACAGTGCCTATGGAACCGGCAGTGTACCCTTTAGGCACGATAAAATTGGCTGTATCGGCAAGCCTTACGACGGTGTGGATATCCGCACCTCTGAAGAGGGCGAAATACAGGTGCTATCACCGTGTAATATGATTGAGTATTACTTAGAGCCAGACAAAACCGCTGAGGTATTCACCGAAGACGGCTACTTGTGTACCGGAGATAAGGGTGTAATTGATAGCGATGGTTACGTTAAAATAACCGGTCGACTAAAAGATATCTTCAAAACTGCGAAAGGTAAGTATGTTACTCCAGCGCCAATTGAAGCCAAGTTCATGGAAAACCCCATTGTGGAGCAGGTTTGCGTAACAGGAACAAACTTACCTCAGCCAGTAGCGCTGCTGGTGCTTAGTGAAGGTGCGCAGAAAAAAGACAAGTCGGCGGTAGAGGCTAGTCTCAAGAAAACCTTCGAGGCGATAAACGCGAAGCTTGAGAGCCATCAAGTCATGGATAGGGTGGTTATAATGAGCAATGAGTGGAGTATTGAAAACGATTTGCTTACGCCTACCTTAAAAGTGAAGCGACACGTATTAGAAGAGCGATTCGTTGATATTATTCAAGGTGATTATACCAAAAAGCTTGTGTGGGTTGATGCCTAAGCAGCCTATGTTGGTGTGTGTTATCAACCTAGTTGATATTACTCGTTAACAAATAGTTGTTAGTAACATTTCCAAAAAAACAAAAAATGGCGCCATTTAAAAGGCGCCATTTTTGTTGGTTACGAGTTATTTACTCATTACTTGCTCTGATAGCGCGCTTGCAGCCCTTGGTAAACCAAGTCACTGAATTCTGGCTTCGACAAGTCTAATGCATTCATTACTTCAACAAGGTGTTCATTGTCTTCGCGACCACTCCATTGTTTAACATATGTCCCTTCTTTATAGCCATTATCCTGACGGAAAAAGTTAAGTACATTCTTGCCAACGTACTGACGGTATAACTCGTCAACAGACATGTCACATTGTTCAACAATATGCATAAACAAAGGAACACTAAAGCGCTTCGCTGCACATAAACCCGTCATTAGTTCTAAGTTATCAAGCAAAGACTGTTGGGTTGCATCGTAGTTTTGATTGTCGAAGGCTACTACTGTTTGACCACTGGCAAGTTCTGCTGCAATACTTTTTGCAGAAGCGTCAACGTCACCATTAGCATCGATAATGCACGCACTTAATGCGAAATGCCAAATGTCTACAAGTTCCATCTGCAGCTGTGGTAAGTCTTTGTGTTGTGCTTTCCACCATTTCCAGCCGTGATGCTCTATGGCTTCAACCGACTCAACCATGGCGGCGCGCAGGTAACCATAACCCGCATTTAACCAGTCTGGGTTCACTTTTGCATTCATCTTGTCTTGAAGCGAAAGCATTGTTGCTAGCTGCTGTGCATTTAACATTGTGGCTCCTGATAACCTAATTTTAATCTGTATGCGATGGCGCAAAGTGTACTGGAAGCCAGCGTGTGGATAAATAATTATTTGAATGAAGCATGATGCTGCTACTCGGAGTTTGCGCAGTTCAAGAGAAGGGAAGCGTGTTACACATTGGTGCGGCTGCACCAAAATTAATCTAAAGTCTTAGGTTGATGGAATAGGTTTTGATTTAAATTATTGATTTATCAAGTTTTTAAAATTGGCATCTTATCTGCTTTGTTAATAACGTTAACTGAGCTGTGCAATAACACATCGTTTAAATGAGTGCCAGGCAACACGCATTTGAGCGGCAATTGCGCAGCCCGTAAACCTTACCCATACAGAATTTTCGTGTCCTGAGGTCTGTATGGGTTTTTTTTCTCTTTTTTCCTGTTTTTCCCCTTTATCGCCCCCTCACAACAATACCAGTCCGCATAAATAATTGCCCACTCAGAAGGCGCTGGCAAGTTTCCTAGCAAAGCGTGGGAATGCAGGAATGGCTATTCCCTTTCAAATTCCCAGAATGAAGTTAGGAAACTTGCCAGACCTTCCCAAAGGGCGAGTTTAAAATGTCCGTACTCTTTGTTGTGCCACCTTGATGTAGAACCACTGCACCTGCGGTAACACGCCGCGATTACACACATTTTAAGTCTCGCTGAGTGGGTAATTATCTATGCAGACTGGTATAAGAAATAAAACACTTAACACTGCAGTTAATTGCGATACACTAATTCTCTATTAAAGGCCAACATGCCCTCGTATGTATAAGATAGGCTAACTGCCAGTCAAATAAAGGATTTTTAGATTGCTTGCGCTATATCCATCAAACAAATTAGAGCATCTTAGTTTTCTGCTTACTTCGTTACTTGAGCGACAACCCTCTTCAGTATTCTCCCCTGAAACTATTCTTGTTGAAAGCCCTGGTATGCAGCATTGGGTAAGCATGCAGCTGGCTCGAGAGCAGGGAATTGCAATGAATCTTGATTTCCCTTTGCCTGTAAGGTTTATGTGGAATACAGCCCGGGTGGTGTTAGGCAATGAAAAGGTGCCTCGCCAGTCTCCTTATCGACGAGAGGTACTTACCTGGCGTATAGATAATATTCTGCAAGACGATGCCCTGATGACCACTGGTGCGTTTGAACAAGTGCGCCGCTATTGGTTAAGCGCAGGCAGTGAGCAAGAGCAGGGCGTTCAGCGTTTACAGCTCGCTACGGCCCTTGCCGATGTGTATGAGCAATACTTACTTTACCGACCAGACTGGCTTTTTGCCTGGGAAAATAACGAGCAGGTGGTGTTCGATGACATGGAATCGTGGCAGAGCGAAATTTGGCGCATTCTGACTAAAGAGCAGCCTCTGCATCCTGCTCGACTGCATAAGATGACCCTAGAAGCACTTTGCGAAGGGCAGCTGTCAACGAGTCTTCCCTCTCGCATAGTGGTTTTTGCTATCAACACCATGGCACCTCAACTCATTGCATTTTTTGATGCGCTGGCCGAACACATCGATATTCATATTTTTCATTTAAACCCTAGTGTTAACTATTGGGGTGATGCGAAGAGCGACAGCGAACTTGCGAAGCAACTGCGCATGGAAGGCGTCAATAAGTGGATGGAGAACGAGCAGAGTAATTCGTTGTTAGGGAACTTGGGGAAACAGGGGAGAGAGTTGTTTAACTTACTGACCGAGTTAGACACCTTTGAAATTAGTGCTTTTGATGCCCCCGAGATTGATGAACCCGAAATTGATGCCCTTGACGACGCCCTTGCTCAATCGACAAACGGTGAAAAAACAAACACTGAAGAGGCCAGTCTTACAGGCACTAGCTTAGCAGAAAAGCCTCAAGGCGATACCGCAGAACCGAAAAGCCTAGGCAGGGGACTTGCCCAGCGCAATTTGCTAAAGCGTATTCATAGCGATATATTGCAGGCCCTGCCTGCAAGCCCTATTCGAGTAAACGACCCTCAAGAAGCAGAGCAAGACGACAGTGTCACTATTATGTGCACTCACTCTGCGCTGCGTGAGGTGCAGGTGCTGCACGATCATCTATTACATTGGTTGTCACAAGATATCACGCGCACACCTTCTGATATTCTGGTGATGTGCCCAGCTATTGAAAATTATGCCCCTTTTGTCGACGCTGTTTTTCATCGAGTAGGCACTAAAAACCAGTACACTAATGGTACCACCCGTTTGCCATGTTCAATCGCCGACAGAAGCCCAATGGATACCGAGCCATTAATTGCCGCTTTTATGGCGCTGTTAGAATTGCCAGATAGCCGCTTTGGCGTGGCTGATATAATGGATTATCTACAGCTCGATTCTGTGCAGAAGCGCTTTAATGTTACGCAGGCTGATATCGATCAGATGATGGTATGGCTCGAGCAAGCTCATATTCATTGGGGGTTAAATGCCCAGCATAAGGCGTCCATATCAGAGGGCGTGACAAAGGAAAACACCTACAGCTGGTGGTGGGGGATTCGCCGCTTACTAATGGGCATGCTAGCACCAGATAGCGAAATGATTGTAGATGGATCGCTGACCATACCCGACGTAGAAGGACAAAGCGCGCTTATTTTAGGCAAGCTGGTACAGGTTATTGATTTACTTGGCCTGTTTGCAAACGAGCTCACTACACCGCGCTCGCCGAAAGCTTGGGCCCAAGATTTGCTGCAGCTACGTGATGCGTGCTTTGTGTCTACTAAAGATCAGGAGCAAAGCTGGGATTTAATCGCTAAAGTTGCCGCTGATTTATATGCGCGATGTAATGAAGCTGACTATGAACACGAGTTGAGCTTACGTCAAATTCGGGAGCTATTGTTAAGCCGCTTCTCCTCCCCAGATGCCGGAAACCACTTCATGACGGGGCAAGTAACCGTATGCTCTATGTTACCTATGCGCAGCATTCCGTTTAAGAAGGTATGTATTTTAGGGTTAAACGATAGCGAGTTTCCGAGAAAAGCAACGCCGCTTGGTCTTGATCTTATGGCGGGACCGAAAAGACGAACAGGCGATAGGTCACGAAGACTAGAAGACAGGTATCTTTTTTTAGAGGCAATCATCTCTACCCGAGAGAGCTTGTACTTAAGTTACCAAGGTAACGATGTAAAAAATAACAGCGAACGTCAGCCAAGTTTGGTGCTAGCAGAATTTCTCGATATGCTAGCAACAGGCTATCAGCTTGATACGTCGCACTTTGTAAAGCACGCGCCATTGCATCCCTTTAGCGAGGGTGCATTTACCGGTCAGCTTCCAAGCTATGAGACGGGTTGGCTTCGCTTGGCAGACGCATTGCAAAAAACCAATGCTTCACAGTCCCATGCTACCAAATCTTCACAGCCACAGGCTGAGGGTCAAGAATTAGATTCAGTTCAAAGCGCTTCTTTCGAAACAAAAACGAATGCCCAGACTGGCGATAAGCATAGCGCTAACGAAAACAGTAAAAGTCCGGATGAAACACGGCTTTCAACCATGCAGGTGGCGAGGGCATTTAAAGACCCTTTAGAATACTTTTCGCTGCAGCGCTTAGGGGTGAACCTATCTCAATCTTTCACCTTGCTAGATAACAGCGAGCCGTTTGAAACCAATGCGCTTGTGCGCTATCAAGTTCTAGACGCTATTTTCTCGGTGCCGCCTGGGCAACAGGAAAGCTCGCATCACGAACTGTCTTCAGAGCAGGTGGTTGAATTTGCTTCTTTACGAGGCGATATTCCGAATAACCCTGTGGCAAAAGAAGAGCTACAAATGTGGAAAGACGGAGCGCTAGCATTAACCCAGGCAATGGGCCCTCATGATGCTGCGGCAAAAAATGTCAGTTTCGTTGGTAAGCACATTACCTTCACCGCCAGCGCTTTTGAAGCTGCTGATAGCCTAGTTCTGCGAAGCGCCGGAAAAATTAACGACATAAGAGCACTGTCGTACTTTATGTCTCAACTCGTTTTTTGCGCCGACAGTGAAACCAGCACTCATCATGGCTATCCGTTGGATATTTATTATTGCGATTGGGAAAAAGGCGAAACAAAGTTGATGAAACGTCGCTTTGCGGCACTCGACGCTGCCACTGCTGAAAACATATTGTTATTTATTGAACAGCTATACATGGCAATATTCACTGCGCCAACGCCTCTTTACCGCAGCTTATATTCAGACCTAGTGCCAGGTAAGCGAAATTCTGACAGCAAAGCGATAGTGGGTGAGATTAAGCCTGAACATTATGACGATATTATCGCTACGTTACAGCAATCAAGCGCTACTGCTTTTGCATATCGCTTTGAAGATCATAGCTCTAATGATAGTGCCTCGGATGATAATAGCTCGGATGATACAAAAGGCAGCGAAACTGCGCCTGATGTTATTTCAGAAAAGGCACAACAAATCGTCGAGCGCAGTGGTGAGCTGTTCAATAGCATAGAGGCCGAACGTATACTTAAAAGCTGGCTGCAGTCCTCGGGGCAATTTAGTGCAGACATGGCAAATAACCCGTACCTGAAATGGCTTTTTCCCGATGGTATTTCATGGCAGAGCTTTCCACATATTGAAGGCTTTATTTTGTTTTCAATGGTGGCGAATTGTGCAGCGGAGGAACAGTTATGAGTGATGAACTTGCTAAAGGTACTCAAATACCAGGCAGTGATGGTTCAAGCACTGTGGCATCTCGACTGCTCGATGTGCCAAGTATGCCCCTGCACGGTAGACATCTTATCGAGGCCAGTGCAGGAACGGGGAAAACGTACAATATTACGCGGTTGTATTTACGCCTACTGCTTGAAAAAAAGCTAACGGTAAAAGAGATTTTGGTAATGACATTTACCAAGGCCGCCACCGAGGAAATTAAAGGTCGTGTAGCGGCAACGCTGCGTGAAGCTGCTAGCTTTTGGCAACAAGCAATAGACAATGAAGGTACCGCTTCTGAAAACATAGCATCTGAAAATGCAGATTCCAAAGGCTCGGATCCTAAAGGCATAGATTCTAAAGGCCCAGATCCTAAAGGAATGGACCCCGTTTTTCATCATTTACTGACCCACTGCAATCTTGAAGAAAGTTTGAGCCTACTCAGAGCCGCGCAGCTAGAACTTGATGAGGCATCCGTTTTCACAATTCATGGGTTCTGCCAGCATGTAATAGGGCAACTCGCCTTTAATAGTGGCTTTGCTATGTCACTGAATTTAAGTAAAGATACCAGCGACCTATACTTGCAGGCCAGTGAAGACTGGATAAGAAAAGTAAGCGGTGGTCACGACGGTTATACCGAAGACGATTTCTTGCTGCTGGCATCAAAAGGGTGGCATGTGCCTGAGCGTTTGCTAGGTGAATTTAATGCAAGTATCCGCAGTACGTTAACCCCTAATGTGCTTGATGAACACGCAGTAGAGGAGTCATTTAAATATAATTTAGAGAGTAACCCTGATACCCAACAGACTCAATTTGCGGCCTTCTTAACTGGCATAGAAGCCAATGAATCGCTATTACACGAGCAACTTATTAAAAGCCCTGCTCACAAAAAGGTACGCCCTGGCGAGCTTGAAGCCCTGAAATCGTGGTTGCGGCAGGGCGAGTATGTTGATGCACCTAGTGAGGCCAAAGCGTTTCTAGATAAAAGACGGTACTCTCGCAACACCTCTGGCGTTAAAGAACTGCTAAGCCCCATAAAAGACTTTACCAAAGCGATAGAAGTTGAGATTGAGGAAAGAGATAACACGTTGGCTCAGCTGCCTGTTTTTGCGCTAGTTAATGACGCTATTTCCTTTATAAAAGAGCGAGTGATAAAACAGAAAAAGCAGCGTGGGATCATTGATTTCGACGACCTCATTAATATGCTGGCTGATGAGGTGGCAAAACCTGACAATACGCTAGCCGCAGAGCTTCGCAAAAAATTCCCCGTAGCATTAATCGATGAATTCCAAGACACCGATGCCAAACAATACGCTATTTTAGACGCAGTATATCCTCGCGATTCTGATACCAACGCTTTAAGCACTAGCACCACAGATATTAACACCACGGAGATTAGCACCACGGAGATTAGCACCACAGAGACTAGCACCAAAACAAGTGCGCTCTTGATGATAGGCGATCCCAAACAGGCTATTTATCGCTTTAGAGGAGGGGATATTTTTACCTACTTAAAAGCGGGCAAACAAGCAGATTTCCGGTGGGTTATGAACACAAACTGGCGTTCTGTTAAAGGCATGGTCAGTGCGTACAATCGCGTGTTTTATGGTGCGCCGCTGTCGGCAGCTCATTCTGGTAATGTTTTCGGTTTTAATATTGACTACACGCAGGTGGAGTTTACTAAAAAGGCCGCTGCAGCGAAGCATCCGTTAAGCGACCCGTGTGAGCAGCGCAGTGCAATGAATTATGTGAGTATGTGCTTAGACGATAAGCAAGATACCAACACAATGCGCCGTAAAATGGCGCTGTGGATTGCACAAGAAATCTATCGTCTTCTCAATGAAGCCGGTTTTGATAATTCAAAGCCAGAAAGCGTTAATGATCAAAGCGGTGATGATCAAAACGCTGATGATACAAACTCGTCCGGCACCAATGACAGCAAGCCCGTTGCCCTTGTCACACCAGCCGCCCTTGTCACACCAGCCGCCCCTGTCACACCAGCCGCCCCTGTCACACCAGCCGATATTGCCATTTTGGTTAAAGACAGAACTGAAGCCAATGCAATAAAGTATGTGCTGCAGCAGCAAGGTTTGGCCTGCGTTTACTTAAGCGATCGCAGTAATTTATTTCTCACGCCAGAAGCCAAAGACATTCTGCGCTTGTTAAATGGCATTTGGCATGCCAGCGACAGCAGCAAAGTAGCGGCAAGTTTAGCATCGCCCTTGTGGGGCTATAGCCCTGAAGTACTGGTTGATTTACTGTATCACGAAGATGATGCGCTGTGGGATACTGCCTTCGAGCGGGTACTGTTACTGCGTGAACTGTGGCTGCAAAAAGGCTGTATGAGTGTGCTGCTTCACCTAATGCAAGAAAGCTACACGCCATACGGCGGGGAAGTAGAGCGAGCGCTAACCAATTATCAACACCTTGCTGAAGTCCTCGAAAAGGCAAGCACAACCCATCAAAGGCCTGAGCAATTACTCGATTGGCTGCACAAGCAAATACACCAGCCTGAGTCAGATGAAGAGATGACGCTGCGTTTGGAGAGTGACAATCAGCTTATCCGTTTAGTGACACAGCACGGCTCTAAGGGGCTAGAGTATCCCATTGTGTTTATTCCATTTGCTACTGGCTATAAAGATCCAGCAAAAAACGGCAAATCGATGTCGCAAATACTGACGTACTATGATGAAGACAAACAAGGGTTACAGCTGCAGTTAGGGCAAACCAAGCAAGCCATCGCAAGAGTGCGTGCTGAAGGGGCCGCAGAAGATATGCGACTGGCCTACGTAGCGGTTACTCGCGCCGCCCACCGCTGTTATATGGGAGTTATTCCCCTTGATGGTAATGAAAAAAGTGCACTAGCGCGAGCCCTAGGAGTTAGTAACGATAGCGCCGATAGCGCCGATAGCGTCTGTGATTGGCAGGGTGTGCTCGACACGGTGAGCGGGGAAACTGACGCGTATACGTGTCATATCAGCGCCGATGAATTTGACCTTAAATACACCAGTTTCACCCTTGATGAAACTAGCCAAGATCTCTATGCACTTCAATTTACAGGTACCCACAGTGAAGATTGGCGGTTATATTCGTTTTCGGCCCTAAGTAGGCTGACAACGCAAGGAAACATACCGGTTGCCAATCAAAAAGCGCATACGGTACCTGTACTTCAAACTGTTCGTGACGAAGAGTTCTCAATAGATGGGCTATCTAGCTTTGGCGACAGATTTACTAATGAAGCAGCGGATAAACCTACTACGACGAATATTGAAGAGGCGCACCGCTTGCGCTTTACGTTAACTAAAGGCGCAAGCGCCGGTAATCTTTTACATGATTTGTTAGAGCTTAATGACTTTAGTGCGCCCACGTGGGATGAACATGGGCCTGAGTTGGTCAGTCGTTTTGGGCTAGAGGAGGACAAGGTAAGTTCACTGTACGACTGGCTAGAGGAAGTACTGCAAACACCGCTTTACCCTAACACAAGCCTTGCGTTAAGCGACTTAACGCTTAACCAAACCCTAAGAGAGGCTGAATTTTATTTTCCCATGAACGACAGTAAATGGGCGGGGCTAAGCGAGGTTTTACGTGCTCATAGGGCAAAGGTGGCCATTGAATACAACGCTCAGGCGTTGACAGTGCCTCACCTTATGACAGCCAATCTTGCGGGAATGATGCACGGCTTTATCGATTTGTTGTTTGAACATGAAGGCAAATATTACGTGGCCGACTATAAGTCTACGTGGTTAGGCGATGACATCGCAAGCTACAGCCCCAGTGCATTGTTTGAAAATAATCAGCATCATCTTTATGACCTGCAGTATCTTATTTATTGCCTTGCGCTACATCGGTATTTAAACAATACGCTTGCAGATTACCAACCAGAACGCCATTTTGGGGGAGTATATTACTTGTATCTGCGTGGTATGCACCCAGAGAACCAAGAAGGGGAAGGGGTGTTCTTTACGTCTATCTCTCAAGAAGTGCTGCATTCGCTAGACAGCATATTTGACGGCGACGATACGGTCATGGCTCAAACAGCTAATAGCAGTGAGCCCGTTACTGGAAGCAAGCCAGAACACACACCGGAGCATACTATTGATGATAAGACGGAGTATTCGCCGTCTCATTCGCAGGATCAAAAGCTGAAAAAAACACTGAAAGAAAAACCAGTGAAAGGCGAAGCAGGTCATCAGCAAAGTTTTGGGTTTGATTGATGAAAGTGTCTATTGAAAAGAGCGACGCAAACCATGAGTGAAAAAAATAAGGCTAGTGGTGATAAGGCCCAATCAACCTTAATTAACACAGCCACGATAAACACAAACAAAATAGACCAAAAAGACAGTGCTGATACAGACGGCATAGCAGCAATGAAAATGAATAAAAATGCATTGTTTGAACAGCTATCTGGTATTGAGGCCATCGATAAATTTATAGCTTCTGAATTTACACCCACTTCTGTGCTTAGTGAGCAAGAAAATACAACGTGGCTGCATCTTCTGGTTTTGTTGTCGTTTATGCAGCGCCATGGGCACAGCTGTGTGATGCTTAGCGATGTAGCAGGAAAGAACTTGTTTGGCGAAGATGTTAGTGAAAATGCAAGTGTGAGTAATAGCACTCAAACCTCACCATCAAGTGACAACGGCCAAACCGATACGCAAAAGAGAGGGTACACGTTTGATGAACTTACACCGCTTATCGGTGTGGTGAAAAAAGCGTTAAGTGACGAACGCATTTCTCAACTGTTTGTTTATAACAACGGTATGTTTTACAGCCGCAGATATTATGAGTTTGAACAAGAGATAGCGCAGGGTGTCGTTGCTAGAACCGCCTTTACTCCCTTATCCGAAGAGGCATATTCCAAGGTAAAAGCCTTGTGGCCTGCCATGTTTTTCAAAGCACCATCAAGTGCGGCTTCACAAGAGCCTAGCCAAGAGCTAGCGCTTAGCAGCGAGCAAGACTGGCAACAGGTAGCCGTTGCAAAAAGTATTGTACAAAAATTTAGCGTAATTAACGGTGGCCCTGGAACAGGAAAAACCTACACCGTACTGCGTTTGTTGCTAGCCCTTCAAGCCTGCGAGGACAACATCAACATAGTGTTGGCGGCGCCTACAGGAAAAGCGCAGCAGCGTATGACGGAATCAATTAGCGACAGTATTGCTGGCTTGAGGGGGAAAATAGATGACAGTGTGTTAGACCGCGTTCCCACACAAGCAGTAACTATTCACCGGTTGTTAGGGCTAAGAGAACACACGGTATCAACAAAATACAACAGGCAAAATCAGCTTTCCCTTGATGTATTAATTGTGGATGAGGCCAGTATGGTAGACCTTGCCCTAATGACGCGAATAATGAGAGCGCTACCTAAGCATGCGCGCCTGTATTTCATTGGCGATGCTGAGCAGTTGCCCGCTGTAGAGCTAGGAAACGTGTTAGAGCAATTGGTAGAAACGAATGACGACTTAGTTCATTCAGGCGACAAAATGCTCGGCGCAGTGCCCGCTGCGCTGCGTCAGCATATCGCTACCCTATGCCCCCATTTACCTTTATTACCCGTAGATGAAGATGCTAAAACGTGGGTACATACGCTGCGAGCACCACAACGATTCAAAGGGCAAGTGGCGGCAGTGGCAACCGCTATCCAAAAAGGCGAACCGCAGAGGGCCTTGAGCGCGTTAAATAACGCGATAAATAATGCAAAGAACGCAGAATCAATAGCTGATATACCAGTACTAAACGATGGTGTTCATTTATGGCCTGAAGAATGGGTAAACGAGAAAATGCTGCGCAAAATGGCCGTTCAAAGTTTTATGCCTATTTTTGATGCCTCCAATGCATGTGATGCACTGCGTCGACTAAACCAAGTCAGGTGGTTAACGCCGGTGCGCAAAGGCAACATGGGAGTTGAGCGTTTAAATTCATTGGTTTTTGATGCTATTAAACACAAAATTACACGGCGAGAAGGCAACTTCTATCAAGGCCAACCCATCATGATAGTTAAAAATAATCATCCTCAGCGCCTATCTAATGGTGAGGTTGGTATTATTTGGCCAGACAGTAATGGAAAGCTACTTGCGTGGTTTGAAGCTGAGAATGATGAACTAAGGCATATTTCCTTATCTCGCGTGCCCCAGTTTGAAACCGTGTACGCAATGACCATTCATAAGTCGCAAGGTTCTGAGTTTTCTCACGTTGTGCTGCTGCTTCCAAAGCCTGAAACAGAAAAGGCTGCAGGGTTGTTTCACCGTGGCCTGGTATACACCGGGCTTACACGAGCTAAAAAGGGATGTTTGATAATCGCCAATAGTCCTACCTTTAGTGACATGGTATCGCGAGTAGACAAGCGATATTCCGGCTTGGCATTCGCCATTTGCGACGCAGCTGTTGATGAACCGTAATCGATGGTAGATGAATATAATGGATGGTAGATTAATACTATTGGTCTCAGCCATCGAACCAATGTTAAAGCTTTTGATAGAACATTTAAGGATGAATATGAAAAAAACACTGTTATTCACAATCACAGCATTACTGCTGGGCTGTTCATCTACAGAGCCTAATTCTGCAGAGACTAAGGGTGTAAAACTCGACCCCATCGACTTAACCAAAAGCGAGGAGTCAGTGAAAGATTACTGGGTTTTATCTGAAAAGTCTTATCCTTCATATCCAATAGCTGCGGCTAAAAGGAAAATGAACGGGTGTGCCAAAATTCAATTTATTATTAACAGTGAAGGGGAGCCTGAAGACCTAAAAACCATCAACTTTTTACCCGATAATACCTTTGTTGCTGAAACTAAAAAAGCAATTAGCGGGCATCGTTGGGTTCCTTCAGAGACAAACACAACTTTACAGCCGGTATTGTTAACACAATCATGGGATTACGTGTTAGATGATGTGCCCGGTCGGTTCGATTGCGACTCTCAATAGGTTCTGAAAGAGATCTGTTAATACAAGCGATTAAATAGAACTCCCAATGAGAGGCGCTACTCACAACGGCGTAAAGAAAAACGCGCCGTGTTCGTGAACGTCTAATGCGTTTTTAGCAATTGGGTAAAAGCGGGTGGTCATATTCACTCTTAAAATACCCCTATCACAATGCATAAATTGAGACGGTAAAAAAGGTGGTGCGGCACTATTGTCCGCAGCTCCCTGTATACCTTCTTCAATACTTAAATAAGATAACCCGCCAACATCAAGCCAACCGATAACACACCGAGGGCTAGCAACAAAGCTAGGGTGCTCGATAATATCGCTATGAAAGGTGACGTTTGCGCCAAAAACAGGTTTTGTCTGAATGGCGAGGTTTACTGTTGGCTTCAATGTCAGCTTGTATAGTCCATGCACCATAGGGATAATGGTGGTTTGAAAAGCGGTGGTGTTTTCTAACGTATGCATTCTCATTAACACGAAAAGGTGTAGATGATTGAAGTGTGGCTTATCACCAGAAAAGATGCGTTGATGTGGATCAACGCTACGCCTTGCTTTAGCGCAGATTAATCGGCCGTATGTAATAGACCAAACGTAATAGACCAAGCGTAATAAAACATAGCTTTCACGGTGACTCATTATCGACTTCACCGCGACGTTAACTATCATTAAAAACATCAATAGGAACTCTGTGAGCGAACCCACTAAAAGCCAAACGAATGAGCGTGCTGAAAGTACAGAAGCCTATTTTCGGTTTTTGCGTTTAGATATCATGCAGGCATACACACTTAAAAAAGAGATAACAGGAGCGTGGTTTTATAAAGACGACAGTACTGATTTTTTTATTGGGCTTGTGCCTCTAGAGGAGCGCTTTTTTGACGAGCTTAACGATTATGTTATACGTCAGCAGATTAGTTATGATGGGTGCGATCTATTGGTAAAAGCCAAATCTATCAATGAGCCGCTTACAGAAATTTCGATTCCCTACGCAGTTAATAAAATGCTCAAGTATATTGATTGCAAAATTACGGTTGCGATTGAGTAGTGCAGTCGCCTTCGTTAATCATTATAAAAAGATAGTTAAAGAGCCCTGTTTATGTCTAAACATCAGATAAACCCTAAAAAACTTCTGCGCAGCAAATGGACGTCCACGTCGCCTAAAAACAAAGAAAAGCATTTTTTAGTGACTGACGTGACATTCGACGAAGAGGGGGTTGTTGTCTCTTGTGTTCTTGAATCGGTGATGTCAAAAACAGAATACCCGATAAACTGGCGAGATTTAAAAGACACGACAATGTGGCGCCAAGGCTGGAAATAGCAATCAACCCGGTAATCCGATAATGTATTCGATATGATAACGTAGACATAATGTTAGCGTTATTTCGATTTACCAATCTATATTAGTCATCGACATTAGTCATCGACTTAAATTTAATGATGTCGATGACCTTACTCTCCTTAAGGAATCTTTGCTTTTAAAATGATATTAACAAAAGACACAAACACAGAACGTAAGATAAACATCCCGCTATTTGCCATTACCGCTGGGTTTATCAGTGTATTTTGTTTGATGGCCTTAATTGATGTGAGCGCGCTTGCTGCTTGGGTAGACAGCAGCTTCGCTTGGTCGGTAACGTATTTTGGTTTGTATTGGCAAGTACTGTTATTGGCTACCTTTTCAATTAGCCTTGGTATGGCATGTTTGCCAGGCGCTAGAGCTGTAATGGGGAATATAGATAAACCAGAGTTCTCTAACTTCCAATGGGGCTCAATGATCATGTGTACGCTTCTCGCTGGCGGTGGCGTATTTTGGGCAGCTGGCGAGCCCATGGCACATTTCTTAAGTGTGCCGCCGGTATTTGGTGATGTTGAAGCAGGTACTGGCGAGGCTACGGTGTACGCCCTTGCGCAATCTTATCTTCACTGGGGTTTTTTGGCCTGGGCTATTTTAGGTAGCCTGACGGTGATAATGCTTATGTATTATCACTACGAGAAGGGCCTGCCATTAGCGCCCCGAACGTTGCTTTACCCTATTTTTAAGCGCCGCGCTATACAAGGCCCTATTGGTACTATCACCGACGCGGTATGTATTATTGCAGTTGTTGCAGGCACGGTGGGGCCTATAGGGTTTTTGGGTTTACAGGTAAGTTACGGGCTCAATACGTTGTTTGGTATAGCCGACAATGCCACAACTCAAACGGCAGTTATTAGCGTGCTCACCATTGTATATGTTGCATCGGCCATCACCGGGGTGACCAAAGGTATTCAGCTGCTTAGCCGATTAAATATGATCCTCGCAGTCTGCTTGCTGGCGTTTTTAATGGTGACCACCAGTGCAATGTTTGTCATTAGCCATTTCTTTGAGGCGTTGGGCACACACATTACGCACTTTTTTCAAATGGCGTTGTATCGCGGAGATGCGGGTATGTTTGGCGAGGCGGGTTGGTTAGGCTGGTGGACAGTATTCTTTTGGGGATGGTTTATTGGCTACGGGCCTATGATGGCAATTTTTATAGCTCGTATTAGCAAAGGCCGCTCTATTCGCGCAATTGTCATTATGCTGTCTATTATTGCGCCGCTTATCACTATGTTTTGGTTTACTATTGTTGGTGGAACAGGGCTGTCATTAGAGCTTAACGCCCCAGGAGCTATTTCAGCTGCGTTTGAAGGCTTTAACTTACCAGCGGCGCTGCTTGCGGTTACTCAGGCGCTGCCTATGGGCGCCATTGTTTCATTCTTGTTTCTATTGCTTACCATGACGTTTGTAGCCACAACGGGCGACTCCATGACTTACGTGTTATCAGTTTCTATGTCAGACTCTGATCAACCGGCAACGTTTGTGAGAGTGTTTTGGGGCATTGCAATGGGGCTGATGGCCGCCATTCTTATTATGATTGACTCTGGCGGTATAGATAAACTGCAAGCATTTATTGTGGTGAGTGCTGTGCCCGTGTCCTTAATTTTATTACCGTCTTTATGGGATGCACCGCGCATTGTAATTACAAAAGGCAAAGCTAAGGCGAATGATGCTCGGTGAAGCTTGTAGGAATTCTCCGGTATGAATTCTTCGCTATAAAAGCACCGTTATAGCTCGACGTTATAGCTCCACGTTATGACTCCACGTTATAACAGCCCCCAGCATTGACAAAAAATAAACCCGTGAAAAGGAAAGTGCCTTTTCACGGGTTCGTTGTTATTCACCTAAATGTCAAAATTGGTTCTCAAAGCGGCGTGTGCGCTACGGTAATAAAACCAGTTCGTCAAATTTGCAGGTTTACTTTCTCCAGCTTATTTTTCTATGGTAAACGTAAGGCCAGCATTGGCCTCTAATCTGCTAATTAAGCTATCGCCTAGCGCAGATGCAGGCGTGTAAAAACCGCCAGATAAACTTACGTCTTTGCAAAGACACAGCGCAGATTCTGCAATCATTTTACTGGTAGAGCCGTAGCCCGGGTCTTTGTCACCTTTTACTGATACTGCCAGCATATCGCCATTTGTCGCATTGCCAACAAACATGACGTCATAAAACCCATTTTCGCGCTCTTCTTTACTTGGTCCTTCGCCGGGCTTAGGGCCATCATCACTGGCTAACGACTTGTCATTAGCCACATGTTTTGCCATGGCTTCACCTTTTTCACCAGGACCGGTCATAAGCATTTCATCATATTTGAACGCTTTGCCGTAGGCATAGTTACTTAGGTAATTAGCGCGATGCACGTTTTTAGTATTAATGGCAGCCATAATGAAAGGGGCAACCCATGTTCCTAACTGCTCATCAAAATAGGGTTTGTTGCCATCTGGCTGTTCTGTCGCTACGTTTGTATCAGCTAGTGAAAACGGATTAATCAATGCCGCCATTATCGACTTATCTTTCTTCGCCGCTACCATTGTGGCTTTTAGGCTCGCTGCGGTACCGCCAGAAAACGTCCCCTGCATTTTACGCACGCGACCTTTAACGTATTCAATGGCATCGCCGGTTTGTTTCTTTGCGTGTTGTTGCAGATAGTGCACTCCTAAGTCGAAAGGCACAGAGTCGAAGCCGCACGAAAAGACGATATTGGCACCAGTTTCTTTGGCTTTATCATTGTACTTGTTGATCATCTGGTGCATCCACGCAGGTTCACCACATAAATCGGTATACCCCGTGCCATTGTCAACGCAAGCAGAAAGCAGTTTTTCACCGTAAATTTGATAAGGGCCTACGGTAGTCAGTACAACATGAGTTCGTTTTGTCAGTGTATCTAGCGCGCTGTCGTCATCGCCGTCAGCAATAATCATTTCAACAGCGTCACTGATACCTAGCTCTTGTTTTACATCGTTAAGCTTTTGCTCGTTACGGCCTGCTATTGCCCATTTAACGCTGCTGTCGTTGCCGTACTGCGATTGAAAATATTCTGCGACTAATTTTCCTGTGAAGCCGGTGGCACCGAAAATCACCACATCTAAATCTCGTTCAATACTCATACTTGCATCCTGTTTTTAATTTACGTTTTTATGCGTTCTTTTACGTTAGCATTCTTGTGAAAACCAATATTGCGATAGCTAGTCTTATGTTAGCCCAATTAGTTTTCGCTAATCTCGAATTAGGTAAATATACCTATCTCGCGGGCCCGCTATTATTTTTTTGCATAATATTGGTGTATTCATGAAACCGTTAGCCTACTAATTCATTCACAAATTGAGATAGTCTTTCCAGTCCTTTTAGTAAATCACTCTCACTAGTGGCAAATGACAAACGAACGTAATTGTTGGCATTATGTTCACCAAAGTCGTTTCCTGGAGTAAGGGCAACATAGTATTTATCCAATAACGTGTCACAAAACTCGATGGCTGAAAGCCCGGTTTTTTGAATATTGATATACGCGTAAAAAGCGCCGTTAGGCTTTGCATCAACAGGTAGCCCCATCTTTTCCAATGCAGAAAATACCAGTGTGGCCCGTTTAATAAGTAATTGCCTGTTTTCCTCACATTGGCTGAGGGCTTGCGGGGTAAAGCAAGCCAGCGCTGCTTTTTGAGAAAGGGTAGAAGGGCATATAAAGAGGTTTTGTGCTAAACGCTCAACAACGCTTGTCATTTCCTCAGGTACCACACACCAGCCTAAACGCCAGCCGGTCATGCCGAAGTATTTGGAAAAGCTATTAATCACAATAATAGTATCGTGTAGAAGCGTGTTAGCGAGAACGGTTGTTGCCGCAGGCGCAGTTTCATCTCTTGCCGCAGCATCCTCTTGTACAGAAGCGTCTAACAGCAAATCTAAATAAATTTCATCGACAATTAAAAAGCCATCATGCTGTTTACAGATTTTACCAATAGCCAACAGTTCAGCAGCATCAATCACTGTGCCCGTTGGGTTCGCTGGGGTTGCAATGAGTACGCCTCTCGTATTGGGCTTCCAGTGCTTTTCAACATCGTCAGCAGTAAGCTGAAAGTTATGTTCACTAGAGGTGGGAACCAGAGTGACATCCGCGCCAAAAGCGTTCAAAAAGCGACGATTACACGGGTATGAAGGGTCGCCTAAAATCACATTGTCGCCAGGCTCTACCAGTGCCGCGCTGGCTAACAACAGCGCCGCACTTGCTCCGGCGGTAACCACAATGCGTGATGAGAGAATTTTTACATCGTGTTTTTGCTCGTAAAAGCCAGCTATGGCCTCGCGAAGTTCAGGCGTGCCCAGCGCCGATGTATAAGGGTAATCAGGTGAGTCTAACGAGTCTTTCATCGCTGTTATTACAGCGTCTGGGGCACCAAAGTCAGGCTCGCCTAGATTCAGGCGAATAACATCAAAGCCGCTTTTAACAAGCGCCGATGCTTTTTCACCATAGGCCATGGCCAAGAACTCAGAGATACCAGTAGCGCGAGACGTAAACTTCAAAATAGCCAACCTCAATATTGATAGATAAAAAAACAATGTAAGCGGGTACACATTAGGAAATACTCACGATAACTATTCAAGTATTTTCTGTTGATGTATTTTTTACCGACGCAATCATAGGCAAATACAGTCACTTGGGGTAGGCTAACTGAAACAATTCATACTTTACTGTTTCGCATGTACGCAGAAGGAATTAACGAATGCAGCGTTCTACCTTGATTGGTAGGTACACACAGTACCTACGTGCTACCAGCCATTTCATCACCGTTTTGTTTGCGCTATTTATCACGTCATCATCTCTTGCCTTAGCCGCAGTGCCAAGCATCAGTGAGTTTACTGATGGCATGACCAAGAAAAACGGCCTGATCCCCATGTATTATGATGACTCTGCTGATAAGGTGTTTTTGGAAGTACCAGCATCTGATGAGCAGTATCTATTTCAAAGTAGCCTTCCATACGGCGTGGGTTCAAACGATATTGGCCTGGATAGGGGGCAGCTTGGTAGGACTCGATTAATTTCCTTCGAGCGTTTCGGCAATAAGCTATTGCTAACACAGCACAACACCAAGTTTAGAGCTGGCCATGGCTCTGTTGCTGAAAAGCAAAGTATTGATGAAGCCTTTGCCGACTCGGTTATTGCAGGCTTTGCTATTGTTGCGAAAAGTGACGGCGCGAACCTGGTTGACTACACCGATTACCTATTAAGCGATGTTCATGGCATTGGTAACCGGTTGTCTGGCAGTAAGCAAGGCAGCTACAATGTAGATAAAATGCGCAGTGGCGTTTACCTTCCGCGTACGAAAGGATTTGAGAAAAACACTGAGCTTGAAGCCTTGGTCACGTTTAGTGGAAGCAAACCAGGTGACTATGTACAGCAAGTCACGCCTGACGCTGAAAGCTTAAGCGTGCATTTGCATCATTCCTTTGTTGCGCTGCCAGAGGCTGGCTATACACCCCGTGTATATCATCCGTACTCAGGCTACTGGAAATTCAATTATTATGATTATTCTACGGCGATTACTGAGTCGACAGAGCAGCGCTTTATTACTCGTCATCGGCTAGAGAAAAAGACGCCCCACGCTGCAATGAGTGAAGCGGTAGAGCCTATTGTTTATTATTTAGACCCAGGTATACCTGAGCCAGTAATGTCATCGCTTAAAGAAGGCGCTAGCTGGTGGAACCAAGCGTTTGAAGCTGCGGGTTTTAAAGACGCATTTCAGGTGAAAGTGTTACCTGAGGGCGCAGATCCTATGGACGTGCGTTACAACGTTATCAACTGGGTTCACAGAGCAACGAGGGGATGGTCTTACGGCTCTTCTGTTGTAGACCCAAGAACGGGAGAAATAATAAAAGGCCACGTAACGCTAGGTTCATTACGCGTGCGCCAAGACTATTTAATCGCTCTTGGCCTCACCAGCCCGTTTTCGGATGGCAGTGTCGACAATGCAGCCGATACTAGCGCGCAGCAAGAAATGGCCCTAGACAGAATAAAACAACTTTCTGCCCATGAAGTTGGTCATACGCTGGGTATTGCGCACAACTTTGCGGCCAGCGAAAACAATAGAGCTTCGGTGATGGATTATCCGCACCCTCAAATTACATTAAAAGACGGGGTGATTAGCTTAGAAAATGCCTATGACAAAGGAATAGGTGACTGGGATAAGCATGCCGTCACCTATGGCTACGCTACATTTGCCAGTGAAGACGAAGAGAAGGAAGCTCTTGCGAAAGTTATCACTAAAGCAAGAAATGCCGGCCTTGCCTTTAAATCGGATTCAGATACGCGAAGCTCCAGACACGGCTCTGCAAATGGGCATATGTGGGAGAATGGTTCAGACCCATTAGACGCCTTTGATGAAATATCGAAGGTTCGCGATGTAGCGCTTAACAACCTTGGTATGAATACCCTAGCCCCCAATGCCAGCCTTTCGTCACTAGAACACAGCTTAGTGCCCATTTTCTTGCTTCATCGCTATCAGCTTGAAGCAGTAGCAAAACAGGTAGGTGGTTTGCACTATGAATATGAACGTAAGGGCGATTATGTTACCCCACAAGGCCAACAGTTTGTGGCACCTGCGGTGCAGCAGCGTGCAATGCAGCAGTTAATTAAAGCGTCGACGGCAGATTACCTAAGTATGCCTGAAAGTGTGTTGTCGTTAATTCCTCCCACAGCCTACGGCGATGATATTACTCGTGAACAATTTAAGGGTAAAATGGGATTAATGCTCGACCCTGCATCGGCTGCGGCCTCTGCGGCAAACTTCTCATTGTCGCTATTGTTACACCCCGAGCGCCTAAATCGCCTTCAGTGGCAAGTAACAAGCAGCAAAGATAGACGCAAAAAAGTTGACGTTAATCTTTTGATAAAACAAATTCTGAATGTTCATTGGTATAAGAATAAAGATACCAGCGCTATCGCAAAGCGCCTTCAGTTAGTTGCGCTTAACGCCATTATGGAGGCTGTGACTAACAACAAATTGGCACCTGAAGTAAAACTTGCGGCTGATGAAGCTTTGTTAGAGTTTAACGAGTGGTTAGAGGATGAAGCTGATGACGATAAGTACGAAATATTAAACGGATATTTTGACGCTTACTTTAGCAGTGGAACATGGCCTGCTGCGTTTGAGGTAATGCCATTACCACCTGGCTCGCCAATTTAAAAAAAGAGATGTAAAGGCTTTGGAGTAGGCTTTTTTAGTCTCTTAATTAGCCTGCAGATGCCATAGCACTCACCTTAGTATACGCCGTAATATGCGCCTTTAAAGCCAGCTTTGTTAAGTTGGCTTTTTGCGTTTTATGGTTTGAATATAGAAAAGGTTAACAATGGTAACGCCCTGTTTTTTTGCAACATTGTATTAAACAGGTTGTCGACTTGAAGATCGGCGTGTATGAGCAAATTACTTGATACCTTTACAGAGATCTAACGTACCATTCATCATGTTTATAAACTCATCAGCTCCATGATGAAAACGAAGACGATGATGAAGACCAATATAGCGCAACAACCCGTCGCTCGGCGGAGCCTCTCGACAGGCCCCGTTTCAGCGGCTTATGAACTCAAGGTGGATGCGGGAGAGGTGCGACGCGACGAGGCGCAAGTCGCTCTGGCGGCAAAATTGGATGCCCTACATGAGTCTTTAGCCTCGCTGCCACCAGTACCCGTGCGCACCAACTATTCGACAGAGAGCAGTTATGCAGGCAATGGTCCATTGTTACTTGCGCGACCCCTGGTATCCGCCAAGTCCTTTCTTCGAAAGAAGTTCCATTTGTGGTCTTTTGGTCCACCACCGCGAGGCATTTACATTTATGGACCGGTCGGGGTTGGCAAAAGCTTTTTAATGGATCTCTTTTACGCGTCGGTTAATTTTGCTGATGATGATTCTTGCTGTAATAATGACAGCCACAGCCTTACTCATACCAATAAACGCGCAAAAATTACCAAACGCCGCGTCCACTTTCATGAATTCATGCTAGACGTCCATCATCGAGTCTTTGTCTACAAACAGAAACACCCACAAAGTGATGCGATCCCCATCATTGCGCAACAATTGGCACAAGAAGCCCAACTCCTCTGTTTCGATGAATTTCAAGTGACAGACGTTGGCGATGCTATGATTTTGAAACGACTCTTTTTATTCTTATTGGATTGTAATGTCGTGGTAGTGGCCACCTCGAATCGCTCTCCCGAGGCCTTATATGAGAGAGGCATTAACCGATCCCTCTTTTTGCCATTCATAGATATGTTAAAACAGACGTTCGACATTATTTCCATGGAGGATTCTCCCAAGGATTATCGACTCGAAACTCGAGGGGATGGTCAATCCTATCTTTGGTCTAACGAGGATGCTCATGGCGATAATAATGCTGAAAACGACATACGGGCGCAGTTGGAAGAAATATTTGGTGGCACTGCATCCACAACTGAGGCGGAGGACATTCAGGTTCACTTCGGTCGCACCGTCCAGGTCGCCCGATTAAATGATCGGTGCGCCTGGTTTGACTTTGCCGAGTTGTGCTACCAACCGCTCGGCGCGGCCGATTATATTTCCCTTTGCGAGCGATTTCCGGTCATCATCATGGACCGCGTACCCCAACTTACCGCTAATCACCTCAATGAAGCGCGACGATTCGTGACCCTCATTGATGCGTGTTATGAATCTCGCACCCGCTTGGTGCTGGCGGCACAAGTCCCGCTCGACGAGTTGTTTGTCGATTTTGAAGCGCAAGTCGAAAGCAGAGATGGAGATGAAGAATTGTTTGTCAGTGAGAAGGGGGGAAACTCGAGTTCCTTTGCGACGACCATGATCCGCAATAAAGAGGGGGAGCATGTGGAGTGGTCGGCGACGGGTCTGATTGGCGTGTCACTGGCACAATTATCGTCCGCCAATGATCTCGCCTTTTCATTTCGACGAGCCGCGTCTCGGTTGGTAGAAATGGGTGGAAAGGAATGGGGACGGCAATGACAACTTACTTTAAGGTGTCCTACCAACTAAAAAGTGTCTTACATCAGTTGCAGGGGCATCATCCTAATTTGCTAAAACCTGGGCTTCTTGCTCCTGAATCGCTATTACCACGAACGCTTTGAATTGGCTCAGGTAATGTAAAAACTTCAACAACCCAATTGATTACCCAATGCTACGTAAAATGTAAGACAAATTTACATCTATTTTTGTTCAAATAACGGGCTGAATATAGTTTTTACACAGCCCGCGCACGCAGCCGACGGATAGAGGGAGTTGAAGGGGTTTAACGGCAAAATGTAGAAATATAATTCTTTGTTCATATGTCTGCTCCGTCGGACTTTTTGCCTTTTTTAAAATGTCGACTGCCGACATAGAGCAGTCATAAGTGTAGATTTTGCGTTGTGCCCTTGCTGGTGTATTGCCTACATAAGGAATCTTAACTTAAGGGCATCGGAGAGCTATGAGAAATCACAGAACGTATTTTATCTAACGGCCTGCTGAAGACAAGCAGCAGATTCTCGCTTAAACTAATTCATTTCTTTCATCCATCGGATAGGCGTCTGATGTATTTACAAATATCGGTAATTGCAAACAATTTTCTTCGATGAGATAACTAGAACAACAGGGAAGGTTTATTAAAAAATTAGTAATGCCATTAACAATATTTCTTGTTGCTCTTATATGCTTTCTTGTAGTGCTGCTGTCTGTGCAATATTCACCTACTTACGTATATCGATTAGCAACGATGCACGTAGCAGATGTTTATGATTATCAGTTTTTTCCTAATCGAAATATTAATGCGGGTAATTCTGCATCAAAATTCGAGTCAAGACCCAAAGCGCAGTATATTGAGTCGCTATTTGATAGACGACTAGAAGTATCTGGATTTGATTCATTCGACGACTGGGCCTTGAGGTCTAAAACTACATCACTAATCGTGATTCAGAAAGACAAAATTCTCTATGAGAAGTATTTTAATGGTTTTTCTAAAGAGTCCTTTTTTCACTCCCAATCAATGGCGAAGTCATTTATATCATTTTTAATCGGTGCAGCGATTGACGAGGGCGTAATCGAGAGTGTTGATGACTCAATTGTCACATATATTCCGAGTTTAGCTATTCGAGACAGTCGATTTCACAACATCACGATTCGTCATTTATTGGAAATGAAATCAGGATTGAAATACACGACTCATTATGTTCCTTTTACCAATATTCACTCACCTTGGCACGACGAGGCTGTTGGGTATTATCACAATAATGTGCGAAATCGACTTCTTAACGAGATCGAAGTCGAAACTGCGCCCGGGGAGCTTTTCGAATACAACAACTACAATACGAGCTTTCTAGGAATGATTATTGAAAATGCTACAGGTAAAAGTGTCTCCAGTTATCTTGAAGAAAAGTTATGGCTGCAAATTATGGAGTATGATGCATTGTTTTCACTGGACAGTAGTGAATCTGGTTTTGAATACATGCCTAGCCGACTGATAGCTAGGGCCATTGATTACGCGAGGTTTGGTATGTTGTATCTTAATAACGGCCAATGGCAAGGAAAGCAGTTAATATCAGCTTCATGGGTAAAGCAAAGTCTTTCTGAAATTCCGAATTCTTCACCCGATATTTACCCAGACTGGTTCGATAGCGATAATTGTGAAAGAACGTATTACAGTTTTCATTGGTGGGGGCATGTTAATTGCGATGGCAATAATCAATTCTTTGCAACGGGTAATCTTGGTCAAAATATCTATGTCATACCAGACTTACAAATAGTAATAGTTCACACGGGAAATTCGTTGGAATATTACGGTGATCGGGATATGTGGCACATTGCGAAGCAGTTAAGAAAAGATCTTAGTAATTGAAACAGCGATAACTTGAATGCTAAGGCATTCTTTCTCAGCGGCAGCTGCACGTACGACGTGATCGTTCTCTGTCAGACGTTCGATGATCTGATTATGACACCGAAAAGACCGTCACCAAGCAAATCCGTATGTCCGCAATGTCGGATCATCGGACATTATCAATGGGTTTTCTCATTGTCTGCAATTCACTCTTAGCAGCCAAAATTTTGCAATTAGCTCGCAACGCATAGCATTATTCATTTAATAATCAGTGGATTGGTTTTATGCCTGAAAGCAAAAAATTATGCTTTGCGAAAGTATGATGGCGTTTGGTTAAAACAATGAGGTTAACAACACGAGCATGTGTATTTTACCTCGAGAGTAAGACAGGAGCTCGATTGTTGGGTAAAAGTGCAAGACGCAGCCGTTAAATTTAAATTACAGCGAAAGTCCCGAATATTTAGTGCAGGCTACGGTTTTTCATCCGCGCAATTCTTATGGCGGTGCGACTTACCTTTGTAGCGCTGTTGATTTGATATCAGTAAGCCATGCACACGGCATGTACCGCCATCAACCATAAGCGACTTTTAACCGATGTTTAAATATCTTGCCACTGTCTTCTCGCGGCAATGAGTCATGTATGTCGAGTTTTTTGGGCCATTTGAATTTAGCCAATTTCCCCTCTAAAAACTCGTGAACTTGTTGCATCGATAACGCTTCGCCTGCAACGCACTGCACGGCAGCAATCACCATTTCCCCAAATTCCGCATGAGGTGCACCAAAAACGGCACAATCAACAATCTGTGGCATCTCAATTAGCAGCGTTTCTATCTCGGCTGGAAAGATATTGGCGCCACCTGAAATGATCATGTCTTTTTTGCGATCATTAATATACAAAAAACCGTCATCATCTACGTAGCCCACATCCCCTAAGGTGGTATGGCCTGCAACATGCAAGTCGTCAATATTGCCCTGAATATTGGTATATTTAAACGGTCCAAACATTGGTAAATAAACGTAAATTAAGCCAGATTCACCACTGGGCAGTAGCTGCTTATTCTCGTCTAGAATTTTTATCGAACCACCTGGGATAATTCGACCTACCGAGCCCGGCTTTGCAGCTGACTCAGCAGACGAAATAAGCGTCATAAAACCTAACTCACTGGCACCATATGATTCAAAAAAAATGGGACCAAACCAGTCAATCATGGCTTGTTTTACCTCGACAGGACAAGCAGAACCGGTTGACAGGGCATAGCGCAGACTTGATATATCGTATTGCTGACGGACTGCTCTTGTGAGCTTTAATAAGCGAATCATCATGGTTGGTACAATATAGATATGAGTGATTTTATGTTGTTGCACATCGGCTAAAAATCGCTCCGGGTCGAATTTTGCTTCAACAAACACCTCAATATTACCTGCGGCAAGGCAACTTAAGGTCAAGGCATGGGGAGCACTATGATACAGCGGTGCGGCAATGTAAAAACGATCGCCACTATTAAGTTGCAGCAAGCTTTTTGCGAGACCAGCAAATACGACAAAAGGGTCGGGGCTTTGCTCATTATAATCACGCTTTATCCCCTTCGGTTGGCCGGTACTACCTGAAGTGTAAGAAAACATTCCTCTGAAGCGCAGTGGCTCAGATTCAACCATAGGACTGTGTGCCAATAGTGGATATAAACGCTCTATCGCGTGATGTGCACTGTTGTCTGACATGTTTTTTACCGCATAACGCTCTGCGATCACGCTCGGTGTGTCAACCACGAGTACCGCAACACCTACAGGTAGCGGAGCTAAAAAGTCGGCCAATAAATCGTTGTGAGCCACCAGCACTTTAGCCTTGCTGTCGAGCAAAATCGGCATGAGTTCAGCTTGGGTATTATGCCAGTTTAAGGCAACGTAATATGCGCCAACGTAACGACATGCCAACACAACTTCGAACATCGTGGGATCGTTTCTTAGCAAAACAGCGATTACATCGCCCTTTTTCAGCCCTTTTTGCTGCAAAACATACGCTAATTTTTTCGCGCGCTGCACCATCAACTCGCGTTTAACTGGTGTTCCACTCAAATAAAAATCACCCGACATTCACTGATTCCTAGCAAGTAGCTCATCACTCGAGAATAACGCACCCCGCGCTTACTTTTTCATCATTTTTATAAATACCGTTCTATTATTGATATGAATAATTAGAGGGCATAACAGAGTATAAGTAAAACAAACGCTATATGCTATCCTTCGTTGTAGCTGGCTTTTAGTGTGGCTAGATGTCCGTTACGAAGATGGTTTAGGCATTTGGATTAATTGCACAGTTTTCATTGTTTGATCTTTTCAAGTCTTTGGTACAGCAATAGTAAAAATTGAGTGCAGGCTGCCCTACCAAAAGAATCTAGGTCTTAGTATCTTATTTTGCTTATTGTCTACGCTCCAAAGTTAAAGTCGCGTTGAATATTGAAGTCGTGCTCTTCTTCAGGTGGTGCACGCAAAGGGGGTAATAGAGTTGCTTGTGAAGAAGTAGGGTGTTTTTTATCTAAATGCTTCAATATTTTTTGAATAACGTGGCTATCTATAATGCAAGCAATTATGGTGA
>NZ_JAPVOT010000012.1 GCF_027257845.1 Alteromonas sp. BMJM2 | reverse complement strand
AGAATGTTGCAACGGGATATGTGTTTAGCAACTACGCTAAATGATTATGTGCATGAGCCGTATACGAGGCCCGTATGTACGGTTCTGTGAGAGGGATGAGGCGGTGACGCCTCACCCTACTCGATATATCTGATGTGAGTGAACGCACCACATTACTTTTTATGCGAAGGCATACATGGTAGAATTTGCGCAAATTTTAAGCGCAAATGTTTAATGTAAACCCTTA
This sequence comes from Alteromonas sp. BMJM2, assembly GCF_027257845.1. Lineage (GTDB taxonomy): Bacteria > Pseudomonadota > Gammaproteobacteria > Enterobacterales > Alteromonadaceae > Alteromonas. The sequence continues at coordinate 126,101 of NZ_JAPVOT010000012.1, read as the reverse complement.
CTACAAAGGTTGAGTAAAGGTTTAGCAAAATGTGTACGAGCGGCTCAACCGCAACCTAGCAAAAGTGAGGAAGTAATACAGTAATAAGCGTAAGCATCGATAATTTATGTGCAGCACTAAAGACAGTCATACTTTTTCGTTAAAGTATGACTGTCTTTAGTCGCTTCTCAAGTACAACACGCAGTACTAGCACTCTCATTAAGCAGTTCGAGGTAGTAATCCTCGCAAGGTAAAAGGGTCATTTTATTCATGGCAAAAACAAACTTATTAAATCTAAATCGCGAAGGCTTGCGCAATTTCTTCAAGGAAAAAGGAGAGAAACCATTTCGTGCTGATCAAGTAATGAAATGGATATACCAGCAAGGCGAAAGCGATTTTGAGAAGATGAGTAACCTCAATAAAAACCTTCGTGCCATGCTTATTGAGAATTGCGAGATAAAAGCGCCCGAGATTGCGTATTTTCAAGAAGCCAGCGACGGCACCATTAAGTTCGCTTTAACGCTTGAGGGCGGACAAGAAGTAGAGTCTGTTTGGATCCCTGAGGAAGAGCGTGCCACGTTATGCGTATCCTCGCAAGTAGGCTGTGCCCTTGAATGCACATTCTGTAGTACCGCTCAGCAAGGATTTAATCGCAATCTTAGCGTGAGTGAAATTATTGGCCAGGTATGGCGAGTTGCAACATTCCTTGGCCTCTCAAAGGATACCAGCCAGCGCCCCATAACGAATGTGGTTATGATGGGAATGGGGGAGCCCCTACTAAATCTTAAAAATGTAGTGCCAGCAATGGACATCATGTTAGACGATTTTGGTTTTGGTTTGTCAAAACGCCGCGTTACATTAAGCACATCAGGTGTCGTGCCTGCGTTGGATATGCTTGGAGATCAAATTGACGTAGCGTTAGCCATTTCTCTGCACGCGCCTAATGATGAGTTGAGAAACGAGATAGTACCGGTAAACAAAAAATATAATATTGAAGCGTTTCTTGCTGGTGTGCGTCGTTACTTGGCAAAGTCCAAAGCAAACCAAGGTAGAGTGACGGTAGAGTATGTTATGCTCTCTCACATTAACGACAGTACCGAGCAGGCTCATGAGCTAGCAAAAGTGCTAAAAGATACGCCAAGTAAGATAAACCTGATTCCATTTAACCCCTACCCGGGATCACCGTATACCTGTTCTAGTAATTCTAGAATTGATAGGTTTGCTAAAGTGTTAATGGAATACGGCTTCACTACAGTTGTTCGTAAAACTCGAGGTGACGATATTGACGCTGCATGTGGTCAATTAGTAGGCGATGTTGTTGATAGAACAAAAAGAATGTTAAAAAAACAGATGAAGGGCGAAGCAATTTCAGTAAAAATAGCCCAATAATCATTACGATATTAGGGTAAGACTATGCTAACTGGATTGCAAATGGGATTAAAAAACAGTGTGTGCGCCGCTGCATTGGGCGCTTCGCTATTTTTAGCGGGCTGCGTAAGCAGTAGCCAAACAGGTATTGATAGCGCAGACTTCGATGCCGAAGGAGCCGCAAAAACACGGATGTCGTTAGGCCTTACCTACCTTCAAAATAATAATTACGCTCAAGCTAAGCGCAACCTCGACAAGGCGATAGAGTTCGATCCGCGCTCGGCCGATGTGCAATATGCGATGGCCTATTACTACCAATTGGTAGGCGAAAATCAGCGGGCAGAAGAATACTACCAAACAGCGCTGAATATTGAACCTAATAACGGTGATATTGCCAACAGCTTTGGTGCGTTTAAATGCCAGAACAGTCAGTACGACGAAGCTAAAACATACTTCCTTCGCGCCATCGATAACCGGTCTTATTCCAATACCGCACAAACTTACGAGAATTTAGCGCTGTGCGCTCAGTCCCAAAATAATATACCTGATGCAATTGCCTATTTTGAAAGTGCACTTAAGCATCAGCCCGCCCGTGCTAAAACCCTATTTTTGCTTTCAGAACTTTACCTCGCTACAGAACAGTGGGAAAAGGCTAAATCTACACTTCGCCGCTATGAACGGGTAGCCAAAGTTTCACCTGATTCACTTTGGTTGGCATATGAAATTGCGGTTGGACAGAGCGATGCCCCCACCGCAAAGGGATACGGTGATATGTTACTTTCTTTGTTCCCAAATAGCGCCTTAGCTAAGCGCTATTTGGAAGAGCGCTCAAATCTTAATGCTAAGGTGATAAAAACAGTCAAAACTGTGGTGAAAGAGTCGAGCAGGGGCACTGGTGTGACGGGAAGGTCAACCGAAATAGCGCCAAGAGAAGTGGTTGAGCAAACGGTGCTCGTCGTTGAAAGCGAAGAGCAAGCGCCCGAATCAGACGCAAAATCCAGACAAACGCCGAACATAGTGAAAAATACGTCCACCCTTGAGGAAACATCTGAAGGAGGTAAATCGGATAATTTACGTTCGAGTGAAGTACAAAATGACACCGCAGCGCGCGAACCCTCCGAGCAAACAAAGAAATTCCATGTGGTAAGTCAAACTGAAAACTTATATCGTATTTCGTTGTTATACAACATTAGGATGGCTACACTGCAAAAGTGGAATAACCTGGACAACACTGGCGCTATTATTGCTGGTCAAAAGCTTTGGTTAGTACCACCGAGTATGCAGGAGGAATAGAGGTTAATGGTGTCAGAAGAAAACGCGAGTCAAGAAGTCGTATCGCAACAAGAACAAAGTACGCCAAGTCCAGGTGCTTTATTGAAAGAGCGCAGAGAACAGTTGGGCCTTTCACAGCAAGATATTGCTGGTAAGCTTTTTTTAAAACCATTTCAAATCAATGACTTGGAAAACGACGTCATTGATGACAAATCATCAGTAACCTTTACTAAAGGCTACGTACGAAATTACGCTAAACAATTGGGACTACCGTCAGACGAAGTTATTGAAGCGTTTGAACGCTATCATAAACAATCTGAAGTACCCTCATCCGATAAGCTTCAAAGCTTCTCAAAGCGTGTCGCAAAACAGACACATGACGACCGCTGGATGATGGTCACCTACATTATTTTGTTAATTATTATTGGTGGCGTAGTAATATGGTGGTATCAGCAGCCTGGAGACAGCGCGGCGACAGATGCATCGTTAATTGAGTCGGTAAAAGACGAAGCTATAGCGAAGGCACGGTCTCCAGAGTCTGAAACTTCCTTCTCTGGTAACACAACCTCTGATAATACATCAGTGGGCGGAAACTCAACGATTTCCGCGCCGAGCAGTGCACCGTCGTCAGCGTTATCAAATACTCCCTCTAACCTTGCAAATCGCGACGGTCTAGAAGGCGGTTCAATTTCAGCCCCGCCTTCTGAAATAAACGACAGCAATAATCTCACGGCGCTTGTCAGCAGTATGACAGAAGACGAAGACGTCGATTTAAATTTAAATGAGACCGCTACGCCTATATCAATGACCTTTACATTCAGTGAAGATTGTTGGGTAAATATTGCGGATGCCACCGGAGAGATTATCGCCACTGGCGTAAAGCAACAGGGACGGGTTTTGGATATTCAAGGTATTCCTCCTGTTGCAGTTACTCTAGGCGCACCTGATAATGTGCGCATATCAGTAAATGGCGAGCTAGCAGATATCACATCGTTTCAAAATGGTAAAATAGCTCGCTTCACGCTTCCTTTATAGGTATTTAGATGTTTGCAGAAAGTCCTATTAAACGCAGAAAGTCAACACGTATTAATGTGGGAAATGTTCCTATAGGCGATGGTGCTCCCATTGCTGTTCAATCGATGACCAATACACTGACTACCGATGTTGATGCAACCGTAGCGCAGATAAACAGAATTGTAGCTGTAGGCGGGGATATCGTGCGTGTTTCCGTTCCAACCATGGATGCGGCAGAAGCCTTTAAAGAAATAAAGCGCCAAGTCAGCGTACCGCTAGTGGCAGATATTCATTTTGATTATCGCATTGCTTTAAAAGTTGCCGAGTATGGCGTGGATTGTCTGCGTATTAATCCAGGCAATATTGGTAATATGGAACGCGTGCGCTCCGTAGTGGATTGCGCAAAAGATAAAAATATCCCGATTCGAATTGGGGTGAACGGCGGATCCTTAGAAAAAGATTTGCAAGAAAAATACGGTGAGCCTACGCCAAAAGCTCTGGTAGAGTCGGCCATGCGTCACGTGGATATTCTTGATAAACTCAATTTTGATCAGTTTAAGATTAGCGTTAAAGCGTCGGATGTTTTTTTGGCCGTCGGTGCCTATCGGTTACTAGCTCAAAAAATTGACCAGCCATTGCATCTAGGTATCACTGAGGCAGGCGGACAACGAGCTGGCGCGGTTAAAAGCGCAGTAGGGCTTGGCATGCTGCTCGCAGAAGGTATTGGCGATACCATACGCGTCTCTCTTGCTGCTGACCCTGTCGAAGAGATTAAAGTAGGTTTCGATATTCTTAAATCTCTGCGTATACGTTCTCGCGGTATCAACTTCATTGCGTGTCCAAGCTGTTCCCGCCAAGAGTTCGATGTTATTGGAACGGTGAATGCGTTAGAGGAGCGTCTTGAAGATATTCTAACGCCGATGGATGTCTCTATTATTGGCTGTGTTGTCAATGGTCCCGGAGAAGCTGAAGTGTCAGACTTAGGGCTTACAGGCGCTCGCAATATGAGTGGTCTTTACGAAGATGGCAAGCGCGTTAAAGAGCGTTTAGCTAACGATGATCTTGTTGACAAACTAGAAGCTAGAATTCGCGCGAAAGCAATGCGGATGAGCAAAGAAAACAAAATTCAGGTATCGGTAAAAGACTAAGCCTGCAACGTTGTTGTTTGTTTCCAAAGCCCCTATAATGCGGGGCTTTTCACTATTTAGCAGTATGAGAATTTTAAGTGGCTAAGACTATTCAGGCAATACGAGGCATGAATGATTGCCTACCGGAGATTTCCGGTACATGGCAGAAAGTAGAATCTGTGCTACGTCAGGTAGTGGCGAATTACGGTTATCAAGAGATACGTACCCCTATTGTTGAGAGTACAGACCTTTTTAAACGCTCTATCGGTGAAGTCACCGATATTGTCGAAAAAGAGATGTACACCTTCGACGACAGAAATGGTGATAGCCTAACGCTTCGCCCGGAAGGAACTGCCAGCTGCGTAAGAGCCGGAAATGAACACGGGCTGTTATATAACCAACAGCAACGCTTGTGGTACATGGGGCCAATGTTTCGACACGAACGTCCGCAAAAAGGGCGGTATCGTCAGTTCCACCAATTTGGCGTAGAAACATACGGTATCGATGGGCCAGATATAGATCTTGAAGTTATTTTACTTAGCGCTCGCTTTTGGAAAGCGTTTGGCATTGAAAAGCACGTTACACTGCAAATCAATACCTTGGGCTCGAATGAAGCCCGCGCCGCTTATCGCGATACGCTAGTAGAATTTTTGAAGGCAAGAGCCGATAAGCTTGATGAAGACTCACTTCGTAGGTTGGAAACTAACCCACTGCGTGTTCTAGATAGTAAGAACCCAGACGTTCAAGCCGCCATCGCAGATGCTCCCTCTCTTATCGACCATTTGGATGAAGAATCGAAAACGCATTTTGAAACACTGTGCGCTCGATTAACCGAGATGGGTATTGCTTATGAAGTTAATCCGCGGTTAGTTCGAGGCTTAGATTATTACAACCGAACGGTGTTTGAGTGGGTAACAGACAGCTTAGGTGCGCAAGGTACAATATGCGCCGGCGGCCGCTACGATGGTTTGGTAGAGCAACTTGGTGGTAAAGCGACACCTGCAGTTGGTTTTGCAATGGGTATTGAGCGTCTAGTGTTGTTGTTAACTACGCTAACCGATGAAGGCCAAGACGACAGCTTTGCTGATGTTTACGTAACCGCTATGGGTGATGATGCCCAATCTTATGCCGTGGAAGTCGCAGAGCACTTGAGAAATCAATTGCCTGACACACGTATTATGATGCATTGTGGCGGCGGAAACTTTAAAAAACAATTGAAGCGCGCGGATAAAACCGGTGCTCGTCTAGCGCTACTTTTAGGTTCGGACGAAATGCAATCACGCAAAGTTGGCGTTAAGCCTCTTCGCGATGGTCAAGAGCAAGTTACAGTGAGTTTTGAAAGCCTGTCAAATACGGTTTTAAAACTGCTGAGCGAAAAATAACAAGAGGACATCATGGAACAGTTCGCAACAGAAGAACAACAAGTTGAAGCGATTAAGCGTTTTTGGAAAGAGCACGGCACAGCTATCATTGTAGGCGCAGCTTTAGGCTTAGGCGGCCTTTTCGGATGGCGCCAATATTCAGATATGCAGATTGAAAGCAAAGAAGCCGCGTCCGTTGCTTATCAAACTGCAGTGGAAACCTTTGCAGCAGAAGGCAGCAGCGATAGCTTAAAAGCGTTTATCGAAGAAAATAAAGATACTGGCTATGCGAGTATTGCCAACTTACTTGCCGCAAAAAAAGCCGCTGATTCAGGTGATTTGGACACAGCAGCCTCGCATCTAAATGAAGTAATAACCTTTGCTGAAAATGCGCAAATGAAAGAATTAGCGTCACTTCGCTTAGCTCGCGTGCAAATAGAAATGAACCAGCTCGATGCAGCGTTGTCTACGCTTGGCGATGTATCAAATGAGGCATTTTCCGCAGAAGTATCCGAACTTAAAGGTGATGTATATCAGCAACAAGATAAGTTCGACGATGCGCGTTTAGCATACTCGAGTGCATTAGAAAAAAATGCCAACAACCCATTGTTACAAATGAAGCTTGATAATCTAGCTGTTGCGGCAGCTCAATAAGCTTGGGTCGAAAGGCTGACAAAAATTAAAGAGGTACGCAATTTGTTTCACAACACCTGTGGCCGTAAGGCTCGATTTGCTCGCACTATTTCTATGGCGTTGGCGGTTTCAATTACTTTGTCTGGTTGCTCAACGGTTTCAGACTGGTTTGCTGACGAAGAAGAGCTTGAAATTCGCCGTTTAAAGCCTATCGAAGCAAAGTTTTCTCCAATGGTAGAGTGGGAGCGGGATATAGGTAATGGTGTAAATCATTACTTCTCACGCCTAAAACCTGTCTATGCATACGATAAACTTTATGCTGCAGATCGCCATGGTAATGTGGTTGCCATGGAGCCGGAAACAGGCAACATAGTATGGGAAAAGAATTTTGCTACGTTCCGGTCAGAAGGTATGTTGAGTTCTGTTAGCAATTTGTGGAGCAATGGCGAAAGTGCTCGTATAGGCGGTATTTTTGTTGCGGATAAGCATGTTTTTGTAGGCACTGAAAACGGTTATGTGGCTGCACTAGACGCCGAGAGTGGCGAGCTTGTGTGGGATGCCTCTGTACCTGGTGAAGTATTAGCAGCCCCGGCTGCCGATGAAGGCATTTTAGTCGTTAACACTGGTGCTGGTAGTTTGTTTGGTTTTAATACACGAACCGGTGAGCAGCTTTGGCGACATGAAGGGGATACGCCACCGTTAACATTACGCGGTATTTCGGGTCCGATAGCGTCAAATGGCGGTGTAATTGTTGGTGCGCCAACGGGCAAGCTTCAGGTTAATCTTATTGATACAGGTGTATTGGCATGGGAGACCGTTATTTCAGCGCCATCTGGCGCAACTGAATTAGAGCGTATTGTTGATATTGACACCACGCCTGTATTGTATGGTGGCACTATTTATACTGTATCTTACAGTGGCGCGCTTGCGGCTGTTGAGTTGCGCTCAGGTCGCGTTATCTGGAAACGTGAGTACTCTTCATTTCGTAACTTAAATATTGATGGTAATCAGATTTTTGTTGTCGACAACGCGTCTAATGTTTACGCCTTAGATAGACGAAATGGTGTCGAGCTTTGGTCACAGGGTACGCTCAAACAGCGTTCATTAACGGCAGCAACTCCTGTTGGGGAATATGTGGTTGTGGGCGATAAATGGGGATTTCTCCACTGGATTGAAAAGGAAAGTGGTGAAATTGTTGCCCGTTTAGACGTGGGTGGCGATGACGAAGATGATTCTATTTACGTAGAGCCTATCGTTGTTGAAGACGCGATCGTTGCTATTACCCGTAACGGCGTGGTGGCCTCGGTGAAAGTTCTCTAAAAAGATTTTTTGCAAGGGCCCTTAAAAAGAGCCCTTTAACAAACATGTTCCTCTCTAAAAGCGCCGTTTCAACGGCGCTTTTTAGTTTCACACCTTGTTATTTCCAGCTTTTTATCTACGTTACGCACATCCGCATTAACCCGATTAGCTCATCATCAATTATACTCAATGAATCCGAATTGGTATTACCCCCCTTAAAGGGTATAATGCGCCCATTCAAAAACCGCAAGTTGTCAACGAGCCATTGATGCTATTATTTAGGGCATTGATTTATTCGTGGCTAAACGCTTGCGGTTTATGCTTTTTAGCTTTCATGACCTTTAGGATCTGATAAATGTTACCCGTTGTTGCTTTGGTTGGCCGTCCCAATGTCGGAAAATCGACCTTATTTAATCGTCTTACAAACACTCGCGATGCACTCGTTGCTGACTTCCCTGGCCTTACGCGAGATCGGAAGTATGGCCAAGCTAAATTCGAAAGACGTCAATTCATCGTAGTTGATACGGGGGGGATCACGGGAGATGAAGAAGGCATCGACGCCGAAATGGCTCAGCAGTCTCTTCTCGCCATTGAAGAGGCTGACGTTGTGATGTTTTTGGTTGATGCAAGAGCGGGTTTGTTGCCAGCCGATCAAGGCATAGCTGACCATCTTCGTCGCATCAACAAAAAAGTCTTTATTGTTGCAAATAAAGTTGATGGTATTGACGGCGACAGTGAAAGTGCAGAATTTTACAAGCTAGGGTTAGGTGAGGTTAAGCAAATTGCTGCCGCTCATGGTCGAGGGGTGAGTCAATTGCTTCAAGACAGCTTAGCGCCCCTTGAAGCTGATTTTCCAGATATGGAAATTGTGGATGAGATAGAGCCTGAAGAAGAAGAGGATGCGGAAGCGCAGCGTCAACGACTTCAAGACTTACCCATCAAGCTTGCCATCGTGGGAAAACCGAATGTCGGAAAGTCTACGCTAACTAATCGCATCTTAGGCGAAGAGCGCGTGGTGGTTTATGATGAGCCAGGCACTACCCGCGACAGCATCTATGTTCCAATGGAGCGAGATGATCGCGAATATGTACTTATCGATACTGCTGGCGTAAGAAAGCGTAAGAAGATCAACGAAGCGGTTGAGAAGTTTTCCATTGTTAAAACCCTTCAAGCTATTGAAGAAGCGAACGTAGTGCTATTGGTTATTGATGCACGTGAGGGGATTACCGACCAGGATTTAAGCTTGCTTGGTTTCGTTCTAAACTCTGGTCGCTCGTTAGTGTTAGCGGTTAATAAGTGGGATGGGTTAAGTAGCGATGTGAAAGACGATATTAAGCGTGAAATGGATAGGCGCCTGGGTTTTGTCGATTTCGCACGCATTCATTTTATTTCAGCCCTTCACGGGTCGGGTGTAGGTAACTTGTTTGAATCCGTTCAGGAAGCCTACTCAAGCGCGACTAAGCGCATCAACACATCTATACTCACTAAGATCATGGAAATGGCTCAAGATGACCATCAGCCACCCCTTGTTCGCGGTAGAAGAGTTAAAATGAAGTATGCCCATGCGGGTGGTTATAATCCTCCCGTTATCGTTATTCACGGCAATCAGGTAGACGACCTACCAAACTCATACAAGCGCTTCTTAATGAACTACTTTAGAAAAGCACTTGAGATAATGGGAACCCCCATCAAGATTGAGTTTAGAGAAGGGGCCAACCCGTTTGAAGGTAAGAAGAACAACTTAACGCTAGCGCAGCAGCGTAAACGCCGTCGCATGATGTCTTTCTATAAAGACAAATAGTACGAGCATAATAATAAAAAACCGACGATTACTCTTGTGTAACTCGTCGGTTTTTTTTAGCTCAACTTTACTGTTTCATCCAGTCGCGTAGTCAATAACAATCGTTCATAACAGGTTGTTTTTACAACAGCTTTCGAACCCGTTTCATTAACATCGATTCTTTTGGTACATCAACGTGCTGTATGAGCTCATTCACTAAGGGATCTGAAAAATCAGTAGGAAAGGTTGTGGCAATCTTGATGATTTTGTCATGCTTTCTAAACACGTAGGTAGACGCATAAAGAGTAGGCACGTTCTCTGCCTCAGCCTTTACGCCAAGTCGCCATCCATCGGCAAAGCCTTTTACCTGATAGGGTGCCGCTGGATCAGATAAAGTGAGGGTAAGTTGCTGTGCTTTTGCTACCGCACTGGCTTTGGCCAGGTCGGCATCGAGTTGCTCGTTTAACAGCGTGCGATCATCTTCAGTTATTTTGTGTGTAAATGGGTACACTATTATATCAACGAGGGCATCTTCATAAGCAGGGTGAGTATAGCGAGTAATCGCGCCACTAAACGGATCTGCAAACAGCTGTGTGTCTAACTTAGTAAATTGTCCAAATGAATGCGGCACTGCCAAATCGTGCTCGTAGTTACTTGCATCTAAAGCGCGGTAAAGGAATTCTGCTGTAAAAATTCCTTTATTAACTGCATTGTCTTCCCATTGCCTAATTAGTGATTCGGCATGTTGAAGGTTTCCACTTTCAGCCTGTTTCTGTGAATTTGTTTTAGCAATATGAGAGTCTATTTCCATTCCCCGCCACTGCAGCGTAATTTCAGCAAATTGAGTGGATACGTTTCCCACATTGGCTATCAACAGTTCGTAGTCATTATTCTCTGCATAAGGCTGCAGCGAGGTTAAATATGAGGTTGCCTTTAGAGCAGACACAAATTCGTCGGGAGTAATACTATCTTCTTTGCAGCGAACCTCTGGCTCGTTGCACAAGGCCACGAGCTCAGACGACGGGTAGGTGGAAAACAAAGAGACTGGTGCAGACACACTATTTACAGCAGGGTTGGTCACAACGGCGTGTGCTGTTGGTGAAAAAGTACCAATAGAAAGGAGTGCTCCAGTTGAAACCATAGCAAGAGACAAGGGGGCTATTCGAAAAGCGAAGCTGCGAAAGGTCGGCATGATTGGCTGAGTTATTCCTTTAACGTTTTGGTTACTGTACTGGTTATTTCACCGTCAGTCACTCGAGTTGTTATCGTATCGCCATTATTCACCGCCTCCACACTGGTTATAGCAGCGTTCTCAGCGAGAGTAATACTATAACCTCTTGCCAGTGTAGACAGTGGACTTACCGATTGAAGTAATGATGCTCCCGATGCTAACTGGTGTTTTTTAGCACCAATAAGTGCGGTCATGCTATTGAGTAACCTCGTTCTCACATAGGCCAAATTACTTTTTGATTGCTCAAGGCGTTGGGCGGGGTTTTGTCTACTCAGGCGACTAGTTAGTGATTGTAGTCGTTTATCTGCACCTGCTATATCGCGCTGTATTTTGTGAAGTAATTGCAGCTGCAACCGGTCTAGTGATTGCCATTGGTGCTGAATTTTACTCTGCGGATGTAGGTTTTGTAATCGCTGACGTTGAATGGTCAGTTGTTGTTTGTTGCTCACAAGCTTCTGTGCAATCGCACGGTGTAAACGCTGGCGTTTTTGCACTAGCTTTTGCACAATGTCGCTTGAGTCTTGACTTAACAGCTCAGCGGCAGCAGAAGGGGTAGGAGCGCGCAAATCGGCAACAAAATCAGAAATAGTAAAATCCACTTCGTGGCCAACAGCACTCACAATGGGTAAATGACTGGCAGACACTTCTCGCGCTAATGCCTCATTGTTAAAGCACCACAAGTCTTCTAACGAACCGCCTCCACGTGTTAAAAGTAGTACATCTACTTCGTTTCTTTCATTAGCTCTCTTGAGGGCCTGAATAAGCTGAGCCGGGGCAGTTTCTCCCTGTACCATTGAAGGGTAAACAATCACCTGTGTTTGCGGGCTTCGACGTTTTAATACGCTAAGCACATCGTGAAGGGCGGCGCCACTTGATGAGGTGATCACGCCAATACGATTGATATACGTGGGCAAGCTTCGTTTTATTGACGCGTCGAACAGACCCTCATTGTTGAGTTTCAGCTTCAATGCTTCAAATGCTTGTTTTAGGGCGCCTTCACCGTCGCTTTCCATATGTTCAACAACCAGCTGATAGTCGCCTCTAGCCTCGTAAAGACCCACCGACGCTCGCACTAAAATTTTATCCCCTTCTTTGGGGCGCTGTCGCACCGAGCGGTTTGAGCCCTTAAACATGGCAGCACGTACCTGCGCTTTATTGTCTTTTAACGTGAAGTACCAATGTCCTGATGCCGCGCAGACAAAATTGGAAATTTCAGCAGACAGCCAAATCAGACCAATTTCGCCCTCAAGCACGGTTCTAGCCAATCGATTTAGCTTTGTTACTGTTAAAATTTGTCGAGATGTAGATGGCGAATTTGTAAACATAAAAAAAATCACATGGTTTAATACAAATAGAGTTTACCTTAAAACCAAAAAACACTACAATCACGCCGCAATTAACCCTCAACTGAATAGGTGTTGTTGCATGCTACGTATCATCCAAGAAGCCCTTACTTTTGACGATGTGTTGCTAGTCCCTGGCCACTCAACCGTCCTCCCTCACACAGCAAGTCTACAAACGCGTCTTACGCGCAATGTGACAATGAATATTCCTATGGTGTCAGCCGCCATGGATACGGTTTCTGAAGCCCCCTTAGCCATTGCATTGGCACAAGAAGGTGGGATCGGGTTTATTCATAAAAACATGAAGCCTGAAGAGCAAGCCAAACACGTTCTTGAAGTTAAAAAGTATGAGAGCGGTGTAGTATCCGACCCTGTTACCGTCACTAAAGACGCCACCATTGGCGACGTTATTGCTTTATCGAAAAGCAAAGGTTACTCAGGTTTTCCCGTTACTGACGAAGAAAATAACCTCATTGGTATTGTGACAGGCCGCGACCTTCGCTTCGAAAAGCGTTTAGAGCTTCCTATCAGTAACGTGATGACGGGTAAAGACGACCTTGTTACGGTGAAAGAGGGCGCTAGCTCTGACGTGGTTCTTGACTTGATGCATGAGCATCGCATCGAAAAAATTCTTGTGGTAGACGATGCTTTCAAGCTTACCGGCCTTATTACGGTAAAAGATTTCCAAAAAGCAGAAAACAAACCTAATGCCTGTAAAGATTCACTGGGTAGATTGCGTGTTGGTGCGGCTGTAAGTGTTGGCCCAGGTACTGACGAGCGCATCAAACTACTAGTAGATGCGGGTGTTGATGTGCTGTTAATTGATACCTCACACGGTCACTCGCAAGGCGTTATCGATCGCGTAAAGAAAGTACGCCAAGATTACCCAGATGTACAAATTATCGCTGGTAACGTAGCCACTCGTGAAGGTGCAAAAGCACTAGCGGATGTAGGCGTAGACGCAGTGAAAGTAGGTATAGGCCCGGGTTCAATTTGTACAACCCGTATCGTAACTGGTTGCGGTATGCCACAGATTACAGCCGTTGCCGATGCGGTAGAAGCGCTTGAAGGGACTGGTATTCCAGTTATTGCTGATGGCGGTATTCGTTTCTCAGGTGATATTGCTAAAGCATTAGCTGCTGGCGCAAGCTGCGTTATGGTAGGCAGCATGCTTGCAGGTACCGAAGAAGCACCGGGTGAAGTTGAGCTTTTCCAAGGTCGTTATTACAAATCTTACCGCGGTATGGGGTCGTTAGGCGCCATGAACCAAAGCCATGGTTCATCAGACCGTTATTTCCAAGAGTCAAACAATGCTGAAAAATTAGTGCCAGAAGGTATTGAGGGTCGCGTTGCGTATAAAGGACCGATTGCGAATATTATTCATCAGCAAATGGGCGGCCTTCGCTCAGCAATGGGCTTGACGGGGTGCGCTACTATCGAAGAGCTTAATACCAAAGCACAGTTTGTTCGCGTAACCGCAGCGGGTATGGGTGAAAGCCACGTGCACGATGTGAGTATTACTAAAGAAGCGCCAAACTACCGCTTAGGTTAAGGCGAGTTATCGTTCAGCGTGGGTATTGTGCCTGACACAACCACGCTGTAAACCCATACATGGTAGCTTGGCCTTGGCATCTATGCCTCGGACAGGTTGTTGACAAACACTCTGCCCACGCTTTAAAACGCCATACAACGCAATGTGGCTTAGTGGTTGAAAAAAGAAAAAAGGCTTTTTATGAGTTCAGACATACACGCTCAACGAATACTTATTTTGGATTTTGGTTCGCAATATACACAGCTAATAGCACGTCGAGTACGTGAAATAGGCGTTTACTGCGAGCTATGGGCTTGGGATGTAACCGAAGAGCAGATTCGCGAATTTAATCCTCAAGGGATCATATTGTCAGGCGGCCCAGAATCGGTAACCGAAGAAGGGTCTCCGCGAGCACCAGATTATGTGTTTGAGGCCGGCGTTCCTGTTTTCGGCATTTGTTATGGCATGCAGACTATGGCTCACCAGCTTGGTGGCGGCGTGCTTGGTTCAGACAAGCGTGAGTTTGGTTATGCTCAAGTAGAGGTAATTAAACCAAGTCCATTACTTGATAAAATTGAAGATGCTATCGGCGATAACGGAGCAGCTCGTCTTGATGTATGGATGAGCCACGGCGACAAAGTGTCTGCTATCCCTGCTGGTTTTGAGACCATCGCCCAAACTGCGTCTTGCCCTCATGCGGCTATGTATAACGAAGAAAAACAGTTCTACGGTGTACAGTTTCACCCAGAAGTTACCCACACTCGCCAGGGCATGCGTTTATTAACGCATTTCGTGATGGACGTGTGTAAGTGTGAAAAGCTATGGACTGCGGGTGCGATAATTGAAGATGCTATTGAGCGTATTAAACAAAAAGTCGGCGATGATGAGGTAATACTTGGTCTTTCTGGTGGCGTAGACTCCTCGGTTACGGCCATGCTTTTACATCGCGCTATCGGCAAAAACCTTACCTGCGTATTTGTTGATAACGGGCTATTGCGATTAAACGAAGCCGATCAAGTGATGGAGATGTTTGGCGACCACTTTGGTTTAAATATCATTCGTATCGATGCTGAAGAAAGATTCTTAGCGCGCCTTGAAGGTATTGAAGATCCAGAGCTTAAACGCAAAGCCATTGGTAACGAGTTTGTTCGCGTTTTTGATGAAGAAGCCGGCAAGCTTGCGAATGCTAAATGGTTAGCTCAGGGCACTATTTACCCTGATGTAATCGAATCTGCAGGGTCGGCCACAGGCAAAGCCCACGTGATTAAGTCTCACCACAACGTAGGCGGTCTCCCAGACGATATGGCGCTCGGGCTTGTCGAGCCACTGCGTGAATTATTTAAAGATGAAGTGCGTAAAATTGGTCTTGAGCTTGGCCTGCCTTATGACATGCTATACCGTCACCCTTTCCCTGGACCCGGTTTAGGGGTTCGTGTACTTGGTGAAATTAAGAAAGAGTACTGCGACCTCTTGCGTCGTGCCGATGCTATCTTTATTGAGGAGCTATACGCCGCAGACTTATACCAAAAAGTGAGTCAAGCATTCACCGTATTCTTACCGGTACGCTCTGTAGGCGTTATGGGCGATGCACGTAAATACGACTGGGTAGTGAGCCTTCGCGCTGTTGAAACAATCGACTTTATGACGGCGCATTGGGCACACCTGCCTTACGATTTCCTTGGTAAAGTGTCTAATCGTATTATTAACGAAGTAGATGGTATCTCTCGTGTGGTATACGACATTTCAGGTAAGCCACCGGCTACTATTGAGTGGGAATAGGGCCCCATAGCTTTTAAAAAGGATGACTGGTTATTAAAACCAGTCATTGCTAAGAAAATAATTGTCCTGAATTATTTTTGAATTATATCCTAGCGAGTTTCATGCTATAAAACGCATGAAACTCGTTTTTTTTACTTGGGATATTGATTATGCGTTTTTGGTTTTATTTATCGGCTTTGTTTTGTCTGATGTCATGTACCGAAGACGCTTCTCAAAATGCAAACAATGTTGAGTTAACGCAGAGCAAATATTCTCAAAATTTCGATAGTCTTCAAATTGACCACTCTCCAAATTGGAAGCCCGCTACCGCAGAAGATTTAGGCCCATACTCTGAGGGAGGCGCCTTCTTTAGAGGTCAAAATATTGAATCGCCAAAAGCATTGAGAGGAACTTATAGACTAGATAAGTTCTTTCAAATAGAAATTTACACAAGAGAGAGTAGGCCGCTCATTTTTGATTACCTAGACATCATCTCAGACCCAGAGAATATAGATAATAAAGTATTAAAAATAGCGACACCAAAACATACTGATGCAGTGATTCTCAGACCGAGTAATGCATTACCGGAAAGTTACAAAATATCATTTAGAGTTGGCTATATTAACTATGGTGATGAAAGTGAACTCAACGGTTACGATATAGGCAATGAAACCGCTGAACCATGGGTAGAGGATGTTAAGGCTTACAAACATAATGGTTTCTACTGGCTTGCGATAGTAGATAATGAACCGCAACCTCATAACAATATATGGATGCACCACCATCGAAAGTTTGTTATCGACAGCTGGAATCGAGGAAATTTCAGAAACACTATCAACGTTATTGCTCTAGATGGGAGAAGCGAAACAAATGAAACATTCGGAAAAAGTTTTATTTCATTCGACGGTAAAGAATTTAGTCGACAGGATGCTTTACCCTCCGCGAGATATCAAAAAAATCACTGGTACGAAGTATCTTTCGTGAGAACACCTGTACACTATAGTTTCGAAATTAAAGGCAAATTTGAAAAAAAGGTTAGCGAAAGACTCTCTGGTTCAATTAATACATTCAAAGAATGCGTTTATCACTATAATCAAAAGCCCAATGAACTCAATTCCGGTTGTGTAAACAATACCGGTGTGACGTTTAATGGGAAAAACTATCCAAGTTGGCCGTTAAAATCCGGTTACCCAGATTTCTTTGTTATTGGCGATCCTCATATAAATTACTACGAAGGAAGTGTCCTGATTGATGATATCCATGTGGAAGTATATTGACTTAATTTAAAAAATTAGCCAGTAATGATAATAGGGATGTGGCTAATCTTATATTTTCCGAGTAATAAGTATACCCTGCTATACCTTAAGCGTAACGCAACTGTCATAAAAAAATCATCTAATAGTGCTGTTAATCTTTAAGTTAAAGGTCATATCGTGTTCAAGTACACAAGCATAAGCCGTTTGGTTATTACCCCCGTTCTCGCCAGTTTCTTTCTCCTTGTTTTGCTCAACGGTGCGTCAATTTTAAAGTCATTTACATTGCTAAATGCCTTTGACGAACTTGAAAATACACTGGTTCAATCGGAGCGCGACGTTAACGATGTGCTAAGCACCTTTAAGACTCAGGTACAAGAGTGGAAGAATGTGCTACTTCGAGGCCAAGACAAAGCCGATAGAGAAAAGTATTGGGAGCGGTTTAAGCAGCGTGAAAGTGACATTCAAGTAAAGTTTAGTGCCATGCTGCAAAATGACGTAGTCAGTAATGAAGCAAAAGCAGAGATTCGACAGTTTCAAAAAGCACATGGCATTATGGCAACCAAATACCGCGAAGGGTACGACGCTTTTGTCAATTCAGGCTT
Source organism: Alteromonas sp. BMJM2 (assembly GCF_027257845.1). GTDB lineage: Bacteria > Pseudomonadota > Gammaproteobacteria > Enterobacterales > Alteromonadaceae > Alteromonas. The sequence continues at coordinate 108,547 of NZ_JAPVOT010000012.1, read as the reverse complement.
CGACCCTAAAGTCGGCGATAGCTATGTACGAGGCATCGATAGAGAACCCGCCAAACTGTTAGGCAGTATAGCTGATGACATAGCATTACAGTCGGCCACCGCGATAGAGGAGCTTAAGCAAAATGCGCGCAACATGCTGTGGCTTATTCTTCTTGCCGCCATTGTGTTGTCAATATTGTCATTGAGCTATGTTATCGCAAGGCTACGTTCACAGGTAATAAAGCCTACTAAAGAGGTTGCTAAATGCATCTCTAACTTGGCTAACAGCGATTATGACTACGCTCTCACATATACCAGCGACCATGAATTGGGTGTGCTGGCGAATTCAGCAAGGGCCTTACAACAGAAGCTCAACGTATCGGTAGTGCAATTAAAAGATGCCGAGAAGGAAATGAGCGGCGCATTTACGTCCCTTGCCAGTGTCAGTGATCTCATTATGCAAGGCGCCAATGAGCAAAGAGACACGTCTCGTTCATTGGAGGCCAGCACTGATAAATTAAAGGGCATTGTGCAAAATTTAGTAGCAATCACTGATCAGGTAGCCGTAGCGACTAACAATTCAGAACAAAATGTAGCAAGTTGCTACAAAACATTTGAACAAGCCAACGTTGGGTTTAGGCAACTTGCGCAAACCGTTACAGCATCAAGTGACATTGTGACTGAGCTTCAATCTCGCAGTACTAACATTTTAAAAGTAGTGAATGTGATCAATGAAATAGCAGATCAAACTAATTTATTAGCACTTAATGCTGCTATTGAAGCTGCGCGGGCTGGAGAGCACGGTAGAGGTTTTGCTGTGGTTGCTGATGAAGTGAGAGCCTTGGCGGCGAAAACGCAACAATCCACCAGAGAGATTAACGATATTCTAAGCAGTTTCGAATCAGAGGCTATGAGTGCGGTAACTGCTATGAATGCTGGCAAACAGCTATCCGATACCAATGCCGCTGAGGCGGAGTCGGCCCTGGAACGACTCAACACCGTTGTGAGAGACATTCAGGAGACGGCAAGTGTTGTGGTAGCGCTTAATGAAGCCGCTGATGAGCAAGAGGCGGTGCTAGGGCAAGTTGAATCCATTATTGGTAGTGTAGTGACTTCTGCTGAGCGCTATCACGAACTCGCCCAGCGTGACGATATGTCTCGCTCTATGAAAAATATGTCATACAACGTTGAAAAGGTGGTGAACAGTTTGACCCGCTAAGCCTGCTTTGACAGTATTCACTGAGGAGGCGTTGGCTTCCTCTGACACTAATGCTGTTTATAAGGTTACTGCGACTTCATGATACCCCTAGTATTTCATCCCATCTATAGCCAACTCTCATTGCCAGATCGGCATCGGTTTCCAATCGAGAAGTACGTGGGAATCAGAGATGAGTTAATTGCTCGGGGAGTGAGCCCATCACGTTTTACTACCCCAACGCCAGTGACTAACGAAGAGTTAATGCGCTTCTATTCACCTGAATATGTAAATCAACTCACCACAGGTACCCTTGATAAAAAGGCGATGCGAAGAATAGGCTTTCCTTGGTCTGATCAACTCATAGAGCGCACGCGTACGGCTGTGGGTGGAACAATTCAAACCGCAAATCTTGCCATAGAGACCGGCAAAGCGTTGAATTTGACCGGAGGCTATCATCACGCATTTGCTGATTTTGGTTCTGGCTTTTGTTTATTTAACGATCTGTATTTGGCAGCCAAGGCTATGCAATCTCACGAGGGCATCGATAATGTACTTATTATTGATTTAGATGTGCACCAAGGTGACGGCACCGCTAAGCTGGCCGAAAATGATGACGACATCTTTACCCTCTCTCTTCATGGTGAAAAAAACTTTCCCCATAGAAAGCAAATATCTAACATTGATATTGGCCTCCCTAAAGCGGCCGAGGACGATGAATATCTCACCACGTTGGAGCAGGCTATTACACTTGCTTTTCGCCAATTTCAGCCCGATGCCATCATTTACGATGCTGGCGTAGATGTACATGTTAATGATGATTTGGGGCTATTAAATATTTCTACACAGGGAGTATATCGAAGGGATAAAATGATTTTTGATTTGGCCGAGCGGGAAGGGCTTCCTATTGCTGCCGTAATTGGAGGGGGATATCAACGGGACATTGCGGCGCTTGTTGATGTACACATACAACTGTATCGCGCCGCGGGTATTGTTGAATAGTGTGCTTCGCGTCGTTCAAGTGAATGATGAGAGGCTCACTATAAAATGATGTGAGCCTAGCTGGTACTGATAAGGTCGTTCAGCCAAAGCGTGAAGCGCTTAAAGAAATGTGACTTGAAAACCTATACCAATACGCTCTTGTGAACGATTATAGTCTATTAAGGAGTCGCCATAGCCATTAAAATATTGGACTAGCAGTTCATAGCGATCTGAAAAAGGGTAGGTCATATCCAACTGAATGCTGCCTCTATTCTCGTCAAAGTCTAAGTTGTTTCGAACAAGTGCGAGCATTTTAAACGCGCCAATCTTTCTGCCATAGCCAAGCTCGAAGCGGCCGTAAAAGTCTTCGATATCTGGGTTGTCATCACCACTGGCATCTAATGGATCGTCTTTCTCGTCTTCCGGCACGCGATACCATGTTTTTAGGTAATAAATATCGTCATTATCGCTGAACGTGATAGAGGCAAATATACGGTTCCAACTACGAGAGCGAAGGCCACTTTGGCCATTAGACATATGATTGAAGCCTAATTGAAAGGTATTAAACTTATATCCCAATACGGAATAGTCACCGGTTTTTTGCCAAAACACTTCTGGTTCGTAGTTGGTTTCACGAAATGGTTTAGACACTTCACTGTTGTAAAGTTGCCAAAACGAGGTGAGAGTAAAACCGAAATACACTCCGTCAAAACCCGTGTCCTCAAGGTATAAAGGCAGCTTCATGCTCAACTGAAACTTTGCCTCTTTACTGTCGACATTTTCCTCGGTCAGCTCCTGATTACCCGCAGAGTTTGGGTTTTTAACGTACGTAAATGGGAGCAGGTAGTTTTGTCGATGCTGAGTAATAGCAAACACATTGTCGAGGGCTTCTTTGTCACCCTGTAACCTATCGTCGAGTGCACTCTCTGTTGTGGTATCTTTCTTGATAATATCAATCACCTCGATACCTTCTTCAATAGCTTTAGCTAAATCAGATTTGTCTTCATCCTTAGTAACGTCAGACGCTGTCTGCTCGTTATTCTTGTCTGTCTCTTGCGCGTAGGCAAGATGATTCGCACCTAGTAAAATGTACGTAGATGTGATTAATAAAAACAAAGGCTTTAAATTCACCTTTTACTCTCCGTGTTGTCTTTAAATTCCTTAAGTCAGAGCGCTAACTTAAGGACTTAAATAGTATTAAAAATTAAGGGGTATTGAAGTCCAGAGACTGGCCTTCAGATGAGGCAAATACTTTCAGTGGGGATTCGGCGGCGACTACGAAGTCGTTGCAGTGTGAAACGATAAAGTCTATATCGTCATCAGTACGCTCGGGGTCGTGGCTATACAATGCGAGCTGCTTAACATTACTTGCCATAGCAAGCTTCACTGCTTCTTCAGCAACAGAGTGACCCCAGCCATTTTTAGCTGGCATGTCAGAGCCCATATATTGGGCGTCGTGAATTAACAGATCGGCATGGCTAGCAAAAGCCACAAAGGTCTGAAAATCAGTTTCTTTTTTGTAAGGAGGATAAAGCTCGTTGTCTGTGATGTATGCTATTTTGCATCCATCTGCTTCAATACAATACGCGCTTCCCCTGCCGGGATGATTCATCGGTAAACGCTTAATACTTGCGCTGCCAACGCTAAAACTGTCTTGCTCTGTAGGTAGTTGTTTTATGTCTATATTCGCGTGCAAGGCAGTTCGGGGAACGGGAAATAAGGAGCCTTCCATTTGTCGAAGTATTTGGTCTGGCTCATCAAGAATAGTCTGCCCAGGGTAAATATTTATCTCCCTGTCTTTTTGGTAAATCGGTGTGAAAAAAGGGAAGCCTTGAATATGGTCCCAATGGTTATGACTCAGCAATATATTAATGGGTGACGTTTTTTGAATGAGTTGAGGGCTTAGTAACCGAATACCTGTTCCTGAGTCGAGGATGATATCCGTACCATCCTCAAGTTCAATATGCACACAGGCGGTATTACCACCATAGCGTACGAAGTCCGCACCAGGAGTAGGTATTGAGCCTCTAACGCCATAAAATGTTAACCGCATGTACTAAGCCCCGCTTTCTACTTGTTAGGGAAACGCCAGAAGTTAGAGCTCGGCTATAAAGTCTTTAGCGGCACTGAGATCTACTAACTGCTTATCGCCAGTTCGTCTATTCTTGTATTCAACTTGTTGATTATCCAAGTTTCTTTCGCCAATGACAATACTATGAGGGATACCAATTAATTCCATGTCATTAAACATAACACCTGGGCGTTCTTTTCGATCGTCGAAAAGTACATCAATACCAAGGTCTAAAAGCGCTTCATAAAGGGCTTCTGCTGTTTCCTTAATACGATGAGATTTGTGCATATTCATTGGAATAACTGCCACTTTAAAAGGTGCGATAGCGTCAGGCCATTTAATACCAAATTTATCATGATTTTGTTCTATGGCGGCAGCAACAATACGAGATACACCGATACCGTAGCAGCCCATTGTTAGAGTTTGATGCTTACCCGTTTCGCTTAAAACACCGCAGTTCATGGCTTCAGAGTACTTTCTGCCAAGTTGGAAAATATGACCAACTTCAATACCCCGTTTTATGTCAAGGGTGCCTTCACCGTCAGGAGAGATATCTCCGGCGACTACGTTGCGAATATCAAACGCGTTAATTTCATCAGACCAATTTGAATTAATCGCTAATTTGTTCTGTTCCCCAGCGCCGCAAGTAAAGTCGGCTAGCGCTGCCGCGCTTGAATCAACGTAAGTAGGTATAGCTAATGCGGTTGCATCTGCAAATAAAGGAGAAACACCCAGTACCTGAGCTGCTTTTTCAGGAGAAGCTTGAACTAGCGGTGTCGCAACGCTATCAATTTTTTCTGCTTTAACATCGTTGAGTGTATGGTCAGCTCGAAGTACAAGCGCAACCCACTTCTCATCGCTATTTAACGCAGCATCAGCATTGCCTTCATCGGTATCAGCGCCTCTAACTACAAATACGTTTACCGCGTTGCTAGTTGCAACATCAATACTGCTAAGCGCCTCTTCTAACGTGTGACCACTCACAGGCTTAATCTCACGTGGAGCACCAGATACAGTTGCTTTTTCAGGTGCAGTGGCCGGTGCCATTTCAATGTTAGCAGCGTAATTACTTTTGTTAGAAAACGCGATGGCGTCTTCACCAGATTCCGCTAATACATGAAATTCGTGTGAGTGATTTCCACCAATTGAGCCAGAGTCAGCAATAACAGCACGGAAATCTAACCCCAAGCGAGTAAAGATATTACTGTAGGCATCGTACATCTTTTGGTAGGTCGTTTCTAAACACGCGTCCTCTAGATGAAAACTATAGGCGTCTTTCATCGTAAATTCGCGGCTGCGCATAATGCCAAAGCGAGGGCGAACTTCATCACGAAACTTGGTTTGTATTTGGTACAGATTAAGCGGAAGCTGCTTATAACTGCTCACTTCGTTTCGTACGAGGGCGGTAATCACTTCTTCGTGAGTTGGACCTAATACGAAGTCGCGCTGGTGGCGGTCTTTTACACGCAGTAACTCAGGACCGTATTCTTCCCAGCGACCAGATTCTTCCCAAAGATCGGCAGGTTGCACAACTGGCATTAGAATTTCAATTGCGCCAGCTTTGTTCATTTCTTCGCGAACGATGTTGGCAACTTTGTTCAGAACGCGAAGGCCTGACGGAAGCCAATTATATAATCCCGACGCTAATTTTCTGATCATACCAGCGCGTAACATTAACTGGTGGCTGATAACCTCTGCATCTGCTGGGGTTTCTTTTTGCGTGGCGAGCAAATATTGACTAGTGCGCATGTAAAACAGTATTCCTGTAAAAATTAATTTTATTCTTATGCATTCTAATTAAGTACGAGCCATTACGCTACATACTGTTTGTTTTATATTGTATTTATCTGTGTCACGACGACTATGCCATCAGACACGACAAAACCTATGTCCAAATTATAAAGGGTTACTTTATATGTTTTGTCATCACTTTCTATGTTTTGTTTGTATGCTGGGCGGGGATCTTGGGATAACACTTCACGCACAACTCGCTCAAAATCGCTGTGTTGCTCACAGGCTTTTAAAAGCCGTGGTGAAATTTCATCTAAAAACTCTACGGGTCGCTGAGGTATTGGACGCATTCGGTGAAGGCTATCGGTGGCGCTTTGAATACTGTCTGCATAGGGTAAATAAGGTTTTATATCGACAATGGGAGTGCCGTCTACTAAGTCTATACCCTCAACGACTAACTTTTGTTTGCCGTCGATAGTATGAATACCATTATTCTTCACTGCCGACATGCCAATGGCGTTGGGCCTATGTGTACTTCGTGTTGCAAGCACGCCCATGGTAGCGTTGCCACCTAGTCGGGGCGCTTTTACTGTGCTTTTCCAGCCTCGCTCCATGGTTTGATGAAATACAAACAGTAACCAGAGATGGCTATAATCCCCAATACCTTTAAGCATATTGATATCGTCAAAATCATCCGTAAAAGAGATGACTCCCTTGGCCGTGTTAAGTTTAGCTTGCCGAGGCACCGCAAACTTTTGCTTAAATGGCGTTGCTATGGTGGCAATGGTATTGATGTGAAAACCATCTTCTCTTGTCATTCGATTGGATCTTCGTTGATTCGAGCCTTGGTGAGGGACAACAATGCCTCTTCAAAGTAAGGGCAACCAAGCTCTTTAGCCTTTGAAATGTTGTGAGTATAGATTTTTTGCGCATCATCCTCATTTTTCATATAACGAGTAATGTCGCTCTCGCGAATTATATGTAAAAGAGGATAGGGTGAGCGGTTCGTATAATTTTCAGGGTCATCAATACTGTTACCGTCGAAAACATACTTGGGATGAAAGCTGGCTAGCTGATAGCGCTCTGAAAAACCCCAGTCGTGAAGCATGGCCTCTGCGATGGCTAATACGTCTAGGTATTCATTAAAATCTGCGAAAGAGGTATGTGAAAGAATGATGAGGGTTGTTGCAATATCATCAGCATTGTCTAAGCGCTTCAACTCCTCAAAAAGTGCTTCTAGTACATCACCGGTATTGCCTGCTATTACACAGGAATGAATTTGATTGGGCGTTCTCACGAACGACGCGAAGGGGCAAAAGTTATGATGAATAACAATGTCATCAACCCACTGCATAGTGGCTTTTTTGTAGTGTTCATCGTTGTGATGAGCTTGTTGCGCTGGTCTATTTGAAGATTCAACAGATTTCATGAAATAGTACTATTTGCTTGCCGGTTTACTTATTAACGCTAAGTTAAACTGAGGCATTAGAGTTTATACGAACATGCGCTTAATCAGCACTTATCGGAGAGCTCAATGGCTATGCTACAAGGCATGCAAAAAGACCCGAAAGCGGCGCATATTCTGCACTATAGCGCAGCGGAAATCGTCTAGCGAGAGGAATCACGCTAGACGTGCCCGTGCAGAAGCTATTTAAGAATGGTACTTAACGTAGGCTTCTAGTGTGTTTTCAATAAGACTGGCTACTGTCATTGGGCCAACGCCGCCAGGAACAGGCGTTATCCAGCCTGCTCGCTCTTTTGCTTGCTCGAATTCTACATCGCCAACTAACGAACCATCGCTTACTCGATTAATGCCTACATCGATAACAATGGCACCCGGTTTTATCCAGCTTCCGGGAATAAAATTAGGTTTACCTACCGCGACGACAAGGAGATCTGCACGTTGAACATGGCTCTTTAAATCTTGCGTAAACTTATGGCAAGTAGTTACTGTGCAACCGGCTAACAACAGTTCTAGGCTCATTGGGCGACCCACAATGTTCGATGCGCCAACGATTACCGCGTCTAAACCTTTCACCGGGCGTTTAGTTGATTCAATCATTGTCATAATGCCCTTAGGCGTACAGGGGCGAAGCGCTGGAATACGTTGAGCTAAACGACCGATATTGTATGGGTGAAACCCGTCCACGTCTTTATGAGGGTGAATACGCTCTAGTACTCGTTCGGCGTTAAGCCCTGCGGGCAGTGGTAACTGAACGAGAATTCCATCTATCTCTTTATCATCGTTAAGCTCGTCGACTAATGAAAGAAGTGTTTCTTCAGAAGTATCTGAGGGAAGGTCGAAAGAACGAGAGATGAAGCCAACCTCTTCGCATGCCTTTCGCTTATTTGACACATATACTTGAGAAGCAGCGTCACTACCAACTAACACTACCGCAAGGCCAGGTTGGCGTTTATTAGCTTTGGTTAATGAGTCGACGTAAGAGGCAACATGTTGGCGAACTTGTTTGGCAATTAGTTTGCCATCAATTAGGTGAGCGGTCATAAACACAAATTCATAAAGTAATTAATGAGTGATGCGTATTGTTTCACAAAACCGATATGTGAAACCAGTCTATTATATGAGTAAATCTGTCCTTTTAATTTAAGTTGCGTAGAAACTCCTTATATTGATGGACTGATGTTGCAAAAGAGAATTAACACGACTGATTTAACCCCTGTCATTCTGTTACTACTGTAATGCGGTTTCAAAAATCGTTCGCCTTACCTTTGTGAAAGAAGAAATGAAATAAGGACATACAAAAAGTTACTTCGTCAAATGACCAAGTTGTTTTTGCAATGTGAGATGAATATCTACCACCTCAAATGTCCTTTTTTGCTTAAAAAGCACTCGCTTTGTATAAAAAAAGACAATAATGCGCGCTTTGTGAGCGGTTGTTTTTTTTATTTAAAAAAGTGTTTGACGAGGTGGGGGCAAGTCAGTAATATTCGCACCCCGTAACGGCACAGAGGCAAAACGCTTCGAAAGCAGTTACATTGTCGGTGAGTGGCGCAGCTTGGTAGCGCACTTGTTTTGGGTACAAGGGGTCGCAGGTTCAAATCCTGTCTCACCGACCATTTCTTTGCAACAACGTTTGCAGAGGTCTTTGCAAGAAGTTTTGTAAAGAAAAAGATTCGTCGAGCGCCCGTAGCTCAGCTGGATAGAGCAACGGCCTTCTAAGCCGTGGGTCGCAGGTTCGAATCCTGCCGGGCGCGCCATGCGGGTCAGGTAGGTCCTGACCACAAAGACAGAATCTTTCGTTTACATGTTTATCAATTCGCATGTAAACTATAACACCTCAGTGGTGGGCGTAGCTCAGTTGGTAGAGCCCCGGATTGTGATTCCGGTTGTCGTGGGTTCAAGTCCCATCGTCCACCCCACTTTTTCGCGGGAGTGGTGGAATTGGTAGACACGCTGGATTTAGGTTCCAGTGCTTCACGGCGTGAGAGTTCAAGTCTCTCCTTCCGCACCATAGTTTTAGGCTTCTTTCAAAAGCTTTTCAGTACTTCTATTGTCGGTGAGTGGCGCAGCTTGGTAGCGCACTTGTTTTGGGTACAAGGGGTCGCAGGTTCAAATCCTGTCTCACCGACCACTGTTTTTTCTCTCTCTTATCGTATCACCATTTTCTTAAAACAAATCTTCTCTTGATACGTGAATTTTTAATAATTCTGTTTTTCTGCACGTTTATTGAGCAAAACTATGTTAAAAGCGTGTTTTTGCCTCTCGACTCTCAAAGTGTGCGGCTGTATACTACCGCGTCTTTTTTTAACCAATACGTTTATTTCAAGTTGCGTGTTAACACACCTAAATTCTTAATTGAATTGTGCAATCTTGAATTCATAAACGATTTTTAACGACCTCTTCCCCGAGTGATGTGCTTATTAAGCATGACGGGAGAGGGGATTGAAAACAAAACGCCTGAAAAGGCGTATAGTTGAGGTAATATAATGCAAGTTTCAGTCGAGACGACCCAGGGTTTAGAACGCCGTCTTACTATCACCGTTCCAGCTGACACGGTTGATTCAGCAGTTAAGTCACGCTTACAGCAGTTGGCGAAAACGCAGCGCATCAACGGTTTTCGTCCTGGCAAAGTTCCAGTAAGCGTAATCAAAAAACGTTTCGGCCAAGCAGTTCGCCAAGAAGTTTCTGGTGAAGTCATGCAGCAAAACTTCTACCAAGCAGTGATTCAAGAAAAAATTCAGCCTGCTGGTATGCCGAAGTTTGATTTAACCACAGACGAAGATGGTAAAGATTTAGAATTTACAGCGTCTTTTGAAGTTTATCCTGAAGTTGAAGTGAAGGGCGTAAGCGACATCGAGATCGAAAAGCCGGTAGTTGAGATTACTGACGAAGATCTAGACAATATGATGGAAACGCTTCAAAAGCAGCACGCGACTTGGAAAGAAGTTAAGCGTAAAGCGAAGAAAGATGACAAAGTTGTTATGGATTTTGTTGGCACTATCGACGGCGAAGAGTTTGAAGGCGGAAAAGCGGAAGACTTCTCATTAGAGCTAGGCCAAGGCCGTATGATTCCAGGCTTTGAAAAACCACTTGTTGGCGCTAAAGCAGGTGAAGAAGTGACAATTGAAGTCACTTTCCCTGAAGATTACCACGCAGAAAACCTAAAGGGTAAAGACGCGGTATTCCAAGCAACAATTAAGAAAGTTGAAGGTCAGGCACTGCCTAAAGTAGACGAAGAATTCGCAACATTATTTGGTGTTGAAGAAGGCGGCGTTGATGCACTTAAAGCAGAAGTTCGTAAGAACATGCAGCGCGAGTTAGACCAAACGCTTAAAGCACAAGTAAAAGAAGATGTTATCTCTAAGCTAGTAGACGCAAACGAGATTGATATTCCACAAGCGCTTATCGACCAAGAAATCGATGCACTTCGCGAACAAGCGAAGCAGCGTTTCAGCCAACAGGGCGGTGGCCAAAATCTTCCAGACCTTCCAGCGGAGCTGTTTGCAGACAACGCAAAACGTCGTGTTTCAATCGGCCTACTTCTAGGTGAAGTGATTAAGCAAAACGAGCTTAAAGCTGACGAAGAACGCGTGAAAGAGATGATCGAAACAGCAGCATCTGCGTACGAAGATCCAAGTGAAGTTGTAGAGTACTACAACAACAACCAAGAGCTAATGCAGCAAATGCAGAACGTTGCGCTAGAAGAGCAAGCCATCGAGTGGGTTCTTGAGCAAGCTAAAGTTACTGAAGTAACTAAAGCTTTTGACGAGGTAATGAACAAACAGGCGTAATTTTTTACTGTCTGATTGACATTACTTGTCAGCAACTGCTTAAATGCTCGGAGCCTTCCGAGCATTTTTGTTTTTAACGCTAGATAATAAAGGTAGTTATGACTAACACTCCGTTTGACCCTATGAATGCACTTGTTCCAATGGTTGTAGAGCAAACCTCTAAAGGTGAGCGCTCTTACGACATTTATTCTCGCCTATTAAAAGAAAATGTTATTTTCTTAGTGGGGCAAGTTGAAGATCACATGGCCAACCTTATTGTTGCGCAGATGTTGTTCTTAGAAGCGGAAAATCCAGAGAAAGACATTTTCCTTTATATCAATTCTCCTGGCGGTTCAGTTTCAGCAGGTATGGCAATTTACGATACCATGAAATTTATCAAACCTGATGTAAGTACAGTTTGCATGGGCCAAGCGGCGAGTATGGGAGCTTTCTTGCTTTCAGCTGGTGCCAAAGGTAAGCGCTACTGCCTGCCTAATTCTCGAGTGATGATTCATCAACCGCTCGGCGGATTCCAAGGTCAAGCGTCAGATTTTGAGATACATGCGAAAGAAATTCTTTATATTAAAGAAAAGCTAAATCGCCTAATGGCCGAACACACAGGTCAAGACTACGAGAAAGTAGCAAAAGACACAGATCGTGATAACTTCTTAAATGCATCTGATGCAAAAGAATATGGATTAGTTGACCAAGTGTTAGCAAACCGTTCTGACGTTGCTGCAGCGAAGTAGTATAGTTATAGTATTTCTGAGCCAAAATATCGTGTGATTTAGTGTGTGGCTCAGGCAAGGCAGAGGCAAAAGTAATGAGTGATAAACAAAGCGGTGACGGTGATAACAAACTACTGTACTGCTCGTTTTGTGGCAAAAGCCAACACGAAGTGAGAAAGTTAATAGCAGGCCCGTCGGTATTCATTTGCGACGAGTGTGTTGAGTTATGTAACGATATCATTCGCGAAGAAATTAAGGAAATTGCGCCTAAGCAAAAGCAGGATGCTTTACCTAAACCAGCCGAGATCCATGAGCATCTAAACGATTATGTCATTGGTCAAGATCATGCTAAGAAAGTGCTCGCTGTAGCGGTTTATAACCACTACAAACGCTTGCGAAATGGCGATGTTCACGATGGCGTTGAGCTTGGTAAAAGTAACATTCTTCTCATTGGTCCAACGGGAAGCGGAAAAACACTTCTCGCTGAAACCCTTGCGCGGTTACTAGACGTTCCATTTACCATGGCCGATGCGACTACGCTTACCGAAGCGGGCTACGTGGGCGAAGACGTTGAAAATATAATTCAGAAGCTTTTACAGAAATGTGATTACGATGTAGAGAAAGCACAGCGTGGTATTGTCTACATTGATGAAATCGATAAGATTTCCCGTAAGTCTGATAACCCGTCAATCACACGAGATGTATCTGGTGAAGGTGTGCAGCAAGCGCTGTTGAAGCTGATTGAGGGCACGGTAGCTTCTGTTCCCCCACAAGGCGGCAGAAAACATCCTCAGCAAGAGTTCTTACAGGTTGATACGTCAAAAATCTTGTTCATCTGCGGTGGTGCGTTTGCCGGTCTCGATAAAGTGATTGAGCAACGTGCACAAAAAGACACCGGCATAGGTTTTGGTGCTACGGTTAAGTCGAAAGAAAATGGTAAGCAAATAAGCGAACTGTTTAAGCAAGTTGAACCGGAAGATTTGGTGAAGTACGGATTAATTCCAGAATTTATCGGTCGTTTACCTGTTGTAACTAGCTTAGAAGAGCTTAACGAAGAAGCGCTAATTCAAATTCTTCGCGAACCGAAGAATGCGATAACTAAGCAGTACGGCGCGCTGTTCTCAATGGAAGATGTTGAGCTAGAGTTCCGCGACGATGCATTAAACGCTATTGCGAAAAAGGCAATGGAGCGTAAAACCGGTGCTCGGGGGCTTCGCTCTATCGTTGAGGCAGTATTGTTAGAGACGATGTACGACTTACCGTCAAACGAAGATGTGAGTAAAGTGGTTATTGATGAAACTGTTATCCGCGGTGAATCTAAGCCTATTTTGATTTACGATAGTAATGAGAAGAAAGCTGCATCTGAATAACATGGAAATTGTTGAGAAAAGGCCCTTAGGGGCCTTTTTAGTTTCTGACGTTATCGTTTTACTTCTCTGTTGTTTCTTATCCACCACATCTACATGTTGTCATAAGCCTACTAAGCTGACTGTTATTTGAACTAACAGTACATTAAAGTCTATCCTTTGATATAGATCTGCGCTTTTTCTATTGCCTTAAACGCAAAAATCGATAATGGTATTTGTGTGAGCTTGTAATAAACGCGACGCAATGTAATCGATAATATCCAACTCACGTACTAAAGTTGCTTCAAGTAGAGGCAGAAGGTGAGGGACAGTAAGGAATTAACGCACTTTAATAAGTTTTGATTGAACTTTGCTCTTACATCCCCATATAAAACGACATCGCAAATAAATTGAGAACAAGTATGACAGTTGAGCGTGAAAATCGCATTGAAATTCCTGTGCTTGCCCTGCGGGACGTGGTCGTATACCCGCATATGGTCATACCCCTTTTTGTAGGGCGTGAAAAATCTATCCGTTGCCTAGAAGCGGCGATGGAAAACGACAAACAAATTTTCTTAGTAGCACAAAAAGATGCAGGTGTAGACGAGCCGGAAGCTGACGATATCTACACGGTAGGTACTATTGCGACTATTCTACAGCTTTTAAAACTACCCGATGGCACCGTAAAAGTTTTAGTCGAAGGGAGTGTGCGGGGTGTCATTGAAAGCTATACGCAGGCAGAACCTTATTTTGTTGCTTCTGTTGACCAAATGGAAGACGAAGGCATTGAAGAGAGTGAGCAGGAAGTACTTATTCGTTCCGCAGTCTCTCAATTTGAAGGCTACGTAAAGCTCAACAAAAAAATACCACCTGAAGTGCTAACTTCTTTAAATGGCATTGAAGACGCAGCGCGCTTAGCCGACACCATGGCTGCTCACATGCCGCTTAAGCTGGCCGAAAAGCAAAAAGTATTAGAGATGCAAGGAGTAAACGAGCGTCTTGAATACTTGATGGCGCTCATGGAAGGCGAAATCGATTTATTGCAGGTAGAGAAGAAAATTCGTACCCGCGTTAAAAAACAGATGGAAAAAAGTCAGCGCGAGTATTATTTGAATGAGCAAATGAAAGCTATTCAAAAAGAACTTGGCGAGCTAGACGATGCACCTGACGAATTTGAAGCGCTAGCAAAAAAGATTGCTGACGCCAAAATGCCTAAAGAAGCAGAGGACAAAGCGAAGTCAGAACTTCAAAAGCTGAAGATGATGTCGCCTATGTCCGCTGAGGCTACTGTGCTGCGCAGTTACATTGAATGGCTTACTAATGTTCCATGGAATAAGCGCTCTCCGGTGAAACGAGACTTAGCTAAGGCCGAAGAAGTGCTCAATGAAGACCACTATGGTCTTGAAAAGGTCAAAGAGCGCATTCTTGAGTATCTAGCCGTTCAGCAACGAGTTAAAAAGCTGAAAGGTCCAATCCTGTGCTTAGTGGGTCCTCCTGGTGTAGGTAAAACATCACTGGGCCAGTCTGTCGCTAAAGCAACTGGCAGAAAATATGTGCGTATGGCGCTAGGCGGCGTGAGAGATGAGGCAGAAATTCGAGGCCATCGTCGAACTTACATCGGCTCACTGCCCGGTAAATTGGTTCAAAAAATGGCGAAAGTTGGGGTGAAGAACCCGCTGTTTTTGCTTGATGAAATCGACAAGATTTCATCTGACATGCGCGGCGACCCGGCATCAGCGCTTCTTGAAGTGCTTGACCCAGAGCAAAATAACAGTTTCAGCGATCACTATTTAGAAGTGGATTATGACCTTTCAGATGTGATGTTTGTTGCTACATCAAACAGCATGAATATTCCAGGGCCGTTGCTGGATCGTATGGAAGTGATTCGCTTGTCTGGCTATACCGAAGATGAAAAGCTCAACATTGCTAAAAATCATTTAATTGGCAAGCAAATGGAGCGCAATGGTCTCAAGGTTAAAGAGCTTGAAATTACCGATTCTGCGGTTATCGGCATGATACGTTACTACACACGAGAAGCTGGTGTGAGAAGCCTAGAGCGTGAGATTTCAAAGGTTTGTCGTAAAGCTGTGAAAGACGTTCTTTTGAAGAAGAACAAAGGTAAGGTGTCTGTCACTCAGGATAATCTAAAAGATTACTTAGGTGTTCAGCGCTTCGATTACGGCAAAGCTGACAAAGACAACCAGATTGGCCAAGTAACTGGATTGGCGTGGACTCAAGTTGGTGGAGACTTACTCACTATTGAGACAACGTCTGTGCCAGGCAAGGGAAAAATGACTTCAACCGGCTCTCTTGGCGATGTTATGCAAGAGTCAATTAAGGCGGCCATGACGGTTGTGCGAAGCCGTGCAGAAAAGCTTCGCATTAACGAAGACTTCTATGAGAAACGTGATATACATGTTCATGTACCGGAAGGTGCGACACCTAAAGATGGTCCAAGTGCGGGTATTGCGATGTGTACCGCGTTGGTGTCATCCCTAACTGGTAATCCAGTGAAGTGCGAAGTCGCTATGACGGGAGAAATAACTCTGCGTGGTGAGGTGCTTGCTATAGGTGGTCTTAAAGAGAAACTGTTGGCCGCTCACCGAGGCGGTATTAAGACCGTAATTATTCCTAAAGACAACGAGCGAGATTTGGAAGAAATTCCTGATAACGTGAAAAAAGACTTGGCCATCCATCCAGTGAAATGGATTGATGATGTGCTAGATATTGCGCTGCAAGAGCCGGTTGAAAGTTTTAAAATAGAAAAAAAATAGCAAATAGTGATGGTTACAATGCTTAATTCTAAAGGGATGTAGCCATTTTCTTGTACGTTTTGATTAAAAATTGTACGTAAAATTAAAGAATTGTCGATTTTTTCAAAATTAGGGCTTTCAAGACAGAAAAGTTGTGTTACCTTAAAATAGTTATCGCTTGAAGCCTTGCCACAAAAGGGATTGCAGCGATTAATTTAAAAGTTAATTAATTGTGACAGATGCTTGATGTTAACGATCAAGCTTGTTATAAAGTCCAGACCATTTTTTTGGACAAACAGTATAATAACAATTGAAGGGGATCAAAATAGTGAACAAGTCTCAACTTATCGACCAAATTGCTGCTGGTGCAGATATTTCTAAAGCAGCAGCTGGGCGCGCACTTGACGCATTCACAGACTCAGTAACTGCGGCGCTTAAGGAAGGCGACCAAGTAGCACTAGTAGGCTTTGGCACTTTCTCAGTTCGCGAACGTTCAGCTCGCAGTGGCCGCAACCCACAAACTGGTGAGACTATTCAGATTTCAGCTGCGAAAGTACCATCTTTCAAAGCCGGTAAAGCTCTGAAAGACGCTTGTAACTAAGCCAAAAAATATAAAAAAAGGCGATGGCTAGTCCATCGCCTTTTTTATTTGTATACAACAATAGTTAATAACCCCGCCGCGAATAACGTTTACCTTGCACTAAGCCGGATAAGAAAGTCTTAGTAACACACAGATTAGTTTGTTTTAGGTCGTTTATCTTCATCGGCATTAGGTTATAATCATCGCTTATTTTACCAATGGCAGTGGTCTCGTCGCTTTGCGAAGAGGTTGAGTCTGGTATCAGTAGTAAGCAACGGAGTTGAAGAATAATCATGCTAGAAAGAATCAGAGAAGGTTCTCAAGGCCCATGGGCGATGGCAATCATTGCGCTAATCGTTTTGAGTTTCGTATTTGCTGGTGTAGGAAGCTACCTCACATCGCCAGGCACGTCTGCAGTGGCCACGGTAAATGGCGAAGAGATCTCGGCCCAAGAACTAGACCGTGCGTATCAAAATCAGCGCGCGCAAATGGAATCACAGTTTGGCGAGAGTGTTGCTCAGCTATTTTCAAGTGAAGAGTACCTCGCAAACTTTAGACGTAGTGCGTTGGACCGCTTAATTTCAGAAAAATTAATCCAGCAACAGGCCGCGGAGATTGGCTTGCGGGTAAGTGATGAACAAATTCGCGAAACCATAGTGCAAATGCCAGAATTTCAATTTGGCGGTCAATTTGATAACGAACGTTTTCAAACTATCCTTCGTCAAAACGGTTTCTCACCGGCGGATTTTCGTAATTACCTTCGCATCCAGATGACACAAAATCAGCTTGCTGCTGCACTGACTACCTCAGCTTTCGCACTAGATAGTGAAGTGGAAGAGGCGAACATGCTTCAACGCCAAACTCGCGACGCAAAATACGCCATTGTGAGTGCTACTCGCTTTGCTGATTCAGTGGAAATTACCGAAGAAGACATCGAAGGGTTCTATAACAACAACATTGCTTCTTTTGATACCGAGGAAAAAGTTAAGCTTGCTTATGTAAAACTAAGTGTAGAAGACCTTAAAGGTAGAGTGTCTGTAGACGATGATGCGGTTCGTACGTATTACGAAGCGAATTTACCAAGCTACGGTAAAGAAGAAGAACGCCGCGTTTCTCATATCTTGATTGAATCAGGTAATGATGTTGATACTGCAAGAGCGGAAATAGAGGCACTAAAAGCCCAGCTTGATAACGGTGCTGACTTTGCCACACTGGCATCAGAAAGTTCAGACGACACTTTTTCTGCTGAAAATGGCGGTGACTTAGACTTTATAACGCCAGAAATGATGGACGCTGAATTTGATGAAGCGGCATTTGCGTTGGAGAATGTAGGCGACGTGTCTGATATTGTTGAAACTGATTTTGGTTTCCACATCATTAAACTCACTGACATCAACGAAGCGCAAACTAAATCATTCGAAGAAGTAGCGAGTGATATACGTGACTCCCTATTGTATGACCAAGCAATGGAAAAGTATTTTGAGTTACAAAATACGTTGGCAGAAATTGCGTTTGAAGTGCCTGATACTCTTGAAGATGCAGCAAATGCGGTAAATCTCCCAGTACAAGAAACAGCGTTGTTCAGCCGTAGTGCGGCGCCAGAAGAATTAAACCTTCCTGCACTATTAGAAAACGCGTTTTCCCCTGAACTTATTGAAGAACGCGTAAACAGTGACATCATTGAGTTAGATGACGAAAACATTGTTGTTGTTCGAGTTATAGAGCACGAGCCACAGCGCACTCAGACGCTCAACGAAGTACGCGATAGCATTACTGCATCTGTGAAATCAACTAAGGCTAGAGAAGCTGCGCAAGCGTGGGCTTCAGATGTTGCTATTAAGGTAAGAGCTAAAGAAGACGTATCATCTCTTTTATCCGAAATGTCTGCTAGTTGGGAAACTGCCAAAGCAGTACCAAGAAATGGCGGTACGTTGAATGCTGCAGTAGTTGAGACCTTGTTTACACTTGCTCCAGAGGGCGAAAAAAATGTCGATGTTGCAACAACGGTTAATGGTGATGTGGCAGTCGTTAAGCTAGAAGGTGTTAACGCAGCGCCGGTACTTGAAGCTGAGTTAGGCAATAGCCTTAAAGAGCGTCTTGGCCAGATGAGAGGACAGCGTTTATACGAGCAATATATTGAAGCGCTTCGTTCTCAAGCAGACGTTACGATTTCAGAAAGCGTATAAAGTTTAAAAAGATAACGAGTATGTGATAAAGGGGGCACTGTTAAGTGCCCCCTTTTTTTGTGGTTTTTTCGTCTACAAAGCGCTTTGTAGCTCATTTGGCTTTACTACTGTATGTTAAAACCCATGATTTAGAAACGGCGCAGTTTTACTTTCGGTGCTTTTTGCTACTTCTGATGGCGTTCCCTGAGCCACAACGCTTCCACCTTCATCGCCCGCTCCCGGACCGATATCAATGATGTAATCACTAGCCGATGCTACCTGCATGTTGTGTTCTACCATTATCACGCTACTGCCTTCATCGACTAATGCATTTAGGTGTTTCATCAACAAACTAATATCAGCAGGGTGAAGTCCCGTAGTAGGCTCATCAAGAATATAGAGCGTATTCTTTTTTTCGGCGCGTTTTAGTTCTGTAGCAAGTTTTATTCTTTGTGCTTCTCCGCCTGATAACTCTGTCGCAGGCTGACCAAGGCGCAAATAGCCAAGCCCCACTTTTTGAAGTGCATCAAGAGCGCGGTAAACTGGCGGCTCGTCAGCAAATATGGCATGTGCCTCGGACACGGTAAGGGACAATACATCTGATATGGATAAGTCATTCCATGTAATGGCCAGAGTGTCTTCATTGTATCGCTTAGTATTGCATACAGGGCAGGGGGAATAGACACTGGGCATAAACAAAAGTTCTACCGATACAAAGCCCACTCCCTCACAGTTTTCGCAACGCCCTTTTGTGGTATTAAATGAAAAGCGACCCGCGTCATAACGCCGTTTTTTTGCTAACTCAGTAGCCGCAAACAATTTTCGGACGTGATCAAAAAGGCCGGTATACGTTGCTAGGTTGGAACGCGGCGTTCTGCCTATTGGCGCCTGATTAACAACAACTAACCGTTTAACCTGCTCAATGCCATTGGTTATCGTTCCTTCGACGGGTTTCTCTTGGCTACCTTTTAGCAATGCAGATTCACTAAAATCTCTATCTGCCTGTATACTTTGTGATTTATCAGAACCTATAGATTTCCTCACAAGCTCTACTAGTGCGTGACTTACCAAGCTCGATTTCCCAGAGCCCGACACGCCGGTTACCGTGGCGATCGTGCCTAGGGGAAAGTCACAATGAAAATTGTTCAGGTTGTTTTTAGTTATATTGGCTAGGGAAAGCCATCCTGAGGGCTTTCTGTTGTAACGAGTAAGCGCAAGAGAATTGTCAAAGAGAAAGCGTGATGTTTTTGAGCCACTAGCGTCTTTAAGTTTTTCAGCAGGCCCACTATAGATTAACTCTCCGCCATCAACCCCAGCGTTGGGCCCAATATCCACTACCCAGTCTGCGTGTTGTATAACGCGTGAGTTATGCTCTACAACAAAAACAGTATTTCCTGCCTCTACCAATTCACTAAAAGCACTAAGTAGCGCATTGACATCGTGTGGATGCAATCCGGAAGAGGGCTCATCCATGATGTAAACCACACCAAATAGTTTAGATTTAATTTGAGTCGCCAACCTCAATCGCTGTAATTCACCACCAGAGACGGTGGTTGTGCTGCGCTCTAACGAGAGGTAGCCAAGGCCAAGAGATATTATAGGTGTTATACGGGCAATAATATCGCTAGCTAAATTACGGATCACCATGGCGCGTTCGTTACTTTGACTATCTACATTGTTCATTAAGGCGGTTAAATGAGTCACTACATCGCTAAGGGATAAACGAGAAAATTCGATGATATCCAGATTACAAATTGTTACGGAAAGGGACGAAGCTTTCAGTTTTTTGCCCTCGCAACTAGGGCAGGTAGACACATCTAGATATTCTGCAATACGCTTTTTAATTTTTTCTTTCTGGGTAGATTTAAACGTATCAAGTACATAGCGTCTAGCACCAACAAATTTTCCTTTGTAGCTGGCAGGCTCACCCTCTGCGAATGCGTTACGTGTCTGCGCTAAATTGTAGTGCCGATATACAGGCACTTGCGGTGTTTCATCGGTGAATAAAATCCATTCTCGCGTGGAAGGGGGTAAATCGGTCCACGGAACGTCTACGTCAATATCAAGTGATAACAATACTCTAACTAAGTTTTTGCCCTGCCATGCCCCAGGCCACGCTGCAATAGCGCCTTCTCTAATTGTCAGACTAGGGTCGGGCACGAGCTTTTCTTGCGTAACATCAAATACGTTACCTATCCCGTGGCATGTTTCACAGGCACCTTCTACCGTGTTCGGTGAAAAGGCGTCAGCATAAATAATACTTTGCCCTTGCGGATAATCGCCTGCCCGTGAATACAGCATGCGTAGGGTATTAGAAATAGTAGTGATACTGCCTACCGATGAGCGTATTGAAGGGGCACCTCGCTGCTGATGCAGTCCAACTGCCGGGGGAAGACCTTCAATACTGTCTACGTCGGGAGTTTCAACTTGGTCTATCAACCGCCGCGCATAGGGTGATACCGAGTCTAAGTAGCGATGTTGAGCTTCGGCGAAAAGCGTGCCGAAGGCGAGAGAGGACTTGCCCGAGCCTGATATTCCAGTAAATGCCACAATTTTGTTTCTTGGAATATCTACATTGAGGCTTTTTAAATTGTGAACGCGAGAGCCCCGTACCTGTACGTAGTTATTATCAAATGTTGTCATAACCTTGTGATATTTCATCCTTGTTTAGAAAAAGCGTGTCCGAGCGGGTAAAAGAAAAAGCCCAGCAAAGTGAGTGGCCAGGCTTTTTAATAGCGTGATAGCGTTAGCGATTAAGCGTTGCTTATTTGCGATACCGTTCGTTTTGCAGTTCAAAACGGTCTAGCATCATGACTTTGTGCCACGCTTTTACGAAAGCATGAACAAATTTTTCATGGCCTGTTGAGGCACCGTAAACATCGCATACTGCTCTTAGCTGTAAGTTCGACCCGAACACAAGATCGCACCGCGTGGCCGACCACTTTTTCTTTCCCGTTGCTACATCGTTGCCTTCAAAAAGCTCATTGGCCTCATCTACCGGCTTCCACTTAGTATTGATATCTAGCAAGTTAACAAAAAAGTCGTTGGTTAATACCCCTGGTGTTTGTGTAAAAACACCGTGTTGAGAGCCGTCGTAATTGGTGTCTAGAACCCGAAGGCCGCCAACTAGTGCAGTGAGTTCAGGAGCCGATAAATCAAGCAGATGGGCTCTGTCGATTAACATGCGTTCAGTATCTGCACCATACTTACCTTTTACGTAGTTTCTAAAGCCATCGGCATGAGGCTCAAGAACCGATATGTTGTGCTCGTCGGTTTGCTCTTGCGTAGCGTCCATTCGTCCAGGCTCAAAAGGTACGGTAACGTCAACGCCTGCTTCTTGTGCTGCTTTTTCTATGGCCGCACTACCTGCTAATACTACAAGGTCGGCAAGAGAAACTCGTTTGCTTGTCTGCGCATCATTAAAAGTTTTCTGAATTTCTTTAAGTGACTCAAGTACGCTTTTAAGTTGGGTAGGATTATTAACTTCCCAGTTAATCATTGGCTCAAGCTGAATTCTTGCACCATTGGCGCCGCCGCGCAGATCCGTTTTTCTAAACGTTGATGCAGAGGCCCATGCAGTACTTACCAACGCAGAGATACTGTGTTTAGTTGCAAGAATACTGGCTTTAAGCGCAATAATGTCGACTTCACCAATGAGTTCATGGTCGCACTTTGGAATAGGATCTTGCCAAATTAAGCTTTCGTCTGGCACATCTGGGCCGAGTAAACGGTTTTTAGGACCCATATCTCTATGGATTAATTTATACCAAGCCTTGGCAAACGCCTCGTCGAGGAGTTCTGGCTGCTCAACAAATTTCTCGCATATTTTTAGGTAAGCAGGATCTTTGATAAGGGCTATGTCGGTGGTCATCATCATAGGAGGATGGCGAAGTCCTTCTACATGTGCGTCAGGTATAAGGTCAGCAGCTTCCCCATTTTTAGGACGCCATGCTTTACCCCCAGCCGGGCTCTCTGTTTGTTCCCACTCAAATTTAAATAGATTTTTTAGGTACTCGTGGTCCCAGCGGATAGGGTTTGATGTCCATGCTCCTTCAATGCCATTTGTGGTGGTGTACTGGGCATTGCCCGAGCCATTGCTGTTTAACCAGCCTAGGCCTTGGCTTTCAATGGGTGCTCCGCTTGGTTCTGGGCCTAAATGCGATTTGTCCGAGCCGCCGTGACTTTTACCAAACGCGTGACCGCCTGCAATAAGCGCAACGGTCTCTTCGTCATTCATACCCATTCTTCCAAAGGTAATACGAATTTCTTGCGCTGAGGAAATGGGATCCATATTGCCAAAAGGGCCTTCTGGATGAACATAAATAAGCGACTGACGAGACGCGGCGAGCGGATTCTCTAGGTCATAGTCCTCTGTACCAGGCTCACCTGTCCAACGCTTGTCTTGAGTGGCCATTTCAGTTTCTGGGCCCCAATAAGTGGCGTCATCAGCCTCCCAGCAGTCAATGCGTCCGCCACCAAAGCCAAAGGTTTTGAAACCCATCTGCTCTAGCGCAAGGTTGCCCGTTAGCATAATCAAATCTGCCCAAGAGATGTTGTCACCGTACTTCAGCTTAATAGGCTGTAATAGGCGTATCGACTTATCGATGTTGCCGTTGTCTTCCCAAGAGTAAAGAGGAGCAAAGCGCTGTAGCCCCTGCGCCGACCCTCCACGTCCATCGAATACGCGGTATGAACCAGCAGAGTGCCACGCCATTCTAATCATCTGAGGGCCATAGTTACCGTAATCCGCAGGCCAGAAATCTTGCGATGTGGTCAAAAGCTCCAAAATATCTTTTTTCACTGCGTCTAAATCGAGAGAGGCGAATGCAGCGGGATAATCAAAATCTTCACCTAGCGGGTTTGCTGATGGAGATTGGCTGTGAAGTAATGCAATGGGTAGTTGACCCGGCCACCAATCAGCATTCATTGGAGGAGTACCTATCGCGCCTTCAATACGTTTACTCTCGATTGACTTGTACCCACCGGCGATGGGGCATTTCATTTTATCAGACATGCAGTAGTTCCTTTTATATTGCGCTCCGTGGGAAAGCCTCAACAGGTGTTTTGCTTTACAGTAATCACAGCAAGCTAGAGGTTCTTGATCAGCCTTTCAAGCAGTCAATGAACAATTTCACTGACTGCTTGAAAGGCCCTAATGGAGAGCAATGTATTGATTAAACATTTTTTATACAGATGACTACGCCATGCTGGTGGCAAAGTTCACAACAACGACAATATCAAGCTTGAAACATCAGAGCCGCCGTGTGCCCCATGTCCGAAAAAAGATAGGAAATGAATAAAATGAGAGTAAAAACTGAAAGGTAGAAAATAAAAGCTAGAAGGGAGGAGCTAGGAAATAAAAAGCGCAAATATTGAACAGCCTGAATGTGCATACACGAATAACATAAAGCCTTTCTGGCCGTTGGTCTTTTACACTCGGATACCCCTAATATCGCCCTAAGATAAAATGTATTTCGCATAAGATTATATGGGTAATGAGTAGTAGCAAAACAGCATTAGTTTTTAGCGTGTCG
Source organism: Alteromonas sp. BMJM2 (assembly GCF_027257845.1). GTDB lineage: Bacteria > Pseudomonadota > Gammaproteobacteria > Enterobacterales > Alteromonadaceae > Alteromonas. The sequence continues at coordinate 84,252 of NZ_JAPVOT010000012.1, read as the reverse complement.
CTAATGAGTTAAAAACATCATTACCGTATAAAATAATGCAATAACACCAGATAGTACCAATATATACAAAAAGCCTTGCTTACCTTGCTCTAGAGAATATTTGTTTGCCTGCAAGTAGCCGAACCACAGCAGAGAAAGAATAAGTGGAATAAGTACAATTATTTTTATCATATAAGGCCCTAAGCTTCGCACTTCACAGTGACTAAACATTATTTCAGGCCTTGTTATATCAATGTATGGTATTAAATGCCAACGACCTAACGGATATTTTATTCTCTACTTGGGCGCGTTAATCTTTGCTGTGAACATATGTAGTAAAGATTGACAGTAAAAATCAACCGTTAGTATCAATTCGTCCTAACAACGTATCTAAATGCTTAAGATACGTTATTAAACTGTATTCAAGCCGTTGCCTTTAGCTCATCGTGGCATAGATATCGTTTGCGCTTTTTTTCAGTAATTGCCATTGCATCAACCACCACAAGACCATCAATACAGTCGTTAAAATCTGGGTCAACGTTAAACCCTAAAAAGGCGACACCATCGGCTTTCGCTATTTCTGAATACTGCTTATACAGCGTGGGAACATTTACGCCCATATTAGCGAGTAGGTGCTTAAGTATGGTGAATTCGGCTTTGTAATCATTACCTGTAAACACATGCAAAGGCTCTCTTGCGGGGCAAAAAGGTTGTTTACACGTAACACTACCGAACTTAGCCGGAAAGTATGTTGAGTAGAACTGCACTAAAAGATCTTTAGCAGTATCAGGATAGGCATTGCTTAATGACACTGCCCCGAACAAATAGCGGTACTTTGGATAGCGACTAAGAAAAACGCCAATGCCGAACCACAGATAGTCGAGGCTTCGCTTTCCCCAATATCGAGGTTGTATAAAACTTCGCCCTAACTCTAGGCCATGCTCAAATAGGGCTTCATTATTTTCGCCGTAATCAAACAGCGTAGCGGTGTACAATCCCGTTGGGTGGCCTTCTTCGCTGAGCGCTTGGGCGTCACCAAAACGATAGGCACCCACAATCTCTAAGTCTCGCTCATCCCACAGCACTAGGTGATAGTAGTGAGAATCGTACCGGTCTATGTCTCGTCGCTTACTAGTGCCTTCTCCAACCGCTCTAAATGCTATCTCTCGAAGACGTCCTATCTCACGCATAATGGGAGAGCAATGAGTATGCTGATAAAGATAAATCGATTTTCCATCGCCGGTTTGCCCCAAATGTTCACAGGCGCGAACAGCCCGTGAGAGCTCTTTTCTGTCCTCTGGCATTGCAATAGCAGCTTGGGTTTCGAACACGCCTTTTTTGTTATTGCCTATGCGATAAAGATGTCGTTTAAATAACTTCACTTTTTCTTTTAGTGCTAATGTTGGCTGTTGATAAGACTCAAATGCAATGAGTTCCCCAACGCGGATGGGCAAATGTTTACGTCGCTGCTTAAACATTTCCTTCACGAGTAGCGCAGTAGCCAACGGCTTGTAAATCATAGACACGCCATAAAAAATAGGGCTGTTTTTAGCATCGATATACACGGGAAGAATAGGGGCTTTAGCGTGACGGGCAATGCGCAAAAAACCTGAATGCCAGCGCGTGTCGCGAACACCTTGGGGTCTAAGTCTGGAGACCTCTCCGGCGGGAAAAATTAATACTGCACCGTCCTGTGATAGATGATGGTGAATGGCTGATAAATGCTGCTTTGGGGTCCCGCCCTCCATATTGTTCACGGGTAGCAACATGCTGTGCAGCGGTTCAATGGCCATAAGCATTTCATTTGCGACTACTTTTAAATCGTGTCGAACTTCACTCACAAGTTTAATTAATGCAAGTGCATCAAGAGAGCCAATAGGGTGATTTGCAATTATCACTACACAACCTTCACTAGGAATTCGTTCTTTCTCGATGTCTCTTGCGGAATAGCTGACGTTAAAATACGCCAGTACCTGCTCAACAAAATCAATATCATTGTAATGCGGGTACGTGTCGCCAAACGCTTGAATTTCTTTTTCGTGTAAAAGGTGACTTAGCGCGAAAGATAGCGATTTAAATAAAAGAGGATTGTTCGCAACCTGAGGGTAATGTTTGTTTAAAACGTCGTTGACAGTAAACATAGCTTCTCTCGTTTTTTTGCAAACACTAGCAGCCTAATGTGACGTTTTTGACATACTTTTTTGTCACTTATTTTACAGTGGTTGTGTTAGGTGTTTGCGGCTGATTAGGCCGGAACTTTTGAATCCACCAGTAAAAAAGGTAAACTCAGCACCTAATATTCAATAACAATAACAATAAAGAGCAGAACAACTATGCGTATCATCATCACCGGTGGAGCCACCGGACTGGGCAAAGCACTTGCCATTAAGTGGGCTGAAAAGCATAAAGGCATAAAAATTTGTATCGCCGACATCAATCAGGCTCGCGGCAATGAGACCGTTGAGGCACTTACCTCAATAGGAGCCGACGCCTTCTACGTTACCTGCGATATCACATCCGAAACGAATGTGAATGAACTTGCCAGCACGATAAGCGCTAAATGGCAGGGTATCGACTATGTATTTAACAACGCAGGCGTTGCCACCGGCGGCAGCTTGCTTGATGAAACGCCAGAGCAGTGGCAATGGGTATTCGATATCAATATGTTAGGCATGGTGCGAGTGAGTAGAGCGCTGTTGCCACTGATGCAAACGCAGGGGCACGGTTACTTCGTAAATATTGCCTCGCAGGCCGGAATAACGCCTATCCCTTATATGGGCAGTTATAACGCTATGAAAGCGGCGGTGGTGGCCTTCTCTGAAACAATGAAGTTGGAACTTGCGCCAGATAACGTTGGGGTGAGTGTGGTTTGCCCCAGTTTTTTCAAGACTAATCTTGATGAGTCGATGCGAAGTGCCAATCCTGCATCACATAAAATGCTGAATAAACTTTTCGCCAAAGCCGACATGAGCAAAGAGGATGTAGCGCAAAGTATTTACCAGCAAGTAAACGCTAAGCAGTTTCTTATTTTGACGCACAAAGAAGGTAAGCGCGCCTTTTTGTTGAAAAAGCTGTTGTCATCGACGCGCTATTTGAAAATGATGCTGTCGCAGACCAAAACCATGAAGCAAGTAATGGACAAGCGAGACAGCTAACGTCCTTTATCCTAAAACTCGAGAAAGGCAAAGCATTAACCTGTGTAAAGCGGAGAAAGAATGAACCAAGGCGTTGTAGATAAAGCACAGAAAGTGCGAAGTGGTGAAGAGCTTAGCGCAGAAGCGGTAAATAATTGGCTTAAAGATAATCTCGATGACACCATGAAAGCCCGTTGTAATGGCTGTGAAACTAAGCCTGCAGTAACTCAGTATGCAGGTGGAGCATCTAACTGGACTTACTGCTTAGATTACCCCAATACATCGATGATTTTGCGAAGAGGCCCGGCGGGCACAAAAGCAAAAGGTGCTCACGATATGGAGCGAGAGTATAAACTTCAGCGAGCGCTAAAACCGGTTTATCGCTATGTGCCAACCATGTACGCCTATTGTGAAGATGAATCGATTATTGGTGCCGATTTTTACCTGATGGAAAAGTTCACTGGCATTATACCGCGCAAAAATCTACCTCGAGATTTGAACACAACAAAAGCACAAACGGCTCAGCTGTGCACCAATGTGCTCGATAGCTTAATTGAGCTGCATAAGGTAGACCATGAGAAAGCCGGTTTATCTCACATAGGCAAAGGAAAGGGCTATATTGAGCGACAAATTAGCGGCTGGAGTGCGCGCTACAGCAAAGCGAAAACGTGGAATGTACCCTCAGGTAAAAAGGTAATGCATTGGCTTGAAAGACACATGCCTGACAAGGAACGTATATGTATTACCCACAACGACTTCCGCTTCGACAATGTTGTACTTAACCCAAATAACTACACTGACATCATTGGGGTGCTTGATTGGGAACTAGCAACCCTTGGAGATCCGCTTATGGATTTGGGAAATTCACTAGCTTATTGGGTTGATGCCGATGATGACTTTTTAGCCCAATCTACTCGTCGTCAGCCCACACATTTAGAGGGTATGTTTACCCGCAAGCAAGTTGTCGCCTACTACTGCGAGAAGATGGATATTGACGTAGAAGACTTCACGTTTTACGAAGTGTATGGGCTTTTCCGTTTAGCGGGGATCGCTCAGCAAATTTATTATCGTTATCATCACGGACAAACTAATAACCCGGCGTTTAAGCGTTTTTGGGTATTTATTCATTACTTACTGTGGCGCTGCAATAAGGCCATAAAAGCATCAGGAAAAAAATAATGACTATAAGAGAAAATATTCTGATCACTGGGGCAAGCTCTGGGCTTGGAAAAGGGATGGCCATTGAGTTTGCTAAACAAGGTCGCAACTTAGCACTGTGTGCTAGGCGCTATGAAAACCTTGAAACGCTAAAAGCTGAGTTACTCGAACTTAACCCAGATATCAATGTGTTTATTCGTTCTTTAGACGTTAATGATCACGACGCTGTGTTTGAGGTTTTTGATGCGTTTAAACAAGATTTAGGACGCCTTGACAGAGTTATTGTTAATGCTGGAATGGGGAAGGGAGCATCTGTAGGAACGGGTTATTTTCATGCGAATAAACAAACTGCTACCACCAACTTTGTGTCTGCGTTAGCACAATGCGAAGCGGCGATGACAATATTCAGAGCGCAGAACAGTGGCCACCTAGTGACTATATCTTCCATCAGTGCGGTGAGAGGCTTTAGGCGTGCCATGACCGTGTATGCAGCCACTAAAGCCGGCCTTACATCACTGTCTGAAGGAATACGCATGGATGTGATGAACACGCCGATTAAAGTCACCTGTATTCATCCAGGCTTTATTCGCAGTGAAATCAATGAAAAAGTAGAGAAAGTCCCTTTTATCGTTGATACCGATGTGGGTTGTCGGGCAATGGTCAAGGCAATAGAAAAAGAAAAGGCAAGTGCTTTCGTACCTAGCTGGCCTTGGGCACTATTGCACTGGGTAATGCGCATTGCACCAGCAAGTACAATAAGAAAAATGAGTTAGTGGGATAGGGAGCGAGTGCATTCTTTATAAAGAGAATGCATTTTTTTATCAATGCACTTAGTTTATCAATGCACTTGATTTTACAAAGCATTTGGGTTTAAGGAGCATTTGGATATAAAAAGCATGTATACAGAAATGCAGACATAAAAAAAGCGCCCTAGGGCGCTTTTTAATTGCTAGTCGTAAAGATTAACCTAGTGCTTTGATTTGTGCAGCTAGGCGACTCTTGTGACGAGCAGCTTTATTTTTGTGAATCAAGCCTTTAGTAGCCATTCTGTCAAGTACTGGAGTAGCAGCAGATAATGCAGCTTGTGCACCTTCTTTATCGCCATTAGCGATAGCAGCAACTACTTTTTTGATGCTTGTACGAGTCATTGAACGACGGCTAGCGTTGTGCTGACGACGCTTTTCGGCTTGGATTGCACGTTTCTTAGCAGACTTAATGTTAGCCAAGGTGTAACTCCCAAATAAATTCATGTCAAAAACGAGGTTGCGGATTGTGCCTACCAATCGCTAAATTGTCAAACGATTTAACTATGTAAATCGATGGCTATTTTGAAAGCACAATCTATTGAACACTGCCTCTGTTAAAAACAGTAGATGTGCTCAACACGTTGCGCATTCGTCGCGAAAGCTATGCATAAACATTGCATCCCATAACGGGCGCGGATTATAGCAATAAAATACCTAGAAATGCACAACTATTTTGAATAAATCGTTTCACCTGATAGCGCCTTTAGTTATCATCACCGTCTTATCTCTCCTTCCTCTACTCTATCGGAACGCCAACGTGTCACGTAAGTTAATCAAATCAGGCTTAATAGTCAGTGTTATGACCCTAGTTTCACGGGTTTTAGGTCTTGTACGGGATGTAGTCGTTGCAAAGCTTATGGGAGATGGAGCGGCTGCAGACGTTTTTTTCTTTGCTAATAAAATTCCTAATTTTCTACGTCGGCTTTTCGCCGAGGGCGCATTTGCCCAAGCGTTTATCCCCGTGCTCACAGAAGTACACAACAATGATGATAGGAAAGAGCTACGAGAATTTGTCGCCAAAGTGAGCGGAACCCTAGGGGGCATTGTTTTTATTGTGTCTATTGTGGGTATTATTGCATCGCCAGTACTTGCAGCGTTGTTTGGAACCGGTTGGTTCGTTGCTTGGCTGCAAGGCGATGAAGCAGGGGATAAGTTTGAACTTGCTTCAACTATGCTCAAGATAACGTTTCCGTACCTGGCCTTTATATCATTGACCGGACTTTCTGGCGCCATCCTTAATACATTAAATAAGTTTGCCGTTGCTGCGTTTACCCCCGTACTGCTCAATGTATGTATCATCGGTTGTGCAATATACCTGTCGCCTAGTATGTCCCAGCCAGCTTTCGCGCTAGCATGGGGGGTATTTATTGGTGGCATAGTACAATTTCTTTTTCAGCTGCCGTTTTTATTCAGAGCCGGACTTTTGGTAAAACCTAAATGGGGCTGGCACGATGCATATGTGGTTAAAGTGCGCACCTTGATGATTCCCGCCTTGTTCGGCGTGTCGGTTGGCCAAATCAATTTATTGTTCGATACGTTTATCGCCAGCTTTTTAGTGACCGGTTCCATTAGCTGGTTATATTATTCCGACAGGTTGCTCGAGTTCCCACTGGGTTTATTCGGAATCGCTATTGCCACTGTTATTCTGCCCACGCTATCTCGAAATCACGTCACCAATAACCCAAAAGCATTCGCCGCGAATATTGATTGGGCGTTTCGAATGGTGTGTTTGTTAGGCATACCCGCGGCGGTAGGCCTGGGCACGATGGCACGCCCTATACTCACCGTCATTTTTCAACGGGGAGCATTTACTGCCGAAACCGCTATTATGGCCTCTTATTCACTAACCGCTTACTCTTTTGGTTTAATAAGCTTTATGTTGGTGAAGGTGCTGGCTCCGGGGTTTTATTCCCGCCAAGATACAAAAACGCCCGTTAGGTTTGGTATATGGTGCATGATTGCCAATATGGTGTTTAACCTCATTTTTGCCATTCCATTCGGGTATGTTGGATTAGCTATTGCAACAAGTATGTCAGCCACGCTTAATGCTGGGCTATTATACATTACATTGCGAAAGCAAGGTGTGTTCGAGTTAAGTAGAACGTCACTGCTATTTATTGCTCGTGTTGTGGTAGCAAGTGCGGTGATGGGGGCGCTAATATACTATCGCGACCGTGGGCTCGCCTTTTTTGACCTTACACTTTCACAGCAAATGGTAGAAGTGGGGCTTACTATTTTGTTATCCGTTGGTGGCTTCCTCACTACTATGGTGCTTTTGGGAATGAGGCCGCGGCATTTTCGAAGTGGTGGTGAATAAGCTCCCTGTACCTTGACGGGAGGCCGGCAGCTGGATCCGTTAGCGTGGCACTTTGCTGATTCACTGCGGCGCTTGTCTCCTTGGCACGGCGCTTGGTAATTCGGACGGCGTCAGCTATAATCGCGGGCTTTGAATTTTAAGTCGTTAAAAGGTAGTGGTTAACAGTGGAATTTATCCGCGGGCTAGATAATGTAAAACCTCACCATAAGGGGTGTATTCTCACCATTGGCAAGTTTGATGGCGTCCATAGAGGTCATCAGGCGGTACTCGCTAATGTGATGGAAAAAGCGAGCTCGCTGTCGTTGCCTGCCACTGTTATGGTTTTTGAACCGCAACCTGAAGAAGTATTCACACCCGACAAAGCACCTGCGCGTATCAGTCCACTTCGTGAAAAGTATGAACTATTGAGCCAGCAAGGCGTAGACAGGCTTCTTGCCGTGCGCTTTAACGCTCAATTTGCAAAACAAAGCGCTGATACTTTTGTCCACGATTTGTTGGTTGATAAGCTTGGCGTTAAATTTCTTGTTGTAGGTGATGACTTTCGCTTTGGCTTTGGCCGTAAAGGCGACTTCACCATGCTAGAGGCCGCGGGGCGCCGTTACGGTTTTGACGTGGTCAGTACACAAAGTTTTACCATGCATGCTCACCGCATAAGCTCCACTGCCGTAAGAGAGGCGCTGGCGCAAAGCGACTTTGGCCTTGCGTCAGAAATGTTAGGTCGTCCATTTGCTATTCACGGGCGGGTTGTTCACGGCGAAAAGAAAGGCCGTACCATAGGTTTCCCCACGGCTAATGTCATGCTTAAGCGTTTTAAAACACCCATTCACGGTGTATTCGCGGTGCGGGTGGACATAGACGGGCAGCATTACAATGGGGTTGCAAATGTTGGTACTAGACCCACATTAAATGGGGTTAGAAATCAATTGGAAGTACATATTTTCGATTTGTCGGCAGACTTATACGGTAAGCCCATTACTGTACTGCCGGTGGCAAAAATACGAGATGAAATTAAGTTTGCTTCCTTTGAAGCACTAAAACACCAAATACAGGCTGATGCCGCCAAAGCGCGCCTGTTGTTAGCATAGTAAATCGTGATAAAGTCGCAGCGCGCATTTAAATGTAAATGCAACTAAATGCAACGGCATCATATAACGCCTTCGCAGTGTCATAACGACATTGGATGAAACTTAAGGTAACCGGATAAAACAATTTTATGAGTGATTACAAAGCCACATTGAACCTTCCAGAAACTGCGTTCCCGATGCGCGGTAACCTTGCTCAGCGCGAGCCAAAGATGCTTAAAGACTGGCAGGAAAAAGGGGTATATACCAAGATCCGCGAAGCTAAAAAAGGTAAAAAGCCTTTTATTCTTCACGACGGCCCCCCTTATGCGAACGGCAACATTCATATTGGACACGCGGTTAACAAAATTCTCAAAGACATTATTGTTAAGTCAAAAAACCTGTCTGACTTTGACTCTCCCTACGTTCCGGGGTGGGATTGTCATGGTTTACCTATTGAGCTTATGGTTGAGAAGAAAGTAGGCAAGCCAGGTAAGAAGGTCTCGGCTGCCGAGTTCCGTCAAAAATGTCGCGACTATGCGCAAAAACAAATAGACGGTCAAATGGCTGACTTCAAGCGTTTAGGCATATTTGGTGAATGGAATAATCCCTATAAAACAATGGATTTTTCTTCTGAAGCCGACATTATCCGAGCGTTAGGTAAAATTGTAGACTCAGGACACCTTGAAAAAGGGTTTAAACCTGTTCACTGGTGCACAGACTGCGGCTCGGCCTTAGCTGAAGCTGAAGTTGAATACCAAGATAAAGTGTCGCCAGCCATTGATGTGAAATTCCCTGTTGCAGATTCAGCAGCCATTGCGTCGGCATTTGGCGTAGAAGAAAGAGACCTGCTTGCTCATAATACTGGGGTCGTTATCTGGACCACCACACCGTGGACATTGCCTGCAAACCGCGCGATAAGCTTACACCCAGAATTAACCTATACCATTGTTGAAGTTCAGCCTTCAAACGATTGGTATGTGGTAGCTCAAGACTTGCTTGAAAGCTGCATGACTCGCTACGGTGTGGACGAATTCCGCGAAGTAGCAACATGTACCGGTGTTGCGTTAGATAGACTGGAGGTTAATCATCCGTTTTTAGATATCCAAATACCGCTTATTCTTGGCGACCATGTGACCACTGAGTCAGGTACAGGGTGTGTTCATACTGCGCCTGCTCATGGTGTTGACGATTTCAATGTGGGTAAGCAGTACGATATTGAGGTGTATAACCCAGTAGGGAATAACGGTGTTTATCTTGAAAACACACCGTTGTTTGCAGGCCAGTTCGTGTTTAAAGCGAACCAACCCATTATCGAAACCGTTCAGGAAAAGGGCAACCTTGTTTTGAACGTGAAATACGAGCACAGCTATCCACATTGCTGGCGTCATAAAACGCCCATTATTTTCCGTGCAACCCCGCAGTGGTTTATCAGTATGGATAATAAAGGGTTGCGCGGGGAGTCGTTAGAGCAAATCAAGCAAACCAAATGGATCCCTGAATGGGGCCAAAACCGCATTGAAAAAATGGTGGAGGGGCGCCCTGACTGGTGCATTTCTCGACAGCGTACATGGGGTGTGCCTATTCCTCTATACGTTCACAAACTCACTGGTGAAGTGCATCCTCAGTCTTCCTCTCTTATGGAAAAAGTCGCACTAGAAGTAGAGAAGAAAGGTATTCAAGCCTGGTGGGACATTGACGATGCTCAGCTTTTAGGCAGCGATGCGGATAGCTACGATAAAGTGACTGACACGTTAGACGTGTGGTTCGACTCTGGTGTCACCCATTACTTTGTGGTTGACCGTCGAGAAGATCTTCCTGCAAGTGCTGACCTTTATTTAGAAGGTTCAGATCAGCATCGCGGTTGGTTCATGTCGTCACTCATATCGTCAACTGCGATGCACGGTCACGCGCCATATAAAGAAGTATTAACTCACGGATTCACCGTTGATGCTCACGGCAAAAAGATGTCTAAATCTGTGGGTAATGTGGTTGCGCCACAAGAAGTGACTAACAAGCTAGGTGCCGACATTTTGCGTTTATGGGTAGCGTCGACAGACTACCGTGGTGAGATTGCGGTTTCTGATGAAATTTTAAAACGCGCGGCAGACTCTTACCGCCGAGTAAGAAATACAGCTCGCTTTTTACTCGCAAACCTTAACGGTTTTAGTGCTGAAAATGCAGTGCCCGAAGAAGAAATGGTCGCATTAGATCGTTGGATTGTTGCACGCGCTAAAGCGTTGCAAGACGAACTTTTTGAAGCGTTTGAAAAGTATGATCTGCTTGTGGTAACGCAAAAAATTATCCACTTCTGCTCAATTGAGCTTGGCTCATTTTACCTTGATGTTATTAAAGATCGTCAGTACACGGCAAAATCAGACGGCATCGCACGTCGCTCATGCCAAACTGCCATGTACCATATCATTGAAGCGTTAGTTCGTTGGATTGCGCCTATCACCAGCTTTACGGCCCAAGAGATTTGGGAAGCGCTGCCTGGCGAACGCAATGAATTTGTATTTACTGAAACGTGGTACGAAGGCTTTAACGACTTCACTCAAAGTGACACCTTTAATGATGACCTTTGGCATAGCGTTATCAGCGTGAAAGACGCCGCTAACCAAGCAATGGAAAAAGCCCGAAAAGAAGGTCAGCTAGGAGGCTCGCTAGAGGCAAGCATCAGTCTTTATGCCACAGAGTCTTTATACAATGCGCTTTCAAGCTTCGACAATGAGCTTCGTTTCGTTCTGATCACCTCAGGTGTGTCACTGACCCTTGTGGACAGTAAGCCTGCTGACGCGCAAGAAACCGATGTTGATGGTTTGTGGTTGAGCGTTAATAAAGCGAAAGGCGAAAAATGCGTGCGCTGTTGGCATCACTTAGAAGATGTTGGTACACATGCAGGTCACGAAGAACTGTGTGGTCGTTGCGTTACTAACATTGATGGTGAAGGGGAAGCTCGTCACTATGCCTAATTCCAACGCGTCAGGTAATAATAGGCTCTTTAGTCAAACTGGCCTGCGGTTTCTGTGGATAAGCCTTGTGGCATTTGCTCTGGACCAATGGAGCAAGTATGCAGTGCTAGATTCGATGAACTTGTATCAATCGATAGAAATTCTTCCGTTTTTTAACCTGACTTATGTGCATAACTACGGCGCAGCATTTAGCTTTTTAAGCAATGCTGGTGGATGGCAGCGTTGGTTTTTTACCGCTATTGCCATCGGTATCAGTGCGGTAATCTTGTGGTGGCTTAAGCAGTCGCCACGGTCACAAAAGCTTTTGCCAGTGGCTTTTGCGTTTATCCTGGGGGGGGCACTTGGTAATGTCTACGACCGTTTAGTACATGGTTATGTCATCGATTTCCTTGATTTCTACGTAAACAATTGGCATTGGCCTGCGTTTAATATTGCCGATAGTGCAATCTTTATTGGCGCAGGTTTATTGATTGTAGATATGTTTAAAAACGTTGATAGGCATACAGACAAACCACAGGCTGATAGCAGCAAAACTTCACAGCAGTAATCGGAATTGATATGACAGACTCATTAGTAATAGGTAATGACAGCGAAGTTATCCTTCACTTCGACTTGAAGTTAGAAGATGGCTCTGCAGCGGACAGTACTCGCGTTAATAATAAGCCAGCGAAAATGGTAATGGGTGATGGAAGCCTTACGCCTAATTTTGAAGCCTGCCTTTTAGGTTTGGAAAAAGGCGATAAAAAAGCGTTCACGTTAGAAGCGAACGATGCATTTGGTGAGCCGAACCCAAATAACGTTCACTATATGGACAGAAGTCGATTTGGTGCAGACTTGAGTATTGAAGAAGGCATGATTTTGGCCTTTGCTCAGCCAGATGGCTCGGAAATTCCTGGTATAATTAGAAGTGTCGCGGGAGACTCTGTAACGGTTGACTTTAACCATCCGCTTGCGGGACAGACCGTTGTGTTTGATGTCGAGATTGTTGATGTTAAATCTGGAGCTAGCGCTCAAGGCGAGAAATAAGTATGCAAATTCATTTAGCTAATCCACGGGGCTTTTGTGCGGGGGTTGACCGCGCAATCACGATAGTAGAGCGCGCTTTGGAGATGTTTGAGCCGCCGATCTATGTTCGCCATGAAGTCGTGCACAATAAATTTGTGGTTGATGGACTCCGTGAGCGCGGTGCGCTCTTTGTAGATGAGCTTCATGAGGTGCCAGACGATAGTATTGTTATCTTTTCGGCCCACGGCGTGTCACAGGCAGTACGTAAGAACGCCACCTCCAGAGGCTTAAAGGTGTTTGATGCCACTTGTCCATTAGTGACTAAGGTCCATATGGAAGTCACTCGAGCGAGTAAATCTGGAACCGAATGCATTTTAATTGGGCATGCAGGTCATCCGGAAGTTGAAGGCACCATGGGGCAATATAGCAATGAAGATGGCGGCATCTATCTTGTTGAGTCTGAAAGTGATGTTGAAAAACTGACGGTCAAAGACCCTTCAAGGCTCTATTACTGCAGTCAGACTACGTTGTCGGTAGATGACACCGCTGATGTGATCGACGCACTGCGCGCGAAGTTTCCCGCTATTAATGGTCCTCGTAAAGACGACATCTGCTACGCCACGCAAAATCGTCAAGATGCTGTGCGCGATTTGGCAACGGACTGCGACGTGTTGTTAGTCGTAGGCGCGCAAAATAGCTCTAATTCAAATCGCTTGCGAGAGCTTGCTGAAAAAATTGGCGCGAAAGCGTATCTCATTGCCGATGCAAACTGCATTCAACAGTCTTGGTTGGAAAATGTTAAGCACGTTGGCGTAACCGCTGGTGCCTCTGCTCCTGAAGTGCTCGTTCAAGGGGTTGTGGACCGCCTTAAAGCATGGGGAGCCGTGTCTGCCTCTGAGCGCTTGGGTAGAGAAGAGAATGTTGAGTTTGCCGTGCCTAAAGAGCTTAGAGTGAAACAAGTGTTGTAAAAGTATCAGCAGCAAACGAACGCTCTCGTCCAAACTTTAAATTAACAAAAATTTATATTTTGTTTGAAAAAAACGCAGTTTTTACTGCGTTTTTTGTTATATGCTATTGGCGAATTCAAAAAAAGGATGGATAATCATACTAATACAGTGTAATTACATGTTGAAATATCTATCGGGCAGACTGCGAAAATACGTCGCTGATCTCAAAATTATTCGTTTTGACAACGAGTTACTGCAGGGTGATTTCAATTGTGAATGCTGTAAAAATAAAATGATTAGTGTTATAAAATCATACAACTTTATTACAAAGTATACTTTTCTTTATACTGAGTAAGTTTAAACTGCATCATTGGCAATAATGTAAATGTTTGGCAGTTGGTAGGCAATGATGGCGACGTTTAAGGAAACAATGAAACACGTTAAGGATAACCGTATTACTACACAGCATGGCGTAGGATTGATTGAAATTCTAATAACGCTATTTATTCTTGCTGTAGGACTGTTGGGCGTCGCTGCGCTTCAATTTACTGGTTCGTTTGCCAACAAAGACGCGATAAGTAGAACTCAGGCGGAGCTAGTCGCCTCACAAGTCGCCGAACGCTTTCGTGCGGCCGCAAGACCTGCGACTGTTGGTGACGGGATGGTCGCGAACAATACCTATTTCAACAACGACTCATACAATTTTTCTTTATTAAGTTGCGCAGACTCTGGGCAACCATACGAGTCTTGTTGCCTTACTCGGCCTGCCAGTATTCCTAATTGTGAAGATAACACCTGTTCAGAAGTACAAATGGCTCAGTATGATGGGTGGGCATTATCTTGCTCAGCCGTGCAAACAAATCCTCAAACCCGAATTGCAGTTACTTGCACCGATACTAATGGCGTAGACATTTATTCTTGCAGTCCAGGCTCTCGCGTCAGGGTAATCCTTTCATGGCCGGTGGCTTCGTCGAACACCCGAAAATACACGAAAAATGCCGATTGTAACCCTAGTGAAAGCGACAGTAATGCCTGTGTGGTTAAGGATATTACTTTATGATAAATGCTCTGTTTAGCCATTTTAATCGGTCCAATACACCTCATATCGATAGCCGCAATAATTCTGGAAACACCTTAACCCTAGACAGTAAGGTAGCAGCTAGTCAGCGCGGCTTTTCACTATTAGAGCTCATGATTACCTTGACGCTGGGTCTGATTATTTCAGGTGCCATAATTCAGGTGCTAGTGAGTAGCAGTGTGACCAATAAACTCAATCAAGCCGTGTCGCAAGTGCAGGAGTCTGGCCGCTTCATTATGAGCCGGTTGTCCAAAGAGTTCTACGAAGTTGGCCGTTATGATCTTATTACCGCAAATGTAGATACGTCCGTAGATACCATTGCCGAGTCAGCCTATATTCAAAATAACCCTATCGCTGTACCAGGAGACTTTATCAATAGTGTTGCGCTAGGGAGCATACAGACAACCAGTGGCGGGAATGACAAGCTTGTGGTAAGCCTTTTGGCGGGTAATGATTGCACAGGAAACCGACACGGTTACCCAGTGGATACCGAATTTCACGTGGTAAATCACTATTTCGTTGTGGGTAACGAGCTCAAATGCACCGGCTTTGACGGCAGGGTACTTCGCGGTCTTAAATCGCAAACAGTGTCACCTGTTACGGTTACACTGTTAGATAATATTGAAAGCTTTCAAATTCAATTTGGTGTGTCTGACGCGTTAGCTACCTCACAGGGACAGGCGGTCACCTACGTTACGGCAGACCAGATAGGAAACTTACGTTTACTCAATCAACAGGTGGTGTCACTTCGGTGGGCGCTCATGTTAAAAAGTTATCAAAACGAAGTGCGTCAAACGACCGCACAAAAATTTGCCTTACTAAACGAAGCAGCAAAAACCATGGACACCGCACATTACTATCAGGTTTTTTCTAAGACCCTTGCGCTTCGCAATATGAAAAACTTTGTTAGGAGTTCACGATGAAACAGCGTGGTTTAGTCATGGTATTTGCACTACTTGTACTGCTTTCTATCACCGTACTAGGTGTAAGCGCAGTGACAAGTAGTTTATCGCAATCGAAAATGGCGATGTCTATGCAGCAAAGCGGCCTTGCATTTGATGCTGCAGAATCTGCTATAGCGGGTGTGTTTTTTGAGTCGGAAGATGAAGTTTTACTTACCGATAGTGCATTAACCGATCCGCTTTCAGAAGCGCGCCAGGGAACCGTGTTTGATCCGGATATTGATGACATGAGCTGTTTTGATGAAGGAAGTTGGACTGATAGGCATATGACAGAGGGAGGACTAACTACGGGAAGTCGCCATACTACCTCGGGAAATTATCAGTCATCGATGTCGACGAAGAGCTGGTCTAGAACTGCGTTTATTAGAGAGCAGGCCTGTCGTGGCTCGAGTAATGTTATTGGCGGCAGTAGTATTACATGCCACGTATTTGTTGTTAGAGGTTGCGGAAAAGTCTCGGGCAAATCTTCGGTTGTAGCGAACAGTTTAGCTGCTTCGGTTTTCGGCCCAGCAGCACAGTAGGTATATTTATGAAAAAATTAAAGACGTACATTGCATCAATTACACTGTTTAGCTGTATCGGTTTCTCTGCTTTTGGTGATGACCTCGATATTTATCTAGGTAGCGTTAGTAACACAACAACAATTAAACCTAATGTACTTTTTATCATCGACTCATCAGGAAGTATGACAGAAGAAAATGACGATGATGAAACACGGATTGCACGAGTTAGAACGGCGCTAAAAGAGTCGCTGACCAATGCCACGGATATCAATGCAGGCTTAATGCGTTTTTCTAATGGAGGAGGACCGATTATCTACCCCATTACCGATATTGATTCTCCGGTAAATGCCGAAATATTGGTTACCCCTAGCGAGGGCAGTCACGATGGAAACGAAGTTGGTGGAGAAGTTGCATTAAATAGCGATACTCTTAAATTAAGTGATGGAACCCAAGAAGTAGTTACAGGTCTACATTTTTCAAGCGTTCGTATTCCTAGGGGAGCAATGATAACCAGTGCTAAGTTACTCTTCACGGCTGAAAATGCGAACTTTATTGCCACAACCCTCGATATTTCGGCCGAAGATGTTGGCAATGCAGAAGGGTTTAACAATAATAACGACAATATAAGTGGACGTCCTCGTACTTCAGAGACGCTGAATTGGTCAAACGACAATGCTTTTCCCGTTTCCGGTCAATTGGTAGCCACTCCTGACTTGAGCTCTGTTATACAAAACGTAGTTGACAGATCTGATTGGTGTGGTGGAAATGATTTGAATATCATTATTGAAGGCAGTAGCACAAATGCCTTGAGTAGCCGAGAAATAAAGTCAATGGAATCGAATACAGGTAATGGGCCTCAACTGTCGATTACGTTCGATGACAGCACTGCTACAGGCTGTATGTCAGATAGAGCAACGTATCAGGTAGATAATCAAAATGATAATTACGAAGAAAATACCTCAGGTTACAGAGACACAGGTAGCTATCTGAGCTTTACTAGCAATGCAAATAACTATGCAGCAGTTAGGTTTGACAACGTTGAGATTCCTCAAGGTGCAGCAATTCAAGAGGCTTATTTGGAGTTCACTGCCTCACATTGGAATTCAGACTCGGCAAGTATGCGGATAAGAGGTATTGCCCGTAATAATGCGAATAAGCAATGGGGTAATACTGCCAGTCGATACACGTTGCAAAATCGTCCGAAAACGTCTGCTAGCCAAATCTGGTCAATGCCCTCATTTGTCGCACAATCGGTTTATCAAACACCCGATATCGCCTCTATTGTGTCGGAAATCGTCAATAGAGGTGGCTGGGAGGCCGGAAATAAATTGGGCTTTATCTTTGATCAGTTTGACGGTAATAGATCTGCCTTTACGCATAGCGGGTCGAACTCAAAAGCTGTAAAGCTGATTGTGAAGTTTGAGGGCAACTCAACCGCGGGCGAGGCAATAACCGTTCGGGAGCTTCTCAAAAACAAGGTAGATGAATTCAACGTTGTTGGTGGCACCCCAATCGTTGCAACCTTGTTGGAGGCCGCCAACTATTATGGTGGGAGGTTAGTCGATTACGGCTCGAAAAGGGGCGAAGTGTTAGTAAACTTCGGAGGCCAAGATAATAGAGAGCACCATCGTGTAAGTAACAGGGCTTCCTACGTAGGTGAAGATTCAGTCCTTCCGTTGGGATGCTCTGAAGACAACCTTTCCTCTCCGCTATGTAAGGGAGAGTTCATTCCTCCTGGCGCAAGGTACATTAGCCCCATTAACGACCTGCAATGCCAAGTAAATAATCACATTGTGGTTTTATCTGACGGAGAGGCAAATCTTAATGACGCCACCGGAAAGATTGAATCTCTGATTGGCACTACCTGTGACAATTCTTACGCACCTGGTGAAGTCTGCGGCGTAGATTTAGTTTCTAATCTTCGAGATGCAGAAAACTCGGCGATTGGCGCGAAAGTTATCACGCATACAATTGGTCTAGAAACAAACAGTGATGCTACTGCGTTTTTGCAAGCCTTAGCGTCAAATGGAGGGGGAGGTTATCACTCCGCCTCAAGTAGCGACGAATTATTAGATGCTTTCGAAGCTATTTTTTCTATTGCTAAAGAAGTCAATACGACTTTTGTTACCCCTGGCATAGCGGTGAATCAGCTAAATCGCTTGACGCATAGGGATGAACTTTACTACGCACTATTTAAACCAACAGACAGTGCTACCTGGCCTGGAAACCTTAAACGCTATCGATTAGATGGCCAAAACGTGGTGGACATTAATGACGCTAACGCTATATCAAATGGATACTTTGACGAAAATGCGAAAAGTTTTTGGTCGCCGTCAAAAGATGGTGCAGAAGTGCCTCTTGGAGGGGCTGCTAGCCAGTTAGGATTCGAACGAGCCCTGTATGTATTTGATGATACTTCACCAACAGTATCGTCTAGCATTATAGCCGAGGAAAATCTCCTCCACGAGGACAATAATAGTATTACAAAAGCCGACTTGGGCATTCCAAATAGTGCTAACGATGACGTTGTGAGAGAAACGTACTTAAAGTGGTTTAGGGGGGTCGATTTAAAAGATAGCAACAACGATAACTCTACCTCAGATTATCGCCTTCAAATGGGAGACCCGATACATTCTAAACCAATCGTTGTCGATTATGGCGAAAGTGGCACGTCAATATTTATTTCTACTAATCAGGGCATGATCCACTCATTTGATAGCGAAAATGGTAAAGAAAATTTTGCAATAATGCCGAAATCTTTGCTGACAAACGTAGACCATTTTTACAATGATAGCTCGACGTTAAATCATGTTTACGGCATAGATGGTGACCTTGTGCTGCGCGAGTATGGTTCTAACAAATATCTCTACGCAGGAATGCGTCGAGGTGGGCGAAATTACTATGTATTCGATGTTTCTTCAAAAGACACCCCTACCTTAAAATTCATTTTAAAAGGCGGCGATGTCGGGTTTGAAAAACTTGGTCAAACATGGTCTCGCCCAGTCTTTACGAAAGTGAAAATAGGTGGTGCTGATAAAAACGTCATGATCTTTGGCGGTGGTTATAGTGACGGCCACGATGATCGAATCATAAGAAGCACTGACAGTATAGGCAACGCGATATTCATGGTCGATGCAGAAACTGGAAGCTTACTCTGGAGTGCAGGGATGGCCGGTACTTTTGACTTAGAACTTAGCGACATGAAATATAGCATCCCAGCCAGTATCGCAGTTATTGACCGCGACAACGATGGATATGCCGACCATATGTATGCGGCTGACTTAGGCGGTCAACTTTTCCGCTTGGATATTTACAATGGTGAAAGTACTGAGAATCTTGTTACGGGAAGCCTAATCGCTGATTTTGGCGGTGATACCGAAGAAAGTAATCGTCGTTTCTATTACGCTCCTAACGTTACTGAAATTGCGTTAGCAGACGAGCTTTATTATGGCATAGCAGTGGGGAGCGGATGGAGAGCATCGCCGCTTGATACATCGGTACAAGATAAATTTTACATGATTAAGGATGGAGAAGTATTTAAGAGAGACGAAGATAATAAATATAAGTTTTTCGAAAATACAGTCGTTGAAAGCGATTTATTTAATGCCACAAACCATGCGCTTACAAGCGATGATGAAACAGAGCGGGCGATTGCTGCTAGCAGCATTGCAAATAAGAAGGGATGGGTTTTAGATTTAGGTGGTAGTGGCGAAAAGGTGCTAGCGTCTCCGCTCATAATAGATTACAAAATACTTTTTACCACGTATGTGCCTTCTGTAAATAATGCCAGTGCGTGTGCGCCACCTGAAGGCAATAGTAGGGCTTACCTGGTAAACCTATTTAACGCGAACGCCGTTAGAGACATTAACAATGACGGAATATTGCAAGACGGAGACCGCTCGGTTGATCTCTTGCAGCCTGGAATTGCGCCTGAACCTGGAATCATTGTACAAGATAGTCCAATTGTTTGTGTCGGCACAGAGTGCGCCTCGGCAGTCATTAAGGACGACGAAGATGGAAACCCACAAGCATGTACATCACCATTCGGATGCTTATCTGAAAATATTTTCGGCCGATACGAACGTGTTAGACGCGGAAGTTGGCATTCCGAGACCGAGAGAGAGCAATAGTAATGGTAAACGTAAAGCACTACGGTTTCTCATTAATTGAATTAATGATTGTAGTAACTATTGTCGGGATCATTACTGCTATTGCGTACCCCTCTTATCAAGGCGTCATCGCTGATGGTTATAGAGGGACTGCTCAAGCTGATTTACTTGCTTTTGCGGCAGCAATGGAGCGCCATCAAAGTGGGTCATTCAGTTATAAGAAAGCGGGAAGCGGTGGAGGTGACACAGGTGCCCCCACTGTATTTGCCACCTATTCTCCGTCATCGGAAACTGCGGCAAGCAAACGCTACAATTTAACCATCGTTGCTGCAGATGCAGCGAGTTACGAGTTAAAGGCGACGCCGGTGAGCGGGTCTGGGCAAGCAGAAGACGGCGCTCTGTTTTATTTTAGTGATGGTCGAAAAGGGTGGGATAAAAACAACAGTGGCTCGCTAGACACTGGAGAATACTGTTGGTCATGTTAAGCCTTTCAATAAAGAGCTTTACAAAGAGGGCTTAAAATGAGCTCCCAAGACAAATATTATATTAGAATAAGCTACGGAATAGACGTAAAAGGGCCTAATTGTTGAACATCGGCCCATGTTTGGTCATAGCTATTTATCATCATTTGCTCTTTCGCACTGTTGATACTGTCGTTGCGAGAAACTTCGTTGTCATAGATGACAACCCAAAGTGATTCAGTGTGAATAAACGCTCCCACCATTCCCACAGTAACGGACAAAAATAGGGCGCTTGCTACAAGTACTTCAATTAAAGCACCTCCTTGTTGTATGTCCTTTCTATTTAAGTGACGTTGGGTTTTACAACATATTGTGCTCAGTGTTTTCATCATTATTTTATATCTTTCAACATCGTGTTTAGGGTTTTATTCGAACTCGGCAAACCAACTACCTGGAACAGCAATTACTTTAGCCAGTCTGGGTGCTTGCTGAAGCGTGTGTAATACCTGTGACGAATAGTCTACTGCGCCATCATTTTGCAGCGTGATGGTATTTGAGGAGGTTAGCGCCCCTTTTATACTTGCACCTTGTTTCACAGTCGCAGAGTAAACATTACCATCGTCTGACAATAAAATGACCACGCCGTAAAAAGAAGTGCCGTTTAACACAGTCAAATGACCATTTTTAATCACAAGCAGCATAGGATTTACACTGCTGCTGTGGTCTACGTCGTTGTTGTTAAGTTCACAATCCCCATTTATCCAATGCATGGTTGCCTCTTCTAAATCAGTGCATGAATTTGCAACAACACTCAGTGGAAAATATTTTGGCAGTAGTGCAGAAGAACTTCTGTTAAAAAGCCACTGGGTGAGGTTTATGTCTGGTGCGCTGGCCTGTAGCGTAGTGGGTACATTAATAAAAGATGGGTATCGTACAAATCGTTGTTTAACGCTGGTATTACTTTGAGTGTGATGTAGTGTTATGTCGAAAGCTTTAACCGCTTGAAAGTTAGCACCATGAAAATCACTGGGTATAATAGAGTGAGCGACAGAAGAATTACTTGTAGTGACGTTTGATGGAAGTGTAGTACGAAGCTGAGAACTAATATTGCGCATCTCTTTTTTGACGTCTAAATAGTGGTCTTGGGTAGCGAGCATAGTTTCCCGTACTGTTCGAAAGTCACTTACGGCAACGGTAACACTCGTTAGGGCAAATGCTGCAATACCCAGTAACACAAGAACGGACGAAATAATAAACACTCCTCGCTGTTGTTGCTTGCAAGCGATAAATGCTCTGGCAATGAATCTTGGAGATAGCAATAAAGTGTCTTTTGATGAAGCGCTACTGAACATTCGCTACCTCCACCACAAATGTTGTAGAGGCTTCAATACCATAAAAGACGCTGCTTGATCCTTTGACAACGATTTCATAAGTCACTCCCCATCCGCTTGCGTTTAAAGGAGTGATTGAGAATTCGCTAATGTGAACATCGTTAGTGTCAGTTAAATCCTGCCAATGGGTTTGTGAACAACTTCGGTTAGCAACGCTGTATTCAATAGCGTCCTCTCGCAACCTAAAACCAAAAAGCTCAGTAGGTGTGAGTGTAATAACACCATCATCATTCTGATCGTAGGAAAAGGTAAAGCAGCTATTTAGTGCCTCAGTGCCAAAACTAGCAATATCAACAGTTGGCAGGTTTGCATTAGAAACAGCAAGTTGAGTAGATATCGGTTGTTGTACATAACCTGCTCGTTCAAGGTGAGCTGTGATAACATGCCGCAGCGCCTGAAACTCGGCTTCGATGGCGACCGTGTGCTGAACTTTTAAGAGCGCACTGTAAAAAAATGCAGTATGACGGGACGCAAAAACCATTAATGCGCTGGCTATGCACGTGGCCACAAGTAGCTCAACTAGGCTAAACCCCTTAGATGTTAACATGTGGCTACACCACTTAAACTGGTAGTAGAGCAGTGTTTTATTCGCCCCAGTGGACTTATCACCACCTCGCCAGAGTGAGACGAGCTTTTAACGGTAATTGTTGTGTTATGCCCAAAGCTCACTGCTCCGAAATGAGTAAATGTGACCACGCGATTTTCATTGTTAGCAGTTAGCAGCGTAATGCCTGATTGCATCGCTAAGAATGCGTATTCTTTTCCATCAATATGACAGGCGTTGGCCGTTGCACAATCGCATTCTGCTAGACGACTGCTCCCCGCACATTGACCAGCGCTAACGTCTACCACAAATGAAACGTTCGATTGTGAGGTTACGGCTACTGCTTTTGCTGTTTCAGCGAGGTTACTGACATGACGCAGTGCGTGCTTAAACCTATTTCCCTCGTGCCACTTGGCAAAAGAAGGCACAGCTAAAAGTAGCGTAATAATTAAAATGGAGATTGCGACCATTAACTCCAATAGCGTTAGGCCACTTATATGCTGTCTATATTTAACGGCGTTGTTATAAACCATGCTAACGGTCGGTTATGCCAAAGAGGGTGAATTGATAGGGTTAATCTATAGGGAAACTGAGCCGCAGGTAATCTGTACTATGGAAGGTAATTATTTTAAGAGAAGAGGGGTTACCCTGATTGAGTTGTTAATTGTATTGAGTGTTGTGGGTATTTTAACCACACTGACGTTACACTCTTATCAATTAGGAAAAAAGGTAGCATCTAGATATGCGGCGAAAAGTCATATCATAAAGCTTCAGTCAATTCAGTCGCGCCATTGGCTAAGTGGCGGTGTATTTGTTTCTTTATCACAGTTACCTGCCATAGATACTGGCGGAGTAGAAATAACGGAAGTAACGAGCAGTACGACCCACTACGAGTACGAGGTCGAGCTCACTTATTTTGATATCAATGCCCCATGTCGCAAGCTTATTGTCACCAACACGGCCTTGTTGCCTCGGCAGTGTTGGTTAGCGAATTAGAGCGTGTGGAAATAGCCCTCATTTATGAACAGGACAAATCCGTGCCAGTTAAATCTTCTTTTGTACCATCGCCATCACTGTCTATTGCTACTGCAATACGGCCATACAAGGAAAGAATCAGTGCAGACGCATATTTACTGTTATTATCTTTCGGGCACACCGTAATGGTAGCAGCTTGGCTAATACCGCCTTGCTCATTGAAGGTAATAGCTCCTGATATACCGTAAATCGTATTCGCGTTATTGAGCGGGTCGCTGGTTGTGATGAGGGGTTCTGAGGTATCGCGAGAGCCGTTGCCATTCTCATCGACGAAAATCATGGTAGCGTTCTTCCAACTGCTCACGCAGCTTTCGTAATTTGTAGTGGGGCACATAACCACGTTAGATTGCTCATCTACTGCAGTAAATCGAGCACGTTGTGCTACCGCGCTCAAGGTATTGAGGTCTGCAGTAATTCTACTTGTTATAACTATACTCTGTATCGCAGGCGCAACCGTTGTTAGCAGTATGGCAACAATGGATATAGCAATTAGCAGTTCAAGTAAGGTAAGACCTGCTTGGTTCACTGAAATTTTCTTATTATTTTTCATTCGACTTTTTATCTTGTTCACTTAAAGCTCTCGTTTAAAATCTGACACTTTTTTAATTCATTATGCAGAATTTGATAAACAAAAACACTAATCTTTAGCGTACACTAAAACGAAGTCTATAGCGTATAGATTATTTCTATATAGCATGATTCGCTATACACCTTTACGTTAGGCTTACTACACGTTCTACGATAAACCGTGGCTTTTAATCTTACCACTAACATCTATACGGATAATATCGTAAACTCAACGACTAAGACGCTTAAAAACACGTGGATATTATGATGCAAAAACAAGCAGTTATTAAAGAGATGCAGGTGCTTCCTGAAATCGATGTTGAATTTGAGATAGCGCGAAGAGTGTCGTTTATTAAAAAGCAGTTGCTCACTTCAGGTTTGAACGCTTTAGTGCTAGGCATTAGTGGCGGGATAGATTCATGTACTTTGGGCAGATTGGCGCAACTCGCTGTTAATGAATTGAACAAAGAAAATCATGAAAACTACCAGTTTATTGCTGTCAGACTTCCTTATGATACCCAAGCCGATGAGGCTGATGCACAGCAATCAATCGATTTTATTCAACCTTCACATTCTGTCACAGTAAACGTACAGCCAGGTGTTGATGCCATTCATACTTCTACAACGGATGCGCTTAAAGAAACAGGTTTACTGCCTGACAGTACGGCCAAACAAGATTTTGTGAAAGGCAATGTCAAGGCCAGAGCGCGCATGGTAACTCAGTACGAGATTGCCGGCATGGTAGATGGGCTTGTGCTCGGTACCGATCACTCGGCTGAAAATATTACAGGGTTCTATACGAAATATGGTGATGGTGCTTGCGATTTAGCGCCGCTCTTTGGTTTGAGTAAACGGCAGGTAAGGGCATTAGCCGCACACTTAGGTGCTCCTCACAATGTCATTACCAAAGCTCCCACAGCGGACTTGGAAAGCCTGTCTCCACAAAAGGCAGATGAGCAAGCGCTGGGAATGACTTATGATCAAATCGATGATTTTTTGGAAGGTAAACCCGTTTCCGCTGAAGTGGAAGAGAAATTGCTTTATATTTATGAACGTACACAGCACAAGCGTGTACCCATTCCAACAATCTATGATGAGTTGTAATCATGAAAAAAATTGAAGCTATCATTAAGCCATTTAAAATGGATGATGTAAGGGAAGCATTAGCTGAAGTCGGTATTGCAGGGATGACAGTTACTGAGGTAAAAGGGTTTGGTAGGCAGAAAGGCCATACTGAACTATATCGCGGTGCTGAATATCAAGTCGATTTCCTCCCTAAAATCAAAGTTGAGTTAGTGCTCGACGATGAACGGGTAGAGCAAGCATTAGATGCTATTCAGTCGGCGGCTAAAACAGGCAAGATTGGCGACGGGAAAATTTTTGTTTATAACGTTGAAAGTGCGGTTCGAATTCGTACGGGTGAACAGAACGAAGACGCTATTTAATTGAGTGAAGCGGTTAAACAGCGTTAAAAAGGGAGCTTAATGCTCCCTTTGTTATTTTATATAGGCGAATGCCTTAGTGGTCGTGTCCACAACCTTGAGGTCCATGCACGTGGCCGTGCTCACGCTCTTGTTCTGTAGCTTCTCGAATATCTACTACGTTAACGTCGAAGGTCAACGGAATACCGGCTAAAGGATGGTTGCCATCAACAACCACTTCTTCATCACTAGTTTCAATGATGATTACAGATTGCTCGCCTTGTGGCGTGGTCGCGCGGAAAGACATACCTACTTCAACTTCGGTACCTTCAAACATTGAGCGAGGAACGGTTTGAACTAACTCGTCTACACGCTCTCCGTATGCTTTTTCAGGCTCGATAGAAACATTGAAGCTATCGTCTTTGTCTTTTCCAATTAATGCGTCTTCTAGTCCCTCAATAAGGAAGCGTTGACCAAGCAACACGACTAGCGGTTCTTTTCCTTCAGAAGAATCCAATGTGGTTCCATCTTCGGTTGAAACAGTATAGTGAAGTGTTACAACGCTATCAGAGGTAATAGTCATATAAAATCCTAAGTTTTCCCATGTGGGTAATGAATGTAAATCGTTGCCTTACAAATCAGCGACGTTTCTTTATGATGTTGCTGGCCTGTTGCTCAATACTGTAAGGCAGCGCACTAGGGTAACAGGTTACAGTCTCATTATCAGCCAACCTGTGTAAATCTTGTGGTGTGGTATCGTTAGGAAGTACCGCCATAAAGTGAGTTTCATTACCTAAACAGGCAACGCTTGTTACCACGCCGGCTCTTCGCCAATTATCGCCAAGTTGCTTCTCAATAGTATCTCCTGCAGACACCTCAACATTACCATCAACACAAAAGCTGAATGCAGCACGTTTGTTCTTCCCTAAAAAACGGGTTCTCGCCACCACTTCTTGGCCCATGTAGCAACCTTTATCAAAATCAATGGCATTAAGGGCGTGTACATTTAGCATTTGGGGTACATATTCACCCACTGTACTTCCGTTGACTGCCGCGTGGGCATTAACAATTTTTATGGCGTCAAACACCGATTGTGCATAACAGGGAAGTGCGTTCTTGGCTATGTTTGCTTTAACGTCGTCGCTAGCTTGTTGGTGCAGAACTGCGAAGTAACCCTGTTGCGCGGTATCGGTTTTAAAGCAAAGCCCATATTCGCTTTGATAGCTAATAAGAGAACCGTCGCTATCGGCTTCATCTAAAGACACGTCAGAGAAATGTTTACCTAAAAGGGCTACCGCCTCATTGCCTGAAACAAAAAAAGCATTGAAATCGCTGCTGCTATCAACGATGTCTACTTTTGAAAATACGCCGTACTTATTGAGCTCAGCCAGGGTACGTGCACCAGCGTCTTCATTAGTCAGTAGCAGTATTTTTGAGCCAAACCGAGCAAGATAACCTGTTGACCATGTTTTGCCCTTGTTATCACAGTGGGCGTAGTGACGTACTGTTTTGTCATCTAATTTGTTGATGTTAACAGTGAGTTGCCCCTGCAGATAGCTGTCTGCTTGCTCGCCTTCTAATGATATGACCATAGTGCTGCCAAGCGTTACGGCATAATGTTGTGGTAGTGCATCTAGCGTTGTTAAAGACATAACCGAGCTCTTTTTAAAAAACGTATAGTGTCAAAGTATGGCAAAACGGCGATTTATCAAGGGGGAGGTGGCCACCAGTCGTAAATTCTTTACGTTAATACCTGTCCGCATAGATAATTACCCACTCAGAACTTGGCAGACCTTCGCGAAGGGCGAGTTTAAAATGTCCGTACTCTTTGTGGTGTCACCTTGATGTAGAACTACTGCACCTGCGGTAACACGCCGCGATTACGAGCATTTTAAGTCTCGTTGGGCGGGTAATTATCTATGCGGACTGGTATAAGTTAGTGTTAGTTTGCTTATCAGACCAAAAGAGCAGTGATCCTACTATGATGCGCGTGGTATTATTTAATGATAACAATTGAGGTTAAAGAATATATGTTTGAACCCAAACGATTAGCGAGATTAAAGTGGGCATGCCGCCGTGGCATGCTTGAACTAGATGTATTATTACTGCCTTTTGTAGAGCAAGCGTTTGACGAATTAAGCTACGAAGAAAAAGTCACCTTCGAGCGTTTACTAACAAGCGACGATCCTGATTTGTTCGCGTGGATAATGGGCCATCAAAAGTGTGACGATCCAGAGCTTGCTGCGATGATTTCAACCGTCGTCAATCGTGTCAAAGTATAGAATACACATAATGTATTCATCTTGGAGAGTGGCGTTCAATCGCGTCACACTCTGTGTTCTATTGTTATTGATATTGCAATGTTTGCCACCTAATCTATTGACGTGGGTAAACGAAACCACTCTTACTACGCTTTTTCTTTTCCCGCTTCTTTTATGGATGTGCTTATCTTTTCAAAGTAAGTCACGGAACGGCTTGATTTCAAATGAATTGAATTTGATGTTGTCAAACGAAGGCGTTGTTAATATTGTAGATGGTGTTTCAAGTGACTCGTTTACCACACTCATAAGATACGGGGTCATTTCCTCTCGCACTAATGATGCGTTTCAACTTCACGGTGCCTCTCAGCTTTACCCTTGGGGAATTTCTTTGGAAATGACTCAAGCAAAACGGAAATGGTCCGACAGAGGATATGCTCACTTTTGCTGGGTACTTAAAAACGAATGTTCTGAGCGTGATTACCGCAGATTATGTAGAGCGGTAATTTATGTCAGAAAAGGATATGGACTTAGGGACACAATGAATGTTTCGTGAATATACTAAATCGCTATTCAAGCGTGTTGACAAGCGACAGTTGATGCAGTTCAAACCTCCTCGGTTGCCGCAACGGATTTATACCAAAACCCTTAGCATAGACAATAAACACTATAGTAAATTTTGCCAAGAAGTCGCTTGGCCAGTCAGTGAGCATGTGCATCCACTGTACTTGCAAATGCTTTCTCTTCCATTGCAAATGCGCTGCCTATTAGACAAACAGAGCCCTTTTCCGCTGTTGGGCTTAATCCATTGTGCCAATGCGGTGGAGATTTTTGAGCATTGTAATCTTTCTGAGTCTATTGAATGCCGAGTTCGGTTTAGTGACGTTCGACCCCATTCAAGGGGCTGGGAGATTGATGTTTTACTTGAAGCATTTCAAAGCTCAAAGCGTGTTTACAAAGCAGTGAGTAGCTACTTGGTGAAAGTAAAAGCGGTACATGTCGCCCCTAGAGGTACTCAGTCAAAAAACGCTGGGAGAAACGCTGAAAATACCGAGAGTAAACAACGAGATTTCCTCTCCAGTCTTTCTGCCACCGCGGATACGGGCAGGCGCTATGCTGCTATTTCGGGAGATTACAACCCTATTCATTTATCGACGGTTTCTGCAAAAGCGTTTGGCTTTAAAAATGCCATAGCTCACGGCATGTGGACGTTATCCCGTGTTATTTCCCAATTTGTGGAAGCGGCAGGACCTGAAGCGAGTGTAGCAAGCGAAGCAAAAGCAGAAAGTACGGAAAGTACAGTCTCCACAGAGAATTCAGCGATACAACAGGGGTTAGACAAAAATAACCGCGTATGTAACGGCGATATCAAGAAAGTGGAATGTCAATTTAAGCAGCCCGTATTTTTACCGAATGAATTAAATATCTATACCTTGAGCGCATCACGTTCTGAAGGCTTAAATGACCATGTAGATGAAATACCAAATGCTAATGAGAAAACAAGCGCCAAATCAGTGGTCTCTGGGCAAGATTATGCTGAACTAGAAGTCATGAGTGCAAAAGACTCGATAACGCACCTAAACACGGTTGTGTACTATTAAACGTTGTGATTAGTTAGCGCGGCCTCTAAAGCTGATGGCTTGTGAGTGGCATATAGAAATATAGCCCTTCTTTAGGCTAGAAGGGCTTTAACGAGAAAATGACGCTGCAGAGCGCTTACGTAAAAGCGCTTAAGTAAAAGCGCTTAAGTAAAAGCTATCTAGGAATAAGCTATTTAAAAAAGAGAGCATAACACGTTAGGCTCTCCTTTATGCTTTTTACATGTGTTACGTTTTACCGCACACCGCTGAAGCTCCCTTCAGTAATCAGAGCCCCGACACTTTCTCCAGACAGCTGATTATTAGGTATCAGCACAGTTGGTTTGGTGTCACTTAATTGTTCTGGGTGATCGAGATTAAAATGAAGCCCTCTGCTTTCTTTTCTTTCCATCGCACATCGCACGATCAACTCAGCCACTGTTACTAAGTTTCTCAACTCAAGTAAGTTATTGCTTACGCGAAAGTGAGAGTAATATTCAGTGATTTCTTGTTCTAATAACTTTATGCGTCGCATAGCACGTTCTAGTCGCTTATCGGTACGAACAATCCCAACATAATCCCACATAAAGAGTCTCAACTCGTGCCAATTGTGTTGGATAATCACTTCTTCGTCCGAGTTTGATACTTGGCTTTCGTCCCAAGGGGCAATCGTTTCGTCGCTGTCTTTGGTAGGAAGGCAGCTAATAATGTGCTCGGCAGCTGAACTGGCAAACACAACACACTCTAATAAGGAATTTGAAGCCATTCGATTGGCGCCGTGTAAACCGGTATAGGCAACTTCACCAATAGCGTAAACGTTATCTAAATCAGTTTTTGCATTAAAGTCGGTAATGACCCCACCACAGCTATAATGCGCTGCGGGCACCACCGGAATTGGCTCGCGAGTAATATCAATACCTAAAGAACGACACTTTCGATATATGTTAGGGAAGTGTTTAACGATAAAGTCTGCAGGCTTATGACTGATGTCCAAATACATGCAATCTGCGCCCAGTCGCTTCATTTCGTAATCTATCGCTCTTGCAACCACATCACGAGGCGCCAAGTCGCCACGCTCATCAAACTTTTGCATAAAGCGAGTGCCATCAGCATGACACAGATTGGCGCCTTCACCGCGCAACGCTTCGGTAATAAGAAAGTTACGCGCTTGAGGGTGGAACAGGCAGGTAGGGTGGAACTGGTTAAACTCCATATTTGCCACTCTACATCCCGCGCGCCACGCCATCGCAATACCATCACCGCTTGATACATCAGGGTTTGATGTATATTGGTACACTTTGCTGCCGCCGCCGGTGGCTAAGGCAATAAATGGAGCGCGAATAACTTCGACATGCTCTTGCTGACGATTCCACACATACGCACCAACACTTTTATTTTTTTCAGTCTTCGACGGGATAAGGTCGATAGCATTGTATCGCTCGAAAAAATGAATGTTTGGGTGAGTGGAGACCGCATCGTTTAGCGTTATCTGTAGTGCTTCGCCGGTGGCATCTGCAGCGTGTAATATTCTGCGGTGACTATGGCCACCTTCCCGCGTTAAGTGAAATTTCTCTTCACCTGATTCGCTTTTTTCTCTGTCAAAGGGTACGCCGTAACTGATTAGCCACTCCAACGCCGCTTTTGCTCGCTCAGTGGTAAAACGAACTGCAGGTTCTTCACACAAACCACCACCGGCTTTTAACGTGTCGTTGACGTGTGCATCGATAGAGTCTTGTTCATCGAAAACAGCGGCAATACCCCCTTGTGCATAACGAGTAGACCCTTCATTTCGGTCGCTTTTACTCAACACTATAACTTGGCAGTGATCTGCGAGCTTTAATGCCAGGCTGAGCCCAGCAGCACCGCTTCCGATAATTAGCACGTCACAGCGATGTTCTATGGCATTTGATGTGGAAGTTAGTGAAGACAATCCTGATTTCATGTATTTTTATATCAATATATACGAGCGAAGGTTCAGCAAGTCTAATGGATGAGTGGCAAAACACAATAATTCTTATGGCGTGTACATGGTATTATTTAAAATAATTAATGCTTTAACAGAACTTTTTTAAAGAGAATACGTCTACACACAGGCTAAAGAGAGCTATTGTGTATGAGAAGTAGGGAGTAATGGCTCGAATGAGCGAGCAAGTAACCGACCAGCAACTGGTGGAAAGAGTACAACGTGGAGATAAAAACGCATTTAATTTGTTGGTAACCCGTTATCAGCATAAAGTAATGCATTTAGTGTCTCGGTACGTTAAAAATACGGGCGATGTTGCTGATGTAACGCAAGAAGCCTTTATCAAAGCATACAGAGCGCTTCCTAATTTTCGCGGAGACAGCGCCTTTTACACCTGGTTATATCGTATAGCGGTAAACAGCGCTAAAAATTATCTTGTTTCGCAGGGCAGAAAGCCCCCGGCGAGCGATGTTGATGCTGAAGAGGCCGACTACTACGAGGGCAGCGATGCGCTCAAGGAGCAATCAACTCCCGAACGCAGTTTGCTGTCAGATGAGCTTGAAGAAACGTTGTTTAAAGTGGTTGAAAAATTACCTGACGATCTGCGAATGGCAATTACATTGCGTGAGATTGAAGGGTTGAGCTATGAGGAAATTGCTAGCGTGATGTCTTGCCCTGTAGGTACCGTAAGATCGCGTATATTCAGGGCTAGAGAAGCAATAGATAAAGTCATTCAGCCGCTGTTAGAAAATTAATTTAAATAAACTTAAAAAAAGATGAACTTTCTTTTTTTTGGGATGACTAACTGCTGTGTTAGGGTAGTTAACGATCTAAATGATCTGGATATGAATATATGATGCAACAGCAAGAAAAATTGTCCGCATTCATGGATGGCGAAGCAGAAGATGATAAAATCATCGACGCGATTAAGCATGATGCAGAGCTCCAAGCCAAATGGCAGCGATATCATGTCATCCGTGGTACCATGCGCAAAGAAGCAAGCGTAGCGCCAGAAATGGATATTACGGCTAGCATTGCTGCGGCCTTGGCAGATGAACCTGCGATTGTTGCACCAAAAGAGTCTCGCTGGCGCTCAATCCCAATCATTGGGAATGTGGTTCCATTTGCAACTCAATCTGGTCAGTTTGCCGTTGCAGCGTCGGTAGCTTTAGCTGTTATTCTAGGTGTTCAGCACCTGAACCAGCCTGCACCTTCACAGCCATTTATGACGGCACCCACTGCGGGTCCTCAAGGTGGTTTAGCGCCGGTAAGTCTTGAGCAAACTCGGACGTTGCCACGCAACGACATGAATGAAGTGCTTGAGAAGAAGCGTAAAATTAACGCGCTTATCGCCGACCATGAGCAACAAATAAAATTGAAACAGGTGCAGGCCGAAGAGGAAGAAAAAGCCTCTGACGATACTAATCGCCCATAGGCGATTGCGGCAACGCCACTATTTCAACTAGTATTTATTATTAGTAACTTCGCATACCAGCACTTGCACGTGCTGGTATGTCTGTTTTAAAGGCAAGGAAAATGCGCTGTAACCAATTTGTTCTCCTCATCACCGGGGCTTTATCAATTTTCACGCCTCTCTGTGTTCATGCGCAATCAAGCGATTCGTCTCTTCCAACTAGCCTTGAGCCAAATAACCAAGCAAAAGGCGCAACAGAAAGCGCAACAGAAAGTGAGTCAAAAACAGATACAGTAAAACAAACAGAGCCGGCGTTAGAGAGAGAAACTAACGCACTGCAAACACCGGTACAGTGGTTACAGCGTCTTCAATCACTCATCTCTTCTGCCAATTACCAGGTATCGTTTGTCCAAACCACCGTTGGAAAAGAAACAGTACCGTATTTATGGCGTCACGGCGTGCTTGATGATGGCACAGAAGTAGAGCATCTGAATTTGCAAAACGGGCCAGGCCGTGAGCTTATTCGTGTTGACGGTATCGTGAGTGTGTTTGAGCCCGATACGCAGCCCTACAGCATTCGCTCTCGGTTTATCAATGGTCCTATTCCCAATATTCTTCTTCATAACCCTCAGAAGTTGCTGGAAAGTTATGAATTTGTGCTGGTTGGTCGAGCTAGAGTCGCTGGGCGACCTGCACAACAAATTAGAATTGTGAGTAGAGATAATACCCGTTTTGGTTATCAACTTTGGCTTGATGAAGAGTCGGGCATGCTATTAAAGTTGAACATGCTAGATTTACAAGGCGCATTACTAGAACAAATACAAATAAGTACATTTTCCGTAACGGCATCACCTTCGCCTTATTTTGCCCGTATTAATCCATCGTCTTTGCCCGAACCGATTATGATGGCAAGTAGCCAATCCCGCGCTCATGGCTGGGAAGTTAACTACCTCCCGGTAGGTATGCAGGAAGTGAAAAGAGATACGCGACGTTTAGCGTTAACCGGCCAGGTAGTAGAGTATAAAATGTATAGCGACGGTTTAGTAGATGTATCTGTGTATGTTCAACCTATTGAAGATGCTTTGGGCGGCGATATTGCGTTGCGCAATGAAGTCAGTACTTTTCTCACGTTAAAGGCGGGTAAAGCGCAGGTGACGGTGTTAGGTGAAATTCCACTTCAAACGGCAAAAGCGATTGCCACTTCAATTAGTGCGGTAAATAACAGCAATGATTGAAGAGTCGGCTAAGGTGGTGGCTATCGACGGTGACAATGTCACTGTTGAGTCAGCAATAAAATCGACATGCAGCAGTTGTCAGGCACAAAGCGATTGCGGTACTGGTGCTATATCACGTGCACTCGCACCGAAGATGCAGCGCCTAACGGTGTCTACACCAATGACGGTTTCTGTCGGCCAAAATGTGACAATTGGTGTTCCAGAAAGCGGCGTGCTAAGTGCCTCGGCATGGCTCTATCTACTTCCTTTATTTATGTTTATCGGCTGCTTCTCGCTAGCCTCTTACCTTCTTCCTACGATCAGTTTGACTCATGAATTATGGGGAATACTCCCAAGCATTATTGCAACGGTGTTAGTGTATCGATACACGGCGAAGAAATTACAGCGGGTAGAGTCTGCAAAGTATCGACCCGTCCTGCTAAAAGCAGAACCCCTAGATCGTAAGTAAAATGCCCATTTAAGGCTAAATTTCACTGTCTCGTCTCATGGCTTGTACTGTTTAGCAAAATATACTCGCTGCTAATTCGCTTTTCCGCCCATAAATGGGTAAAATCCGCACGCGTTGCGTTTACGTCTTAACGTATAGCGCGCAGTATTTTTTCGTTTAATGAATTTTTCTGCAGGTAAATTCCAGCATTATGCAACAATCGCACATTCGTAACTTCAGTATTATCGCCCATATCGACCACGGTAAATCGACATTGTCGGACCGTCTTATTCAACATTGTGGCGGGCTCTCATCTCGCGAAATGGCTGAGCAAGTTCTAGATTCCATGGATTTAGAAAAAGAGCGTGGAATTACAATCAAAGCGCAGAGCGTAACACTAGAGTACAGCGCCCAAAACGGTGAAACCTATCAGCTTAATTTCATTGATACTCCAGGGCACGTTGACTTTACCTACGAGGTATCCCGATCACTAGCTGCTTGTGAAGGTGCGCTACTTGTGGTTGATGCGGGTCAGGGCGTGGAAGCACAGACCTTAGCAAACTGCTACACCGCCATTGAGATGGATATGGAAGTTGTGCCTATCTTAAATAAAATCGACTTACCTCAAGCTGATCCAGACCGTGTGGCAGAAGAGATTGAAGATATTGTTGGTATCGATGCGTTAGAAGCGGTCCGCTGTTCAGCGAAAACTGGCATTGGTATTGAAGACGTACTCGAAGTTATCGTCAATAAGATCCCTCCTCCAGGTGGCGATAGAGAAGCACCGCTTAAAGCACTGATTATCGATTCGTGGTTTGACAACTATCAAGGCGTTGTTTCACTAGTACGCATTGTTGAGGGGCAACTCAATAAGAAAGACAAAATTCAAATTATGTCTAACGGCCAAATTCACCAAGTGGATAAAATTGGTGTATTTACGCCTAAAGCGCTAGATACAGGGATTCTTCGTGCCGGTGAGGTTGGTTTCATTATTGCGGGAATAAAAGATATCCAGGGTGCGCCAGTGGGCGATACCATTACACTTGCAAAAGCACCTGCCACTGAAATGCTGCCTGGTTTCAAAAAGATTAAGCCCCAAGTTTATGCGGGTATCTTCCCCATTAGTTCTGACGATTATGAAGACTTTCGTGATGCGCTAGCTAAGCTAAGCTTAAATGACGCGTCTCTATTTTACGAGCCAGAGAGTTCTGCTGCGCTAGGGTTTGGGTTTAGAATCGGCTTTCTTGGTATGCTTCATATGGAAATTATCCAAGAGCGTCTTGAGCGAGAGTATGATCTTGGTTTAATCACCACAGCACCAACTGTAATTTATGAGGTTGAAACGACTAAGGGCGAAATTCTCACCGTTGATAGTCCTGCAAAATTACCTCCAGTAAACGACATTGCAGAAATTCGTGAGCCGCTAGTTGAAGCCAACATTTTGGTACCCCAAGAATACCTTGGAAACGTAATAACCTTATGCGTTGAAAAGCGCGGTATGCAGACCAACATGACTTACCACGGTAAGCAGGTTGCCGTAACTTACGAACTGCCCATGGCAGAGGTAGTGCTTGATTTCTTTGACCGTTTAAAATCGACAAGTCGGGGCTTTGCGTCACTAGATTACAACTTCAAGCGCTTCCTAACGTCAGATATGGTGCGAGTGGATATACTGATTAACGGCGAAAGAGTAGACGCGCTAGCAGTCATCACTCACAGAGAAAACTCTCAGGGTCGCGGTAGAGAACTCGTTGAAAAGCTGCGCGAGCTTATTCCTCGCCAGATGTTTGACATTGCTATTCAGGCTGCCATTGGTAATCATATTGTTGCTCGTAGTACGGTCAAACAGTTGCGCAAAAACGTTATTGCTAAATGTTATGGCGGCGATATTAGTCGTAAGAAGAAGCTACTGCAAAAGCAGAAAGAAGGTAAAAAACGCATGAAGCAGATAGGTAATGTTGAGCTGCCGCAAGATGCCTTCCTTGCTGTATTGAAGGTGGGTAAATAATGGCAAATTATTTTTCTCTCATCTTAGTTGGTTTGACGCTAATTACAGGGCTTATA
Source organism: Alteromonas sp. BMJM2 (assembly GCF_027257845.1). Taxonomy (GTDB): domain Bacteria; phylum Pseudomonadota; class Gammaproteobacteria; order Enterobacterales; family Alteromonadaceae; genus Alteromonas. The sequence continues at coordinate 47,864 of NZ_JAPVOT010000012.1, read as the reverse complement.
TGGCTAGTAGATAGCCTGGTGTTTGCACCAAAGCGCAAAGCGCGTCTGCAGGCGTCAGCAGTAGCTGAGAATGCAAGTTACGGTGAAGATCCACAATTACCGTACTTAGTGGATACATCGCAGCAAATTTTCCCTGTTATTGCCTTCGTACTCGTATTGCGCTCGTTCATCTACGAGCCTTTTCAAATACCTTCTGGCTCTATGATGCCCACACTGCTTGTTGGCGACTTTATATTGGTTGAAAAGTTTGCGTATGGTGTAAAAGACCCTGTGTTTCGCAGTAAGCTCATTGAAACCGGAGCGCCAGAACGAGGCGATGTGGTCGTATTTAAGTACCCAGAGGATACCGGCATCGATTACATCAAACGCGTAATAGGAATGCCTGGCGACACTGTGGTTTATCAAAATAAGCAGGTGTACATAAAGCCCAAATGTGTTGAAAGCGAAAACTGCCCAGCACTGGAAGCCGTGCCGCTCTCTTTCCAGGAACGTGGTGAGTTTGTCCAGGATATGGCGCAGCTAATGCGTTACACCGAATCACTAGGCGACATAGAACATGATATATTACGCCATCCGCTGCGCGATATATCACCTGCTAATTTTTATACGCAACCAGGTACACGCCGCAATGAATGGATTGTGCCTGAAAATAATTATTTTGTGTTAGGTGATAACCGCGATAATAGCCGTGATAGTCGTTTTTGGGGGTTCGTACCCGATGAAAACTTAGTTGGCAAAGCGGTGGCTATCTGGATTTCGTTTGAGTTCGAGCGCAAACCTCAAGATATGTTACCCACGTGGGTCCCCACAGGCGTTCGATTCGAACGTACAGGTGGCATTCGTTAATGCAGGGCATAGATAAATACCGTCGCCTTTACAAGGCGATAGACTATACGTTCAATGACATCGCTTTACTCGATCAAGCTTTTACCCACAGAAGCGCGGCAAAACAGCACAATGAACGCCTTGAGTTCCTAGGCGATGCCATACTGGGAATGATTATAGGCGAGACGTTATACAAGCGCTTTCCAGATGTACCCGAGGGCAAGTTAACTCGTATGCGCTCAACCCTTGTGAAAGGCGACACGTTAGCAGAGCTAGCTCGTGAGGCCAGTATGGGTGAGTTACTTCACTTAGGCCCAGGCGAGCTGAAAAGCGGCGGGCATCGTCGCAGTTCTATTCTTGCGGATGCAGTAGAAGCGTTATTGGGCGCCATTTATCTCGACTCAGGTATGGAAGAGGTGCGCCACGTAATAGATCGGCTTTGGGAAACGCGTATTAATAAGTTAGATCCACACGCCCACCCTAAAGACAATAAAACTCGCTTGCAGGAATTTTTGCAGGGTCGAAAATTACCTCTGCCCACGTACGAAGTGATGTCTATTTCTGGGAAAGACCACGCACAAGTTTTTCAAGTGAGCTGTACGGTTGAAAATTTAGCTGAACCTGTAAAAGCAACAGGAAATAGCCGTCGTAAAGCTGAACAAGAAGCTGCCCGTTTAACGCTGGAGAAGCTTGATGACTAATAATGACAACGAAATACATTATTCACAACCGCAGACACGCTGTGGTTTAGTGGCCATCGTTGGCCGCCCAAATGTAGGTAAATCTACCTTGCTCAACCGTTTGTTAGGGCAAAAGGTCAGTATTACCTCGAGAAAACCTCAAACGACGCGACATCGCATACTGGGTATTGACACCGACGGTGACTATCAGGCTATTTATGTTGACACACCTGGGCTCCATCAAGATGAGAAGCGTGCAATCAACCGGTACATGAACCGTGCAGCATCTAGTTCGCTCGCCGAAGTTGGCCTGATATTATTCGTGATTGAGGGCGATCGTTGGAATGCGGATGACGAAATGGTAATGACAAAGGTGAAGCAATCTAAGCTACCTTGTTACCTTATTGTCAATAAAATGGACAAAGTAGAAGACCGAGAAGGTTTCGTTACGCATTTGCGCAAACTGGGTGAGAAACACACATTTGAGCATATTGTTCCAATTAGCGCTAAACAAGACAAAATGGTAGATGATATCCGCGAGTTAGTTGCCAAGTCGCTTCCGCCGAGCGATTTCTTTTTCCCGGAAGATTACATAACCGATCGTTCTAGCCGATTTATGGCCGCAGAAATTATTCGTGAAAAACTGATGCGTTTCACCGGTGACGAGCTTCCTTACTCAACGACGGTGGAAATTGAGCAGTTTAAAATGGCTGAAAATGGTGTTTATCGCATAAGTGGTCTTATTTTGGTAGAGCGTGAAACCCAAAAGCGCATGATTATTGGCAAGGGTGGAAAACACCTTAAAACAATTGGTGAGCATGCTCGTAAAGACATGGAAAACCTGTTTGACAATAAAGTGTTCTTAGAGCTTTGGGTAAAGGTAAAGCAGGGTTGGGCTGATGATGAGCGAGCGTTACGCTCTCTTGGATACGGCGATGACAGCAATTTCTAATAGCGTGTTTATGGCTGTGTAATTGGTGTGATCTCATCCCGATGATTGTTCGTTTTTAATGTCGAATTTGTATTTGTTTAAGCGCAATGTTTTAACATCAAAGTATGGCTCTTAATTAAGGGCTGGTCTTAATAAAAGTTATTCTCAACGTTGGAAAAGCATTGGGCAGGAGAAGTTGATGACTATTTCAGATATGCGCAGACAGTACTCAAAAGGAACATTGAGCGAGTCAGACATTACCCATACACCTTTTCAATTGTTTGATAAGTGGTTGCAAGATGCCATCGATGCGAACATTCCAGATCCCACAGCCATGACTGTGGCAACGGTGGATGCTAGCGGTCAGCCTTCACAGCGTATTGTGCTGCTGAAAGATGTAAACAAAAATGGCTTCGTTTTCTTCACCAACCTAGGAAGTAGAAAAGCCCAAGAGCTCGCACTGAATCCAAAAGTCTCCTGTCATTTCCCTTGGTTTTTTATGGAGAGGCAGGTACGTGTCTGCGGCACAGTAGAAAAGCTATCGACCAGTGAAAATGCGTCGTACTTTTTCTCACGTCCGAAAGACAGTCAACTTGCTGCTTATGCCTCTAAGCAAAGTAAACCAATTAGTAGTAAGGCGCTTTTGCTCACCCAGTTTAAGCAGCTAAAAGACAAGTTTGCGAATAAAGAGCTTCCTGTGCCCGATTTTTGGGGAGGATTTCGAATAGTTCCTCATCAAATTGAGTTTTGGCAGGGGGGGGAAGATAGACTTCACGATCGTATTGAATACAACATGGATGCAGCTGGAAACTGGAACACTCAACGATTGATGCCATAATTTTTTGCACGAGCATCCAGTGTCATAAGACCAAGCAGAGCGTTTAAAGAAGAGTTTAATTTAAGGGGAAGGCGACATGATAGACAGTCATTGTCATCTTAATTTGGCTCCCTTGGGTACTAATATTACAGAGGCTCTGCAGCTAGCTAAGCAAAATGGCATAGAGCGAATAATGGTACCGGGCATTACACCTGAGTCATGGGAGGTGCTTAGACAATACACCAAACAGCAATACAGTGATATTCTTCCTGTCGACACCGCCATTGGGCTCCATCCTTACTTTTTACCCAGTGACATCGGCGCCATTCCCACTTTGATTAAGAAGCTTGAAGAAGCCGTTGCTCGCGCTGTGGCAGATGCTAAGGGAGGGCTACGCAGCGCTCAAGGCTGTTCACCTACCGCTCAGGGCTGTTCACCTACCGCTCAAGGCTGTCAACCTACGGCTCAAGGCCGTTTCTGCGCCATTGGAGAGACGGGGTTAGACGGCCACATATCGGTTGATATAAATATTCAAAAGCAGGTTTTTCACGCTCACATCGCTCTCGCGGATGCTTACGATCTTCCCGTTATTTTGCATCATCGTAAATCTCATCATTTGTTATTCGAATCATTGAAAGCGACTTCTTTTTCTGGAAGGGGGGTAGTCCACGCATTTTCAGGCAGTATAGATATTGCTGAGCGATACATTGAAAGAGGGTTCTACTTAGGAATTGGCGGCACGATCACCTACGAACGTGCTAAGAAGACAAGAGATACCGTAGCTCATTTACTTCGTAACCATACAGACAGTATTTTACTGGAGACAGATGCACCGGACATGCCAATGGCCGGCAGACAAGGTCAACCTAATATGCCGCATTATCTAAAAGATGTGGTTACAGCCCTTGCCGACATTTCTGACATAGAGCCCAGTGAAATTGAGGCATTAACATCTGCCAACTACGAACGCCTGTTTAGGCCAAAGCCCTTTTAGCTTAACCTCTTTTGGAGGAAATTCCTTTCAACGTCATCAATTGCTGGTGAGTTAAAAACTACCACCGCTTAGTTTAGTTATTTTGATTGAACGTTTCCTAGTTGTGCAATTTTGTTTATCACCCAAGGTCTAAATTTGTAGAATCCACGGGTAAGGTATATCCCTATCACCAATGCTAAAAACAAGACAATAACCCCAATGAGTATTAGCTGTGTTCTAAGAGCCAGCGGGTCTGCTAAGACTACCTTTGTATTCATGTGAATATGGACGTACCCAATCACGTTGTCGCTGTCGTTTACAACCGACTCAACAAAAGTGAGAGGTCGTATTTCTTGAGATTGACTCAAGGTAACGACACTTTCCGTTTTTGGTAGAGGAGCGATGTACTGGCCTCTTTCGTCAAATATCGCAATGCCGAGAACGTGAGGCTCTTGAGTTAAAACAACAGCGATGTTTTTAAGCGCTAGCGCTTTTGCAGTGTCGTTTTCAGTGTCCAAAATAGGTGAAACAAGTTTTGCATACTGCCTAGCTGCACTGCTGCCTGAATACTCGGTTTGCGTAAGCAGCCATTCTTCCTGATAACGCTGAAGCAGGAGTAACAGCGCAACAAGCAAACCGATCACAAGGCTCGCTAACAACGTGTGTAGCAGCCTTTTAACAACGGTATACAACGAATGAGAGTGACTTGTTGACGAGGTCAATAAGTTGGTTTCAGCCTTTGCCAACATGGAATTCCGTTCAGGGATGACTATGAGTGTAACAGTAGGATAAATCTTACTATTTTGAAAGCGGATATTTTATTACACTCGCCAATTCGGTAGCATGTACCTATAACTATTTTTTAGGATATTCCTGTGCTCGACACTTTTAAGCAGTTGTTAGGTGATAACGCTGCAGATGACATGCATTGCTCTGCAGCACTAGCTGGTCTTATAGCCATGCAGCAACGCGATGTGTCCTTTCACGCGTCAATGACCATCATAGGCCAGGCACTCACTCCCTATATTGTCGGCAATATACTGACTGACACCCAATCACAATTCGATACGGTAAGTTTAGCGTTCCATCATTTACATCAACAATTCGGTGATGATGTAGTGGTGATAAAGGGAAATCTTCTCGACGACGACTTAGCGAGCTTGAGAGCCCTCCTTGGTGCTTTATCAGAAACCTTTAACGTTGATATCGGTTTACAACAGACACAACCTTCTCTTTCTAAAGGCGGTTTGTTGGTTATGGATATGGACAGCACGGTAATAGGTATAGAGTGCATCGATGAAATTGCCAAGCTGGCAGACGTAGGTGAAGAAGTCGCAAAAGTGACAGAAAAAGCCATGCGAGGAGAAATAGCGTTTAACGAAAGTCTCCACCATCGGGTTGCTTGCCTTAAGGGGGTACCCGTTGAACACCTGCGCCAGATTAGAGATAGCGTCCCCATCATGCCTGGTATACAAGCATTGATTAACGAGTTGAAAAAACACAACTGGAAGCTAGCAATTGCATCGGGTGGTTTTACTTATTTTGCTGATCATTTAAAACGTAGATTAGGACTAGATTACGCCAGGTCCAACACATTAGTGATTGAAAATGGACTTCTTACCGGAAAAGTGAATGGCGAGATAGTTAATGCCGATGTTAAGGCCAAAACGGTTAAAGAACTAGCAACAACCTGGAATATCCCAGATACACAGACTGTGGCAATGGGAGATGGAGCTAACGATCTGGTCATGATGGCTGAATCAGCAATGGGTGTAGCTTGCCACGGTAAGCCTGTAGTAAACGAGAAGGCTGATGTTGCCATACGTGTAGGAAGCCTTCACAGTTTGCTTTATTTTCTACAGGAATAGGAAAGAGGGAGGCTCTCCCTCTTTTAGATGTCTTATAAGTTTTCAGCGGCGGGTTTATGTGATGGATTGCCTTCGCTTTCTGAATTATTCGAGCTATCCGTATTGCCGAGGAGTGGGCGGTTTGAGGTTTGGCTTCGCGTCATACCCTCAAGTGTTCGGTTTTGCGCAATTTCTGCAGTGCTAAAACCATAACGCACTAATACTTCATCGGTTACATCAACAAGGTGAGCGCAGGCAGCAATACTCCACATTTTTTTCTCAAGCTCTCTTGCTCGGTGCATGGCATACATGGTCACGTAATTTATCTCTGTTTGCAGCATAGATAGGTCGGGTTTACCCGTGGTGGTAAGCATGACATGTATTGCAATAAACTGACCTCGGGTCATTGCTTCTTTAATAAAATTCTGTCGTTGTGTATTATTTTCAAACTTGTGAGAATAGCGAGGGATAATAGCCATTCGTGAATCTTTTTGACTATTGTCAAAAGAGACAAATAACTCTTGTCGCAACGGCATATTTTCTAGCTTTACTGTCTTCACACCGCTTTGGACAAATGGCGAGTCTTGCTTTCGATCTCGAAACAAGAATTCCAAATTTACTTTTCCTCGCTCGGCATACTGGGTAGTAAGTAACGTTATCCGTTCATCTTGTTTACCAATGATGCCCGCTTGCGGGGTATACCTAACGCCCTCCTTGCTCATAAGAAAAGAAAGAGAGGTAGCATTTCTAGCATTTATACAGCGAAGAGCTTGTCCCATACCTGGGATCTCTTCTTCGTCAGACTCCGCATGCAGGTTTGCTTTGTTTTTCTTTATTAGTTCTTCAAAAAAACTTCGCGCCGTTTTACCCTCATCGCCTGGAGCTGCTTTTAAATGCAGTATGTTCTTTTCGACATTGTGATAAATGATTTCATACTGTAATTGCATAACGTCAAACGTTGTAGTAATGGCCTGAAGGCGAGGAAATGCGACTTCGACACGGCCCTCTAGACTGCCGACATATTCCTTTGTTAACTCTACTCGAAGGCCCAAACCATGTACTGAGATATCTTCGCTCACACCTTTGTGAACGTTCTCGTCACCATTGAAACGCGCTTCAATGTGCGTGCGTAGTCGATAGCGACTCTCTATTCTTAATTCTTCGTTTTTGAATCGTACAACTTGAATATCAGCTGGTGGACGATTGCGGGGATGACCAAAGTTACGCAAGTGCGAAAGATTATCCCGATTAAACGCAAATTCATTGTAGGTTTCTTGGCCCGTTATTGATGTGACATCGGTAATGTGGGCAAGGTAGCGCAAGTTTTTAAGCTTCGACATAAGTCTGGCAGAAAGCGGCGTGTTGAGCTTCTTCACTTTACTACCGACAGAATCAGGAATAGAAAGCGGAATGTGTGCCTGTTCAGGAACCATACTGGTCAGCGCTATCTTATACACCCTCCAGCTCGCTTTTTTGGAACCAAAGCCTAAAAATACTTGTTTAAGCAGGTCTTTTTGCGCGAGTTCTTCAAATGAGGCCGAATAGAAGTAAACTTTACTGTTTTGCAAATGGGTAAAGCTATAAACAAAACATTCTCTAACTTCTTCAGACTTTTGCAGCAAGCGCTTGAGCCGCTCTTGAGTGAGCAGAAAATTCAAACGGCAGTTGTCTTCTTCATCCTGCCAGTATTGCAATGTTTCTCGATTTACTTCGTTCATCATAGCAAAGCGTGGCACCAACGTTTGATTCACAACGTCGATGTAAACCGGCAGAGTTGGACTGCGGGGTGAGAAATATTGTTCAGACGTTTTACTGGTTATCGCTTCGATCGTGTTATTCATGTTAACTTTATAGCGACGTTTGTTACCGTGAATAAAACTCTCTAAAAATTGATCAAAGCTTTTGTTTGGATGTTCGGGATCCCGTTGTAGGGCGAGGTATTTCACATCGTTTTTCGTGGAAATTTTTACTAACTTGTAAGCGATACCATTTTTCTTATCCATCGTGAACTCATTCTCAAGCCCTCTGAAGTAGATAAAAAGCAGATCGCCTTTTTCAAAGATGGTGTCTTTCGATAACTTCACTTGCAGTCCCTCAAGAGAAATATCCACACTGAGGCCACGCATTGATTCGTTATACTTATTAAATATTTCTACCGCCACCGCAAAGTTCATACGCTCAGTATTGCGCTGTCTATAGTCTAATAAGTTTACTGTGGGGACTTTGAACTGCTCTAGCACTGCTGACCGTTTCTTTAATTCTGGTCGCGCCATTTCTACGCGCTCTTGTGCAACCTCGCGCTCTTGCATTAAACGAAAGTTATTTTCTGTGCTTTGAACCGCCTCGTATACGCCGTAGGTGTAGCGGCCAAATATTCGCAGTTGCTCTTCAAATTTGTCAACGGCAATATCGTCCATGTAGTGGTTTCTGCCTTCATGGGGATATTTCTTACACTTACCGTCTACGTTTCCACGTAGGTCAATCGTGCGCATGCAAGGTTTTGCAAGGCGCTTTACTTCCATTTTAATTAAGAAGCGCTTTTCCTTTGGAATGTCAGACGCAACTTGCTGTAAAACTTGGTTGAACTCGGGCTCGTTAACCATTGGTTTTAACTGATCGATTATGTCAGCGTACTGTGCTAAGTCTTGACTCATCTATGCGCAACTTTGTTGTTTACATTATTCATTTTAGTTTTTATCGGCAGTGGAAGAAAAGACCTTAACCTTTGAATTTCTCTGGTAAGCCTGCTTTCATCTTCAAATTCAAGAAGCCTTGTACTTATTCCAAAGCCGTTTAATGATAGAATACTCTTTTTAAGTTGTGGATAAAACTGGAAAATGGCAAAACGTAAAACTGCTTATGTGTGTTCTGACTGTGGTGCAGAATTTCCTCGTTGGCAAGGACAATGCACTGAATGTAAACAATGGAATACCATTAGCGAGTTTGTAGTGGCAAGCGCCAAAGAAAATACGCGTCAAGTTAACGCAGGATATGCAGGGCAGACAGCGGCCAAAATCGAGAAATTAAACGCCATTGACCTAGAAGCGCTGCCTCGTTTTTCTTCGGGCTTTAAAGAGTTGGATCGCGTTCTTGGCGGCGGGATTGTTCCAGGCGCTGCAATGCTAATCGGTGGATCGCCTGGCGCGGGAAAAAGTACGCTTTTGCTTCAAGTGATGTGCCAAATGGCAAAGACTGAGAAGGCGCTTTACGTTACCGGTGAGGAGTCGCTACAGCAAGTGGCGATGCGCGCAAAACGATTATCGTTACCGGATGACAACTTAATGATGCTCGCTGAAACCAACGTCGAAACCATTTGCGATTTAGCAATGACTGAAAAACCAAAAATAATGGTTATTGATTCAATCCAAGTCATGCATGTTGCCGACGTCCAGTCTGCACCTGGTAGTGTGTCTCAGGTTCGTGAAGGTGCTGCCTATCTAACGCGCTTTGCCAAGCAAAATCATATCGCTATGTTCATTGTCGGCCACGTGACGAAAGATGGCAACCTTGCCGGGCCGAAGGTGCTAGAACACTGTATAGATAGCTCAATGATGCTGGAAGGGGAAAGCGATGGTCGTTATCGCACCTTGCGCAGTCATAAAAACCGCTTTGGTGCGGTCAATGAGCTGGGCGTTTTTGCGATGACTGAAAAAGGCTTGAAAGAGGTCAAAAATCCGTCTGCCATATTTTTAAGTCGTGACGAAAATGAAACTCCAGGCTCCAGCGTTATGGTTATTTGGGAGGGAACGCGGCCACTGCTTGTTGAAATTCAGGCGTTGGTAGATTACTCACAAATGTCTAATCCAAGACGTATCGCGGTGGGCCTTGATCAAAACAGGCTTTCGATGCTGCTAGCCGTACTTCATCGCCACGGCAATGTTCAAATGAACGATCAAGATGTGTTTGTGAATGTAGTGGGTGGTGTAAGGGTAACCGAGACTGGTGCTGATTTGGCGTTACTACTGGCAATGATTTCTAGCTTTAGAAATCGCTCGCTGCCTAATGACCTTATTGTCTTTGGTGAAGTAGGGCTAGCTGGTGAAATTAGGCCTGTTCCCAATGGCACCGAACGCATCATTGAAGCTGCAAAGCACGGATTTAAACGTGCGATAGTGCCAAAAGCTAATATGCCGAAGCAAGCCATGCAGAGTATGAGGGTAATACCGGTAGCCCGTTTGTCAGAAGCACTAGATGCGTTGGAACAGTAGAATAAGGTCTACCTGAAAGTAAGTGTTAATTACCGTGTTCATAGACAGCATTGACCAACGCATTGAGATCTTTTTCATCAATGCTGTCATCTGGGCTATTTAAACTAATTAAGCGTCGCAGGGCACTGACGCAATTTATATCCATTTGTGACACCTTACATCCCAATGACACCTTCGACTTGCGGCTATCTGAATGTCGATAAAGCTGCTCTATATATAAAGTGATGAGAGGGCTATCCTCGTTGGCCCTAAAGTTAGCCACGTATGGGTCATGACTATCAAAAGGCAATTTAGCCAGTTCAGTCTCAGTAGCGAGTAGTTTAATCCCTTGTAGGGATACATCATGAACAATGACATCTATTTCGCTATCGTTGTGGGCAAGCTTTCCCGGAACATTTAATGCAACCCTTTGAAATTGACGCTTGTCTGTCATGCTCTCTTATCTCTTTAAGTCCTATTAACCCCAGTATTAGCGAATAACGGCGGGTTATCAACGTAAAGAAATAATAATTTGCGAGATGCTGTTCATTTTGGCAGCTAGTAGGTGTGTCGTAACGCAAAAAGGCCCTCTGTTTGAAGAGGGCCTTATCGTTACTTAATGCTGTTTACTGATGCTAATGAGTTAATAGCTGCGTTGTCAGCGTGCTATTAACGCACCGTTACGTTTATCAGCGTTGTTCACAACGACGTTATTAACTACTTAGACATGCGCTTGTACTTCAAGCGGTGAGGTTCCACAATATCTTTACCAAACTCTTGCTTGAGCCATGTTTCATAGTCGGCATAGTTACCCTCAAAGAAGTTAATATTGCCTTCGTCACGGTAATCCATAATGTGAGTCGCTACTCTGTCTAGGAACCATCTATCGTGGGAAATAACCATCGCGCAACCAGGGAACTCCAACAAGGCATTTTCAAGTGCACGGAGCGTTTCAACATCCAAGTCATTGGTAGGCTCATCCAGTAGCAACACGTTTCCGCCGGCTTTTAACAGCTTAGCTAAATGCACTCGGTTACGTTCACCACCTGACAAGTCTTTGATAAACTTTTGTTGGTCGTTACCTTTAAAGTTAAATCTGCTGCAATAGGCTCTACTGGCAATTTCGAAGTTACCAATTCGGATAATGTCTTGGTCATCCGAAATTTCCTTCCATACGGTGTTGTTTTCATTCATGTGATCGCGGAACTGCTCAACCGCTGCAATGTTTACCGTATCACCAAGTTCGATATTTCCTGAATCAGGCTGCTCTGCGCCAGTTAGCATTCTAAATAGGGTAGACTTACCGGCACCATTTGGACCGACAATCCCAACGATGGCACCTTTTGGAACGCTAAATGATAAATCGTCGATAAGCACGCGTTCGCCATATGACTTTTTAAGGTTTGATACATCAATAACTTTATCGCCCAAACGCTCGCCTGGTGGAATGAATAACTCGTTCGTTTCGTTTCTCTTTTGATAGTCACTCGTAGAAAGCTCTTCAAACCGAGCCATACGCGCTTTACTCTTAGCATGACGCCCTTTCGGATTTGAGCGCACCCATTCAAGTTCTTGTTTAATACTCTTTTGACGGGCGGTCTCTGTTCTCTCTTCCTGCTCCAATCTGCTTTCTTTTTGTTCAAGCCAAGATGAGTAGTTACCTTCCCATGGAATACCTTCACCGCGGTCAAGTTCTAAAATCCATCCTGCTACATTATCTAAGAAGTACCTATCATGGGTGATGGCTACCACGGTGCCTTCGTAGTCGTGTAAGAAGCGCTCTAGCCATGCTACGGATTCCGCATCCAAATGGTTAGTGGGTTCGTCCAAAAGCAGCATTTCTGGTTTTTCAAGTAGTAGGCGACACAATGCAACCCGACGACGTTCACCACCTGATAGCTTGCTAACATCAGCATCCCACGCAGGAAGCCTTAACGCATCGGCAGCACGCTCAAGCACGTTTTCAAGGTTGTGCCCATCTTTGGTGGCTATGACCGCTTCAAGTTCACCTTGCTCTTTGGCTAATGCATCAAAGTCGGCATCGGCATCTGCATAGGCAGCGTACACTTCATCAAGCCGTGTGAGAGCATGCTTAACATCCGCTACGGCCTCTTCAATATTGCCGCGAACGTCTTTGGTTTCATCAAGACGAGGCTCTTGCGATAGATAACCTATTTTCAATCCTGGCTGGGGACGTGCTTCACCTTCAATATCGGTGTCGATACCTGCCATGATACGCAAAAGTGTTGATTTACCAGCTCCGTTTAGACCAAGTACGCCAATTTTTGCGCCTGGGAAAAAACTGAGAGAGATATTTTTAAGAATTTGTTTATTCGGTGGCACAATTTTGCCAACGCGATGCATACTGTATACGTATTGAGCCATGCTCTAACCTCGCTTAAACGCGGTGAATAATCAGTTGATTATAATTTGGTGATAAATTGGGTAATAGTGTACTCGCAACACTATAGCGTGCGCTAGTCTGTAACGCCATGGAAGTAAGCGCTTGATGCTTTTTTAGGCGTTCAGGTTAAAAGTAGAGAAAATTGAATCGGAGCGCCCCTTTATTTAGGGTAAACTTAGCAGCAGATTTGAAAAAGCTTACTAGGGCTCTAATAACTCAAATGTTTTTTAGATAAGACCTTCGTAGTGAGCGACGCATCAAAGAACGATACGTAAATGATACTCGAACAAAAGTATGTGCAAAAAGCGTAAACATTAGCCCATATAAAAGAGCGTACAAAATTCGTGGGCAAGGCTTTTGAATTGAAAGAAAGCTAGTCACTCATCTTTCATAGTGTGCATCTCACTATGAAATTGTTAACAGGTAATTAAGTGTATGACAGCCATTGATAAAGGTACTTATAGTTTAGCCGAGCTTGCCCGCCATGTTGATGGGGTTGTGCAAGGAGATAGCACTACGCCTATTTCCTCGGTTGCCACTTTAGCAGGCGCCAAAAGTCATCAGATTTCATTTTTGACCAACCCTAAATACAAGTCCCAGTTGGCAGAAACACACGCTGGTGCAGTAATAGTGCACGATAAGGTAAAAGACGATGTAAAGTGTGCTGCACTTATTGTAGACAATCCTCATGTCGCCTTTGCGCTTATTGCTCAGCTCTTTGACACCACGCCAGCGGTAGCATCAAACATTGCTCAAAGCGCCATTATTGCGTCTTCCGCTCGACTTGGTAGCGGTGTCTCTTTAGGCGAGAACGTGATTATCGAGGATAATGTTGTACTCGGTGACGGCGTGAGTATTGGTGCCAACAGTGTAATACGTAAGGGCACTCACATAGGCCAAGGGAGTACGCTTTACCCTAATGTGACAATTTACCATGATGTGGTAATAGGAAAGCGAGTGACTATTCACAGCCAAACTGTGATTGGATCATCGGGCTTCGGTTATGCCAATGATAAAGGCGTATGGTTACCTATTCCTCAGTTGGGTTCGGTGCGCATAGGCGACGACAGTCAAATTGGAGCAAGCACCAGTATTGACCGCGGTGCCCTTGACGACACAATAATTGGTGATAACGTAATTGTTGATAATCAGGTGCAAATTGGCCATAACTGTATCATTGGCGATCATTCTTGCATCTGTGGCTCAACAGGTATTGCAGGAAGTTGCAACATCGGTAAGCACGTTATTATAGCGGGTGGCTGTGGAGTAAATGGCCATATAAGCATCTGTGATAATGTGCAAATTACTGGGTTCACAATGGTGGTGCAAGATATTACTTCCCCTGGGGTTTATTCTTCAGGCCAGCCTGCCCAAACCAATCTTGAATGGCGTAAAAACACCGTAAGACTTCAGAAGATAGGGAGCCTGTTTGACCGTGTAAAAGCGCTAGAAAAACAGGTCTGATGTGCTTGTAGCCAAGGATTTACGTTAAACCTAGGTCATTTAAATTAATTTCGCCATAAAGCGGTATACAAGTGATCGAAAATGACTAGAATATGGCTCCAAAATTATGCTGTCTGAGCAAGACTCATTTGGTTGAGGATTGCACTTTTTGCGCAACATTGTTTACCGTGCCATAAATAATCGCAGTTAAGGAGCCCCCATGTTTTCTCGCGAAATGAACATAGCTGACTTTGATCCAGAATTAGCCACAGCAATGGCCAATGAAGTTCAGCGTCAAGAACATCACATTGAGCTGATAGCCTCTGAAAACTACTGTAGTCCACGTGTGATGGAAGCTCAGGGTTCTCAATTGACCAATAAATATGCTGAGGGTTATCCTGGCAAGCGCTACTACGGCGGTTGTGAGCATGTTGACGTTGTAGAACAACTTGCTATCGATAGAGCGAAGCAACTGTTTGGTGCTGAATACGCTAACGTTCAGCCTCATGCTGGCTCACAGGCGAACACAGCTGTTTTCATGGCGCTGCTTGATGCAGGCGATACCGTATTGGGCATGAGCTTGTCTGAAGGCGGTCACCTTACCCACGGTTCTCACGTTAACTTTTCAGGCAAAACATATAACGCGGTGCAGTATGGGCTTAACAAAGAAACGGGTGAAATCGACTACGCGCAAGTTGAAGCGCTAGCGAAAGAGCACAAACCAAAGATGATCATTGGCGGTTTCTCAGCCTACTCAGGCGTTGTTGATTGGGCTAAATTCCGCGAAATTGCAGACAGTGTTGGCGCCTACTTGCTCGTGGATATGGCTCACGTTGCTGGATTAGTTGCCGCTGGCGTTTATCCGAACCCACTTCCACATGCTCACGTTGTTACCACAACGACTCATAAAACATTGGCAGGTCCCCGCAGTGGTCTTATTCTTTCGTCATGTGGCGACGAAACGCTATACAAGAAATTCAATAGCTCAGTCTTCCCAGGCAACCAAGGTGGCCCGCTATGTCACGTTATTGCCGCCAAAGCAGTTGCCTTTAAAGAAGCGCTAGAGCCTGAATTTAAAGTGTACCAGCAGCAAGTAGTGGCAAATGCGAAAGCAATGGTTAAAGTGATGCAAGAGCGCGGTTACAACATCGTCTCTGGTGGCACAGATAACCACTTGTTCCTTCTTGATTTAATCGATAAAGACATCACTGGTAAAGACGCTGACGCTGCATTAGGCTCAGCTAACATTACTGTTAACAAAAACTCAGTGCCTAACGACCCGCGTTCACCGTTTGTAACGAGTGGCCTTCGCATTGGCAGCCCTGCAATCACTCGCAGAGGGTTTAAAGAAGAACAAGCCCAGCAAGTTGCTACTTGGATTTGTGACGTACTTGACAACATGGGCGATGAGTCTGTCATCAAGCGCGTGCAAGGTGAAGTAGTCGAACTATGCTCAAAGTTCCCTGTTTACTCGTAAGTAAATAGGTTTGTCTTTTATTGCGTACTTTGGTACTAATGCACTCTTGCATCTCTGCAATTTACATCAGCCTAAGTACGCAATTATAAAGGATATTCTATGTTTTGCCCTTTTTGTTCAGCGCAAGAAACGAAAGTTATTGATTCTCGCTTAGTTGCAGAAGGGTATCAGGTACGAAGACGTAGAGAATGTGCTCAGTGCCACGAACGTTTTACTACGTTTGAGGGGGCTGAATTAGTAATGCCTCGTGTTATAAAGCGAGACGGCTCCCGCGAACCGTTCAACGAAGACAAGCTACGAGCTGGGCTGCAGCGAGCGCTAGAAAAGCGCCCAGTAAGCACAGAAAAAGTTGAACAATGTATAATATCCCTCAAATCCGAACTTCGTGCGACCGGCGAAAGAGAGGTTGAAAGCGAATTCCTTGGCACTCTCATTATGAAAGCATTGAAGGAATTAGACAAAGTTGCCTACGTGCGCTTTGCCTCCGTTTATCGATCCTTTGAAGATATAAGAGAATTTGGTGAGGAAATTGCGAGGCTTGGAGACTGACCACAGGACACCACGTGCAGCAAAACACCGTTAAATCTGATTATTATTGGATGGCCAAAGCCATCAAACTTGCAAAAAAAGGCCGTTACACCACGTCGCCTAACCCGAGAGTCGGTTGCGTTATTGTCGATGAACACAACCACTGTATTGGCCAAGGGTATCACGTAAAAGCTGGCACTCCCCACGCCGAAGTTCACGCGCTACACCAAGCTCGACAGTCACACGAAAGATCGCTATCAGCCGCCACTGCCTACGTCACTCTTGAACCTTGCAGTCACTATGGTCGTACTCCTCCCTGTGCTGAAGCGCTTATCAATGCAAACGTTGCAAGGGTAGTGATTGCGATGACAGATCCCAATCCTAATGTAAGTGGCAATGGTATTCGCAAACTGCAGGAAGCAGGCATAGAAGTGGTGAGTGATGTAATGGCTGCAGAGGCCGCTGCACTAAACCCAGGTTTTGTGAAGCGAATGCTCACAGGAACACCATTTTTAAGGCTGAAATTAGGCATTAGTTTAGACGGAAAAATCGCGCTAGAAAACGGCGTGAGTCAATGGATTACGGGGCCTCAGGCTAGACGTGATGTTCAGCGTTATCGCGCACAAAGCTGCTGCGTGCTCACAGGTTCTGGCACTGTCTTAGCTGATGATCCTAGTTTACTGGTTAGGCCATCTGAGGCGCAATTGAGTGACTATCCGCTGGACGAAATCAGGCAGCCTGCTCGTGTTGTTGTTGACAGTAAGGGTATAATCAATGGCGAATATCAATGCTTGAACGATGGTCACACAACGCTCATTGCTACATGCGAAACTCACGTTGATACCGATGCATTGCATTATCTTTCGCTCAAGGAAAGTCAGGGGCAAGTTGATTTGCACGCGCTAATGCAGGCTTTAGGTGATAAGCAGTACAATGAAGTATGGGTGGAAGCCGGACCAGGTCTTGCTGGTGCGCTTCTTAATGCTGGGCTGGTGGATGAATTAATTTGTTATCAAGCGCCGATTTTGCTTGGTAACAAAGGAAGAAGCATGGTGACTTTGCCTTGTTTTACCGCCATTGAGCAATCTATTTCGCTCTCTCTTATTGAAAATCGTCAGGTTGGTAACGATATTAAACTTACGTACCGCCCAGACACTACTAGTTCGCGCAGTTAAGCGCGGCAACGAGGACAGCTATGTTTACTGGTATTATTCAGGCACTAGGCACAATTCAAAAGCTAGATAACCGGGGTAAAGATATACGTTTAACGGTATCATCTAAGCATCTGGATATGTCTGATGTAGCCCTTGGCGATAGTATTGCCACAAATGGTGTATGCTTGACAGTAACTGACTTTGGCGATGACTACTATTGCGCAGATGTATCTACTGAAACCATAAAACTGACTGGGTTTAAGCATTACCGGGCAGGCTCTACCGTAAACTTAGAAAAGGCAATGCGTCCTACAGATCGCTTCGGCGGTCACATTGTTTCTGGTCACGTTGATGGTGTAGGTGAAGTGAGTCAAATCATTAAGCACACTGATTACGTTGAAATCTGGGTAAAAGCGCCCGACGCTATCGCTAAGTATATTGCGCATAAAGGTAGTATTACCGTAGATGGTGTGAGTTTGACGGTGAACGAAGTCAATGGTGCAGAGTTTATGCTGTGGATAATTCCCCACACATTGAAAGAAACGGTGTTAGGCACTTATAAGGTTGGTACTGAAGTTAACTTGGAAGTTGATGTAATCGCCAGATACCTAGAGCGCCTGATGCTAGGCAATAAAGCCGCTGAGCCTACTAAGAAAGGCATTGATATGGCGTTTTTAGCCGAGAACGGATTTTTAAAAAAATAACCCTACAAGAAGTGTAAAACATGGCATTTAATACATCAGAAGAAATAATAGAAGATATCCGTCAGGGTAAGATGGTTATCTTGATGGATGATGAAGACCGCGAAAATGAAGGCGATCTTATTATGGCGGCAGAACATGTAACGCCAGAAGCCATAAATTTTATGGTTACGCATGCAAGAGGCCTTGTTTGTCTTCCTATGACGCCGGACCGCTGTCGCCGACTGAATCTTCCTCTTATGGTAGACAAAAACGAAGCTCAGTTTTCTACTAATTTCACTGTCTCTATAGAAGCGGCTACTGGCGTTACTACTGGTATTTCAGCGGCAGACCGGGCAACAACAATTAGGGCTGCAGTTGGCAAAGATGCTAAGGCGACGGATATTGTTCAGCCAGGGCATATTTTCCCGCTTATCGCTAAAGAGGGTGGTGTGTTAAATCGTGCAGGTCACACTGAGGCGGGCGTCGACTTGCCTCGTTTGGCTGGACTTGAGCCTGCAGGTGTTATCGTTGAAATTCTGAATGAAGACGGCACAATGGCGCGTCGACCAGAGCTAGAAACGTTTGCAGCGAAGCACGATTTGAAAATTGGCACCATTGCCGATCTTATCGAGTACCGAAACTTGAATGAGACGACCATTGAGAAAGTGGCCCAGTGCAATATTCCTACTGAGTACGGCGATTTTGAACTGCATACATTTAAAGACAGTATCGACAACCAACTCCATTACGCTCTTAAGAAAGGTGAGATATCTGAAACATCACCAACCTTGGTGCGTGTTCATCTGCACAATACCTTTAGTGATCTGCTTGGGTCTACAAGGGGTATTAACCGCTCAATGACGCTATCTCAAGGGATGAAAAAAATTGCAGACGAGGGCGGCGTGTTGGTTCTCCTTGGTAAAGATGAACAAATAGAAAACCAAGTTCGACGTTTCGCTGCTGAAGATAGAGGCGAGCAGCCAGCCGGTGCTGATTGGCAGGGCTCTTCGCGCACAATTGGTGTGGGCAGTCAAATATTGGCATCGATGGGCGTACATAAGATGCGTTTATTGAGTAAACCCATAAAGTACCATGCTCTATCGGGGTATGGTTTGGAAGTTGTAGAATACGTTCACGACTAACAGGTCATTGTAGAAATTACGTGTTTTTTTAATTTTAATTATTACATAAACACGTTGGCGACATGACCGTTATATAAGAAACAAAAAGTGTGCTGATGCGCACTTTTTGTCTATTTACCCAGGTTTCAAAGACCTAGTTTCAACGACCTAGTTTCAACGACCTAGTTTCAACGATTCTGCGCTGCGGCGAACAAAGTCGTTGGGTAAAAAAACAATCGATTCAGTTTAGGCGTAATTATGGTATACTTCGCGCCGCTTTTTCTCGAGGAATGAAAACATGCAAGTAATTGAAGGTAACATCCGCGCTACGGGTAAAAAATTCGCTATTGTTGTTTCACGCTTCAACAGCTTTGTTGTTGAAAGCCTATTAGAAGGCGCGCTTGATACGCTAGAGCGTCATGGCGAAGTAAGTGGAGACGACATCACTGTAGTACGTGTTCCGGGTGCCTATGAGCTACCTATCGTGGCTAAAAAACTTGCCGAGAAAAAGTCATTTGACGGCATCATTGCACTTGGCGCAGTTATTCGTGGCGGTACACCGCACTTCGATTTTGTAGCGGGTGAGTGTAATAAAGGTTTAGCGCAAGTGTCGTTAGAATACGGCATACCTTTGTCATTTGGCGTTATCACAACAGATTCAATTGAACAGGCTATCGAACGTTCAGGAACCAAAGCGGGCAACAAAGGTGCAGAAGCTGCACTTGGCGCGCTGGAAATGGTTAACGTTATCGATGCTGTTGAAAAGCTTTAAGGTAATTATTTAGTGAAAGTTTCAGCACGTCGTAAAGCCCGTGAATTAGCCTTGCAAGGCATTTATTCATGGCAAATGAGTCATAACGATATTCAGCAGATTGAACTGGCGTTAGCTACCAGTAATGATATGCAGAAAGTGGATATGGCATATTTCCAAGCGCTCCTAAAAGGGGTGGCACACAACGCAAGTAATTTGGATGCGACGATTAAGCCTTACCTTGGCCGATTGCCAGAAGAGTTAGACGCCATTGAAAAGGCGATTCTTCGTATAGCTACGCTGGAACTGACTGAGCGCATCGATGTGCCATATCGCGTCATCATTAATGAAGCTATTGAACTAGCTAAATCATTCGGCGCTGAAGACAGCCACAAATTCATCAATGGTGCACTCGACAAAGCAGTGAAAACGCTGCGAAAAGACGAGCGCGACTAACCTATTTCAGTGACACTGGACGTTACTTAAGGTTTCTAAATTACCGTGAAAGAATTCGACCTTATCGGCCGCTACTTTTCTGCTGGCGGTCATAAAAGACGAGACGTAGTTATTGGTATTGGTGACGATTGTGCCGTTACTATGGTGCCTGAAAATCAGCAACTCGCAGTAACTACCGATACGCTTGTAGCAGATGTTCATTTTTTACGAGATGCACCCGCTAAATCGGTGGCGTACAAAGCCGTAGCAGCTAACTTGAGTGACTTAGCTGCTATGGGTGCAGAGCCAGCTTGGATCAGCCTGTCCCTGTCCCTACCTGAGGTTAAGGAAGCATGGCTAAGTGACTTTGTTGCTGGCCTTTACGAGCTTACCCAATATTACTCTGTACAGCTAATTGGTGGTGATACGGTTAAAGGTCCTATGGCCATGACTATCACTGCACAAGGCTTTATCCCTCCAGGTTCAGAACTGACCCGTAGTGGTGCGAAGCCCGGTGACTGGGTGTATGTTACCGGTACTCTGGGCGATGCTGGTGCCGGTTTAGATATTCTACAGGGTAAGCTAGATGTGGCAGGCGAAGCGAAAGATGTGCTCATAAACAGACATTATTTCCCAACCCCTCGCGTTGCGGTAGGAACTGCGATACGGCGTATTGCATCTTCTTGTATCGACGTGTCTGATGGCGTAATCTCCGATTTAAAGCATATTCTAAGTGCATCTGGCTGTGGTGCTAATGTTCACGTAGATCGTCTGCCGTTATCCAGAGCACTTACAAGTGCGGTATCACAGGATGAAGCCATAGAATATGCGCTTTCTGCAGGTGACGACTACGAACTTATTTTTACCGTATCGGAAGAGCAGCGCGGCAGCCTTGAAACCTCTATCGCGAGTACAAACGTGAAGGCAACGTGTATTGGTCAGCTTACTGGCCACACTGATAAGCTAGCGCTGTTTAAAAATGACGAAAAGTACACGCCAAAGCAGTCTACAGGCTACGAGCATACCTTTTAATATGGACATTTAACATGCAGGCTGAGTTTCGCGCTAGAGTAAGTATGAAAAACCCAGTGCACTTCTTAGCGCTTGGGTTTGGCAGTGGTTTGGTACCCGTTATGCCGGGAACCTTTGGCTCCCTCGCCGCTATCCCACTGCTTTTGTTGTGTATGAGCCTATCTACTCCTTCCTTTATTGCCATTACGCTTATTGCTTCAGTCGTGGGCATTTATTTGTGCGGTAAAACTGCTGATGATATGCAGGTACACGACCACGGCTCTATCGTGTGGGACGAAATTGCAGGCATGTTTGTTACGTTTTTATTTTTACCGCTAACGGCATCAACACTCGTCTTGGGGTTTGTGTTATTTAGACTATTCGATATTCTTAAGCCTTGGCCTATTGGTGTTATCGATAAACGATTACATGGCGGTACGGGAATAATGCTTGATGACCTGCTTGCTGGTGCAATGGCATGCGTCTGCTTGCATATTTGTGTCACCGTTTATCCTGCTATACTCACACTGCTTTGATAGATCATATGTTTTGTTAAGGTCTGACAATCGCTAGTTAACGAGACGCATTAAAAAGCCCGCATTATCGCGGGCTTTTTAATCTGTTCTCAATTACTGAGACAATAACTGGGTAGCGCTAGCTACAATGCCATTCGCATCCATTCCGTGCTCTTCGTACATTTCTTGCTGAGTACCTTGCAAAATGAAGCTGTCAGGGAGACCAAGCATCTTGACTCGCTTCATTACACCGTGCTGCTGAAGGTGTTCGAGTACAGCGCTACCAGCACCGCCCATGATACAACCGTCTTCGAGTGTAAGCAGTACATCATGCTCTTGTGCAGCCTTTAAAACAGCATCGCCATCTAGGGGCTTGATAAAGCGCATATCTATAACAGTCGCATCGATGGCCTCTGCCGCTTCAAGTGCATTTGGGAGCAAGCAGCCAAAGTTAAGAATGGCGATGCGCTGGGTTTCCTTGGCCTTACTCTCTCGACAAGTGCGTGACTTTCCTATCTCTAGTGCTGTCATGGCTTTGTCGGGCGTTACGCCCATGCCTGAGCCACGAGGGTAGCGTACGGCAACTGGTTGGTTAGCTAAGTGCCCTGTGTACAACATTTGGCGGCATTCATTTTCGTCTGAAGGGGCCATTACAATTAAATTTGGTATACAGCGTAAAAAGGCGATATCAAACGCGCCCTGATGAGTAGGCCCGTCAGCTCCTACAATGCCCGCTCTATCTATCGCAAACAGTACCGGTAAATTCTGTATGGCTACATCGTGAATTAGCTGGTCGTAAGCTCGCTGAAGAAACGTAGAGTAAATAGCCACAACTGCATTGAGGCCCTCTTTGGCTAAACCTGCACCAAAGGTCACGGCGTGCTGTTCTGCAATGGCAACGTCAAAGTATTGCTTGGGATATTGCTGAGAAAATGCCACCATCCCCGAGCCTTCACGCATAGCTGGCGTTACCGCCATGAGTTTAGGATCTTTGGCCGCCATATCACACAGCCACTCGCCAAATATCGCGGAGTAGGTGGGCGCACTTGCTTTTGCTTTTGGCAACGCGTTATCGGCAGGGTTAAACTTGGGCACCGCATGGAATTTAATGGGATCTTCTTCGGCAACCGCGTAGCCTTTCCCTTTTTTGGTTACCACGTGAAGCAGCTGTGGGCCTTCAAATTTACGCATGTTGCGCAAGGTATCGACCACTGCGTTTACATCGTGCCCATCTATGGGACCAATGTAGTTAAAGCCAAGCTCTTCAAAGATTGTGCCCGGAACCACCATTCCCTTTAAATGCTCTTCAGCTCTGCTGGCAAACTCTTTAATGGGTGGGACATTGCTTAATAGCTTCTTTCCGCCGTCGCGTATAGAATTAAATAGGCTACCTGTTAATAAGCGCGCTAGGTGGCTGTTAAGTGCACCTACATTCTCAGAAATAGACATCTCGTTATCATTGAGGATAACAACCATGTCTTTCTTTATATCGCCCGCATGATTAAGCGCTTCAAACGCCATACCTGCGGTCATGGCGCCGTCGCCAATTACCGATACCACTTTTCTACCCTTCGCTTCTTTCTCTGCAGCGACAGCCATGCCTAAAGCTGCACTGATTGATGTAGAAGAATGTCCAACTGCAAAGGTGTCGTAATCGCTTTCACTTGGCCAAGGAAAAGGATGGAGACCGTCTTTTTGTCTAATTGTTGACATACGATCTGCGCGACCGGTTATTATTTTGTGGGGATAAGCTTGGTGGCCTACATCCCAAATTAAACGGTCGAATGGCGTATTATAAATATAATGAAGGGCCACGGTTAGTTCGACAGTGCCCAAGCCGGAAGCAAAATGTCCGCTGCTTTGGCTTACACAAGTCAGAAGGTACTCGCGAAGTTCATCGGCAAGTTCGCGCAGTTTCTCTTGAGGTAACTGCCTTAATTTGTCCGGCGTCTGCGCAAGGGCAAGCGTGGGGTAATGTTGGAGGTCTAAACTCATTAATTTATTATCTTTTTCAACATGGCGCGTGGCTAGTGGTTACGTTTTACCAAAAGCTCGCTAAACGCAATTAAACTGTCTGTATTGTAAGGTAATCGGGTTAAGGGTTGTAGTGCCTTTTGATGCAGCACGGCCAATTCCTCTTTTGCACCTTCCAGTCCAAGCTTAGCAGGGAAGGTGTTTTTTCCCTGAGCTTCATCGGAGCCTGCCGGTTTCCCTAAAGTTTCATCATTACCTTCTACGTCCAAAATATCGTCTTGGACTTGAAATGCTAGGCCAATATTACTGGCGAACAGCAGCAGATCGGCTTTGGATTGTTCATCTAAACGGTCGCAAACGGTGGTAATCATCTCAACGCAAGCACGAAGTAGGGCACCGGTTTTTAGCCTGTGCAACATGTTTAATGCATCAATGTCTATAGTTTGCCCAGTGCTTGCTAAATCGATGGCTTGGCCACCGCACATACCGTGATAGCCCGCACATTTTGCAAGTATGCTAAGCAGTTTTGCACGCTTAGTATCTCCAAAATCGCTAAGCTCAGCGTCGGCGAGTATACTAAAGCCAAGTGTCTGAAGTGCGTCGCCTGCAAGAATGGCTGTTGCCTCGTCAAATGCAATATGACAAGTAGGCATGCCGCGTCGCAAGTCGTCATCGTCCATGGCGGGCAAATCATCGTGTACCAGTGAATAGGCGTGTACGCACTCTATCGCCATGCTGATGGCTATTTGATCTTTCTGTGGTACATCAAGAGTGTTGCCTACCACATGCACGAGCAGTGGACGCATGCGCTTGCCGCCTGCCAGAAGGGCATGGCGCATGGCGGCCTTCAGTTGGGGGGCATAATCGGGGAGTTCTTCGATTAGCTGCAATAAAGACGCATCAGTTTGCTGCTTAACTTGCTGATGAAGAGCAGAGAAGTTCATTAAATTACCTGTAGTTAAAAAGTGTGCAGGTTAGGGATGCTCACTCTCAGGAAGCGATTGTAGTGTTTCTTGGCCTTGTTCGTTGAGCAGAATTTGTACTTTTTGCTCAGCATTTTCAAGGGATTTTTGGCCTTGTCTAGAGAGTGCTATACCGCGCTCAAACTTTTCTAGTGCTTTATTGAGCGGCAAATCACCGTTTTCCATTTCATCGACGATCGATTCCAATTCAGCAAGGGTTTCTTCAAACGTTGCGGTATCCGTTTTTTTTGTCATAAAAGTGCTCGATAATGGGCAAAATTACCATAGGGCGCACATTAACGGACGGTTGCAGGTGGGTCAAATGGTTTGTCCCAATATCGAACATCTAACCGAATATTCGAGGAGCAGTAAAGAATAGTTAATTTAGCGCTATTCTATGATTTTACGAGTTCATACTGACGCTACACAAGATGAAATCAGGCTATACATACTATTCGCGACCTGGATACCGATTGCTATCATCAACGCCATTAAAAATTTACTATTACGTAAAACACGGCAGATATTTGTGATATTTTTCAACAATGTTGTTATAGATTTTCTATACTTTGCCGATAGAATCAATGTATATCACTAGTACTAGCTGCATATTAAGAGGAAGAGTGAGTGGATTTAGCAACCGTAATAGGCATGTTGGGAGCCATCGGCTTTATCGTAATGGCGATGTTGATGGGCGGTACCATGAGTATGTTTATCAACGTACCCTCATTGCTTATCGTATTCGGTGGGAGCTTATTTGTTGTTTTATCCCAATTTACGTTGGGTCAGTTCTTTGGTGCAGGTAAGGTTGCTGGTAAAGCCTTTATGTTTAAAATCGATACGCCAGAAGAGCTTATCGAGAAGATTGTAGAAATGGCTGATGCAGCTCGTAAAGGTGGCTTTTTAGCACTAGAAGAGGCAGAAATAAGCAACGAATTTATGCAAAAAGGCGTCGACATGCTCGTTGACGGTCACGACATAGAGGTAGTAAGAGAAACGCTATCAAAAGACATCAAGATGACAACAGACCGGCATGAGTTTGGCGCAACTATCTTTAAAGGTATGGGGGACGTTGCACCTGCTATGGGAATGATTGGAACGCTCATTGGTTTGGTAGCCATGCTCTCTAACATGGACGACCCTAAATCAATCGGCCCGGCCATGGCGGTTGCACTACTTACCACTCTCTACGGTGCCTTCTTTGCCAACATTATATGTTTACCTATCGCGGTTAAGTTATCTAACCGGGCACTTGAAGAAAAGCTGAATCAAAGCCTTATTTTAGACGGTATTGTGGGTATAGCCGATGGCCAAAACCCTCGCGTTATCGATGGCATCTTGAAAAATTACCTAGCGGCGAGTAAGCGCAGCACAGGTGAGGAAGAGTAATGGCTGAAGAAGAATGTCCTAAGTGCCCACCCGAAGGCCTCCCAGCGTGGATGGGGACATTTGCCGATTTAATGTCGTTGCTGATGTGCTTCTTTGTACTGCTTCTTTCATTTTCAGAAATGGATGTTCTTAAGTTTAAGCAAATAGCAGGCTCTATGAGTTTTGCGTTTGGTGTGCAAAACAAGATAGAAGTGAAAGATATTCCAAAAGGCACCAGCGTTATTGCGATGGAATTTAGACCGGGAAAGCCAGATCCTACGCCAATCGAAACCATTCAGCAGCAAACCATCGAAATGACGCAGCAGATGTTGGAGTTTCAAGCGGGTGATGAAGATTCCGCTGGAGGCAGGCAGAAACAACGCGGCGAGCAACGAGGCGGCCAAGCGCAGCAAACTGCAACAGACTCGTCCTCCTCTGCATCGCAAAGCTCAGAGGAGTCTCAAACGGCTGAGTTAATGAAAAAAGTGGCCCAGCAGCTTCAAAAACAAATTCTCGACGGTTCTGTTGAAATGGAGTCGTTAGGTCAACAGCTTACCATTCGTATACGTGAAAACGGTTCATTTTCAGCGGGCTCTGCGTTTTTACAGCCACAGTTTCAGCCGGTTATTCGTAAGATTGGTGCATTGTTAGCTGACGTGCCAGGGGAAATAGCCATATCGGGTCACAGCGACGGCCAGCATATTGCTAACGAGCTCTATCGCTCCAATTGGGACCTGTCTGCTCAGCGAGCCGTTGCAGTTGCTGAGGCCATGCGAACTGCGCCTGGCTTCGACGAAAGCCGCATGTCGGTAGTAGGGATGGCCGATACCAATCCTATTGTGGAAAATGCCACATCAGCATCCGATAGGGCAAGAAATAGACGGGTTGAGATTAATATAAACCAAGGCGAGCCTATGATTTCAAAACCTATCTCCGTCATCGATGACTAGGGTGACTGATGACAGAGAAGGCTCTCAAATAAGCTTTTCAATTGAGCCTTTCAATTAGGCCTTTCAATTAAGACTGCCAAATAAGACTGATACTCACCGTTTGATTGTTCAATCGATAAAAGCCAGTTGATATAAGCCAGGTGATAAAGGCCAGATGGTAAAAGTCAGAAAAAATCCGTTGAGAAAAAGACAAAAAAACGACGCAATTGCGTCGTTTTTTGTTTGCCAGGCCTGTAAATTCGGCCTCACTCTAATTTTAATTAATTTCCGCGGGCCAATAAGTCTCTGTATTGAGGCTTTGAAATAACAAGCTGTACCGTACTAATAGTTCTCTCAAGAAAGCCGCCTTCGCAATACTTGAGATAGTAGGTCCACATGCGAACAAAACGTTCATCATATCCGTCTTGCAGTAGGTCGTCTTTTGCCGCTATAAATGCTTCATACCAGTGATTCAATGTTTTTGCATAATCGATACCGATATCGTGCAAATCTCTGATCATCATGTCGGAATGCTTTTTAAGATGGGCATTCAGTTGATACTGAGAAGGTAAAAAGCCACCTGGGAAAATGTATTTCTGAATAAAGTCTACGCTGTTCGAATAACTTTCATAGCGCCTATCATCAATGGTAATTGACTGTAAAAGCATAAGGCCATTTTCTTTTAGCAGCGAAGAGCATTTTTCAAAGAAATTTCCTAAAAACGAACGGCCCACTGCTTCTATCATTTCAATCGACACGAGTTTGTCGTATTTGCCTTCTAATAACCGATAGTCTTTCTTAAGGAGTGTGATTTTATCTTGCAACTGCTCCTTCGCTATCCACTCTTGTGCCCACGCATATTGCTCTTCAGATATTGTGGTAGTAGTGACTTTACAACCGTAATGCTTCGCTGCGTATACTGCTAGTCCACCCCAGCCTGTGCCAATCTCTAAAAGATGGTCATTTTCATTAAGCTTAAGTTTGTCGCATATGGTTTTAAGCTTATGATTCTGCGCTTCGTTTAACGAGGCGTTTGGATCTGGATAAACTGCAGATGAGTACATCATTGTACCATCGAGAAAGCGGGTATAGAGTTTGTTACCTAAGTCGTAGTGGGCTTCAATATTCTTTTTTGCTTGGCTAGTGGTGTTGCGGCGTGCAAAGTGCTGTAACTTCATCACGGGCATGGTTAGCCACTTAAATTTATTCTCCCACTCATCGAGCGTGGGCAGGTTACGTGCGAACACCTGCACCACAGCGGTCACGTCGTTACTGTCCCAGTGACCATCCATGTAGGCTTCGCCGGCACCAACACTGCCACCAAGCAAAAGGCTGCGATAAGCTTTTACATCTTTAATATTTACAACGGCGGATAATTCATCCTGCTCGTTGCCAAACGTTGCAATAGTGTCGCCGTTTTCTTGAATAGTAAGGTTACCAAGGGGAAGGTGCTTCAAACATTTAAGAAACAGCGTTCTACAGGTTTTGTCTACAAACGAAACCTCTGATGTAGAGAGTAATACAGATTCACCAAAAGACATTTTTTATTTTTCCTGACTCTTTTCTGGGTGTGTATATAGAGGCGTCTTTTTTATAAATAGCATAAGTGCTTGCCAATATATTCCCAATACAGTTTTCATTGTCATACTAGGTATACGTCTCATTACTTTAGTTAGATTCGCATTATCTAAAGTAAATTTGTTTAAATTTATTCCCGCACAGAATTCTTTGTCTGCTCTAACGCAATCCATTACTAATGATAGCTTATCTGAAGGTTGCGTTATGCGCCATTGATAGGTCATGTCCATTGGGTTAAATGGCGAAACATGGAAGGCTTTAGGCGTATCTTCTTGTGTCGATAAATCGACTAAATAATAGTGCCTTTCATTCCACGGTGTATTACTAACTTCCGCAAGCATGTGGCTAAAAGAGCCGTCACTCTGCCTGAGATAGTAAAAATTCACAGGGCTAAAGTACAGCCCCCACATGCGCAATTGTCCCAACATAAATACGTCGCCATCTAGCGCGGTCTCGCCGTTTAATGATGTCATCTTCTCAAGCACTGCGTCTTTTAAAGGTTTCCCATCATCGCTTAGGTAATCACTGCGTTTAAACCGCGCTCTCGCCCAATTGCGAATTGAAAAATGTGTTAAATTTTCGGATAACGTGTTGAGTTCTGACTCGTCTAGCTTCAACCAGAATAAATAAATGTCGTAAACAAATTTGTGCTTCGTTGGCTTAAAGCGTTCGTGGTAAACACTGCCTTTGTATATTGCACTTTCTATATGCATTGCCGTCACAGTGTCTCACCGAAACGCTTACATACGTCTAAGGCGCTAACTACACCGTCCTCATGAAAGCCGTTGTACCAATACGCACCGCAAAAATGTAAATTATCAACGCCACAAATTTCAGAACGGCGTTGTTGTGCGTTAACCATGTCAGCGCTGTATTGGGGATGAGAGTATCGATATAGCCCAAGAATTTTGCTTCTATCTATTTCGCTCGTGTTATTCAACGTGACAGAATAGGTGTTTTTAGCAGTTAGGCGCTGAAGAATATTCATGTCGTAAGTAACAGACGCGGGGCGCATTTCTTCTGTAGCGTCTTCTTTAAGGCGATAATTCCAGCTAGCCCATGCTAATTTCCGCTTTGGCAACTGCCCAATATCTTTGTGCATAACCACGTCATTCTCGCCGTACGGTATGTTGCCCAAAATATCTTTGTGTGAGGCCGTTGCATTTTCCAGCATGGCTAATGCTTGATCGCTGTGACAGGCAAATATCACGTCGTCAAAATGTGCCACGCCGCCTTTTGCATCGGTAACAGACCATCGCTCGCCGTCTTTAGTCACTTTGTTTACACCACAAGACAGCTTTATCTTCGATTCAAAAGGAGCGATTAACGGAGCAATATACTGACTAGAGCCACCAACGATGGTGTACCACTGTGGTCTGTCGGTAATGTTGAGTAGACCGTGGTTGTTAAAAAACTGCAGGAAAAAAGTCAGGGGAAAGCGGCGCGTTTGCTCAAGGCTGCTCGACCAAATAGCGGCGCACATTGGCAAAATATAATAACGAGCGAAATCATCACTCAATCCTAACTCGTCAATAATGTCTTGTAGCGTAAGGGCTGATGTATCTCTCTTTTCTGCCACCATTGACTTACAGGCTTTATTGAACTTGAGAATATCTCGTACAATGCGCCAGAATTTAGGCCGAAGAATATTTCTCCGCTGCGCGAAAAGACTATTAATTGTGTTGCCGTTATATTCAAGGTTGGCTTTTTTGCTGGTTACAGAAAAGCTCATTTCAGTAGGCTGACACTCTACGCCAAGGGTGGTCATCAATTTAATAAAGTTTGGATACGTCCAATCATTGAAAACAATAAAACCGGTATCGATGTTGTGGGTTTCACCTTCGTCCACAATTGTCTTTGTTGCTGTGTGGCCGCCAATATAATCATTTGCTTCATAAACAGTGATGTCGTTTTTCTTATTTAAAAGGTGAGCACATGTTAAACCTGCGATACCTGTACCCACAATTGCTACTTTTCTAGTCATTATTATATTTCTCTTAAACTACTCATTTGTCGTTGCGCATGGACAGGGACAATCGCTTTTGCAGACCAGATGGTAATACATTCATTAACCTTAATATATAGCCAAACATTTTCGGGAAAAATATCGTACGTTTATCGCTTTCAATCCCTTTCAACATACTTTCGGCCGCTTCTTGAGCAGTTATTTTCATTGGCATATCAAAATCATTCTTTTCTGTTAACGGCGTTTCTACAAAACCAGGCGATACTGCTTGTACCTTAACGCCTCTGTCGTGCAAGTCTACTTCGAGACTTTTCGTAAAGTAGTGCAGTGCTGCTTTACTTGCGCCATAGGCTTGTGAACGAGTAAAGGGAAGTAATCTAGCCATACTATCTACAATAACTAAGGTCTTACCCGCTTTAAGGTTATGGATGAATGCATCTACGCAATTAACTACACCGAAAAAGTTAGGTTCGAATACTCTGCGAAACATATCGGATTCAAATTGATCAATATCGACGTACTCACAAGTACCCGCATTTAAAATCGCGATATCAAACTGAATATCTTTTAGCGCATTTTTAGTATCATCAAGTGATGACACGTCAAATTGACATGAAGTGATGTTCTCATGGCGTGCTAATTCACTTAGCGCTTCTTCATTTCTGCCGCACGCAATTACGTCGTAACCCTTTTGGGCTGCATGCTCAGCAAGTGCTTTTCCGATCCCCGATGTTGCTCCGGTAATTAGCAATGTTGTCATTTGGCGAGTCTTCCTTTTATCTTTTTAATCACGAAACCTAATAAAGGTACGTGTTCATAGACCATTTCGCCCAAATCGTAATAATCCTTGTGATAAACAATGATGTCGTCTTTCACTCCTAGTTGAGTGGTTCCATCTAAAGTAATAACCTTATCGCTTCCTTTTAAGGTTAAGGTCATTGTCCAATTTGCAATATGTGTAACGTTACACTTTGAGGGCGCACATTCTAGTATGTCAGCGATATTGAATTTACAGGTGTCGGCTTGCTCAAGAAGGTTGCTGAAATATGACTTCACCGCATCAAGACCTCGATGGGTGGTGATAGGATCTATGAATACGATATTTTGTGAATAAATCTCATTAAGATCCTCGGTGGATATTTTACAAATGTCTGTGTAAATTTTACAAAATCGTTGAATGACTTCCATACTAAATCCTCTGCACGCCTTGGCATGTCTACTTCTCAGGTAATAGGTTCTGAATAACTAAATCAATATATGACTTATCTTATACAGCGCGTGTACCAGTATTAGTGTGCTATTAGTGCGCAAGGTTCAGCGCTACTGTGTTCGTGTGTTTTCTGATTCCAAAGAATGGCTCGTTATAAAAGATGACACAAGCACTTGAATTTAATTAACTCTTTCTAATATAACGTCGATGAACTTAACAACATTACCGCTTTTGCTAGAGATTAGATCAAGTGTAAAAAAGGCGGTGTGAAAATATTTCTCATATGGATCCAATTCGTACCCACTTCCGTAACTCTTTATGTATTCTTGGAAGTGTGGTGTATGAGTAATAATCGTTTTCCTTTATTCCCATTGTCTGCCCATCTGTTACCAGAGGGGAGGATGGCGTTACGAATTTTTGAACCCAGATATGTGCGCATGGTTAAAGAGGCATGCGCCGAAAACAAAGGGTTTGTAATGTGTATGTTAAATGCTAACGGCGATAAATCGGCGAACGAGCACATACATAAAATAGGCACGTACGCCACAGTGGTCGACTTTGATATGCTTGACGATGGCTTGCTTGGCATAAAGGTTGCTGGTTCACACCTAGTTGAGGTCGAAGACATTCTTGTCGAAAAAGATGAATTGAGAACGGGGGTGTGTAATCCCATCGATTCATGGAATTGTGACCTATCAACTCAACAAATAGCGCCTATGGACGAGCGACTTAAAGAAATATTCGGGAATTATGAAGAGTTAGCATCGTTATACGATGAGCCGAAATTTGATAGTCCGAACTGGGTATTAAATAGATGGCTAGAACTATTACCAGTAGACGGTTCGCAAAAGCAGCATTTTCTCGAACAACGAGAATGCACTTACTTGCTAAAGTATCTGTCTACGTTAATAGGTTAATGCGTCATTTGAACAACATGACAGCTTCATTACAAAATCGTAACGCGCAAAGTGCGATTTCTCCGAACGTTTTAAGTCAAAAAGCCGTAGTATGATGCAACCAAAACGGAAAAGCGGACGAATATTATGTTAGTTGGAATTCCATTGGAACAAAGCAATAGCACAATCAAACCAAAAGAATGTGCTACCGAAATGTCTGAATACCTTGTAGCGGTTGCTGACGCTCGCTGTAAACGCTCATTTTCTCGAGTTTTCAATTATTTTGCACCTCGCCTTCGCTCCTACGCATTAAAACAAATGGGTAATGAAGCTTTAGCGATGGAGCTAGTACAAGACACAATGTCTAATGTGTGGCAAAAAGCCCACCTTTTCAATGCTGAAAAGGGGTCGCCATCTACATGGATATTCACAATTGCACGAAACATACGTTTCGATATGCTGCGCAAGCTACAAAACAGAAAAGAAGACGTATGCTCTGATGACTTGTGGCCAGTATTGTGCGAACAAACAGCAGATTTAAACGAAGCGCCCCTTGACGAGCAAGTTACGCTCGAGCAAATTGGGTATATGTTTGAAGCGTTACCGGTTAAACAAAAAGCAGTAATTGAAGCTATCTATATAGATGGCAAATCTCAGCAAGAAGTTGCAAACGAACTATCTATCCCATTAGGTACAGTGAAGTCGAGAACTCGACTAGCACTTCAACGTTTAAAAGGTATGCTGAACGACAATGATTAAGTTTCACCCAAGTCCTCAACAGATTACAGAATTCGTTGTGGGCAGTCTTACGCCAGCTGTATCGCTATTGGTATCTGCACACTGTGACATGTGTGAGCAGTGTCAAATGCGAATTGAAAGCGAAACTGAAAGCCTAGCGGCTGACATGGTGTTAGAAATAGAAGAGAGTTTTGACGAGTCTGCTCAGTTTGGCGATATGTTGTCTCAAATAACGCAGGCACCGTCGTCAATAGAGTCTGATGCTAGAACGTCTAAAGAGACGAGCAGCTTCAAGGAGAAGTCGGTAACGATTGAGCTAGATGGTCGTGCCTTTAAACTACCACGTACATTGCATCGCTATATCGACAAAACGGGCAACTGGTCTAGTTTGGTCGGAAAGCTCTGGCAAGCACCTGTTGATTTAGGTAATCAAGGTGTGGCGAACTTTATCTTTATGGGCAGTGGCGGAAGTGTTCCTGAGCATACCCACAGAGGTACTGAGTATACGTTGGTTATCGACGGTGAATTCAGTGATGGTTTAGCTAATTACGATACTGGCGATTTCATTTTTATGGATGGTAACAAGACCCACACCCCTAAGTCGGATACGAAGGAAGGGTGTTTGGTTTTCAGTATTGTGGATCAGCCATTACACTTCACGTCAGGTTTAGCTCGATTGCTCAACCCGTTCAGTCATCTGTTCTTCAGATAGGCTAGAAAAAGCTCCAATAAATAAAAAACGCACCGAAGGTGCGTTTTTTTTGCTTTGAGCTAGTGGATGTTAGCAGCAACCTTATCAGCTGATAAAGTCGCTTTCTGGGAAGTTCAGTTTTAACGTCTTCATAGCGTTTAAACGCAAGTCATCCAATCCAAGTTGTTCATAACTCGACACCATTATCTCAAGGGCGTCCCTCACCTGCGTTGTATCAGGAAAGTGTTCAATGACATACCGACCGCGATTCGCTGCAGCTACGTAAGCCTGGCGGCGCATGTAGAAACGAGCAATAGCAATTTCATATCTGGCTAGTCTGTCTTTAATATGCAGCATACGCTTTTTAGCATCAGGGGCGTATTTACTGTTTGGGTATTGCTCAATTAGCCGTCTGAAATCTTCAAACGCTTGACGAGATTTTGATGGGTCTCTGTCAGAGCGGTCTATTGTCAGCAGCTCTTGAAAAAGATTGCTGTCTGATTCCATATTCGTTAACCCACGCATATAGTACGCGTAATCTACATCTGAATGATTAGGGTTAAGGCGAATAAAGCGGTCAACTGTAGCCAATGTTTCGTCAATTTTACCCGACTTGTAGTAACTGTAGATAAGATCGAGTTGAACCTGGTGAGACAATGGGCCAAAAGGATAGCGAGAATCTAGTGCGCTAAGCGTTTGCGCAGCGGCGCTGAAATTGCCCACTTCCATGCTTTCAGAAGCTCTGTCGTAAAGTTGTTGTGCACCCATGTTTGCAAGTACAATTTTTTCCTCTTCAGATTCTGAAGAGCTGCAACCTGTTAAGGTCACCATAGCACCTAGGAAAACTGGCGCTAAAAGACGAAATGATTTCATAATAATTCTATATTCCTGCTAAACAGTTTTAATACTTCGCTGTCTACGCTCATGTGTTAAACAACAACACGTTGCCCGCATTCTAACGTACTAACGATGAGAAAAACCATACAAATTCGCAAACAACGCAGTGTACAGGGTGAATACTTGTTATAATACCCTTTTTACACGCAATGTTAGGTGTTATGACGCAAGTGCCAAACACAATTCAATTAGAGGCTTCAACACAAGCCGCCCATTTTGGTTTACGTTTAGATCAGGCTTTGGCCGATTTGTTCCCTGAATATTCACGTTCAAAGTTAAAAACTTGGATTCAGGATGGCAACGTTGCAGTAAATGGCGAGGTTATCACGGTTCCACGCCATAAAATGCAAATAGACGAAGTTATTACCGTTCGCGCAGAAATGGATGTTCAGGTAACAAGTGTCGCTCAAGATATCGCTCTGAACATCGTTTTTGAAGATGAGCATATTATGGTGATAAATAAACCTGCAGACTTAGTCGTTCATCCGGGAGCCGGAAATCCAAGCGGTACCGTGCTTAACGCGCTGCTTAACCACGTGCCCGACATCGATCGCGTTCCTCGTGCAGGTATTGTTCACCGCCTTGATAAGGACACAACAGGCCTGATGGTTGTAGCGAAGACCGTACCAGCGCAAACCCATTTAGTTGATCAGCTTCAGCGTCGAGAGATGAGCAGGGAATACGAAGCAATTGCAATGGGTACCATGGTTGCTGGTGGTGTAGTGGATGAACCTATCGGTCGTCATGCAACCAAGCGCACGCTCATGGCCGTAAGAGAAGACGGTAAACCTGCAATTACTCACTTTAGAGTGATTGAAAAGTTTCGAGCCTACACACATATTCGCTTAAAGCTTGAAACAGGTAGAACACATCAAATTCGAGTACATATGGCGCATTTGAAGCATCCTTTGCTAGGCGATCAAACTTATGGTGGACGCCCTCGGTTACCTAAAGGCGCATCTGAAAGTTTTATCGATGCATTGAGAG
Source organism: Alteromonas sp. BMJM2 (assembly GCF_027257845.1). Classification (GTDB taxonomy): domain Bacteria; phylum Pseudomonadota; class Gammaproteobacteria; order Enterobacterales; family Alteromonadaceae; genus Alteromonas. The sequence goes on along the minus strand of NZ_JAPVOT010000012.1, from coordinate 11,886 downwards.
GTTTTCAGCGACAGGCTCTTCACGCAGCACAACTTTCGTTTTTCCATCCAGAAAGTGAAGAGTGGATGACGTGGAAAGCCCCTTTGCCTAACGACATGCAGTCTTTGTTAGAAGCGGTTAGACAAGACACCAAAGAAAACCCGGAAGATATGATTTAGATATATGTCGTTAAGTGAGCGTTTCATTACTCCAGAATGCTTTCCCGATAACGTAGTGGCTTACACATCCACACGCTGCTCAGGCGTTAGCGGAAAAGCTACGGTAGAGAGCAACGCTCTGGTAAATAGCATCGCTCAAGAAAATGACAGCGGAAATGACTATGTAGGGTTCAACATAGGAGCGCATGTTGGCGATGACATTAAAAATGTCAGCGACAATCGCGCGCGATTGCCTTGCAGCGATAAGATAACGTGGTTAGAGCAGGTGCATGGCGAGACAGTGGTCACGTTACCTGCGTCGTCCATTGTTGCCGATGCCTCATTCTCTTCTAATGCAGCACATTTTTGTGCAGTGATGACCGCAGATTGTGTTCCTGTGTTGTTAAGCGATAGGCGAGGGAAAGAGGTGTCGGCTATCCATGCAGGATGGAAAGGGCTTGAAGCTAACATTATTGCTAACGCAGTTGCGCATTTCTCAAGTAAACCTTCACAACTTGTTGCCTGGGTTGGCCCAGCCATTTGCGGAGAGTGTTACGAAGTTGATGCGTCGTTAGCCGATAAGTTTTCTCACTATAAAAACAGCGTGAAGCAAAAAAAAGAGACGGGTAAGTATCTACTCAACTTGCCAAACATAGCAAATTTGCAGCTAGCTCGTCTTGGTATTCAACATATAACGCAAAGCAATTTGTGTACTTACTGCCAAAATGACTTGTTTTATTCCCATCGAAAAGCGACCCACGATAATTACGGTGCCACAGGCAGAATTGTCAGTGTCATTGGTTTTAGATAATGTTGCGCTGAATCAAGTTTTTCATCATCTTTAACATAACTGACTTGAATCATCATTCATAAGCTCCCATAAATACAATATAAAGAAATTTTCATTTTAAGGTTGAGGTTATGAGATTAGACAGATTTACCAGTAAATTTCAGCTCGCTATATCCGATGCTCAATCACTTGCATTGGGTCGAGACCATCAATACATAGAACCTGTCCACTTAATGACGGCCATGCTCAACCAGCAGGGCGGTTCGGTGCGACCATTACTTGACCAAGCAAAAATTAACGTTAATGCGCTGCGTTCGGCATTAAGCCAAGCGATAGAGAGGTTACCTCGTATTGAGGGAATTGGCGGTGAAGTTCAGTTAGGTAAAGATAGCGTTATCTTACTTAATATGTGTGACAAGATTGCACAGCAGCGTAAAGACGACTACATCACTTCTGAAATTTTCGTTGTTGCCGCCATAGACGATAAAGGTCGACTCGGTGAAATTTTAAGAAGCCTCAACGTGACCAAAGACATCGTAGAGGCAGCAATTGATGATATGCGCGGTGGTCAAACGGTTACCGACCCGAATGCTGAAGATGTGCGTCAGGCATTAGAAAAATATACTACTGACCTTACCGAACGAGCGGAGCAGGGCAAACTTGACCCAGTCATCGGCAGAGACGATGAAATTCGCCGCACTGTTCAAGTGTTGCAGCGCCGTACAAAGAATAATCCGGTATTAATTGGTGAGCCAGGTGTGGGTAAAACGGCAATTGTCGAAGGCCTAGCACAGCGAATAATTAACGGCGAAGTTCCCGAAGGGCTTAAGAATAAGCGAGTTCTGTCTTTAGACATGGGGGCACTAATTGCTGGTGCTAAATACCGCGGTGAATTTGAAGAACGTTTAAAAGCGGTTCTTAATGAACTGTCGAAGGAAGAGGGACGAGTTATTCTCTTTATTGACGAGCTTCACACCATGGTTGGAGCCGGTAAAGGTGATGGCGCCATGGATGCAGGTAATATGCTTAAACCAGCGCTCGCTCGCGGGGAACTTCATTGTGTAGGAGCGACCACTCTTAATGAGTATCGTCAATACATAGAAAAAGATGCTGCATTAGAGCGCAGATTCCAAAAGGTATTAGTGGAAGAGCCAAGCGTTGAAGACACTATTGCTATATTGCGCGGCCTTAAAGAGCGTTACGAGCTCCACCACTCTGTTGATATTACCGACCCTGCTATCGTAGCGGCTGCAAGTCTGTCTCATCGTTATATAAGCGACAGACAGCTACCTGATAAAGCCATTGATTTAATTGACGAAGCCGCATCAAGTATTCGACTTCAAATAGATTCAAAGCCTGAAGATATGGACAGGCTTGAGCGTCGAATCATTCAGTTGAAGCTAGAAGAACAAGCGTTGGCTAAAGAGACGGACGATGCCAGTCATAAGCGCTTAGAAATGATAGAGCTTGAACGAGAGCAGGCGGAAACTAAATATGCTGCTTTCGAAAAAGTATGGCTTGATGAAAAAGATGCTATGCAGGGCACGCAGACAATAAAGTCCGAGCTCGAGCAAGCTAAGTTAGATTTAGAGATTGCCCGCAGAGCATCAGATCTCAACCGTATGTCTGAGCTTCAATATGGGCGAATTCCAGAACTTGAAGCTAAATTAGAGCACGCTGCCGAAAGCGAGACTCGTGAAACTAAGCTTGTTAAAAATAAAGTGACGGATAACGAAATAGCAGATGTACTGTCTCGGTGGACCGGCATTCCGGTATCTAAAATGTTGGAAGGTGAGCGGGACAAGTTACTGCGAATGGAAGATGTACTGCACAAGCGAGTGGTAGGGCAAGAAGAGGCTGTGCACTCGGTGTCTAATGCAATTCGTCGCTCTCGAGCAGGACTAGCTGACCCCAACCGTCCCATCGGTTCATTTCTATTTTTAGGACCTACGGGGGTGGGTAAAACAGAGCTCTGTAAAACGCTGGCTGGCTTTATGTTTGATACCGAAGACGCCATGATCAGAATAGATATGTCTGAGTTTATGGAAAAGCATTCGGTTTCTCGCCTTGTTGGCGCCCCTCCTGGTTATGTGGGGTATGAAGAAGGTGGGTATTTAACCGAAGCAGTTCGTCGTAAGCCTTATTCAGTCATACTTCTAGATGAAGTGGAAAAAGCGCATCCAGACGTATTTAATATTCTGCTTCAGGTGCTTGATGACGGTCGACTAACAGACGGTCAAGGTCGCACGGTAGATTTTAAAAATACCGTAGTAATCATGACGTCTAATCTTGGCTCAGATGTCATTCAAGATAAGCACGATGAAAGCCAGTACGATGAAATGAAGTCGATGGTGATGAATGTGGTGGGCCAGCACTTCCGCCCTGAATTTATAAACCGTGTTGACGATATTGTTGTGTTCCATCCTCTAGGCAAAGAGCAGATAAAAGCGATTGCAAAAATACAGCTTGCATCATTAAGAGCGAGGCTGACAGAGAAAGGATACAAACTCACGCTAACTGGTCGTGCGATGGACAAACTAGCAGAGGCTGGTTTCGACCCTATTTTTGGGGCTAGACCACTTAAACGGGCGATTCAAATTCAAATAGAAAACCCATTAGCCCAGCAATTGCTTTCTGGTGACTTGGCGCCAGAGTCTACGGTTAAGATAGATGCCGACGATGATAAATTGTTTATTGTTAACGAATAGATAGCTGAATATTTTAGGGTAAGATATTTAAATACAGCCAAGCTTTAAAGAAAAACAGCGAGCGGGTGTTGGAAAGACACCCGCTTTTTTGTGCCTGTATTTAATGGGCATCTTTGTGTCGAGGCGGTAGTATAGGAAAAAATGTTGATGAAAGTACAAAAAGAGCTGCAGTGAAAACAAACAGTATTATTGAACAGTTTCAAGATGTGTTAGGTGATGGTGGCGTTTCTATCAACATCAAAAGTACAGAGCACTATCGAACGGGGTGGCGCTCGGGTGGTGGTGATGCTATCGCTGTTCTTTTCCCTAAAACGCTTATGGAATATTGGGAAGCCCTTTCAATTTGTGTTGCCGAAAAATGCATTATTATCATGCAAGCGGCAAATACTGGGCTCACCGAAGGCTCTACTCCGAATGGCAGTGACTACGACAGGCCGGTGGTCGTCATCAACACATTAGCGATGAATGATATTGTTCTCATCAATAATGGCAAACAAGCTATCAGTTTCCCCGGTGCAACTCTGCATAATCTTGAAAAGAAATTGGAGCCAGTGGGAAGGGCACCACATTCTGTAATCGGCTCTTCATGTTTAGGCGCCTCAATAGTTGGAGGTATTGCGAATAATTCAGGCGGAGCACTGGTAAAACGGGGCCCTGCGTATACTGAACTATCGCTTTACGCTCGTGTGGATAACAGTGGTAAATTAGCGCTGGTCAATCATTTAGGCATTGAATTAGGTGATACCCCAGAAGACATAATTGCAAACCTTTCATCGGGCAATTTTGCGAAAGATAAAATACAGACGGACAAAAAAGCATCGGCCAGTGATTACGAAGAAATTGTACGAAATACTAGCGCCGATACGCCCAGCCGCTTTAACGCAGACCCGTCTCGTTTATTTGAAGCTAGCGGCTGCGCTGGTAAAATAGCCATTTTCGCTGTTGTTGTTGATACTTTTGAAGTACCTCAAGAAGAGCAAACCTTCTATATTGGTACCAATGATCCTGCGGTGTTAACGCAAATCAGACGAGATATGCTGTCTCAATTGTCGCAACTTCCCGAAGTAGGGGAGTATTTGCATAGAGACATGTTCAACATTGCAGAAAAGTATGGAAAAGACACCTGCCTGTGTATTCATCACTTAGGTACAGCAGCACTTCCCAAATTATTTGCCGCTAAAGGCCGTATAGATGCGTTTCTTCGTCGTTCAACAGTGTTTCCTAACCATTTAACCGACAAAGCGATGCAGCTGGCGGGTGGTCTTTTTCCTCGGTTTTTACCTAACTCTTTGACCCAATTTCGAAACCAGTACGAACACCATCTTATTCTTAAAATGAGTAATCAAGGAATAGAGGAAGCGAAGCGGTACTTAGGTAATCTTTTTGCTACAGAGAAGAGAGAAGGCGCATTTATTATTTGCAATAAAGAGGAAGCGTCGAAAGCTTTCTTGTTGCGATTTGCTGCTGCAGGCGCAGCCATGCGTTATCAAACTCTTAATGAAGATAACGTAGGAGAAGTATTAGCCCTTGATATTGCACTTAGGCGCAACGATGAAAGCTGGCTAGAAAGCTTACCTGAGCATATAAGTCGGCATATCGATAAAGCCTTATACTACGGCCACTTTTTTTGCCACGTCTTCCACCAAGACTATGTACTGAAAAAGGGGGCCGATGCTAAGCAGGTTAAGGCTGACATGCTAGCGCTGCTCGATAATCGCGGAGCAAAGTACCCAGCTGAGCATAATGTGGGGCATCTATATGATGCAGAGGCTACATTACAACGCTTTTATCAAGAATTAGACCCCACCAATACGTTTAACCCAGGGATTGGCAAAATGGTCAAACACGCCCGTAACTGCGCATGTTGCGGGTAGCGTTTGCTATACAAATTTATAAGCTCTCTAACAGCGCCTTTGCATTAGGGCGCTTGAAAAATGGCCGCTCTACACTTACGGCGTATTCCAACTCTTTTTTCGCTTCATCGATACGACCTAATTTGGCAAGGGTATACCCAAGGTGATAGCGAATGTTTGGATCTTTTGCGTCTCTAGCAAAAGCGTCACGCAACATTTGCAAGCTTTGCTCATACTCACCGCGCAGTGCTTTTATATGGCCGTAGGTATTTAAAATACTTGCTGAGTTTGGTTGTAGTTCATAGGCTTTTTGCGCATAGTTTCTCGCGGTCACCAGCGACGCTTCTATACTCATTATTGCTAATCGATTGTAAGCTTCAGCCGGATTTAAAAGATTAGGCTCTTTGACGAGTTCTTCATAGAGAGCCGTTGATTCTTCAAAATCACGAATGAAAAATAGATACTGAGCTAATAAATTTTTGGCCAGTAGATTTTTAGCATTTTCTTCGACCATCTTACGAGCCGTGTTTAGAAAAACATCGACAAATTGTTCGTTGAGAGCATAGTTATAAATAGCGATAAACGCTTGGGCAAAACTTGGATCAATTGCTAATGCGCGCTTATAGGCGTTAACTGCGGACTCGCTTTTGCCCAGGTTAGCATTAAGCCTACCCGTTAAGAAATGATAGACCGGACTCTGTTGCTGTTCTTTTGAGATATTCTTAAGCAACGCTTTCGCTTTTTCATTGTTTTGCAAATCTAACAATAAGCTAGCGTAGCGTAAGGTCACAAATGTATTGCTGTTGGCAATTTCGTAGGCTCTTGCCATAGCAGCCTCTGCTGCCTCGTTGTTACCAATAGCGCGAGCCTGCTCCATATAAGTGATTAACTTACCAGCATCGTCGTTGATAAAGTTGCGGACAATACTCAGTGTTTTCTCTGCGTTAGCTCGTTCGTTGGTTTGTATTTGTAAGGCTGACTTGCGAAGAAGGTAGTCTGCATTATCAAAGTCGTCTTTTAGCAGAAGATCTAAATGATACAACGCACTTTTGGTGTCGCCTTGCTGTTGGTATAAAGATGAAACTCGCTCTCTTGCCGACATGTTCGATGGTGATAGCGTAAGAATATCGAGATAAATTTGTTTAGCGCTACCTAGTTCACCTTCTTTTGACAGGTTAAATGCCTTTAGCATCAATGTTTCGTTGTGTTGAGGGGATAGTGTTAATAGCTCTTCGATAAGCTCGTTAGACTTTTCAACGTTGCCCAATCTACTTTGAGTGGCGGCTAGATTGAATTTCGCTGGGAATAACGTAGGGTTTTGTTCCAGCGCTTTTTCAATATTAGTCTTTGCTTCTTCCAAAAGCCCCTGACGTATTAAAATGCCGGCCTTCAAGTTATACACTTCCGCTTCATCCGGAAATAGAGTACCAAGGAGTTCTGCGCCACTAAGAGCTTTCTCGAATTTTTCGGCTTGTAAGTTCATTAGTGAGTAGGTAAATAAGAAGCCCGCGTTTTCACGGTACGCGGGTAGATTGTCTTCTAATATAGAAAGCGCTTCTTCTCGCTTCCCCCTTGCGGCCATCAGTTTGATTTTGAAAAGCTGTAACTTGCCTTCGTTAGGGTATTTATATTCTAAGTTTTGCAGTAAACGTTCAGCTTTAAACGCTTTGTTTTGGCTAATAAATAGATTGCCAAGCATAAGCGCTGAATCGGGGTCTTCCATAAGCGCTTCTTGATGGCGTTCAAGAAGCAATAGCGCTTGCTTATCCTGCTGCGTGGCCATATAAACTTGACTCAGCATCAACACTGCTTGGAGGTCTTCAGGCTCTTTTTGCAGATAAGTGGTGAAATCCTTAGCTGCGGTTTCCATATTGTTATTGAAAAAATTTGTCAGCCCACTGATATACAACAGCATTGGCTGTGAGGTAATAAGGTCTGGGTCTAACTGCGCCATAAACTCATTGAGTTCTTTTAGTTTTTCATTATCAATTGCCTGTTCGTTGTCTCTACTTTGTAACCAGCTATTCAGTAGAATGGCAAGCGGATCATTTGGGGTATCTTCGATAATCTCGTCAACAAATAGTTTAGCGGTGTCGTAATCTTTAGCTTCTAAATAAAGATCTACGAGATTACGCAGAGCAATTGGATCATCACGGTTAAAGGATAACGCTTTTTGTAAGTGTTTAGTTGCTGCATCTTTATCGCCCTGACGATAAGCAAGTTGGCCTTTCAATCTCCACGTTATTGCGTTTTCTGGCTCCGCATCCATGGCCCTGTTGATGAGAGTCGACGCCTTTGTTAAGTCCTCGTTTTGAAGGGCAATAGAGGCTAAGCCGTTAATTGCAGGTACAAAGTTGGGGGCGCGAGATAACAGTAAGTTGTAATCTTTAAATGCACAGGCTTCATCTTCCAAACGAATGCATGCAGTGGCGCGAATAAGCAGCCATTCCTGCTCGGAGTCACCAGATAGCTTATCAAGTTCGCTAAAATCGACGATATCTTGGTATTTGTTTAAAAATAGCCAAGTATTCCCTAAAGGCTCGGCGACTAAATTGATATCAGCACCCATTTCTAGCGCTTCTACAAACTCTATTTCTGCTGCAGTAAGGTAACCATTTATGAGGAGAATTTCTCCCATCAGAATTTTAGCAGCTAAATTTTCAGGGTCTTTTTGCAGGCTATTTTTAAGGTGTATATAGGCTTCGTCGTATTCACTTTGATTAAACGCAGTTAACGCCTTTTCATAATCTTCTGATGTTGTGGCAAAACCGTTCATTGTGAAAAAAGAGGTGGCGATGACAGAGAAGAGAGCGCGTTTTACAAAGCGCTTTTTATTATTAAACAAGTTCATAGTTACCTTTGCGTTTGCCTTATTCAAGCATAAAAATAGCATAAAAAAAGGTGGCCTAAGCCACCTTTTAAAGATACGTGTTTTTTAACCGTTTTAAAACAATTAAGCGCGACGTTTGCGTCTGTAAAGCACTAAACCAAGACCTAGGCTCATTAATGCAAGAGCACCTGGTTCGCTGACGTCTGTGTTTTGTTGTGTATTTTGAATTGCGATATCTAGTGAAGATAACTTCAGGCCAACTCCATGGTGGGTGCTGTTATTGTCGTCAAATACCGTATTATACGCGCCTACTAACCAATATTGAGCAGTTCCTGCAATAGTGTCAGTGAAATCTGACTCGAAAACCCCTTCGGATTTATTTCCAAGGCTAAAATGGCCTAAGGTATTTTCTTTAACAGTGCTGTAAACACTGCTCCATGTAGAATGTGTATTTTCTTGAAAGGCATTAATATTGTGAAGGCCCGCTACTGTAATCTCTCTCTCTCCGTCACCACCGTTCTTGTAACTAAAAGCAGCACCGGTCAACGTAACCGCTTCACTAAACGAAACAAGAAACATATCAAAATCGTTGGTTCCTTCATTAGTGTAGTTATCTAGAGCATGTGTGTCGAAGGTGTCGTGCTCACTGTTATGTCGAAAATCGTTGTTAAAAAGCCCATACCCCCAAACTCCATGACTATTTTTCCAACCCTTAATGTCGCCCTGTTCTAATTTTAAATCATCTGATCCACCGCCAGTATCAGCCCAACCTGTGATACCAACGTAAATATCTTTCCCATTGATATTAATCACGTTATTAGAGATGGGGTTTAGTGACTCATCGATGTAAGTACTAGAACCCAGCGAATACGTTTGCTCATTAAGACTACTATCGGTTGCAAATGCGGTGCTGCTAAATAGTGATACGGCGCAAAACGCAACACTTTTAAAATATTTCATAAATTGTCCACTGCGAAAAAGACTGCTACTGAGCCTAGTTAGCAAATTGTGGGCCATTTTTTAATCGATTGATTGTTATGCTTTTTTTGTAGCTCATATATCTAATTGTAAATTTAATTGACACCTTGAAAGTTGGGCATACGACTATAGTTGAAAAGCCTGATTTTTCCTACGAATTATAAAAAGTATACAACACGCCAACATGGTACCTAGAGTTTTTGGAGCTGAAACTTCAATGTTTGCGTTCAGTTCTGAACCTTGAGAAGTCGAAAAATCAATAGCTGATAATTTAAACGCATCATTCCCAACATATCCACCAATATTGCCGAAAACAGTATTATAAGCACCAACCAGCCAATAATTAGCGGCTTCTTTAAAAGTAAAATCGGCGTCATAACCTGAATTTTCAGAGCTCTCTATGTCAAACGAAGCCGTAGTTAATGCATCGGCCACGATATCACTCCACGAACTTACGCCAGAAGTGAGTGTTGAAACTCCACTCAGAGCCGCAACGGAAACTTGTGTATCGGTTGTATCTGCAATCCATGAAAATCCAGCGCCCGTAAGTGTGACTGCGTTATCGAAAGATAACAAAACAAAATCATAATCGCGCTCAACATTCGTCATACCACTATAATAAGCATTATCGCTGCCTGGGCTGTAGTGATTCAAGTTGTCTATTGCATGATCTGACCATCCGTAGTAATTGGCTTCATCGTTGTTCGTAACGCCATATGCCCACTGGTCAGATATTTTTTCTAAATTAGCGCCAACAACCGCTTCGTTGTAAACATTTTTGGTATCTGCAAAAGCCGCTATTGAAATGTTCACCCCATTGACTACTACGCTAGAGTTCAGGGCATTAGTTCCATGGGAAACGCCATCGTCTACTAGGTTATATGTATTGTTGAGGCTGGTGTCATAAACACTTTCACCTAACGAAGAGTTGCAAGCGTGTTTAGCATTTTTTGATTTGCAATTTTTATAGGAATTTTTGTCATTCTTAGCGTGGGCTGGAGAAACCGATACAACAAGTGCAAATAACACCGGTATAGCCAACAGCACTCGACACGATAGAAGGCGGCTATGTCTATACATCTATATTCTCCTTAAACCCAATTTAAATAATTTGAATGGGGATGAAAGCTTCAAAGCAACTGACGGTCAGTTGAGAAACAATCCCTTAGGCTTTCATAATATATAAACGACCGCGAGAGTTTAGTATGAACGTTGATACTTAGTTATTGAAGTGTGCTTCACCATCTAACAGAAAGACACATCTCATAAAATCGAAATGTCGGTGAAAAGAACAAAAGCAGCACAATAAATACTTAGTTTGCAGAACATCATCGCGCTTAATAAGCATTTTTGTAGATAGCAACATTCTCTACTTTACTATGCGTAAACCAATATCTATGAAATAATTGATACATTATGTATGTAGAGCTATGAGGACATATGTCTGAACAAAAGCGTAAAGGAATATATTTACTTCCCAATTTACTTACTACTGCGGGTCTGTTTTCGGGCTTCTTTGCAGTTGTATCATCTATGAATGGTCGATTCGAAGCAGCAGCGGTGGCTATCTTTATCGCCATGATATTTGACGGCTTAGATGGTCGGGTAGCAAGGATGACAAACACGCAAAGCGATTTTGGTGCTGAATACGACTCTATGGCCGATATGGTGTCATTCGGTATGGCGCCTGCATTAGTTGCTTACAATTGGGGGTTAACTGAATTAGGAAAACTAGGTTGGCTTGCTGCATTTGTCTATGTAGCTGGTGCTGCATTAAGGCTAGCGCGGTTCAATACGCAGGTGGGTATTGCAGACAAGCGTTTTTTCCAAGGTTTAGCTAGTCCAGCAGCGGCTGCGGTAGTATCGGGCTTAGTATGGGTTGGCGTTGAATACGATGTAGTGGGTACAGACTATGGTTTTGTCGTCGCTGCCGTTACCGGTTTAGCTGGGCTACTAATGGTGAGTAATTTCAAATATAACTCGTTCAAAGAAGTAAATTGGCACGGCAAGGTGCCTTTCGTTGCTTTATTGTTAGTGCTGCTTATATTTGTCGTGGTAGCAACAGAGCCAGCTTTGGTTCTTTTTATCGTGTTTGCACTTTATGCACTCGCTGGTCCAATTAATACATTTAGAACAGTAGATAAAGTTACTCTAGATGATGTTGTTGGCGACCATGAAGAGGATGCGGACTTTAAAAATGAATCTAGCAATACGAATACTCAGTCTAACGATGACGATAAGGTTACATAGACGGGCGATGTGTTAGGCTCATTAACAGCCGTTAAATGACACGGTTTGAGTTAAACACATATGAACGGTTACCGTTATTGACAATAAATAGTCAAAAAGATTAAAAAGCGACCACTTGGTCGCTTTTTTGCTTTTTATTTTACTAAGGGTGTTGACGACAGGTTACAGATAAGTACAATGCGCATCCGCTTCGGGGGAAAAGCAAAACAGCATCCCTCCTGAAGTAAGTCTCTACTACCTTTATAGGCCAGTAAAGACGGGAGTTAAGAAGAAACGCTTTAGAAAATAAATTTTCAAAAAGTGTTGACAGCGAAAACTTCCAGCGTATAATGCGCACCTC
>NZ_JAPVOT010000011.1 GCF_027257845.1 Alteromonas sp. BMJM2 | reverse complement strand
TCAAGATAGCCAATGCGAGCAGGGTATTTAAGCAAATAGCGAGCTGGCTAAGACGTCGCTTACGCAGTATCCAACTTAAGTTATGGAAGAAGGCGAGCCGCCTCCATCGCTGGCTACGCCAGCATGGTTATAAAGGTCAGTTCGCTCACATCAACATGACGAGTTGGTGCAGTGCGCGCAGCCCCTTAGCAAGCTATGCGATGCCAAACAGTTGGTTCGACGAACTCGGGCTAATGAACGTGGAGAATGTTGCAACGGGATATGTGTTTAGCAACTACGCTAAATGATTATGTGCATGAGCCGTATACGAGGCCCGTATGTACGGTTCTGTGAGGGGGATGAGGCGGTGACGCCTCACCCTACTCGATATGCCTGATTGGCACTAGTTTCAACGACTGGATTAAACGCTGGGTTAGTCGTTAATTAATGCTTCTACATCTGCCACGAAGCTGGCATCGGTTGGCTTTGTAGAGCTTGGGTAGTGCGTTATCTTAGTGCCCGTTTTATCAATCAGGTACTTATTAAAGTTCCACGATGGTGACTTACCTGTGGCTGCTTTTAACATGCGATACATTGGGTCTGCATCGTCGCCGCGCACTGAAGTTGGTTCAAACATTGGAAATTTCACGCCATAGGTAAGCTCGCAAAGTTCCGCCGTTTTGCCTTCGTCCTTTGCTTCTTGGTTAAAGTCGTGAGATGGAAAGCCTAATACCACAAAGTCATCGTCTTTATATTCGCTGTATAGGGCTTCTAGTCCTTCAAATTGAGGCGTGAAACCACAATAGCTTGCCGTGTTAACAACAAGAACGGCCTTGCCAGCATACTCATCGCATAAATTAACTGTTTCTTGAGAATTCAGTTTACGCTTCATAAACTTTAATACACTAGGACATTCGTTTGCCATCACCGGCTGGAAAAGCAAAGCAGCTATGGTGACAACACCTGCAGTAATTCCTTTCAATTTCATTGTTCGTACCCTCTGACATAACATGTGGACTTGGTTTTTTTTAAAGCGCTATTGGCAAAATAAAACGCTACTTGCGAAGTTATACGGTTCTGGCTTGTAAAAAGGAACATTAATAACCGTGTTTGTTATGCGTTTGTTTCACTAACGATAACGATGAGTGTTGACTACATGAATGTAGCTTTGCGTATAATGCCAGTGGGTTTCACATAAAAATGATGAAAAAAATGAAAAAATATAAAGCATTGCTTATCGCCGCCAGCGTAACGATTGCACTGGGTGGTTGTGTAAGCACTAACGATAAGAAAGACACAAATACAGTTACACCATCAAATAATATTCAGTCGATGGTTACGCCACAAACGGCAGTGATGTCTGCAGCTAGTGAGGGTGAAATTACCCTAGAAAGAATTATGTCCGACCCGCAGTGGATAGGTGCATTGCCCACTAACATGGGCTGGTCGGTTGATGGCAGTGCCATTGTTTTTGAGCGTGAAAAACAAAATAGCACACTCACCGATGTATTTGCTGTAAAGGCGAATACCCTCAAAAACGAAGCGAAAGTCCCATTAGCCGACATGCATAAGTATCGGTTTGATGAGAAGGTAGTGAGAGATGATGGCGTTATTGCTTACACGTTTGAAGATAGCGTGTACGTGCAATTTACCAATGGCAGCACGGTGCAGCTCACCCGCGGTGGAAATGCACTATCTACTCTCGCGTTTATGACCGATGGGCGCTTAATGGCGCTAAGCGGAAACAAGTTTATTGCTATCGACCTAACCAATGGCGTAAGAGAAGAGTTAGTAAGCTGGGTATTCGATGATAAGCCAGAGCCGGTAAAGCCAGCAAAAGACTATATTGCCGAAGAGCAACAATCTCTCATTGAGTATATTAAGTTACAACGACAAATAAGCGAAGAGCGTGATAGCGCCAGTGCACAACTGGCGGCTGCCAATAAAGCGGTAGCTCCTGAACCGTTTTATTTCGATAAATCACATCGCTTAGCTGGCATTAGCGTATCACCTGCTGGAAATTTTGCTGTAGTGGCAACCACTGAAAGCAAGCCTACCCGTGATGATAGCGACATCATGCCGCATTATATTCAAGAAGATAGCCGTATTGCGGCTAAATCAGTAAGACAACGTGTAGCCGATGCCGAGCCTGTAAACCACGAACTGTGGCTTCTCAATTTATCTACCGGTGAAAAACAAGCGTTAAACTATTTCGACTTACCTGGATATAACGACGATGTATTGGCCGATGTCAAAACCGAAAATGCAAAGGCAAATGGTGAAACCTACGAAGTAAACAGGTTGCCTCGCCCAATAACGTTATTGCAAAGCTGGTATTGGACTAAGCCATCTATACGCTGGCATAAAAACGGCAACGCAGTGGCGGTTATGTTAGAAGCGTGGGACAACAAAGACAGATGGATTGCCACCGTCGACTTAGACAGCAAAACGCTTGAAAACCAACACCGCCTTCATGATGACGCATGGGTAAACTATCGCTTTAACTCTTTTGATTGGTTAAATAACAGCGAGACGTTGTACTTTCAATCTGAACATACAGGCTATTCGCACCTATATTTACAAACACCTGGCGAAGCGCCCGTTGCGCTAACTAGCGGCAACTACATTGTTGATGACCTTACGTTAACCGCTGATGATCAATACATTTACTACAAAGCAAACAGCGAACACCCAGGTATTTATGAAATTTACCGTGTTAATACACAAACAAAGGCCATTGAAACCCTAACGGATCTTAACGGCATAACCGATTACACGCTCAGTCCAGATGATGCCACTTTGCTTTTAAGCCACAGTAAAGTAAATCAGCCAGCTGAACTTTACGTAAAATCGTCTGCTAGCCAACAAAAGGCGCAACAAATTACGTCTAGCACCAGCGACGATTTCGCTTCGCTGCCATGGGCTGTGCCGCAAATTGTTGCCATTGAATCTTCACATACCGACGCACCAATTTATGCTCGTGTTTACCTGCCTGAAGGGTATGACAGCACAAAGAAAAACAAAGCGGTTGTGTTTAATCATGGCGCGGGCTATTTACAAAATGCCCACATGGGGTGGTCGGGCTATTTCCGCGAGTACATGTTCCATAGCATGTTGGTACAACAGGGTTATGTGGTGCTAGATATGGATTACCGTGCTTCTGCTGGCTATGGCAGAGATTGGCGAACGGCTATTTATCGTCAAATGGGCACGCCAGAGGTGCAGGACTTGCGCGATGGCATCAACTATTTAGTAGACAATGCTAACGTAGACAGAGAGCGCATTGGCACATATGGCGGTTCATACGGTGGGTTCTTAACCTTTATGTCTATGTTCACAGCGCCAGATCTATTTGCTGCTGGTGCCGCATTAAGACCGGTTACCGATTGGGCGCATTACAATACGCCGTATACATCTAATATCCTCAATACGCCTGATGTGGACCCCATTGCCTACGAGCGCAGTTCACCTATTTATTTCGCAGAAGGGCTAGAAAAACCGCTGCTGATAAATGCGCCTATGGTTGATGATAACGTCTTTTTTCACGATACCGTTCGTTTGGTACAACGGTTAATTGAACTAGAAAAAGAAGATTTTGAAACGGCAATATACCCTGTAGAGCCACATGGCTTCGTTCAGCCAAGTTCATGGTTAGATGAATACCGTAGGATCTATAAGTTATTTGAAGAAAATCTGTAGTCGTATTCAACATGCATTAAAAAGCCTAACATTCGTTGGGCTTTTTTTGGGTATTAGCTGAGCTATTACAAATAACGTTTTACTCGTATAAAAGGGGCTCATACTCAATGGGCCCCTTTTTTTACAAGCTTATTTAGAAGCGGCTTTATTTCGGGCAAGACATTTATTCAAATAAACCCTTACTTCAACACAAAAACTTGCTCTACAGGTATTGCAAAATAAGCTGCAATTCTTAACGCAATGACCACCGATGGAGTGAAGCGTCCAGTCTCAACAGTACTAATGGTTTTTCGAGATACGCCAATAGCGTCGGCGAGCTCTTGCTGAGAAATCTTATGCTGTAATCTAAGCTTGTGTATATGGTTATCTAAATCTTCATTCATCAATCACTTCCTCGCCACGCTTTTTATTGCCAAGCTCTTCATCAAAATTATCTTCTTCACGATGTTCTTCCTCACGAAGGTTCCATAAAATCAACGCACCGTGGGTGGCCACAGCCAAGCCAAGCAACATCTGAATTGCATCTCTCAGTCCAAAGGGAGCAATGAGTTCTACAAACCACCTATTGTCACCGCTATAAGCAAGAAAAATTGCGCCAACTACCATAATGTGACACGTAGCGCGAAGGCTAGCTGAACTAACATGATCCACATACTCATCGTTAAATTTAAGCGTCCAATAGCCCATGCGCGTTATGTGTTTTGCAAATTTCATCGACTTTACTGACAGCACGATGCAATAAATAACGCTTACGAATATCGTTAAATCTAAAATCAAATTAACAACTAAATCAGTGCCAGTAACTATTTCTGAACACAATTGGCCGAACAGGAAAACCGCTAAAACAACACTGATTTTTCCCGTAATAGTTAAATATTGATGTTCCGTTTCTGGTAATACTGCTATTGATCTTGCCATTTTTATAATCCTTTTTTGAACGACGAACTTTTTATTTGCGATAAAAGCACGGTTGTTTGAACACATTGTTTGACGTTACCAATGATACCTAAACACACCAAATGTAACCTCTAGGTATCAATGATACCCAAAGGTTACATGAATGCAAACTATTTTTTTATTTATTAGGTTAGTGAGCTTTAATATTGAGAAATTTTTGAGGCGGTGTTTGGGCTTTAATAGTTCAGAAGCTAAACACTCGTAGGCAAATTATTGGTAAAGTTTAGCTAACCTTTAGCCAATCTTAAGTAGCCAATCTTAAGCCAAAAAATACTGTCAGTAGGTGCCTTGTAACCGGTGTAAGACGTAGTTAGGAAAAACGTGGCGTAGGAGAAAATGAGGTTAAGAAAGTGAGTAAATGAGGAAACGCCCGCATAGTTAGGCAAACAGCGGGCGAGCAATGTAGGCAAGAAAGCGAAGCTATGAAGCTATAACAAGCGAAGCTTATTAAAATATAAGCTATAAAAGGCTATGCCCGCTTTGCAGTACTTATCATGAGTAGAAAAATTATCAATCCGCCTATTGCACCAAACATGTGGGCATCAACGGCTACTTTCGCATCAATAAGCTCAGCAACCTGAGAACTACTGCCATTGTATTGTTCGTAACCCACTTTAATCGCAATACCTATGAGTAATAGCCACCCAGATGTCATTTTTTCTTTAATATCCATACAGGCTCCCCACACAAATAAACCGTGTAACGCACCCGATAAACCCGCATACCAAATCAAGTTTTCTGAAAAGAAATAAAGGCCTGCGCTGGTGGCTATACAGCACCATATAAACACTTTTAAAAATCGAGCTGGCAGGTAGTGCTCGCCATGTAGGGCCCACAGTAGAATTAGCCCAACGATATTGAGCAATAAATGATACCCATTGGTATGCACAAAATTACCCGTGATCAAGCGCCACGTATCCAGCCCTTGTATGGCGTAACGGTCGTAGGCAAGCCATTCGCTTGCTTGTGGTTCAAAGAAAAAGGCAATCAAAGCGCAGAGCGCTATTATTAAAGGGCCTGCACTGTACTTAAACGAAAACGGCAGTGAAATCATCAGCGTTAGTTATTTTTTTATTTTGAATTTGCTCGCTATGATACAGAAAATTACCCTACGGGTGAAAATAGATATGCGCCCGATACCATAAAAATGTCGACAGAAAAGGAAAGATAATGTCCTTAGTTTTAACTTCGCAAAGTAACCATACTCTTACCATTACAATAAATAGACCGGACAAAAAGAACGCATTAACCCGAGAAATGTATCAGCTAATGGCAGATGCGCTTTTAAGCATTAAAAATGATGGCGTAACAAAAGCCGTTGTAATTAAAGGAAACGGCGACTGTTTTACTTCGGGTAACGATATCAACGATTTTGCCACACAAAAAGAAGGGGCTCAGGTACCCGAAACGGCGGCGTTCATGCGTTCACTGATGACCTGTCCTGTGCCCGTTATTGCTCAAGTGCACGGGTTAGCAGTCGGAATAGGAACCACGTTGCTATTACATTGTGATTTTGTTTATGCCACACAAGACAGCCGATTTGTTCTCCCTTTCATCAATTTAGGGCTTGTTCCTGAATATGCATCAAGTTATCTTTTACCCAAAGTGGCGGGACACGTGAAAGCTGCTCAGTGGTTGATGCTAGGCGAACCATTCACAGCTGATGACGCATATCAGTTTGGCATGCTCACTGAGGTGGTGTCGTCACAAACCATCGATGATGCAGTTTCAGCAATCGTTCAAAAATTGATAAGTAAACCCAGCTTTGCCTTATTGCAGACAAAAGCGTTACTCAAAGGTGAAGCAGATTATGTCAATCAGCAAATGAATGCCGAATTTGATATTTTTCTAGAAGCGCTGCGTACCCCTGCTGCACAAGAAGCGTTTGATGCGTTCTTGAAAAAGCGTCCCATTAACCCAGAGAAATTTAAATAAGAGGAAACACGATTTTGAGGTTCAGTTCTTTGTTAAGCACGTCAGTATTGGCTTTTGCATTAACCGCCAGTTTACTTTCCAATGTACACGGCAAACCGGCTCGAGAAGTTGGCGAGCCCGAAGCGGCCACTGGGTATGTTGAAAAGAAAGCATTTGAGGCCGACGAATACATGGTGGTTGCTGCTAACCCCTATGCATCATGGGCGGGAAAGAACGTCATTGAAAAAGGCGGTAGTGCAATAGACGCCGCAATAGCCATTCAATCTATGCTTACTTTGGTAGAACCTCAATCTTCAGGTATTGGTGGCGGTGCGTTCATTCTTTACTGGGATAACAAAAACAAAGTGCTGCACACTTTTGATGGCAGAGAGTCTGCGCCTAAAGCAGTCAACTCGCATTGGTTTATAAAAAGTAATAAGCCAATGCGTTGGATTGATGCTGTAGTCGGTGGTAAATCGGTGGGCGTGCCAGGCGCTGTAAAAGCCCTTGAACTAGCCCATGCTGAATTTGGTACGCTACCGTGGAATACCTTGTTCGACGACGCCATTAATACGGCTAAAAATGGCTTCAAGGTTTCCCCCCGTTTAGCCAAACTGGTTGCTTTAGACTATCACCCAGGTCTTAAAAAGTTTCCTGCTAGCTCTACCTACTTTTTCCCGGCAGGTATGCCGTTAAAAGAAGGGACAACCAAGAAAAATAGAAAATTAGCCAAAACCCTTAAAGGCATTGCCGAGAATGGCAGTGACTATTTGCTCAAGGGCGAGCTAGCACAGGAAATTGTGGACGCGGTAAATTCTGCAGAAATAAACCCTGGAAGCATGTCCCTCGAAGATTTGGAAAATTATGAAGCCATCAAGCGTAATGCCGTGTGTGGTAACTACCATGCAAAACGCATTTGCGGCATGCCGCCACCAAGTTCAGGTGGCGTCAATGTGTTTCAAATCTTAAAGATGCTTGAAGATAAAAACATTGGTGCATACTCACCAGACTCGGCAGAGTTCGCTCATTTATACACTCAAGCAAGTGCGCTTTCCTATGCCGACAGAGAAAAATACATAGCAGATAGTGACTATACTAATTTGCCATTTGCAGCCATGATCAATACAGCCTACTTACAGCGCAGAGCCGAAGGCATCAGCTTGGATGAAAAGTGGCATCGAGCCAGGGCAGGCAATCCCTACGCTGGCACAGAAATAGCCATGGGCACATCGATGGAGTTACCTAACACGTCCCATGTTTCTATTGTTGATAAAGAAGGAAATGCGGTTTCTATGACAACCAGCATCGAATTCATGTTTGGCTCAGGCATTATGGTAGGTGGCTTCTTACTCAATAACCAGCTAACCGACTTTTCTTTCTCGCCAACAAAAAACCGTTTCCCAGTTCCTAATCGCGTTGAACCTGGTAAACGTCCACGTAGTGCTATGAGCCCAACCATGGTGTTTGATGAAGAAGGTGAGTTAGAAGTGGTAGTAGGCTCACCAGGTGGCTCAAGAATTGTCAGCTATGTTGCTCAAACCCTTATAGGTATGATTGATTTTGATCTTAACATTCAAGAAGCGATAAACCTTCCTAAGATCACCAATAGAAACGACTACACTGCGTTAGAAAAGGGTACGCCTATTGCTGAATTAGAGGAGCCGCTTAAAGCGCTTGGTCATAATGTTAAGGTTATTGATTTAAACAGCGGGCTACATGGCATTCAGTTTAAATCTGGAAAATTAATTGGCGGCGCAGACCCTCGTAGAGAAGGTATTGCTGTCGGGAAATGATTGCTTTGCGCTTGTGCAAATTAGCAAAAAGCAACATCGATAAAAGAAAGGAAAACAAAACATGGATTTTTTGCTGAACGTGTTAATTTGGGTTGGTGTTGTTATTTTTGCGCTATTTTTTATTGGCTTTATGGCGGCGGTAAAGTTAAACAAGCGCCAAGACAGCAACAGCGATGATAAGCCATAAGCGTTAATAACCTATGAAGCCTGCATGGCTGCTACACGGTTAAAGACTGTTATTCGGTTAACGACCTTTATTCGGTTAATGACCGTTATTCGGTTAAAGACACTTATTCGGTTAATGACTTCGTAAAACAAAACAGCCCAAGGCGTGAACGCCTTGGGCTGTTTTGTTTGAGCGCTTAGTATAAGTGCTTTAACTTTGCGTTTGGGACGCAACATTACTTTTCGAGGTCGTGAGCACGAAACGCATTGGGCAGTAATTCACCTATGGTGGTTTCGTGCGAATCTCCACTCTTTGTTACCATAGTAACCGGCGTATCATCGCTGGCGAATTCTGCAATTTTTTGTCTACAGCCTCCGCACGGAAAACACATTTCTTCATTTGGACTCGCAATAACAATGTGTCCAATGCGTTTGTGTCCGCTTGACACCATATTGCCAATTGCAGTGGCCTCAGCACATTGCCCTAACGGAAATGCAGCGCTTTCAACATTACAACCTGCGAAAGTTTCCCCAGTACTTGTTTCGATGGCAGCGCCAACTTTAAAGTTAGAGTAGGGGGAATGTGAGTGTTGCTGTGCGTTAAATGCAAGTTGTGACAGTTGTTCTAGGTTATTTTTCTTCATGGGTACCTTTGTTACCCGCCTAATGCACTTTACTTTTCCTATCAAATGCGAGAAGGTTGGCGGCATCAGCGCCGCTTCAAGTGTATGCTTTCTATACTGGCGGTTTTTTCTTTTTCTACAGAATGCTTTTTTACCATGCGCAGAAACGTTAGTCTCATCTTTTTTTCTTTATTCGTTTGTATTTTAACCGGTTGTGCACAAACACAGCCTGTCGAGCAACGCAGTCAAATGGGGAACTTGCTTTTAGCAGAGCCAGCACCTGCGAATCCACGTTCGCAAATGGCCATTGCCCGCTATAATCAAGTGCTCACGAGTACCGCATTATCAGATGACGACAAAGCAGAACTTCATTTCCAGCGCGGCATGTTGTACGACAGCGTAGGATTAAATGGTTTAGCTCAGTTTGACTATAGCCAAGCGATAAATTTAAAGCCTGACCTTGCTGAAGCTTATAATTCAATTGGCATTCACTACATTCAACAAAACGACTTCATTCAAGCGTATGAAGCGTTTGATTCAACGTTAGAAATTAACCCAGATCTAGATTTTGCCTTTTTAAATCGCGGCATTGCACTTTACTACGGCGGCAGGGCAGAACTTGCCACAAGCGATTTAGATACCTTCTTTAAAAAAGACGAAAAAGACCCGTTTAGAGCGTTATGGTCGTATTTTGCTAATCACGCTATTTCACCACAGCAAGGCGCAGAGTATTTGGCGTCGGTTAGGCCGTTACTCGATAACGAGCATTGGGCCACTTCGCTAATCGATTTGTTTCTTGGTGTTGTTGACGAGAACACTGTACTGAACTCGTTGCTACAGGGCATTACCAGTCAAAAAGCACTTACGGACAGACTTTGCGAAGCGTACTTTTACTTGGGTAAGTTCCACAGTCAAAATGGCAACAGAGGGATAGCGTCAAACTACTTTAAATTAGCGCTAAGCACGAATGTTTATGATTATGTAGAACACCGCTATGCTCGCATAGAGTTAAACCGACTGCGCCAGCGCACCGCTGATGTGTCTATTGATGATGAATAATTAAGCCTAGCCCATGCGCGGTTTATTCTTAGCAGTGTTCGCACTGCTCATAGTAGTGGGCGACACTGGTCGCTACCCACCTCAGCTTGTAGCTAATGCGACAACCGCACTCTCATATGTACGAGAGCAAGCCTCGTCTCACGTTGAGCCTAGCGCACATTCATATTCCCAAGAGCAGGCACAGCCCCAAGATCAGAAACAGCTCCAAAAACAACCCCAAGCACAGCTAAAGCTACCATCCGAATTGACTGCTGAAAACACCTATCGGGTGCGAGCTGCATTTGCCTTACTGTGGCACGCAGCACAATTAAGTAGCGATGAAGCACAGCAAACACTAATGATGTCTATTGAAGAGATAACGTCTAATCAGTTAAACCCAGAGTCA
The DNA here is from genome assembly GCF_027257845.1 of Alteromonas sp. BMJM2. Classification (GTDB taxonomy): domain Bacteria; phylum Pseudomonadota; class Gammaproteobacteria; order Enterobacterales; family Alteromonadaceae; genus Alteromonas. The sequence goes on along the minus strand of NZ_JAPVOT010000011.1, from coordinate 117,633 downwards.
CAGTTTCCAAGCCCGCCAGGGGAATCTGCAGATTTAGGTGAGCTATCGCAGGAGTTACCCCAAGGGTCAGATGAGCTATCTCAACAGCGGGTAAACGAACGAGCAGCCGCGAACACATCATTCCAAGTACCCAAGCTAGATCCCATCTATTGGCTTGAGAATCTGGTGTCGTTAGATAATGCAGACGCAGCATGGTTGCTATACCAGCTTATAGGTGAGGAGAGTGCTTCAGAGCGTTTTATGGCACTTGCCGCTAAAGGCAATGTTGCTGAAGCGCAATTGGCGTACGCCATGTCGTCGCAGTCTCCTGAAAAGCGTGAGAAGTGGTTAATTCGCGCTGCGGAACAGGAATATTTACCTGCCCAAGCGGCACTGGCCGACTGGTATTTACTGCATGACCAAAACAAGAAAGCCAAGCCATTACTTGCCGCCACGGCATCATTAGATATGCAAAGCGCATTTAAGTATGGTCGCTTGTTGTGGGATGAGGGTAGCTATGAAGAGGCGAAGACTTACTTAAAGAAAGCCGCTAACCTTGGTCAACAGCAGGCAAAAGATGCACTTGCCATTACACAGCGTTATAGCGTAACAGCGCTTGGCGATGTAAAGCCGTTTGACTGGGCTGATGGCAATCAGTGTTTGCAACGAATTCAGCCATTTGCCGCCTCGCTCGCTACCATGATCCGTGCCGATAGTTTTTATCGCCAATTCAATAATGACGAGCGGCTAGCGTCGCTGTCGCTGTGCGTTGCACCACCAATTTGGTTACCGAAACACGCGTTGTCATGCAGCGACGATTACAATAATAGAAACGTGCTGGGATGCGACGTAAGGCCATTAGCTAATATTGCGAAAGCGAGGCAGTTTAGCCATGCGGTAGTGGTTGCTAAGCAAGGTAAGGCGAACGTTCAAAATGGGGTGATGTTTTTAGACATTGGTGATACGTACTCGGTGTTTGTGCACGAGTTAGCGCATTTTGCAGGTTTTGCCGATGAATATCCCATTGCCAGAAGCATGGCCAGAAAGATATGCGATATTCAACGTATCACTGACTTTTCTCCGCCAAACCTAGTGATTGATAGCCCGCATTATTACGCCCCTGTTGATACCGTGTCTCGTTGGGCGAAAATAGACCCCAACACAATCGTGGCGAAAGCCAAAACCTGTGAAGGCGTATCTAAAAATAGCTATAAGCCAAGCAGGCGCATTACTTTTATGGAACACCACGATACAGGAGCCATACCGCCACTGTACCTAGTGCTATGGCAACAGCAGCTAGAGAAGCAGCAGGCTCAACGTCCTATATCGATGAATTTTTTCCAAGCATTTCACCACCAGGGCGACCAAAAAGAGGCCGCTCACTGGCTTGCCAAATACGAAGCTTTTGTTGGTAAAGCCTCTTAATAAAATTAAAGATCAACACGCCCTAACTTCCCAGCGACGTTTCTGCGTCTTGTTTTAGTTCATTTACCCACATTGCTGTCGCGCCACAAATGGCTACGGGCATAATAATAAAGTTAACCACGGGAATAAGTGAAAACACATTCACCATCATGCCAAACGTAAGCGCCTTACCTTTGTGTTCTGATAAATGAAGGCGCATACGTGTAAAGGGCACTTTATGATTGTCGTAAGGATAATCACAGTACTGAATCGCCATCATCCAAGCGTTAAAGAGAAACCACAGTACTTGGCCAATAACGGGTAGTAGAAAAAAGAGAATAAGAAAACCAATAGCGCGAGGTAAATACCATGCGAGTTTAGTCACTTCTCGACCAACAGTGCGCGGTATGTCTTTAACCAATGCCATTACACCTTCATCGCCTAAAGCCTCACCGGATAAATGGCGCTCTACTTTTTCTGACAAAACGCCGTTAAAAGGTGCGGCAATCCAGTTGGCAAGGGTGCCAAAAATAAGCGCAAATATTAATAAAACGCTTATTACTGCTAATGGCCACAATAAAAAGGTAATTGCTGTTTTGATCCATCCTAACCATTCTGGGACTAAATTAATCACATAGGAGATACCGGTTTCAATTTGGCCGAATAGGAAATAAAAGGCCAACGAAAACAAAATAAGGTTAATGCTAAAGGGAACAAAAACGAACCGCTTTAGCCCTTTGGTTTTAATAAGCGAAAAACCCATAAAAAAATAGTGTACGCCGCCAGAACTCATTCGCTCTCCTTTGATAAATCAGTTGCTTCGGTGATATAAAACGTCATAAAAATAATAATAACATCTTAATATCAAACTAAAATGTTAATTGTTACAAGCTGTATGTTTTGGTAGAGTCTTTGAAATAATAACAACTAAAACAAGGTGCTATTGCATTGTACGTGTAATGGTATTTTAACTGGTATACGCAACTAACGTGATTACCCTTAATTTTCCGCCTATCTATTTACTTCACTGCATAGTTAACACCCTAGTTAGCTATCCGCTTAGCTATTTAGCTAAGGATCAACGTAAGTATCAACAACAGTGTTCAGCAGGGTCGTCTTACTTTTCCTATAACACTCGTGGATCTTTTTTCATGGCTTATACGGTGCTTATTTCTGGCACTGTGCCTGCGAGTGGCGCTGTGCATATAGATGGCAGCCATCCACCGAGGAATGTGTGTGCGACTTAAAAAGATAAAGCTTGCTGGCTTTAAATCTTTCGTTGAGCCTACCTCTATACCATTTCCCGGTGAAATGACGGCTGTGGTTGGGCCAAACGGTTGCGGAAAATCTAACGTTATTGATGCTGTTCGCTGGGTGCTCGGCGAAAGTTCAGCTAAGAACTTGCGCGGTGATGCGATGACCGACGTTATCTTTAACGGTTCATCATCGCGAAAGCCCGTTGGCCAATGTAGCGTTGAATTGATATTCGACAATAGCTCTGGCCGCATATCTGGCGAGTATGCCAATTACAACGAACTGTCTGTTAAACGCCTGGTTACTCGAGAGGCACAATCGACTTATTTCCTTAATGGGGCGAAATGTCGTCGACGGGATGTAACCGATCTATTTTTGGGAACCGGGCTAGGGCCGCGCTCATACGCTATTATCGAGCAAGGTATGATATCGCGTTTGATAGAGTCTAAGCCGCAAGAGTTAAGAGTATTCATTGAAGAAGCGGCAGGTATTTCCAAGTATAAAGAGCGCAGACGAGAAACAGAAAACAGAATAAAGCACACCCAAGACAATTTAGAGCGTCTTACTGATGTAAGGGATGAATTGGGTCGGCAGCTGGAAAAACTGCAAAGACAAGCTGCGGCAGCAACAAAATATAAAGCATTGAGGTCTCAAGTAAGAGAGCTTAAAGGCCAGCTGGCAGCCATACGATTTTTAAAAAACAGCGAACACATAGACAAGTTAGAACAAAACAAAAGTGGGCTCACCGCTGAGATGGAAGGGTTAATTGCTCGCCAGCAAGGTGATGAAGCGGGTGCAATGGCCTATAAAGAGCAGCAGGCAGAGTTAAAACAGTCTATAGACGATTTACAACAGTCACTCTTCTCAACAAGCACTGCCATTACCCGTTTAGAGCAAAATGCACTGCACGCCAAGCAAAGGGTGTCGCAAGTAGAGCAAGAAATTGCGCGAATAGCTCAACAGCAAAACCTATTAAGTACTTCGTTACGTGAAGCTCAAGCGTCACTGTCTAGTTCTAATGCTGCCTTAGTCGATATTGAACCGGAAATTGAGCTTAAAGAAGCGGAGCTGTATAGCGTAAAGGAGCGATTTGAAGACGCGGAGCAATCACTGCGTGATTTCAATGCGAGGGCACGAGAGCAAGAATCTACTTATAATCAAGTAAAAAGTAAAGTGCAGCAATGCCATAGTCAAATTCAGTCTTTGATGAGCGTGCAGCTAAGAACGTCACAGCGAATCTCTGACATTCAGCAAGAATTAGCACAAGCTGAGAATGAAGATTACGAAGAGCAAAGTGCATTATTAGACGCGCAGCTAGAAGAAGCTGAAATTAATCAAAGTGAACAAAAAGATGCTATTCACGAAATAGAGCAGGATGAGTTACTGGCGATAAACACGGTGAAGCAGCGTGTTTCTGAACTTGATAGCGTGAAAGGTAAATGGCAATCCATACAGTCTAGCTACACGGCGTTGTCTGCGCTACAAAGTGACGCTTCCCGGCAGTTCGATAGTTTTGATAGTAAAGACGATGACAGTAAGGACGACGGCGGTAAAGAGAGTCATGACAGTAAAGATAGCCCTGACAGTAAAGAGAAAATAGCGGAAACTCTGTGGCAATCAATGAGTGCTTCTGAGCGCCTTGCCCCGTGTATCGAAGTTATCCTCAATCAGCTCAACCAGCCTTTACTGGCTAACCAAAACGATATATCCGCACTTTATGACGCAAGCAGTGCGTTACCGAATGGCGTACGAATTTATTCACATCAGATTTTCATTACCCATGCTCACACCGGAACATTGGCGCATGCACTTCTTGAGCAGAAACAAAACGAAAGAGTACCTAGCTTTTTAAACGAAATTTTTCTTTGCGAGACAGATAGCGAGCTATTTAGCGCGAATACTCAGCAGAAGTTAAAAGACACAGGCAAAAGTGCTATTTCATTAACGGGTTTATGGTGTGGTGCCAACTGGATAGTGAAGCCAGGGGATATTGAAGACGGTGTGCTGCAACGAGCAAATAAACTTTCACAACTTGAGCTTGAACTCGTTGAATTAGAGCAGGCTAAAAGCGTTTGTGTTGATGCGGTAGAACAAGCAGAGCAACACCTCAATCAAGTACGAGAAACTAAGCAGCGTCTACAATCGTCAATAATGGAAAGCGAAGGTGCCTTGCAGCAACTCAAAAACGCCCGCTCGTTAATTGATATGCAGCAACAGCAGCAACAGGCCAGAAGCAAAAAATTATACGACGAGCTGTCATCTCAGCAAGCATTGCACAAAGACGAGGAAGCACAATTAGAACAGCTCTCTGAAGATCTCGCCGTGCACGAGGCTCAGCTTATTGAGTCAGAGAATTACATGAGTGGCGTGGTTGAAAAGCGCGAGCTGGCAGAGCGCAATCTCAACGAGCTTCGCGGACAAGTTGAGATGCTAACGTCTACAAAACATGAGCTTGCATTGAAAAAGCAGCAGTTAGATAACCACCAGCAGCTGTACCGCGAGCAGGTTACGCGTAACGAAAATCAGATGGGTGAGTACGCTGAAACCACCAAAAGGCTTAAAGACGAGCTGTCAAAACTCACTTCACCACAAGAGCTTCAGCACGAAGAGCTACAGCATCTATTGCACACTAAATCGGAGCTTGAACATTCGCGCAGTGAAGCACTTGTGCGCTTAGAAGAGGTGGAGCAATGGCTGCGGGAAGCAGAAAAAGGGCAGCAGTCATTAGCGAAAGACATTCAGGCTAGGCAAGCACATATTGATTCTTTGAATATAGACATTGAAGGCTTTCGTGTTCGTGCTAATACAGTATTAGAACAGCTTGACGAATCAAAGCAATCTCTCAAAATGCTTTTAGCTGAGTTGCCTAGTGATGCTGATGAAACGCAATGGCAACAAGAGTTGGAAAAAACACAAGCGAGTTTGCAGCGTTTAGGCGCGGTGAACTTGGCCGCAGTGGAAGAGTTTGAAGCCCAATCTCAGCGAAAGGCACACCTTGATGAACAAAATAATGATTTAACCGACGCGCTGGAAACTCTTCAATCTGCTATTCGTAAAATTGATAAAGAAACAAGAACCCGTTTTTCGAATACCTTCGAGCAGGTCAATGAGGATTTGAAATCACTGTTTCCAAAGGTGTTTGGCGGTGGTTCTGCCTACCTTGCGCTTACCGAAGAGGACTTGTTAGAAACGGGTGTCACTATAATGGCTCGGCCACCGGGCAAGAAAAATAGCACAATTCATCTTTTAAGCGGTGGAGAAAAAGCGTTAACCGCTTTATCATTGGTTTTTGCAATCTTTAGATTAAATCCGGCGCCGTTCTGCCTTCTTGATGAAGTTGATGCACCATTAGATGATGCAAACGTTGGGCGTTTTTGTAATTTGGTGTCGGAAATGTCGCAAACAGTGCAGTTTATTTATATAACCCATAATAAGATAGCGATGGAAATGGCAAGTCACCTTACTGGTGTCACAATGGCGGAGCCGGGCGTGTCACGGATGGTAGCCGTTGATGTTGACGAAGCCGTTGCATTCGCAGAAGCATAACAAAGGGCGAAAGAATTAAATGGAAGATGAATTACGTCTATTTTTACTGTTAGGTGGTTCTGTTTTTATCATCGGTGTTTTAGCCCATGGTATATGGAAAATCAGAAAAAATAGTAAGCCAGAGCGCAAGGAACGTTTAGAGCCACGACAGTGGAGCGACAGCCAAGATAGCGATGTTGAAAGTCATGAATCATCAGAGGACGGTGGGTTCGACGAACTCGGTGTAGGCAGCGTTCGTGTTATTGGCGGCAGCCGTTCGTATCATGGTGACGACGCACATGAGACCCGTTTTAATACAGATGACGAGCACACGTTGTCAGGCGGTGATAGCGATGCTATTAACGGTTCTATCAATAGTACAATCAACAGCACTGCCACAAATGATTCGAGTACGTTTGCCGATGACGCTGATAGAAAGTCATTAGCGGATAATAGCGCTCATGGTGACGCCGATGTCTTAAATAGCGGTAGTGACATTACACAGGGCTCATCGAATAATGCCAATTCAGTCAATATTGACCAAGAGGAGGCGGCCGCACAAGAGCAGCGCTCTACGCTTTATGGCTCAGTGATTACTAATCCAAAGCCACACTTACAAGGTCAGAGCCGCTCTTTCAGTGACACAGCATCGGTTCAACATGACAACATAGCAGATTTTCCAGAGCCACCAGGGTTCTTGCTTAAAGAGTCTGATGGGTCATCTCAAGCGGATGAAGTAAGCAACAGAGAAAGTGAAGTTTCACAAGACATTTCTGGTGTAACTGACAGTGCACAAGCTAATGCATCAGAATCAGCAAAACATACAGCCCACGGTGACAATTTAGCAAATGAATCGAAAAAATATCAGCGTTCTGAAGTACCAAAAGCCACTTCAACGCTGTATATAGATGCGACTAAAGAAGAGGCTTCCGAAACAAGCTCTATGGAAAACGGCGTTTTAGAAAAAGGTGCTTCGGAGTCTAAGATTGTAGAAGGGCAGTTTGATAAAACAGCTGCACCGCAGCGGGTAGAACCTTCCTTTTCTAGCTCACTGCGAGAGAAGGGCGAAAACGAACGTGTAGCCAGTAATCACGATGAGCTTGCTGGTGAGAGAAAGCGATTCTCTAAAACCAAACGTACCAAACCCGCGGCAAGAAAACGAGAAGAGCCAAACTTTGGTGATGATCAAATGCGTATCGATTTCGACGATAACGATACTCAATCTGCTAATCAGGCCGCATCAAACGAAACCTCTGACTCAGCCGCACAGGAAGTGTTAGTGCTAAATGTGCGAGCAAAGAATGACGCGCCCATATCGGGAGCGGCTTTACTGCCTATGCTACTCACTCTGGGGTTTAAATTTGGCGATCAGGATATTTTTCACCGCCATGTTAACTCAAACGGTAAAGGGCCTGTGTTGTTTAGCCTTGCAAACATGTTTAAGCCAGGCGTGTTCGATATAGACAATTTAGAGAACTTTGACACCCAAGGCATCTCGTTGTTTATGATCCTACCCATTGAGGGCGACCCGCATCAGGTGTTTAATATGATGCATAATGCGGCTCGCAAATTAGCGGATGAGTTTGACGCACAAGTACTCGATGGTCGTCGCAGTGTGTTAACAAAACAAGGGCTGCAGCAGTACGTTGAGAAAATTCGAGAATTTGAGCGCAAGCGAATGATTTCGCGTAGCTAGAGTGTTAGCGGTGGAGGGAATAGGTAAATTTAGCTTGCCTGTTGCGTTATCCGCTAACGTTAAAGAAGAGCCAGATTTGGTAGGGGCTTATTTAGTAGAGATTTAGTTAGTAGAGGCTTAACGAGATCAAACCTAACTATAACAGAGCTATCTAGAACAGAGCTATCTAGAACAGAGCTATCTAGAACCGCTTAGTTAATTTATAAGGACTTGCCTATCAAGTCCTTTTTTCATTTAAACAGATGTCTGTAGAGAGACTCATGATACCTGTTTAACGTTTTCCACTTTTATTATGGCGTGATACCGACTCTATGTCCGATACCTTAGAGCAAGCAAAAAATGATGTTGCGACACTTCGCAAACGTTTGAACGAGTATAATTATCAGTACTACGTGCTGGACGACCCTTCTGTGCCAGACGCACAGTACGATCGCGACATGCAGTCGCTTATTGCATTAGAAAAGCAGTTTCCGGATTTGTACAGTGCTAACTCACCAAGTCAAAAGGTGGGCGGCGCGGCGCTGTCGTCCTTCGAGCAAGTGACTCACGATGTACCTATGCTATCTCTAGATAATGCGTTTGATGATGCGTCGCTACTGGCTTTCGAAAAGCGCTTAAAAGACCGCTTAAAAGATACGACAACCCTCGCATTTAGCTGTGAGCCTAAGCTTGATGGACTGGCTGTAAGTATTCTTTATGAAAATGGAGAGCTTGTGCGAGCGGCCACCCGCGGTGATGGGCAGGTTGGCGAAAATATTACTGCCAACGTTAGAACCATTGCCAACGTACCTTTATCGCTTCGCGGAGATAATCTGCCAGCCCGTGTAGAAGTGCGTGGCGAAGTTTTCATGCCCAAAGAGGGGTTTGAAAAGCTCAATAATACCCAGCGTGAAAAAAGTGCGAAGGTATTTGCTAACCCTCGAAATGCGGCGGCAGGAAGTTTAAGGCAATTAGACTCTAAAATTACCGCTAAACGCCCGCTCATGTTTTATTCGTACTCACTAGGTGTGGTTGAGCCTGAGACGTTTGACCTTCCTAATACTCATAGTGAGCGTCTCAATAAGCTTGCCTCTTGGGGCCTTCCTTTGTGCCCTGATATCAGTACTGCTGAGGGCGGAGACGGCTGCTTAGACTACTACAACCTTATCTTAAACAAACGGGATGCACTTCCTTACGACATCGACGGAGTTGTGTTTAAAGTCGATGATATTTCTATTCAACGCACACTCGGCTTTGTTGCTAGAGCGCCGCGCTGGGCTATTGCACAAAAATTCCCGGCACAAGAAGAGGTAACTACATTATTAGATGTAGAATTTCAAGTAGGTCGTACTGGTGCGATGGGTGTCACCATGGACAAAATTGTTTCAAATAGATTTGTTCAAATACTCAAGTTACATTATTTAATTAATGTCTTCACAAAAGGTCTCAACGATACCCTTACATCGTTTTTCCAAACGGATATTTATCAGCCATCATTAGGATATAACAATACCACCTTAGTTGTTCGTTTAAATGGAGGGCTTTGATATGCTGAATATTGACTTTACCAAAGAACAATTGGAAATATTGAATGAGATAGGTGAAGAATTTAAGCCAGAAAAATTAGTATCGTTGTTCTCTCGGTCAGACTTAAATACTGAAGAGTTAGTATTTATTCTAAAAGCATCCAACGCCCTTTATCGGGCGGGTAGTCCGATTCTGTCAGATAAGCAATATGATATATACATTTCATTATTGCGAGATCAAAATCATCTTCATCCATACCTTAACACTGTTGAGCCAGAGCCTTTAATTGAGTCTAAAACAGTCGAACTTCCAGAAAGAATGTTGTCAACGGAAAAAGCATATTCACTTCAAGATATCGAGAAGTGGGTAAAGAGAATACAAAAAGCAGCTCAAGAGACGAATGTACCTGAAGAAGAGATTGATATTAGGGTGACACCTAAACTCGATGGTTATGCAGCCTTTGATGACGGTGATACTCTATATACCAGAGGGGATGGTTATAGAGGACAAGATGTAACAAGAGCATTTAAACGCGGATTGAAGGTAGCCAACTCCGGAGAGCGTGGTTTGGGGCCCGGTGAAATAGTCATTAAAAAAAGTTATTTCACTGAGGTACTCAGTAGTTATTTTGAAAATTCTAGAAATATCCAAGCCGCTATTATAGCTGAAAAGAAGGTTGATAACAGAATCCAGAAGGCTATAAAAGATGGCGCATGTGTATTTTATCCCTTCGCTCTTCTTAAAAATAATACAGTCAAAATTTCGGTGTTGATGGATGAGTTTGAATCAATCGTTGAGGGTATTTGGAGTTCGGTAGACTTTGATGTGGATGGTGTAATTTTAGAGACTACAAATGAGACTATTAAAAAGTATATGGGCGCGACAAGACGTAACCATAGGTGGCAAATAGCATTTAAAGTAAATGAAGAATCTGCAAATGTCGAAGTAGTTAGGGTTATACCACAAACATCAAGAACTGGAAGGATAGCACCTGTAGCCGAACTTGTGCCAACGAAATTAAGTGGAGTCACTATAAGCAGAGTGACAGTTCACCATTACAATATGGTCAAAACAAATGGCGTTGGAGCTGGCGCTATAATTAGGTTGGTGAGAAGTGGTTTAGTAATTCCCAAAATTGAAGAGGTCTTAACGAAGGTTGCACCTGATATTCCTGATTCATGCCCCAGTTGCGGATCTCATTTGTTGTGGGAATCAGATAATTTAATTTGTCCTAATAAAATAGACTGCCCCGCGCAAACTGAAAACACCTTAGTTCATTTTTTCAAAACTCTTGGTAATAATGATGGGTTTGGGTCTAAGACGATTGAAAAGCTGACCAGCTTTGGAGTTAAATATATCCATGAAATATATGGCTTAGAAGTTGACGATTTCTTAAGGATTGGCTTTGGTGAGAAGACGGCGATAAATTTATTTAATCAACTCCAAGCGAGCAGAAGTATTGAGATTGAAGACTGGCGATTCCTATCTGCGTTTGGGGTTAGCCGGTTAGGTTCAGGGAATTGCGAAAAACTTCTAGAACATCATTCATTAGTTAGTTTATTTGAACTCACAGTTTCTGACATGATCCAAATTGATGGATTCGCTGAAATTAGCGCTGAGGCTATTAAAGAGGGTTTAGAAAATATAAGGGAAGAATTTTTTAAGGTTTATGATTTAGGCTTTGCATTAAGACCAACAGCTATAGAAAATACTGAAAAATTGTCATCACCGATATCTGGAGCTATAATCGTTTTTACAGGCACTATGATTGAAGGTTCCCGATCAGATATGGAAAAGAAGGCTAAAGCCCTAGGCGCAAAAGTTGGAAAATCGGTAACTTCAAAGACAACTTATCTTGTGACAGGCGATAAAGTTGGCGAAACTAAAATTAACGCAGCAAAAGACAAAGGAGTAAAAGTTTTGTCTGAGCAGCAGTATCTTGACTTTATTAGGTAAAGCTCCTTTATTGATTTGGCGAAATGGGTAACACGGTTGTAAGAATACACGATAATTAAAATAGGTTTTCCCGTTAGTCAGACCAATAAATAATCTAACGACAAATTGGGCTCATGTAATGCAGCATGTTCAAAATAATTTTCATTTATTTTATTAATATTTGAACATGCTCTAATTAACATGTTCATAAGTCTTAATTTAATTCATATTGCGACCTCAATAAATAGCCCGATAAATTAGCAATTTTCCAAACATGATTACCCGTCGTCATCATCTTATTTTTAAGTATCGCTAAACTCGATAATAAAAACCGTCTTACTTTCATCTGATTCGACGTACATATCGGCTCCATTGATTTTCATCACAGATTTAGCAATAGTCAATCCAAGGCCTGTACCTTGCCCATCTCTTTGTCGAGATGGGTCAACTCGATAGAAACGATTGAACAATTTGGGAATATGCTGAGGCTCAATTTTCTCCCCGTTATTTAACACCATTATTTTCTGCTTTTTTCCTTTGGACTCCGTTTTGATCTCTACCGTACTATTACTAGGAGCGTGTCTAATCGCATTTGAAATCAGATTTCCTATTGCCTGTCGGAACATGGTTTTATCGCATTGAATAGTAAGGGCGGATGCGGTGACTTGGATGTTTATATGCTTTTCGTCAGCGAGTAAATTAAAGTAATCGAGTAGGCTTGATATTTCCTGTTGAATATCTAAAGGTTCAATTGATGGCTTTATAAGACCGTGCTCGGTTTTAGCTAATAGCAGCATATCACTTACCATTTTCGTCATACGCTCATATTCTTCTAAATTCGAATAAAGTATTTCAGCATATTCGTCATTTGACCGAGCTTGTCCCAACATCACTTGGGTTTGGGTAGTTAAGCTAGTTATTGGGGTTCGTAATTCATGCGCGATATCGGCTGAGAAGTGGGATAGTTTTTCAAATCCATCCTCAAGCCGCTCAATCATGGTATTGAAAGAACTTACTAGAGTGATTAATTCTTCCGGTACCACATCTGGGTTTAGTCGTATATCAAGATTATCGGCGGTGATGGTTTCAATTTTTCGCGTAAGCTTTCTCAATGGTGATAGGCTTCTGTAAATCGCAAAACGCGCAGCTAAGACTGTAATAATGCCCGAACAAATAATGATGCCAATAATCGATTTCAAAAGGCTGTTCATAAATGTCATATGAAATTCCATGTTTGAAGCAACGATGATGGTATAGCTAGTATCATGCGTATTAAAACCTAATTTAATGGCTCTATGCATATGGTTTTCATCGCTAAATAACAGCATGTCTGCGGGATTAATTGATGTGTATGTTTTGGCTGTTTTAGGAAAGAAAGAAAAGTCGGCTCCTTCGCTTGAAAATATTGTATCTCCTTCGGCATCCTCAACATAATAGTACACACCATGATGTCCTGAAACCGCCTGAAATAAAAGCTTACTGGGTTGTACTGACTGATTATGTGACTTTTCGAGCTTTAACTTAATGGCATGAAACACCTCATCAAGCTCATCGGCATCTTGTTCTTGAAAATGATCTTCGATGGAGGTGACTACGAGTGTGCCCATAACGCCCAAACACACAAAGATAGCTATTCCCACAAATACCATTGTTCGAAAGGAAATTGAATACGGCTTTTGCCTTTTAATTTTGCTCTTCATCAGTTGTTAACTTGTATCCCATACCACGAACCGTTTGAATCAATTTAGGGGAAAATGCATCATCAATTTTAGCTCTTAAGCGGCGTATCGCTACATCGATGACGTTTGTATCGCTGTCGAAATTAATATCCCATACTTGAGACGCAATCAAGGAGCGAGGAAGCACCTCTCCTTGTCTTCTGACCATGAGTTCTAAAAGCGAAAACTCTTTTGTTGTCAAGTTAATGGATTGGCCAGCGCGTTTTACAACACGAGACGGGATGTCCATTTGTAAGTCTGCGACTTGTAGCAGGTTGGCAGCTACTGTATTTCCTCTTCGAAAAAGGGTTCTGACTCTAGCCAACAATTCTGCAAAAGCAAAAGGCTTGACTAGATAATCGTCAGCGCCCAGCTCTAGACCCTTTACTCTGTCATTTACACTATCTCTCGCTGTCAAAAACAATACCGGCGTTTGATTGCCAGATTGACGTAATGACTCTAAAATCCGCCAACCATTAATATCTGGGAGCATGACGTCTAATATTATTAGATTAAACTCGCCTGTCATCGCTTTATGATGACCGTCTAAACCATTGCGCACGAGTTCAATGACAAATCCAGACTCTGTTAGTCCTTGCTTTATATAGTCACCGATTTTCTTTTCATCCTCGACTACCAAAATTTTCATAGTTCACTCACGTCATGTTTAATGCGATTTCGGTACTTAGTGTTGCTAAATGTTTAACAAGTGGGTGTTCGAGATTGGATGTTGCAACTCGGGCCAACAAAACGTACCTCACTCACAAGCAATATATTCCAATGCATAAAAATAACCAACGATTGCTCTGACTAGATTACAACATTGTAATGAGCAGGTAATCGCACTGCCATGTTGCTTAACTATACTCTTCAACTGGAACTATATTTAGAATACCTTATCAAAGGTATTTCAAGAATAGTAAAGTCGTATTAGATTATTCATTAAGGGTCGGTTTGGTCAGTAAATGCATTAAAACTGTTTTGCTTATAATATTTTTAAGCACTCAAGTTGCAGATTCGTTTGCGATGTCCAGCCCTGGCTGCGACATGCAAAACGATATGCATGAGCAACACCTTATGGATAACGACCATAATTCATCACAAAATAGCCATGAGACGAGTCAGATGGACGCGGATTGCTGTGGCGACGGGTGTGCTTGTCCACTAGGCATCGTGTCCATCGCGATGCTCGTGAATTTTGACATTTTAACTCCAATCGACTTCAAATCCCTTAAGCCCAACACTTTTATCACGGATGCAGATGATGCTGTCCTTGGTCGCTTGCAACGTCCCCCAAAACGCTCTTTAGCCTAACTCCAAAAATTTGGCGAAGCTCGTCAAAATTCCAATATCGAACGCCGCCCAATGAAGGCTGTGGCCGACATTTAAATTGTTAGAAAGAGAAATCAAATGAAGCCAATAAAATTGCTTTTTACTAAATTAGTGCTGCTTATTTCAGTGACTATCGTCGTTGCATGCACAAATGAATCAATTACTACTGAACAAAACAAGACCAATTCCCAAGATATTGAGCCAAGTTTAAAGTTGGACGTTTTTAAACGCGAGTCGTGTGGATGTTGTCAGGGATGGATTGATCATGCTGAATCTCAAGGCATCCAAACCGATGTAGATGATATTGTTTTTCTCACTACTAAAAAACAAGATCTCGGAATCGAGCCAATGTACCGCTCCTGCCATACATCGGTGTCAACTGAAGGGTATGTTTTCGAAGGTCATATACCCGTCAAATTTATTGTTAAATACTTAGATAATGTTCCGCAAGGCACAATCGGCCTCTCGGTGCCGGGTATGCCTGTTGGCAGTCCAGGAATGGAGAACGGCGATCAATTCAGACCATATCAAGTGTTATTGCTCAAAGATGACGGTACAGCAGAGGTTTTTGCAGAGGTGAATTCGTATGAGGAGCAATTCTGATGAGTGCTTTTAAAGGCCTTGCATGCCTAATTTTGCTTGTTACAACAAGTAGTCAAATATCAGCAGAACAAAAGACCCCCCTTACTTTGCAGCAGGCTGTTGCCCAAGCTATTCAAAAGGACCCGTGGTTGGAAGGTAGCCAATATCGGGAAAACGCAACTATTTCTTCAAGTATCGCCGCAGATACTTTGCCTGATCCAGTTGTGTCATTAGGGTTGGCAAACGTCCCTACTGATGGTTTCGCATTCGACCAAGAGCCTATGACTCAAATTAAAGCTGGCATTTCACAGATGTTTCCTCGTGGAGAAAGCTTGAGTATTAGACGCAAGCAACTCGAAGAATTGGCAACGCAGCATCCATTTATGCGATTGGACAGAATAGCCAAAACACAAGTTGCCGTTTCTATGAAGTGGTTAGACGTTTATCTAGCGCAGCAAAGCATTTCGCTAATTGAGAAAGACAGATCTTTGTTTGAACAACTCAGTGAAATTGCAGAAGCGAATTACTCCTCTGCCGTCGGTAAAGTCAGGCAACAAGATATTATCCGAGCGCAGTTGGAACTAGCGCGACTTGAAGACAGACTCACAAAGCTATCTTCTCAAAAAGAAAGAGCCTCGGCCGAACTTTTAGAATGGTTGACCGGCGGCGATTCAGGCGCGTTCAATAACTCGGTAAATGTTGCCTCTCTTGAACTACCAAAAACGTTGCCAGAAATTGAAGGAATAGAGAACGCCTACTACAAGATATTAAAAGCTAATAATCAACAAATGTTGGCAAATATACTCATCTCGCATCCTCTAATAAGAGCTGTTGAAAGCCGAATAAAGTCTAGTCAGACTGGCATTAAACTAGCGAAACAACAATACAAGCCGCAATGGGGAGTAAATGCCAGTTATGCATATCGAGCAGATGACCAAATGGACAGAAGCCGAGCAGATTTTCTTTCAATCGGCGTTAGCTTTGACCTCCCTTTGTTTACAGAAAATAAACAAGATAAAGAAGTAAGCGCCGCCGTTAACGAATCAGAAGCAATTAAAACTGAAAAACGATTAGTGCTTAGAGGCATGCTTGCTCAAATGCAATCCATTTTTGCAGCAAGAGAACGGCTGTTGGAGAGACAGACCTTATATCGCACGAATATTCTCCAGCAATCAAGCGAACAAGCCGAAGCCTCGTTAACAGCTTATACCAATGATGACGGTGATTTTGCTGAAGTTGTGAGAGCTAGGATTGCTGATCTAAATGCTCGTATTGACGCATTAGAAATCGAAGTCGAACTACTTAAAACAAACATTCAACTAAATTACTTTTTTTCTGAGCAGAGTCTTAAAGCTGTATCTGAATTTGGAGCAAACCAATGAAAACTGTTAACGCAATCGCTATAGGCGTGATAGCAGGCGCTGTAATGACAGCTCTTACCTACTCAATATTACCAAGCTCAAATGACTCACATGATAGTGCGGCGGATGCTGGAGAAAAGCAGCCTTTGTATTGGGTTGCGCCAATGGATCCAAACTATAGAAGAGATGAGCCTGGGAAGTCCCCTATGGGCATGGATTTAGTACCTGTTTACGAAGATGAACAAGGCGCTGGCGATAGCCCAGGTACGGTGAAGATTTCGCCAACTGTAGTGAACAATCTAGGTGTGCGTACTGCTAAAGTGGAAAAGCGGTCTTTGCACGTACCTATAAAAACAGTAGGTTATATCCAATATAATGAGGACACACTCGTTCATATTCACCCAAGGGTAGAGGGTTGGATAGATGAGCTATACGTAAAAGCAGCGGGCGAATATGTCAAAAAGGGCGAGCCACTATACGCGCTTTATTCTCCCGAACTTGTAAATGCTCAAGAAGAATATCTTATTGCCTTAAAACGCTCAAATAAGGAGCTGATAGAGGCTTCAAAAACAAGGTTAAAAGCGCTGCAAATGCCAGAATCTGAGATTCAATCGCTTATCTCAACTGGTAAAGTTCAGCAAACAATAACCTTCTATGCACCCCAAACTGGCTTTGTTGATAACTTGAATGTGCGTCAAGGGTTTTACGTAAAGCCAGGACTGACAATTTTATCAATTGGTGCCTTGGATAAAGTTTGGGTCGATGCTGAGGTGTTTGAGCGACAGTCTGCTCAAATTCAAGAGGGTTTGCCTGTGACTATGACTTTAGAATATCTCCCAGGTAAAGAGTGGACAGGAGAGGTTGATTATATCTATCCAACCCTAGATGAAACGACTAGGACGCTTAAAGTCAGACTGAGATTTACCAATGATGATTATGCACTAAAACCTAACATGTTCGCTCAGGTAACGATCCATTCCGATTTAACAGGTGAGAATTTACTCGTGCCCTCTGAGGCGGTAATTAGAACTGGTAGCCAAGATAGAGTGGTTTTAGCACTTGGAGACGGTAAGTTTAAGTCGGTGTCAGTAGAAGTAGGACAGGTAGTTGATGAATATACAGAGATCTTATCAGGCTTGAGACTCAACGACAAAATCGTTACGTCAGCACAATTCTTACTCGATTCAGAAAGCAGCATTAGTTCTGATTTCAAAAGGATGGAGGAGCCTGAAGCGACTGCGCAGTCGGTATATACCGAGGCGACCGTAAACAGTGTGATGACAGATCATAGAATGATAAATGTTGATCATGGCGCTATTGAAGAGTGGGAATGGCCGAGCATGACAATGGATTTCACCGTTGCCGAAAGCGTCGACATTAATGAGTTGAAAGCCGGCATGTCACTTCATATGGAAATCACTAAAACTGACTCTGGAAGTTTCGAAGTAACCACCGTTCATATCATGGATTCGATGAATGACATGGATAGCTCTGAGGAGAGCACTGATTCAGGTCATGACGCAATGCACAGTATGGAAGAGCCTATTATGTCGGTTTGGACAGAGGCAACCATAAATAACGTGATGATGGAGAGCAGAAAAATCAACGTTGATCACGGTCCTATTGATGAGTGGGAATGGCCGAGTATGACAATGGATTTCGATGTTGCCGATAGCGTTGCTATTGAAGAATTGAAAGCCGGTATGTCACTGCACATGGAAATTGTCAAAACCGACTCTGGAAGTTTTGAAGTGGCAACTGTCCACATCATGGGCTCGATGACAGACATGAACGATACCCAAGACATGGATCATTCTAATCATTCAGACCATCAAGGAGCTCATCAATGATAGCTGCCATAATTAGATGGTCGGTCAATAACCGATTTTTTGTTCTACTGGCTACGCTTATTCTCGTGGGTGGTGGGTTGTTTGCCATTAAAAACACGCCGGTTGATGCATTACCCGATTTGTCGGACGTACAGGTAATTATAAAAACTAGTTATCCAGGACAAGCGCCTCAAGTGGTAGAAGATCAAGTTACCTATCCTTTGACTACCGCAATGCTGTCAGTGCCCGGGGCACAAACAGTGAGAGGATATTCGTTTTTTGGCGATTCTTATGTCTATATCATCTTTGATGACGACACCGACTTGTACTGGGCGCGTAGTCGAGTGCTTGAATATTTATCGCAAGTTGCTCCTAATCTACCCGAAAACGCAAGACCACAATTGGGGCCAGATGCTACCGGCGTGGGTTGGGTTTATCTCTATGCACTTGTTGATAAAACGGGACAAAACGATATCAGCCAACTACGAAGCTTACAGGATTGGTTCCTTAAGTATGAGCTTCAAACGGTGCCAGGCGTTTCTGAAGTTTCAGTTATTGGAGGCATGGTAAAGCAATATCAAGTGCAGGTCGATCCGGAGAAGTTGCGAGCATATGGCATTCCGCTTTCTCACATTCAAACGGCGATTAAGCGCGGAAATCAGGAAGTAGGCGCATCGGTCATCGAAATGGCTGAAGCTGAATACATGGTCCGTGCCACAGGTTACATAGAGAGTAAAAGGGATATTGAGCTCATTCCTTTGGGTGTAAACGAAAATGGAACGCCGCTTTTGGTAAAAGACATTGCTGATGTTCGTCTTGGTCCACAGATGCGAAGGGGGGTAGCTGAGTTAAACGGTGAAGGGGAAACCGTTGGCGGTGTCGTTGTTATGCGCTTTGGTGAAAATGCGCAAAAAACGATTGACGGCGTCAAAGCAAAACTTGAAGACCTTAAAAAAGGCTTACCCGATGGGGTCGAAATTGTCACGGTTTACGATCGCTCTGCACTAATAGAAAGAGCGGTAGACAACCTTGCATCGAAATTAGTGGAAGAGTTTATCGTCGTTGCACTGGTGTGTATTGCATTCTTGTTTCATGTACGTTCGTCACTTGTTGCGATCATTAGTATTCCAGTAGGGATTATCACAGCAATTATCGTGATGTACATGCAAGGTATTAATGCCAACATCATGTCATTGGGTGGAATTGCTATTGCTATTGGTGCGATGAGCGACGGGGCGATTGTGATGATTGAGAATATGCATAAACACATGGAGCGCACCCCCTTAACCAAAGAGAATAGATGGCAAATAGTTGTGGATTCAGCATCTGAGGTGGGCCCTGCATTGTTTTTCAGTCTTCTAATTATAACAGTCAGTTTTGTGCCTGTGTTTACGCTTGAGGCACAAGAGGGGCGCATGTTTTCACCGCTTGCTTTTACCAAAACCTATGCAATGGCAGCCTCAGCAGCTCTTGCAATTACGCTTGTGCCCGTTCTTATGGGATATTTTGTGCGCGGTAAAATACTTGCTGAAAGCAAAAATCCAGTCAATCGTTTCTTAACTTTTTTGTACATGCCGACGCTTAGAACTGTTCTGCGTTTCCCTAAGGTAACGATGTTAGCTGCGGCTTTAGTACTAGCGATAGGTTTGTGGCCTGTGAACAAGATTGGCAGCGAGTTTATCCCACCTTTGGATGAGGGGGATTTGATGTACATGCCAACAACCTATGCGGGTATATCGATTGGCAAAGCCCGAGAGTTGTTGCAACAAACCAATAAGCTGATCAAAACGGTCCCAGAAGTCGAAACCGTGTTTGGGAAAGTAGGTCGCGCTGATACCGCAACCGATCCGGCTCCTTTAACGATGATAGAAACCTTCATTCAATTAAAACCTAAAGAGGAGTGGCGAGAAGGCTTAACAACTGATGATTTAATAAAGGAGTTTGACTCAGTGGTCAAATTGCCGGGCCTAACGAATGCTTGGGTAATGCCAATTAAGACTAGAATTGACATGTTGGCAACAGGTATAAAGACGCCCGTTGGTATTAAAATTGGTGGCCCTGATCTCAAGGAAATTCAGAAAATCGGACAGCAAATTGAAACCATACTTTCCGATGTTAACGGCACTGCTTCTGTTTATTCTGAGCGTGTCGCAGGAGGACGTTATGTCAAAGTAGATATTCAGCGCGAAAAGGCAGCACGATATGGTCTAAACATCGCTGACGTCCAACAAGTTGTCTCAAGTGCTATCGGCGGGATGAATGTGACTCAGAGTGTTGAAGGTTTAGAGCGTTACCCTGTAAATGTTCGTTATCCTCAGTCTTATCGTTCATCGCCTGAGTCCTTATCTTTATTACCTATCGTTACACCACAGGGTAAACGAATTGCTTTGGCCGATGTGGCGGATGTGTATATTGAAGATGGTCCTCCAGGTATTAAAAGTGAAAATGCACGGCTTAATGGCTGGGTGTATGTGGATATCGATGGTGTAGATATTGGTTCCTATGTGGTTTCAGCCCAAAAAGCAGTGAGCGAGCAATTAGTCTTACCGGCAGGTTATTCGGTGAAGTGGTCTGGACAATATGAGTATATGTTGCGGGCTAAAGAGAAATTAACCTATGTGGTTCCTTTGACCATAGCTATCATCGTTATTCTACTGTATCTCAATTTTCGCAACTTCATCGAAGTAGCGATCATTATGGGGACTTTACCACTGTCTATGGTGGGAAGTATCTGGCTGATGTACATAGAGGGTTTTAACTTTTCAGTTGCCGTCGGCGTCGGCTTCATTGCACTTGCAGGTGTTGCCGTAGAAATTGGCGTAATTATGCTTGTTTACTTAAATCAGGAGTATCAAGCCTTAATCGAAAAATGTAAATCTGAGGGCGTCAAACCCACCATAAACATGTTAACTGAAGCGGTTATTCATGGCTCTGGATTACGTGTCCGACCGGTTATGATGACCACAGCGACCATAATATTTGGCTTATTACCCGTACTTTACGGCTCAGGCACTGGGTCTGAAGTCATGAGTCGTATTGCTGCTCCGATGGTTGGTGGCATGGTTAGCGCTTTACTACTGACCTTGTTGGTTTTACCCGCAATTTATTTTCTGTGGAAGAGAAGGCAAATTCAACACTTGCTGGATACTTTCTGATGCTAGCTTCAAGCAAGGAACGACATTTCATAAGAGGACTATTGACATGTAGTAGCGTGGCGAACTTTTTCGCCCGCGACTATGCGTCCGTGACATTCGGCCTATCACCAACGATTCACTTTTTACGACAACAAACAAGAACAACTACATTATTTAAACAAACTATCTATTAAGGAAATAATATGAAATCAATAATCATCGCACTTTTCGTTTTAAGTCTGAGCTTAAGCATACAAGCATATGCTCATACATCGTTGGCCTCATCAATGCCGAAAGACAATGCTATGTTGATGGAAAGTCCAGACAACCTGGATCTCAATTTTGCAGATGATGTGCGTCTTGTTGACTTAAAGGTTAAAAGTAAAAAAGGTGAGCTTGTGGATGTTGGCTTTGAACCTTCGATGGACGCAAACAAAAACTATAGTTTCAGCTTACCTTTGCTTGCTGTGGATACTTACGTAGTCTCATGGACCATTATGGGAGATGACGGTCATAAAATGAAGGGACAGCTTTCATTTATGGTGCATGTGAGCAAAAAAATGAAAGGAATGAAGCACAAAGACATGAAAAATACTTCGATGGATCATTCAGGTATGACTCATTAGTTATTAAGAGTTAAATAGGTAAATCGATATGTTGCCAGAATGGTGGACCGCATTTTTAGTGTTAGGCAAATTCCTAGTCTATTTAGGTATGATGGGTGTTATGGGCTCTAGCGCTACTTTGTTACTTTTAAAAGGCAGCAAGCAGCGCGTAGCATTCAAGGCTCATAAAAGCTGGCAACTGGTTACCTTAAACTATTCTGTTCGCCTTTCAGTTGTTGGCTTTTTTGCTAGTGTCGCTGGTTTTTTTCTTCAGACTGGCTATATGGCGGAGAAAGGATTAGCGGGTATGTTTTCTCCTTTCATGGTGGAGATGATGTGGCACTCACAGGTAGGAACTATTGCCGCAATTCGTAGCGCTATCTTTGTTTTGTTCGCGTTGCTTACGTGGTTTCTATTACAAAAACTCAAACGTGACCAGAGTTTAGTGTCATCCAAGCTACTGCTAACAAGCACCGCAATGTTTTCATTGCCGCTAGCGTTTACTTTTTCCCTGACCGGACATGCTAGTCAGTTTGTCACGTTGGGCGAAATTCAAATTTTTATCCATTCCCTCATTGGTTTGACATGGGTAGGCTCGTTATACCCACTGATTACTGCTTGTAGATTACTCAATCACTCCGAATTAGCTTTCGTCATGAAACGTTACGGTAACATTGCCATAGTGTTGGTGTTTATCTTAGTCACAGTTGGTGTAGTAATGTTGATACAGCTACTGTCTTCCCCATCGACCCTTATATTCACTGAATATGGACTTGCCTTTTTATCCAAACTTTTTGCAGTTGCTCTAATGCTCACGTTAGCAGCTGGGCATAAGCTTTTTTGGGTACCTAGGCTACCTAAGGATCAAAATGTGCGCTTTAAATTACTCAAATCAATCAAATTTGAGTTCATTATTGGGCTTTTCATTTTGTCTCTTACAGCGCTGTTAACTACTGCGCTGAGCCCGAACCTTTAACATAAATAATCGGCGTTTTCGCCAAAATAAGAAAAGGAAAATGTTTATGAAAATGACTGCTTTAAGACCCTTGACTGTTTTTGCATTTCTATTGTCATTTAGTGCAGTAGTTAGTGCTCATGGAGATGAGAAACACAACGAAGAATCACAGTACTTTAGCGGAACAGATTCTGATGCAGCGACGTTAGTGCTTAAATTTCATAAAGCTTTAGAAACAGGGAATGGCGACTTAGCTGCAAGCCTTTTGGCAGATGATGTTTTAATTTTTGAAGGAAAGGGTGTGGAGCGAAGCGCCCAAGAGTATGCAAGTCATCATATGCTCTCTGATATGAAGTATTTGTCACAAATGCAAATTGAGCTTATAGAGCATCATGTAAAAGAAAACGGCACATATGCAATATCTTTGTCGAGAAGCTTGGTGAAAGGGCAATACAAAGGAAAAGAAGTAAACCATATTGGGAACGAAACCATAGGTTTAGAAAAGTTGAATGATGATTGGAAAATCACGCATATTCATTGGTCTAATTAAAAACACCGCGCTGTCGACTTCTTGTTATTAATGGGGCGGCAGCGTTTATCTTATTGCCAAATTTTTTTCCACCTTTCGCATTTTCATGCTAGTCCGCTTAACGCTCCTGCAAGTTAATTACTACACAAAGTTTGATTACCAAAAGGTAATTAAATTGTAATGCTTCTGCCGTGAAACAACGTTTATTTTGAATTACAGTTACATTTCAAAATTTGATGCAATAAGCAGATTTTGTTTGCATCGAAAGACAGAAATCATTAACTCAACAACAAGGAAATTGAATATGAAAACCTACTTATAATCGCTTTTTCCTCACTTTTGATGTTTTCCCCATTAAGTATCACCAGTGCGCATCAACACAGCGATAAATCGCATATGCCGATGAATATGATGGATGATGCATCGATAGAAAAGATGAATGAACACATTACAAAAATGAACAGTGCCTTAGAGAAAATAAAACAAGAAAACGACCCAGCGAAACGAGAACAAATGCTCAATGAGCATGCTAAAAGCATGCAAGACATGATGGGCACGATGCATCACTCTAAAGGTGATTCAAGCATGATGCATGGCAAGGAAATGTCTGCTGAAATGAAAATGTCCATGATGGAAAAGCGCCTTCAGATGATGGAAAAAATGATGGAGCATACCGTAGAAAAATCCAAAAAGGTGCATGAACACAAATAGATATCAAGCAACTAATATGCATGCTGGTTTGCGCCGCTTAATAGCAAGGTAGTTGCGTTTTGAGCTAAGGATAAACGTATTAAGGGAATTTGAAATGAATAAAACACTTAAATTAGCGACACTGATATTAATCGCAACTGCGCTTCTAAGCGGTTGTGCCAACAGTTTATACCATGATTATGTAATGAGCGGCCAAGTTGCTAGTGTTAAAGGTGACAACACTCTTCTTATTTGCGTTGCAAACACAGAAAGCCTCGAAACAGGCGATGTATTTAACGTTTACAGAACGGTAATGGATAAGCTTGTTATAAATGAGGGTGAAACTGGCTATTCTCGTGAGTTTGTGGGAAAAGTGAGGCTCGGAGAAAAGCAGGATGAACACTTTGCAAGCGCTAGTGTGGTCACAGGAGAAATATACCAACATGATATGGTGGAGTTCGATAAATAATTAAACATTGCTCAAACCAATAAAGGGTAGCAATTGCTGCCCTATTTTTTCATTCGCTCTCCTGATTAATCAAGACGTACCAGCTAACTTAAATATCGCTCGAACGAGCATTTCTTTATAATCAAAAAGTAGCTGTTCAGCGAACTGTATAAAAGGATTCTAAAATGCCATGGATTAGCGGCGCATTGTTTTTAATATGTTTACTACTAATACTAAGTTTTCGCGAGTACATTAAAAAGCGACATCGACACGACAGCATCTTAGTCGAGGTAAAAGACTTACACTATCAACCCGCAAGGGTTAAATTGAAAGCTCGTAAAGCTAATCAAATTGTTTTTCTGAGAACGGATTCAAATTTATGCTCTGAATACCTACTTTTTCCGGAGCTAGGATTATCGATAAGACTCAAACTTAATAAACAAGTATCGGTGAACTTTTCTGCTTATCCGCCAGGCGAGTATGAGTTTTATAGCGCGATGAATGTGTATTCTGGGAAGCTTACAATAGTGTAGCTCGGTGTAGGCTGACAAACACCGAAAGTGTCATGCTTTACAAAAGAGTATCATACTACTTTTTGATTATTGATATACTCCGACCGGCGGCTCTTCTCTTATCTGAAACAGCAGTTTGGAGCCTGCCTTTGGAAAGCCTGATCCTTGTCTATTGATGCCAGTCAAAGATGACTGATAGACTACAAAGTGCGTAAAACAGACGTTTCAATGACTTACTCCTATATTCAAAAAAACGTTCCTATGATCGTTTTATCTTCTTAAAAAATTAATTAATGATTAAAAATATATCTTTGGCAACACGGCAGTTAATATATTAAAACCAACAAATTATATAAATGACCCATGGGTTCGATATTAAGTTGTTAAGCTCACAAGGAAAAAAGCGTGCTGATATCCAGATATCTTGATGAACCATGCCCCAAGTGCGGTGTTACAGGAAAGTATGGGAACGTCAATGTCAGTAGAAACATCCTAAATAGAGGGTGTAATAGTTGTGGAGAACGGACAATGTTCCCTCTCCCAGATATTCGAAAAAAGATAATTTATCTTGATCAGTTTTTTCTGTCTCATGCTTTTAGGGATCAAGAGCGATCATTTATAGATGCGGCCAATCGCATAAAAGACATGGCTGCTAGGCAATTAGTTGTATGTCCATATTCATCCGTTCATACAGACGAAACGCACTTGTGGAGACACGAGCAACAAGAAAACCTCTATAAATTCATAAAGCAAACTGCACGCGGCTATAAATTTAGAGAAGCCTACGAGATCAAGCTGGAACAAATGCATCGATTATTTGACGCATTTAGGTCCAATTCAGAAATTATTCAACCTATCGAAGAGCGCGATGCATTTCGCGATGAAATCCATGGATGGGATGATTATATTTGGATCGATTTACGTCCCTACTTGGGAGACTTAGAGGCTATGCGACAAGGAAAGGCTGCTGCAATCGAAGGTCTGGTAAATCTGTTCCCGGACTGGGCAAAACTGACAACTTCCTTCGAAGAAGATGTAAGTATGGAGGCCAGAGGATACGGGATATCTTTGCTTAATCAGTATTTGCAGATGGTTGCCAATGTTGGAACTGGAAACCTGATGAGTTATATGGATGCCCCAATGGACACGATGTACGTAGAATCGCTACTTCATTGTGATAGAACAACCATGAAAATTGATGAGCGATTAAGAAGAATAAGCGCATTTTTTTCATCGCATTATTTTACAAGCATTCCAAATATAAAGGTTTCGTGTGGAATCTTTGCGGTTTTACGAAAGATGGTCAAGAACGGAGCATACACTAACCCCATCAATGCACGCCGGAAACTGGCTGGACTATTCTATGATTCTGAGTGCATTTCTGTTTTCGGTCCTTACAGCGATGCAATTTTTATAGACAGGGCCATGAAGCAATGGTGCGAGAACCCTGAATCAATGCTTTTAGAACCTTATGATACAAAGATATTTTCTGTAGGAAACTGGGATGAGTTTCACAGGTATCTAGATTCTGTGGAAGACAACTATACAGATGATGTGCGTGAAGCAATTAATTTGGTATATCCGGGAATTTATGCTTAATAAGTCAATCAATAGCTTGTACGACGCAGGACAGCCATACCGGATGTCGATTATTAAGGCGTTTAATGTCCATTGTTTGCCTATAGAGGACTCAGGTTTGTTTGAGCTTAATATGTTATCAATGGAATGACGTTCAGCATTCTTTTCTCGGTCAGTTAAAAAATTAAACGTATTGTTAAAAGTAGTCATCATAAAATGGCATTTTATAAAAATGAACGTAAGGTGAATCTGAATCGCTACTTTCAACAACTACACCATAGTGGGCTAAAACGCTATCGTAAAGCCTCATAACTCGTTCGAAAGGTTCAAACGAAGGCCAATTAGGATAGTCTTCATCAAGTGCGTTAAGAGAGTTAACCAACTCGAAAAAATAAGGTGTGAACCAGCTTTTATCCAATGCTGCTCTTACATTTGGTATTTCTGAAGGGCTTTCTTTTCTACCTATGCAGTCACCAATCATATATGAAGCAAACTTCATTAATTCAATAACTGCGTTTCCCACTTCTTCGATACCTTTAGTTACATCATGATGGTGCTGGTAGTCAATAAGAACTGAGTAGATGGACTTTTCGGATGTATCTAGAACACGCAAAAAAGTCTCTTGAAAAGCTTTTGGATCACTGTCTCCGATCGTGGCGGAAAGCTTTGTTGCAAAATACTCATCCCAAGATGCCTGACCAGCAAGTATTCTTAGATATTCGGTTACGCTATGAATTATCTTACCGTATGAATATTCTGGAAAGCACTCGTAAAATGCGTGATTTGATTCTACATGCGCACACTCGTGTGCGATTACGTTTATACCTTTTTCTATATGCTCTCCGTTAAAATCTAGCATAGGAACTAGATAATTAGCATTTAATATAAGATGAGATTTGATTTTACCGTCTCGCATAACTGCGGGAGCCATTGCGATTCCTTCTACATCACCTGTGCTTGGTTTTAATTCACCAAAACCATTAGAACCTCGATCTATTGCCGCGACCTCACTCGAATAATCATAAGCAATCGTTACTCCGTCCAAATTAGACAAGTTGAAACGTTTGGAGAGCTCGCTCAAAATATATATGCAAGTTTCTCCAAATTTTTTTGCAAACTCTTCACTCTCAAACTGCCTGAGTGAAATGGTCAAGTCCTCTGGAAGAGTTTTTTCCAAATGTTCAATATTACTATTCAAACTATTTTTCACCTACAATTCGGATTACTAATACAGTTGGGGCAATATCAACAATCGCAATTACAGATCCTATATTTTGTGCATAATTAACTTTAATCAAGAAATTTACGCCTCATCAGGCCAAATCTGATTGAGTCTAGAGCTTCTGCTTTACGAAGTGTGGCCAGCCCCGAATTTTCAAATCTGAATTTCTAATATTTGTCTTTAGGGGTCTATTCTCCCGAGCTGACCATCTGATGTCTGTTTATCGCTCTGAAGGGATTAAATTCATCTAAACAGATCCGTCCGCTATCTTGGGCAATCCAGCCAGTCGAAACGTCCACAAAGTATGATACATTTTTGTGAATCTTCACTTATCAATATTTATCTCGAAGCGCAAAAAGTTGTGCGTAGTCAGTGGTAATTTAATTTAAAATTCAGGGCTACATCATTGATTACTGATGACCTCGTTTCTCGCGAATAATAGCCTAAAGATGTTCATAATGTTGGGTGAGTCCAATTTCTAGCTAAAAGTCTTCTAGTCAATTAGTAGCCGTTCACATTGTCGTTTTTGCGCATACCAATTATTTATCTCATAAATGACAGAAAAGTAATCAAACTGTAATGCCAGTGCCGTGTTCCTAACATCTTACACCGTTAAAATTATGTTTAATATAAAAGCAACCTTATTGCTTTTTGTCTTGTTCCCGTATTGCCCCTAATTACTATGCAATTAGAGTCAAAAAAATATGAATCTATGCAAATACAGAGCACAGAAAAAAGTTAAACGCGCCAATAACACGACGGAGTCTAAATGACAGCAACTGAAAAAGTTACCCAAAAGACAGCGAATAACTGTTGTTGTAACAAGCAAGCCCAATCAGCGAGCGAAACTCCTGCGGTCAAAGACATAACCAACCAAGAGCCCAATAATCTATCAGAAAATCGATTTATAATTGAAGGAGCCAGTTGTGCCAGCTGCGTCAACAAAATTGAGGCGGCATTAAACAATCTGCCTGGGGTTGAACGAGCGGAGATGAACTTCGCTCAGCGTGTTGTCACGGTAACTGGAGATACATCGGTTTCAAATATTATAGAAGCGGTGGAAAAAGCCGGATACAAAGCAAAATTAGACGACAGCGACTCTGAGCAAGAAGCTCTGGACGAAAAAGAAAAAGCCGACTGGCAATACTACAAAAAATTAATGCGCGAAATGGCCGTTGCGTTGTCGCTTGGTGTGCCATTGATGATTTACAGTCTGGTCTTTGGCGAAATGACAGTAACAACTACTACAGAAAGACTCGTTTGGTTAACCGTCGGATTGCTGACTCTTGGCGTAATGGTTTTTGCGGGTAAACACTTTTATGTGGGCGCTTGGAATTCATTTAAAAATCATTCTGCGAATATGGACACATTAATAGCTCTCGGAACAGGAACTGCTTGGCTTTACTCAATGGTGGTTGTGTTTGCTCCTGATGTGGTTCCCCTAATGGCAAGACACGTATATTTTGAAGCGACTGCAATGATTATTGGTTTAATCAATCTTGGCTTAGCTCTTGAGATTAAAGCGCGAGGTAAGACTTCAGAAGCGATTAAGCGTTTAATTGGCCTGCAAGCTAAAACAGCCCGTGTTATTAGAAACGATAAAGATGAAGACATTCCAATAGAACAAGTATTGCTCGATGAGCTTATTCGAGTCAGGCCAGGTGAAAAAATATCAGTAGACGGCGTGGTGGTAGAAGGACACTCCACAGTTGACGAATCTATGTTGACCGGTGAGCCGATGCCTGTAGAAAAAACAGAGGGGGTAGAAGTCGTCGCTGGTACGATTAATAAATCAGGCTCAATTATTTTTAAGGCAACGCGCGTAGGCAAAAATACGGCGCTTGCTCAAATTATCAACATGGTAAAACGCGCTCAAAATTCAAAGCCTCCGATAGGACGTTTAGCCGATATCATTTCAGCTTACTTCGTGCCCGTTGTTATGATCATCGCCGTAATAAGCGCTCTAGTTTGGCTAAACTTTGGGCCGTCTCCAGCTATTGCTTACGCAATTGTGTCGGCAACAACAGTTCTCATCATCGCTTGTCCATGTGCACTTGGTTTAGCGACACCGATGTCAGTAATGGTAGGAGTAGGCAAAGCCGCAGAAGCTGGTGTGTTGATAAGAA
This sequence comes from Alteromonas sp. BMJM2, assembly GCF_027257845.1. GTDB lineage: Bacteria > Pseudomonadota > Gammaproteobacteria > Enterobacterales > Alteromonadaceae > Alteromonas. Next base: position 87,713 of record NZ_JAPVOT010000011.1, on the reverse strand, counting down.
ACGGCGAGGCGCTGCAAACAGCCAGTAAAATTACTACGATGATTTTAGATAAGACAGGCACTATTACTGAGGGAGCACCTAAGGTAACCGATGTATTGTTAGCACCCGGTCAAGATGAAAAACAAGTGCTAATGCTCGCGTCGAGTATCGAAGCAGGCTCAGAACATCCTTTAGCGATGGCGATAGTTGAAAGTGCCAAATCAAAAAACATATTACCTAAAAAAGTCACTCAGTTCTCCTCGATTGCTGGGCAGGGCGTTGAAGCACAGCTTAAGGGTGACACGCTTTTGTTCGGTAACGAAAAGCTAATGAAAGAGCGAAATATTGACATTAGCGACTACGTCGAAAAAGCCCAAGGCTTAGCCTCTGAAGCTAAAACCCCAATGTATTTTGCGGTTAATTCATTACTTGTTGCAGTAATTGCAGTTGCCGACCCAATTAAAACTGATTCTATTGATGCAATAAAGCGCCTTCAGAACAATGGAATTCGGGTAGTAATGCTAACTGGCGATAATCGTTCAACGGCAAAGGCAGTAGCTGAAAAAGCAGGTATCACAGAGTTTGTGGCTGAAGTTATGCCTGAGGAAAAAGCAAATAAAGTAGCTGAGTATCAAACGATGGGAGAAATTGTGGGTATGACAGGTGACGGTATTAATGACGCACCCGCCCTAGCTCACGCAGATGTAGGCTTTGCAATAGGTACAGGTACTGACGTAGCCATTGAAAGCGCTGACATTACGCTAATGCGGGGCTCTCTTCATGGTCTTGCTGACGCAATTGCTGTGAGTAAAGCCACTCTAACCAATATTAAGCAAAACCTATTCGGAGCATTTATTTACAACGTTGCGGGTATTCCATTCGCTGCCGGTGTTTTATATCCATTTTTCGGTCTTTTATTAAGTCCAGTAATAGCTGGTGCTGCGATGGCGTTTTCATCACTAACAGTCGTCACCAACGCCAATCGTTTGCGATTGTTTAAAGCAAAAGAGCATTAGGAGATTGTGATGATGCTATGGATCAACCTTGTAGGAATTGCGCTTATTGTTCTAATCGTCTGGTGGTTTTGGTTGTACAAAGAGCACAATATTAGTATCGCTGAAGGCTCGTTAGAGGTCTTGGTAAAAGACGGTATTTACCAACCAGCACACATCAAAATCAGAGCGAATGAAGAAAGACAAATAGTATTTCATCGAGCTGATGCGACTCCTTGCGCAGAAATGCTATCAATACCCGATTTAGATATTTCAGAACGGCTACCTTTAAATAAGAAGACAGTTATATCTCTTCCAGCGCTACCATCAGGTGAGTACGCGTTTCACTGTCAAATGCAAATGTATAAAGGGAAGATAACGGTTCAATGATTCGTTAGCTTTCAAAAAGGAGAATAAATATGAGCAATTCAAATTTATCATTTTGGAAAACGCCTTCTGGGTGGGCTGCACTGGGACTCATTGCTGCTGCGAGTTACTTTTTATTTTTTGAGCATGGCGAGCATGTGTGGTCATATTTGCCTTACCTGATTCTGTTACTTTGCCCCTTTATGCATTTTTTTATGCATGGGAGTCACGGGCACGATCGTCATAATAACGAGCAAAAAGAGACAGAAGAAGACCAAATGACGTTCAAAGAAAGGCCTCAACAAAAAACAACTACAAACATCGAAGAAAAGAGAGAAAACGATGCACGGTGAATCCGACTATGGCCTATGGGGCTTAGTTTTCATAAATTCGGCCATTTTTATATTTTTTGCATTTAGCTTTGTAAAACCACAATCAAAGACCGATTGGAGAAGCTTGGGTGCTTTTTCCGCTTTTATACTTGCTTTGTTCACAGAAATGTATGGGTTTCCACTCACCATCTATTTTTTGTCAGGCTGGTTAACAGAGCTTTACCCAAACACAGATTTTTTTGCACATGAAAATGGACATTTGCTCCAAACGATTTTAGGTCTTGAGGGGGATGCCCATTGGAGCATATTGCACATTACTAGCAATGTACTCATCGTTGCTGGTTTCTTTATTTTATCTTCTGCGTGGAACGTTTTACATCATGCGCAGAAAAACCATTCGCTTGCCAATACAGGTTGGTATGCAAGATGTCGCCATCCACAGTATTTAGCTTTTATTATCATAATGTTTGGCTTTTTATTGCAATGGCCCACCATCCCGACATTGATCATGTTTCCAATATTGACACTAGTCTATATTCGCTTAGCGAAACGTGAAGAAAAGGCTGCGATAGCCGAATTTGGGGAGCGTTATTTAGCATACAAAGATAACACGCCTGCTTGGCTCCCTAAATTAAGCAGTTCAAATCTACAATATGGCAATTAACGTTTTTGTAAAACGCGATGGTCGAAGGTATCAACATATTTATAGGCAGGAAAAAACAATGAGTAACAAACATCATAGAGTTGGTGTAAATGAATTAAATTTAGTAATTCGTCACCTTCGACTGACGGGTGTGACTGCGGACAATTTAGACTTAATTGTCCGAGATATAGATTCAACCATCGGCGTTGATGCAGTGTCCTTTGAAGAGTCATCCAACACGCTTCATATTGGTTATGATGCGACGCATTGTGAACTGGATGGCATCGAGAATATAGTTCGAACGCACAGAGCCGACATTTCGGACGATTGGTGGACGCATTTCAAAGAAGGCTATTATCAATTTGTTGACGAAAATATTCGCGAAAATGCCAAACATAAGCCATGGAGCTGCCATACAACTGATCTGGGCAAGCGCTCTAAATAAAAAGACTTAAAACATCGTTCAAAACCTTTTTAATCTTAAGGAGACATTATCAATGCAGATTTCTAACAACACGCCAGTTTATCGACCGATTGTGAGTGACAAATTGGAAAAAAATCATCAAACAGCAGAAGCAGAAACATCCAACTGTAAAAAGAAAGAAGCTGGAGAAAGCGCCATTGCGGAGGCGAATAAAGTGAACGGTAATAACCAGACCGAGCCGAGTGAAATTAAGCAATCAATATCTGTGAAGGTGTAACTAGTAGAGCTCATATCTACACGTCTATCGGACTGATTCAATTTTATAGAATGTTCAGGCCGATAAACGTGCATTTCCCGCACTATATCCTCAAAGTTTTTTTATTCTAGCCATCATGGGCATGTCCTTCATCGTCATCATCTTTGCGCTTATGCCTGAGGAAAAAGCGCTCATAGGCAAAAACGGCAACAATGCCAATGCCAGCAATGATGATAATCTGTAAATCATCACTGCCTTTGATCCAAATGAATGCGAGAAGAACAACAGCATCTAATATAATTGCGGTGATCACCACCAGTGGGTTTGCTCCAACCTCTTTTCTAAGTACCTTTAATACGCCCCAATGAATGATAATATCCATTACTAAGTAAAAAATGGCTCCTAAAGATGCGATCCTTGAAAGATCAAAAAAAGCGGCAAGTAGTCCGGCAGCAACTACAGTAAAGACCAAAGTATGTTTTTGAATATTACCGGGCATACCAAAGTGCCGATGGGGGATCAAATTCATATCTGTCAACATTGCCAACATACGCGAAACCGCAAAAACGCTGGCTAGTAGACCCGATGCGGTCGCTATTATTGCAATACCCACCGTAAACCAAACACCATACTGTCCGATAGCGGGACGAGCCGCTTCAGCGAGTGCATAGTCTTTAGCTGCAACTATCTGTTTGACCGTTAATGTGGAGCCTACGGCATAGCAGACTAATAAATAGATAACCAAACAAATTAATAAAGACACTATAATGGCTCGCCCAACATTTTTGTTTGGGTCGACCACCTCGTCGCCGCTATTGGTGATAGTTGTAAATCCTTTGTAGGCTAAAATCGCCAAAGCGGTCCCAGCTAAAAATCCACTAGCAGAGGAATTTTCACTTACATCAGCACTAGCGGCTTGAAAAGCAAACCCTGCTGCCCAGAGTGCTACAAGGGCGAAAATTAATATGCCACCAATTTTCAAGACGGCTGTAACCTTAGATACACTTCCAATTACCTTGTTACCCGCAACATTTACAACAAATGCAAAAATGATGAGTCCGATAGCTAGTATCGGGACTAATATGCTATTTTCTTGCACATCAAATAACTGAAGGGTGTATGTGCCAAACGTTCGGGCCACCAGACTTTCATTGATAATCATTGAAAGTGCCATTAATAATGCGGCACCTCCGGTCACGGCACTTGGTCCATAGGCCTTTTTTAATATCATTGCGATCCCGCCCGCAGATGGATATTTGTTTGAAACCTTGATGTAACTGTAGGCACTAAATCCACTAATGATGGCGGCTATGATGAATGCAAGCGGGAAAAGCGAACCTGCATATTCCGCGACTTGACCGGTGAGCGCAAATATTCCTGCTCCAATCATTACACCAGTGCCCATCGCTATTGTACCGGTTAAACTTAAGCTTCCTTTTTCATAATCTTCGTTGTGAGAACTCATTGTAAATATTCCTTAAAATGCGGTTTAAGAAAGACTATTTTGTGGAGACACAAATCTATTTTGTTTTTAAAGCTTTAAATATGTCTCCACCGTCTTTAAATCATTGCGGTTGAGAGCATCCATAACCCTGCGGCAATCATAAAGAGATTTTCTGTGAGTGATACAAAGCCAAGCGGTACGTTACTATCACCGCCCACGCATGCACATTTGAGTTCACGCTTATCAATATACACCGCTTTGAATACTGAAACCGCGCCTACTGTCCCGATAAATAGAGAGACAGGGCCAACGAGATAACCAGACAGGCCTGCGAGCATTCCGATTCCAGCGAACGCTTCGGCAAAGGGGTAAATGTAGCCGTAGCGTATATTCCTCATAGCGAGTAAGTCATAGGTGATGAAGGAGTTCGTAAAACTATAGAGATCTTTAAGCTTTTGAATCGCTAATAAGCTCATGCTAAATGCAACAAATAATTCTATAACTTGAATGAAAAAATTGCTTTGAACAAAGGCATATGCGATTGCTAGTGCCATTAACAATGCAACTGAAAATATTGCAATGACAGGTGTATAGGTGGTGCCCGTTTGTCCTGCTTCCCCTAAATCAAAATATTCACGTAGATCGTCATACCCTCCGATTCTTTCTCCATTGATAAACGTTTGAGGGGTTGTTTCTACTTCGTGTTCGTTTTTGAACTTATCGGTTTCTTCACGACTTGCTAGCTTGTGGTCCTCTACTTGATACCCTTCTCGTTCCAGTAGGTCTTTAGATCGCAAGCCATAGGGACAAATGTGTTCATCTGTATGCATTCGATATAATTTTGCTCTTAATTCCATGGTCTTCTCCTAATTATAAGTAATTTGTAATTTTCCAATGGCGTGTCTATTTTTGACTGAAATCCGGTACTTGACGACTTTCAACTTCAGCTTCAGTTTTTACTTCACCATTCTTCTCTATGTCCTCTAGTAACCATTTCATTTCCTTGATTTCTCGCTCTTGCGCCGCAATGATTTCGTTTGCTAGCTTGAGGACTCGCTTATCTGAGATATTGGCTCGCTCGCTAGTTAAAATCGCAATAGAGTGATGCGGTATCATTGCTTTCATCCACGCTTCATCAGCGATGGTTGATTGAGAGCGGACTAGGTACAGTGAGATCACAAAGATGAGTCCGCTACCTAGCAAAATTGTCCAATTCTTGGCTTTGTTCTCATACATGTTAAGCATAAATAGCAACATAATGATTGCCATTATTGAGCCCATATAGATAGCCATGTAAAACCGCGTTTCGCTAAAAAAAATGTGGTCAAATGCATATGTATTGAAATACATCATTAACAGCATGGCCGCAGTTGATGTAAAGATCATTGCTAAAAATTTTGTATATTTAGTCATCACGTTATCCTGTCTGTCCTTCTAGGACTGATTCATTGTTTTAAATATTAGAGAGGCCGAACAGCTAACAAGCAAAAAGCCCGTCATTGCCTCCAAACCTGATAAGAAATTTAAATGCCCAATTGGCTCTAGTTGAGCTAATCCTAAGGTGGTTAAGTTAATGAGTGAGAAGTAATAAATTTCAATAAAATAAAGAGAACTTGATCCCTGCAAATCGCCTAGACCGATCTCTATAGATAACAGAAACCCTACGGCGAACCAAAAGGCAGCTATCAACTGGCTAAAGGTTATGCCATAAACTACTGCAATGAGCTTTAAGTATGCAGAAAGGTCTGAGCTAACAACGTAATTTTTTAACGCTCTGAGGCTTAAAAAATGACTCGTCGTAGCGAGGCCTATTGCCACTAAAGCTATCATCAACTGAATAATTACTTCCATTGATTGCTCCTTTTAAAAGCGCTTAAAACCAGAATCGAGCACCCACCACGAAACCAGTTTCACTTACCGACTCACCCTTGTTTCGAGCAATATCAGCGCTATTAACGAGACTCCGACTCCAATAAATGCCTGCGTATGGTGCAAACTCTCTTGCAAACTCATAGCGATATCGCAAACCTAAACGTATCGAATTGAGGCCAGAGGGGCGGTCAAACCTTTCAGATTCTGAAAGCGAACCAGCAAGGGCAAGTCTCGGTTGTAAGAATGACGTTTGGGTTACTCTTATTTCATATTCGGCTTCTACTGAGAAACTGACATCACCATCCTCATTAATCACAATGGAGTTATCCATTTCGAATTGATAAGGAGCAACCCCATACAAGCTAATGACGGCATAGTTCTCCATACTCGTATCGCTACTTAGCAGTCCTCTTGTGCCAATACCGACTTGAAATTCCCAAAATGGCGCAATTAATTTACTAGCAAGGAGCTCAGCTCGCTCTAAATCTGTTGGTTCGCCATCATCTTGCTTGTTTTCGCCTTCACTTTTGAAGTAAAGGCGATAGGTATCACCGCCGTACCATCCGATCATGTCCCACACTCCGATGTTTTCTTCATCGTTTGTGCGTGTATATTCAAAACGGTCAAATAAAATCATGCCCGTGTTGTACTGTTCGACTGGTTTTGGCCAATCTGATGGAATCTCTTGCGCATTAGACGATGCGCAAAGACCAATTAGTAAAGTACTGAAAATTTTAGACGTGTTTTTCATATAATTTCCCCTACGAGACCGATACGATTCTGAACATGCCCGCATCCATGTGATAGAGCAGGTGACAATGGAATGCCCAATTTCCGGGGGCATCTGCGCTTATCAAGAGCGACACTTTTTCGCTGGGTTTTAAACTTATCGTATGTTTTCGGGGGGGCGGATAATTCCCGTTTTCTAACTCCATCCACATACCGTGTAAGTGGATTGGATGGTTCATCATAGAATCGTTCACTAAAATCAAACGAATTCGTTCGCCATACCTAAAATGAATAGGGCCATCGACTTCGTTAAATTTGAGTCCATCAAACGACCACATATAACGTTCCATATTGCCAGTAAGATGTAATTCAATAGTTTGGGTCGGCTCTCTGGTGTCGGGCCATTCCTCAGCGCCGGTCAAGTCGCTATATAATAGTACCCGATGTTTTGCGTCCTCTAAGCCAATGCCTGGCTCATCAAGTCGACTGGTAGGGTTTGTTGCAAGCATACTTGCACTGGGTCCATGACCCTCCTCATCATGCTCAATATTAATATTATCTACCGGGAGTGCTCGCATATGCATCGATGAATGGTCATTCATTGTGTCCATTGATGACTCAGAAGACTCTTCTTTATTCATTGGCTTATTAGATTGCTTGTTCATGCCTTCCATCCCGGCCATATCTGAATTCATCCCCATGGCCGCCATGCCACGCTCTGGCATTTCACGCAATGTCGGCACAGGCGCTTCTTTCCCAAGTTCAGTACTAAGCGTTCCACGAACAAAGCCACTTCTGTCCATGCTTTCTGCAAAAAGAGTGTATGTAGTCGTGCCGATTGGCCTTACAATTACATCATAGGTTTCAGCAACCGCGATTCGAAGTTCATCGACTTTAACGGGTTTTATTGGTTGTCCATCAGCAGCCACTACCGTCATTTCGAGGCCCGGAATACGAAAATCAAAATACGTCATGGCGGAGCCATTTATGAGCCTTAATCGAATGCTTTCATTGGGCTTATAGAGCGCGGTCCAGTTGGTTTGAGCATCTCTGCCATTTATTAAATATGTATATGTGGAGCCTGTTACATCGAGAATATCTCTGGGATTCATCCGCATATTGGCCCACATAGCTCTTTCTTTTACTGTATTAAAAAAACCTTGCTTTTTAATATCGTTAACAGTGTCGCTTATGGTGCGTTGTTGATAGTTGTAGTAACCCTCTGCCACTTTCAAATGCCTGAACACATCGTGTGGATCTTCAAAGGTCCAATCGCTTAACTGAATGACATGCTCCCTGTCTGCACCTATGTCACCGTCGGAAGGGTCAATGATGACCGGGCCTAAGTGCCCCAGTTGCTCTTGCAGTCCCGAGTGGCTGTGATACCAATAGGTGCCGTTTTGTTTTATATCAAATTCATAGGTAAACGTAGAGTTCGGGTCGATACCAGGAAATGAAACGCCAGGTACTCCATCCATGTTAAATGGGAGAATAAAACCATGCCAATGAATAGACGTGCTGTCTGGTAATTCGTTGGTAACATGAATCTTAACTTGCTGACCTTCTCTTAACCGGAGCAATGGGCCAGGTGATATGTCGTTGATGGTAATAGGGCTTGCAACATCGCCGGCAATTTTCTTTTGCTGGCGAGAAATAGTCATGTTGATGTTTTTCCCACTTACTACTGCATCCCCGTAGTTTACCTCTGCAATACTGTTGTCATTTTTGCTATTGCTATAACCCTCTGCGAAAGCCCAAGGTGCTCTCATCTGACCTAGCAGGGCAAAGCCACCAGTGGCATAAGCCGCGTTTCTCAAAAAAATGCGCCTATGTTGCTTCATTCGATTATTCATAAGAACCTCACTTCTTTAGCGATATGTGCGATACGCTGCACTGTTTACATGTTTGTAAGGTAGTAACCTGACAAACTGCTTAAGAATTGAAGTTGATTTTAGGCGGCCTCAGGAGGCTAAACCCCGAGTAGAAATGATAAAAATTGAAGAAATAAAAGTTTGAAAAAGATGGTGCATTGATTGATTTCAAAACAGGTGCAACCATTGATGAAAGGTTAGAGCTCGAGCCTAATTTACACTCACAAACACCGTCACAACACTTACCGTCGCACTCTGTATGATCTTGATGTTCCGAGTGTTGCGAATGTTCCAAATGTTGCGTATTGTCAGAATGATGCTGAGTCGTTGCGGACTCAATGAAGTTGGCAGTTGCGTCATTTTTGTTTGAAGGCTCACATGCAACACTAGACAATGATAAAACAAGCAAAGCGAGGCACGCAGCGCATTTTACAAATGCATCAAGTAATCCTTTATCTGTTTTATTTGCGTTCATAATGTTGCTCAAACCCCGTCAATATCGGGTAAAAAGTTCACATATGTAGGTAAATAATGCAATCAACCTTACAGAAATAAAAAATCGCTCTTCTACAACAAATCAAGTCAAAACGCCCTAAGTCTTGGGAAGTAGAGCACAACTTAATGTCCATATAGTCACTCTCTCCTAGTCATATTTGAGAGTAGTGCAAAAAGCAGTCCGACTATGACTAGTCAAGCCTAGATGAGAGTTTTAGCCTCTTTCTTAATTGAAATAAGCGAATAAGTGGTGACGTATTCATGGCTTAATTTTTAATTTAAAGTGACCCAACGTGAAACGACACATAAACGAGCGGATCTGACAAATTTGTAATGCAACTGTAATCTAGCCGTTATGATTTTAAGCGGTATTTACTTTAAATTTCTGTCTGGAGCCTTTTTAATCTGTGCGGGATATCGAGAGTTAGTATGAAAATAGAAAGTGTAAGAGATATTTTAGAGTGGACCATGGATTTCCATAAACAACTAGCAAGCTGCCTCACGCATTGCGAACCAAATAATTCTGAGCGCTCAAAAATGGCAATGCAATACTTGATTGCTCATGAGGAGCATTTAGCAGCGCTTATTAAATCATTTTCAGTGAAAGCGGAATCTGAAGAGTTGGAAACGCTCTTTATAGAATATTTGGAAAAGAATCCAATAGTTTTACACGAACATTGCGACGGCGCATTTGAACAAAAGGCAGACTCAGAGATTGCAGCAATCGTAATTGAACAACATCAAGAAGTGATAGCACTTTATTCTTATCTAAGAGAGCAGGCTGTAATCCCTCATCATAAAGAACTTTTGGACAACTTACTGGCACTGGAAAATCAAGAAATTGTGCGGATGGCTCAAGGATTAAATAGATTTCAGGATATTTAATTTTATAACCCAATCGGTAAAACTAGCGTTTCATTGGAAATACTATTTATTGTGAGGCAACAACTTGTTATACCGTTCGCTAGCGAACGAGTCATTGAGGCTCAGTCGTTACGTTTTGCAGGGCAGTGCGAATCTACAATGCTGTCTATTCTGTGCAAAACACCGCATTCCTTGATTTTCTTATCGTCGTTACAAGCGGCTCGCATGGATTTAAGTGTTTTCTGTAGAGCGTTTAGCTCAGATATTCGATGCTTAATATCATCAATATGTTTGTCCATTGTAGCATTGACGTTTTCGCAACTGCTTTCTGGGTTAGTTCGTGTTTCTAGTACTAAACTAATTTCTTCAATCGTCATATCTAGCGAACGGCATTGCTTAATAAACAGCAACTGCTTTAGTGCTTCGTCCGAATAACTTCGATAATTCGATTGCGTGCGCTGTGGTGCTGCTAACAACGCCTTTCGTTCATAAAAGCGAATAGTTTGAATACTTAAGCCCGTTTTATCTGCTAACTGTCCTATTTTCATTTTACTTTACCTAATGCGCTTGACTCTATACCAAGTATAGAGTTTACACTTGTGTCATAAGTCAGTAAAGCGAGTGTTTTTATGAGCGGCTGTGGGTGCGACATTGAAATCAAAGACCAAGAACAAAAAAGGGTGTTGTATTGGTTATTAGGCATTAATGCCGTTATGTTCGTTGTTGAAATGAGTGTAGGGTTATTGGCTGACTCAACAGCGCTTATTGCTGATTCATTGGATATGCTTGCGGATGCGGTGGTGTATGGCATTGGTATTTATGCAGTGGGTAAAACCATCATTCACAAAGCAAATGCCGCAAAAATTAGCGGATATTTTCAATTGATTCTAGGCCTTATTATTTTATTAGATATTGCTCGTCGTTCGATATTAGGCAGTGACCCCGAGTCATTGTTAATGATGGGGATGGGGTTTGTTGCCTTAATCGCTAACGTTATATGTTTAGCAATCATTAGAAAACAGAAGAGTGGCGAAGTACATATGCGAGCGAGTTGGATTTTCTCGGCGAATGACGTTATTGCCAACGTGGGCGTAATTGTAGCGGGAGTGACGGTTTATCTATTTGACACTCGCTGGCCTGATTTAGTGATTGGCTTTATTGTTTCAATTATCGTCTTGCGGGGTGCAATCTTAATCTTAAAAGATGCCAAGCAAGAACTTCGTAATAACAGCGCATCTAATGGAGAAGTTTTATGAATTTTACGCAAGCAGCAAAGCCTTACGTAACCCAGAAATTGAATGAAGCACATAAATTATTTACTGACAAAGATGATGAGGCTGGATTTACAGCATTGGAAGATGCACATGTGATTGGGCAACATTCAACTTATCACCATACCCGAGTACACTATGAAATGCTCAAGTTTGGATTAAAACGTAAGGACTTTATAGAAGTCTTCGGGCAGCTCTTCAGGCTGATTGGTGCTGTTACCAAAACGGCTATTGGCTTGTTGCCGGAGGGCAATACGGGCGGGGCAAGTGTAAGCCCGTTCAAACTCATGCCGCTTTCACCTGCAAATAAAGTAATCTTGGATAAGATCAAACATGCACAGTCATAATCATTCACATAGCCATACGCACTCAGATGGAAATTCAGACGATGCATCAAGGCGCATTGGCTGGGCGTTCTTTTTAAATGTGGTGTTCACCATCATCGAGTTTATCGGTGGTTGGCTAACCAACAGCACCGCTATCATGGCAGACGCGGTGCATGACCTCGGCGATAGTTTGTCAATTGGCACAGCTTGGGGATTGAACAAACTTAGCGATAAATCAGCTAATAAAACCTTCTCATATGGATATAAGCGCTTTTCTTTATTGGGCGCGTTGATTAACGGTTTAGTGCTCACGGTAGGTTCTATTTGGATATTGTTTGAAGCAATCCCACGTTTGGCTGTGCCTGAAATGCCACAAGTAGAGGGGATGTTAGCCTTATCTATTTTTGGTATGGCAGTAAACGGTTTCGCCGCTTATAAACTAAGCGAAGGAACGTCATTAAATGAGCGCGTGCTTAATTGGCATTTGCTAGAAGATGTTCTCGGTTGGGTTGCCGTATTTATTGTATCCATCGTCTTAATGTTTAAGCCTTGGGCGATTTTAGATCCCATCCTGTCCATTGGCTTTACTTTGTTCATCCTCTTCAATGTGTTTCGTAACCTAAAAGAAACCCTGATGCTATTTTTACAGGCAACGCCAGATGAAGAGCAAATGTCAAAAATCCGAAACGACTTGCTTGCAAACGATAAGATAAGCGACCTCCATCATTTTCATATTTGGTCTTTAGACGGAGAGCGCAATGTGATGACTGTCCACCTTGTGTTGGAAGGTGAAGTCAGTGTTGAGCACATACAGTCATTGAAAGAGGGCATACAAAGCTCATTAGCAAAGTATCATTTTGAACATACCACAGTAGAGCTGGAATTTGCTGACGAACAATGTCGTGACGAAGTGAAATAGGCTTGGTAGACTGGCACTTATGAAAAATTTAAAACGAATAAGTTACATCATGATCTCGCTGATACTCTTTCAGTCGTTTTCTGCTGTGGCCAATTCGTTAGATTTTCATGCAATAGACACACAACATTTGCAACATGAACATCAGCATTCAGAGCACAATCAAGCTTCAAATGATATGCCAACTAAAGTGCTTGGTGAGTCAGCAAAAGCAGATCACCATAACCCTGCCGATTGCCATCATTGTGGCCACTGCCACGGTACGCATGCGCAGTGGTTAGGCCAGCACGACATCAACAATCTACAATCTGTGGTGTCTACCCACAACTTTAATTATTTGGATGCGATTATCGACGCACCCATCAACCGATTACTACGCCCACCCAAAACACTATCCTAATATCGCTTTCGATAGTGTCTCGCTGAGAAAAAGCGCGTCACTGAATATTGATAAATTATTAGGATATTCTAATGAAAATGTTTCATATTTTTGTGCATGCACGCGCCATTGCGTTTGCTTGCATGCTGGGCTTAACATTGAGTCCAATTGCCGCACAAGCGGTGCAAACTAGTCGCTATTTAGATGAAGGTGTTCAAGCGCCCGTACGAGAAACGCTGAGCCTTGAAGATACAATCAGACTTACACTTGCCAATAATCCAAGTTTGTATGAGTTTGAATTTAGACAGCGAGTGATTGACGGTGAATCAAAAACTGCCGCGCTTAAACCCGCACTGAATGCTGGGATTGAACTAGAAAACTTTATGGGAACCGGCGAGGTGTCGGGCATTAAGGAGCTCGAAGTCAGTTTGACCTTGTCATCTGTACTACAGCTCAACGACAAGCCTAGCGCAAGATTGGACGTACTCTCTGAGCGTAAAATACAACAAGAGGTGGAAAAGAAAATACGCACATTGGATGTCCTTGGCGAGCTGAATCGTCGGTACATCGATGCACTTGTATTGCAAGCCACCTTAGACGTGCAAAACGATGCAGAGACACTTGCACTCTATACCTATAACGCAGTTTCTAAGCGCGTTGATGCAGGCGCGTCACCATTGCTAGAGCAAAAACGCGCCCAAGCAGCGCTAGCCCAAGCAAAACTCGATGTTAAATTAGCTCAAGAAGGTCTTCAATTTGCACTGCGCAGTCTTGCCACCATGTGGGGCGAACAAACGCCCACTTTTAAGCGTGTGGAAGGTAAGCTTTTTGCGTTTCAAGACATTGGGTCATTCGAGATGCTTTCTGCCGCTATCCAAAGCAGTCCGCATATAGACTTGTTTGCAAAACAAAGCCGTGTTCAAGCAGCACAGCTCAGATTAGTGCAAGCCAATAATCGAGCTGACATTGAGTGGTCGGCGGGTATTCGACGAATACAAGGTATTGATGAAACTGCTTTAATAGCCGGGATCAGCGTGCCATTGTTTCAACAAAAACGAAACTTAGGTGAATACGAGGCGCAAAAAGCTCGCCTTGATGCAATAGAGGTGCAAAAACAGAGTAATGTGCGCAGTCTTTTACATTCAGTTAATCAAGCCTTAGGTGAGCACACCCGCGCATTATTAGAGGTTGACGCTATCCAACAAACTGTCATACCGCCTCTTACAGAAGCCTTGGAGTTAGTCGAAAGCGCCTATTTAGATGGCCGGTTTAGCTATTTGGAGTGGGTATCTACTCGACAAGAGTTCTTAAATACGCGCCTGACATTAATTGAGGCGGCGTCTCAAGTGCACCTAAGCAAAACAGAAATTGAAACGCTTACCGGTCTCGCACTTAAGGCTTCACAAAGCAGCACTGCAAAAACGGATACTGCAAAGAGCAACGCTTCCAAAAAGCTAGCGCACGACATCACTATGCAGCAGCCATCAAACATTTCGATAAGAAGTAACTATCATGAATAAATTTACTCTATTAAAAACATTCACAATATTAAAAGTACTCGTTTTAAGCATCACGCTAATGATGATACATGGGGCGGTGAGCGCGGGAGACAAACACGCAGACGGTGATTCTCATGAGGATGATAAACACGCTGGTGAAGTCGTTGCGATGAGCGACGAGACTGCTTTGCAAAATGGCATTACTACCACAAATGTTATTGCTGGCGACATTGCACTCTCGACCACACTTTATGGCCGAATAAGTGCAGATCCTGCTTCTTTGAGTCATATCAGAGCGCGTTTTGACGGTGTGATCAACGATGTCAAAGTCAACATTGGCGACACCGTTAAAAAAGGAGATATTTTAGCGGTCGTAGAATCAAATGAGAGTTTAAAAAGCTACTCAATTACATCTCCATTTGATGGCAACGTAATAGCTCGGCATGCCAACAATGGTGAGTTATCAAACGGACAAGTACTTTTTTCCTTAGCCAACTACAAGGATGTGTGGGCACAATTAACCGTGTTCTCGCAGCACCTCGGCAAAATTAAGGTCGGACAAGCTGTTGAATTAAGGCATGCAAACTTTGAGCAGCTATCTGAAATTGCTTACCTGACACCATCTGCTGATAGTAGTCCGCATTCGCTTGCTAATGTCACTGTTGACAATAGCAGTGGCTATTGGCCATTAGGCACCTTGGTAAAAGCGCAGGTAACGACAACCACCAAGGCCGTGAGTCATATGGTGCCTGTGACTGCCGTGCAAGAGTATGAAGAAAAGCAAGTGGTATTTGTTAACCATGATAATGAATATAAACCACGACCCGTGCAGCTCGGTGTAACTGATGGTCGCTATATTGAAGTCATAAGCGGCATTGAAATAGGTGAGCGTGTGGTGGCTACAAATAGTTACCTGATCAAAGCAGATCTAGAAAAATCGGAGGCCGGTCATGATCATTAATGCCTCAATACAACCTGAATATACATGTTTGCTACTGCAAGGCTCTAAGGGAGGCTTAACATGCTAGCCTCCATTATTCGCACTGCAATCGACAGGCGCGGTATATTTTTGATGCTGAGTTTTTTAGTCATTGGTTTTGGCTTATTTAGTTATCAAAAGCTGCCTATTGACGCCGTACCCGATATCACCAATATCCAAGTTCAAATCAATACACAAGCAACTGGTTATTCGCCGCTTGAAACTGAGCAGCGCATCACCTTTTTGGTAGAAAACGCTTTAGCGGGTTTGCCAAACTTGGATTATACCCGTTCACTATCTCGTTATGGCTTGTCTCAAGTGACCGCCGTATTTGAAGAAGGCACCGACCTGTACTTTGCCAGAAACCTCATTAATGAGCGGATAGGCATTATTAAAAGTCAGCTACCTGAGGGTATCGAGCCAGAAATGGGGCCGATTGCCACGGGTCTGGGTGAAATCTACATGTACACGCTCAGCGCTGAGCCGGGCACATTGACGGCTGACGGCAGAGACTTTGATGCGATGGCACTACGAGAACTGCATGACTGGGTGGTAAAACCTCAACTCGCTTTAGTAAAAGGTATCACCGAAGTAAACGCTATTGGCGGCTTTACCAAGCAATATCATGTGAATCCTGATCCTCAACGTATGCTTAATTATGGTGTGAGCACTGACGATCTGCTGAGGGCATTGGAGCGAAATAATGCCAATCAAGGTGCCGGATATATCGAACGTAACGGTCAACAAATACTGGTGCGCTCTCAAGCGCAGCTGGCCACAATTGAAGATATTGGTAATGTCGTGGTGACACTCACTAACCAATCTCCAGTGACCGTTAACGATATTGCCGAAGTGGCTATTGGTAAAGAGCTTCGAACGGGGGCTGCGACACGAGAGGGTAAGGAAACCGTCTTAGGCACTGCCATGATGCTCATTGGTGAAAATAGTCGTGCTGTGGCCTTGGCAGTGGCTGACAAAGTGGATGAAATCCAAGCTAGCTTGCCCGAAGGTGTGATAATAGAAACCGTTTACGATAGGACCGCACTGGTAGATAAAGCCATCAATACCGTGCGTAAAAACCTCGTTGAGGGCGCATTACTGGTGATTGTGGTGTTGTTTCTTCTGCTTGGGAATATAAGAGCAGCTATTATTACCGCCGCTGTGATACCGCTCGCTATGCTCGCCACAATAACAGGGATGGTGCAAACAGGAGTAAGCGCAAACTTAATGAGCTTAGGAGCGTTAGACTTCGGGTTAATTGTAGATGGTGCGGTTATCATCGTTGAAAACTGTATCAGGCGCTTAAGTGAAGCGCAGCGGCGAACCGGCTCAGTGCTGCTCATCAAGGAAAGACTTGAAGTTGTATATGAAGCAACCAACGAAGTAATACGACCTAGTCTTTTTGGCGTGATGATTATTACCATTGTATATATCCCTATTTTTAGTTTAACAGGGGTAGAAGGGAAGATGTTTCACCCGATGGCGGCCACCGTTATCTTGGCATTACTTGCTGCGATGGTGTTCTCAATCACTATTGTGCCAGCAGCCGTTGCGATGTTTATGTCGGGTAAAGTCAGTGAAAAAGAGAGCCCAATTATAGTTGGGGCGAAATCGGTGTATCGTCCGGTTCTTTTATGGTCGCTTAAACTACGTTGGTTGGTAATAGGCTCAGCGACATTATTGGTTGTTGTAAGCGTTTGGCTAAGCATGCGACTTGGCTCTGAATTTATTCCTCAACTTGATGAGGGGGATATTGCCTTGCACGCTATGCGAGTGCCCGGCACTGGCATAGAGCAAGCCGTGGATATGCAAAAAAGGCTGGAAGACGTCATTATGCAGTACCCACAAGTGAGCACTGTCTTTGCTAAAACCGGCACGGCAGAAGTTGCCACAGATGCGATGCCGCCAAATGTTACCGATACGTTTGTGATGTTGAAACCTATCGACCAATGGCCAGATCCTACTTTATCTAAAGCCGAATTTGTCGAGCAAATGGAGCGTGAGCTTCAAAACGTGCCCGGCAATAATTACGAGTTTACTCAACCTATCCAAATGCGGTTTAACGAATTAATTAGTGGCGTTAGAGCCGACTTAGGTATAAAAATTTATGGGGATGATTTAAATAAACTGCGCGATTCAGCCGGTGATATATTAGCGGTACTGCAAGATATACCCGGCGCTGCGGATGCACGCGTTGAGCAAGTTGATGAAATTCCTATCTTTACTGTGAACCCCAAGCCTTATGCTTTAGCGCGTTATAATTTGGATGTCACTGATTTGCAAACTTGGTTAAGCGCATCGATTGGCGGCAAAGAAGCTGGCTTGATATTCGAGGGCGACAGGCGATTCGAGATAGTCGTGCGCTACTCAGAGGATATTCGCAATAATCTTGATACGCTAGGCACCATACCCATTATGACAGGGGATGGTGATTATGTGCCTATAGTAGAGGTTGCAACGCTTAAATATGCCAGTATACCCAGTCAAATCAGCCGAGAAAACGCCAAGCGCCGTATTGTGGTAACGGCGAATGTAAGAGAGCGCGACCTAGGCTCGTTTGTTACTGAAGCAAAAATGCAAATAGCAGAAAATGTCGTATTGCCAAGTGGTTATTGGGTTGATTATGGCGGTACGTTCGAGCAGTTAGAAAGTGCGAGTCAGCGATTGAGCCTTGTTGTCCCAGCGACGCTTTTCTTAATTCTTGCATTGCTAGTCATTGCCTTTGGCTCGGTGAAAGATGCATTGATAATTTTCACCGGTGTGCCTTTAGCATTAACAGGTGGCGTTTTTGCGCTATGGGTGAGAGACATGCCCTTGTCTATATCAGCAGGCGTTGGTTTTATTGCACTGTCTGGCATTGCTGTGCTTAACGGTTTGGTTATGTTGTCGTTTATCCGTCAAAGGCTGGAAGAGACAGGTGAGTTAATTAACTCTATTGTTGATGGTGCTTTAACGCGTTTGCGGCCGGTACTGATGACGGCATTGGTTGCTAGCCTTGGTTTTGTGCCAATGGCGCTTAATGTGGGAACGGGAGCAGAAGTGCAGCGACCTTTGGCAACAGTGGTCATTGGCGGAATAATTTCTTCTACTTTGCTGACATTGATAGTCTTGCCTGTTTTATATCGACTTGTGCACGGCAGAAAACTTAAATAAAGGAGAAGTGAACGGCAGATTTCTTTAAAAAAGACATCTGCCATGCTAACTCTGTGATATCAGGCTCTTTATAGACGACTTTAGGGTGTGACTGAGCATGACGACCAAGGGGTTGTGTTGTTTTTACCGTTCGATTTTGTCGAATTGCCATCATCAGTTATTGTTGATGCTCGTGATGAATTTATGCAAACTCGGTATAAATTATGACTTGATGCTATTTTTCGTTTAGTAAGTGAGTCAAACTATTTAGGGCTTTATATGTACACAATAAGTAAACTCGCAAAGGAAGCAAATGTGGGTGTAGATACTATTCGATTCTATGAAAAGAAGGCCTTGTTGCAGCAACCGATAAAACCATCTCAAGGTGTACTATCAATATCTTCTCTTTGACGATAGTTTAATGATCAAATCTAAGCCAATTGCCGGATCTACTTCTATTGCTCTGCAATACTCTACGTACTCTAAGATCGTTAAATTGCGCTGTGCATTTTCAATCTTGCTCACTGTTTGAAATGGTTCGTCAATTCTTTCAGCAACATCTCTCAAAGTTAACCCTTTCTGTTTACGGGAATTTTTAAGCCAACTTGTAAGGGCTAAATAATCGGGATGTGCAAGAGATTTAATCATCACTGCATTATGACAGTGAAACCTTATGTCCCGAAATTAGGGAATATCGTTCATGCTAAGAGATTAGTTGCCAACTTGCCATTGTAATTTGGACTGCTACGCCTTTTATGGACATCTTTAGGCTATTATTGTGCTTGAGAAACGAAAGTAGCAAAGCTAACATCGCTGACTAAATAGTCCTTGAGTGTCGCTGCCAACTTATTATTAATGATAAATTCTTCTCTGCCACTAATCAGCTGCCCATGCTCCCTGAAATAAGACAAAATAGCGGATTCTTCTTTAACAGGAGACTCGACATATTTACACAAAAACGTGGTATCGATATTTACTTTTTTTGCTCTGAGATGTTCACTGTGGCGTTTTTTTATTTCACGCTCAGTCTGGCCTATTTTAACCCGATACAAATTGTTTTCCTCTGACAGCATAGCTACGTAAATGAAGCCAGGCTTGTCAGTATTCACTAAATGTTCGTGCAACCACCATTTTTTTCCATCATTCATATCTCTCACAATTGCATTGCGTAATGCATGCTTATCGGTAACCTGATTGTTTACTATGTATTTGACCATCTGTTTATAAAGAGGAGTGGTAAGGTGGGGTAAGTCGGCAATATCCCATCCAAGCTCTAAAAAATTGGTTCGGTACTGCACCGACCCTAGCATTTCGTAAAAGAGTTGGTCGATTATGCTCCTTTTAATTTTTAACTGCGATAAAGCCCCCTTTATACCGCTTTCAGCAATCACTGATTGTATTTCAGCACATCGTAATAATTTAACTGGATGTTTGTTTGCGAGAGCCTTGGAGCACGAGCGAGAGAAGTATACGCCTCTTTCGTTACATTTTGATTTTAAATCAAAACCTCGTTCGCGAACCAATAATTTAAAATCACTAGAATAAACATTATTTTTGTTAGCATACTTTGCAAGGATACCAATGGTGACAAATCCAAAGAATTGGTCACTTAAAATAAAATGATTAAATACATGTTCACATATAGCGAGGTCTTTTTCATAAGAGCTGACGGTCATATTAATTCCCAAATATCTTCGGCTCAATTATTTTGTCCCGATTATATTGAATAATATACAGTTACCTTATTTAAACCAAATAAATATTTGCCGGTGTTTAATTAACTTTGTGACTGTTATCTATTGGTAGCCGAATTATAAGAAGGTGTACGGGTTTATTCTGCCACTACAGGGAACGATTGTAGTGGTCTTAGTGGAAAGATTATTGAGCGTAAAGTGCGGTAACTTGTACTAGTAACTTGTACTAGCTCAGACTTGATCTGGCAACCACACTAAGACAACTTATAAATCGAATTTTGCAATCTCGTCAATGTTAGTCAATAACGATTGAATCGCCTCAGTCTCATCGATTTTTTTCGCTTTCAAGGACTTACTGATATTTATCATTCTAATCATTCTAATTCTGACCTGAGACGACATTGCAAGTAAAACACTATCTAGCTGAGTTGATTGATGATTCAGTTCAGACGCCAAATGGACATATCTTGCCATAGTTGCATTTGAAGCATGCATTGTGACTTTTCGGCATGCTGTAGCAGCAACACTCAAAATATTATTAAAGCTTCCTGATGCTGCTAGTTTCTTAATCGCCTTAGCTACATTCATTGTAATAAATCTGTGTCGGAAAGAGTGATTTGTGACATGGCGCAACTCTTCCTTATACTTACTGGCATTAATTACTTTTTTTGCATAGTTTTTTAGATATGATTTTGCCAATGGTTTGCCACTTCGTGCATCAACAAAAATGGCGTCATGGTTTTGGTTGGGAAATGTGTTTTCGACTAACTTTAGGTAATACATTATGATCTGTAGGTCATCACCTGTGACTTCTACTTCTCTTTTTTTACCTTTATATTTACCCTTTAGAATCGGAATATCTCTTAATACACACTTCTTGGAATTCAGGAGCGACTTAGAAGCGTTTTCAACTGAAGATTTTGTTATCTGGTGAACTTCACTTATTCTTGCCCCAGTAATCTCAAGTAGTGTGGAGAAGGCTTGCCATCTGTATATTAAAAATTCATTAAGCTCTGGGTGATACGTGCTTTCATTAATGGCGTCCAACCATAAAACAAATTCATGATCGTGAATATACTCTACGTCCACGGCAATGCTAATCAACCCCGCAAATGATACATGATCTACATAAGTTATTTCTCTATTACCTGCTTTAAACTTCTTTTCAGAGTAATGAACACTGTATGCTCTCACCGTGTCTTTTTCTTCAGTTGCTAGTTTCCAGTGGGGATTTTCATCAGATAAAAATATAACGTAACCCAAAGCGACTCTGGCGTGCGTTAATACTGTTTCATCGGCAATCTTTCGATCTTTTAATACGCCTATGAATTGATATAAAGCCGAATCATTGATGTCGGATAGAGAAATTTTTTTATCTTCAAGGAAAGAACAAAATATATTTAGGCTATAAGCTTTCTTTGTAACCGTCGGTGCTAACGGCCTAATATTAAATATTTGAGCGCCTCCGCCCAATTTGGTTAGGTAAGCATTGGCGTGCCAATCTATGCCACCGCCTTTCTTCATTATTAAAGACAGTGAGCAATCATGTTTTTCATTTCTGCGCTGACTGGTTATAAGGAAATCAAGGCAGGGTGATTTAGCCGTCATGACATATGACATTATTTTATCAAAGCCAATCTGTTATTTCCTAAAATACGAGCCTGATCCAAAATCAGTTTTCTATAAGCTTTGTCTATTTGTTCGTCCTCTCTACAATTATCTAAAAGTTGCATGTATGCCCTGTAAACTTCTGCAAGTGCAGATTTTAAGTCTTCATTTTCTCTTTTCAACTCATTAATATCATGGGTTGTTAACCGAGTCTTTTTTATCGCAACGTTTTTATTTTTGTTTGCTTCTGATTTTTTAAGCCTTACATTAAGGTCTTCAATAGCAACTGATAATTCGCGTAAAGCTAATGCGTTGTGTTCTGTCATTGAAGAGTTGTAAGAATACCTTATTACGCCTAATGAGTCGTCGTGCCACTTATTTACCATTGTCTTAGTGATGGTTGATTTACTGGTCGTTAAGCTATCGGGAATCTCATCATAATGCTTTATGCTATTGAGGATTTCACTTTTACGAATCATTGATTCAGTGATCATTTTTTTTTTCAAAATTACAGATTGAGAAGTTTGCCCTTTTTGAAATCTCGCCACGTCAATATGCCTCTTTTTTCTGAAAATAAAAAAACACAGCATTTCCTTCAATTCGATGAAATCGAACTGTCTCACCAGTATTTTTTTTATGCTCATCGATCAAATCTCTTACTAAAGGTTCAATTACCAGAGATGTTTTTGCTTTTTTACGAGCTGTATTTACAATATTTGTTACGCTTGAATCACCCAGTATCGCCTTACCAAGAGAAGCACCAATCCTTGCAATTGTAACTTCTGCTTCGTCAATCCACTCGGAACTTGGAGATACTTCTGCGTAGTGAAAAGTTTGCTCTAGGTCAGCGTGCCCCAAAAACCAGGACAATTCTTCTAACCCCGTATTGTCAGTCATGTTGAAATACAGTACAGCAAACGTTCGTCGGTATTGGTGACTTCTTGGATACCATCGTTTTCCATTAATTAAGGGAGAGAAACTCCAGTCTGCAAACAAGTCTAGGCAACCATTTATATAATCATCGCTGAGAGGGGTAACACGCGATTGAGCAAATTCTGATGTATAGGCTTTAAAAGACGTGTGTGACAAAAAACCACCAAATAAGAACTGTTCGTTTTCATCTACAATAAAGCCTCTTCTCTCTTCTAGAACATTATTTAAAAGTGCAAACTCTAAGCCATAATCGAATATCAAGTCTGGTATTGGGCGGTGAACATCTTCAAGTTCAATACGTTCAGAAGTTTTTGGAATTCTTAAGACTAAATCGAAAAGTCCATCAATAGGCGATTGAACAAAGCAGTTCCGTTTTAAACTTCTCATAGACATAACTCTACTAGCAACAAAACCTGCTACTAGTATGTAAATTGAGGCTAAATATAACCTTATCGCAACGGCCATGGACATTTCTCGTCTAAATTGGCTGAAGCACACCAAATTGTCGTCACACCACGACGTAATATTCAGTTCTTTTAATACGTCTGGCAAAGGTGTTTCTTTAAACACTTCCTCTTGTAATGATGAGCTTGAGCGGTAAACGTCGCTGTTATCTACTTTTTTAAGCTCATTTTTCGCAAGAACGGATAAATGCTGGCGGATAGCATAACCATACTTCCTAGCAAATTTAAGGCTTGTTGAAATAGAATGCAGGTAATTAGAAGTAGGCATTATGGGGGTTTTTATTGATTGTCTCATGCTATCAAACAGAGTTTCACCATTGCTAAATAATGCTGCGGGCGAGTGAGCAAATTTATACTTTTGAGATGCCCTTGCTGTGTAGACCGCCTCAAGCAAAGATACTATATTTGATATTGTCTTTTCTGAAGGTTGTAAATCTGTGTCTATATCGAAATCCATTGTATTCGCAGGTTGAAATTCACGAACCTTATTGGGTTGGTTCCATTTCTTTGTCACTGAGTGGTCTTCTTGATAAGAACTCTTATCGTTTTTAGGTGGGTTACTCTTATAGTGTTTTTTCAAAGAGTGCTGCAATGACATTAGTGATCTTGTTGTTAAATTAAGCTCATTTTTTATCTTAATCCAGTCGATTCGTGAAGATGAACCATAGTTCAAATCTATGATTTTAAGGGCGGCAGCAAATACATGAGGCTGTGTATTATAATCCATAATAAAATCTTTAAGCTCGTTTAATTTTATTTGATCTAGTCCCCGTACAAGCAATCTTGATTTTTTTTGCCGAACCTCATTAGCATGTTTAATTAAGTCTGTAATGGCGACCAGAATGGCTTTAGCTCTTAATGGTCGTGTTATTTTTCCTCGTGCGTCCAAGTATAATAAGCTATGCATAATGTCTTTCAATAAAGGTTCATTATTTCCGTCAGTCAAATACTCCACGTCAGAAATCTTTCTTTTAAAATTTATCTTTAGTGCTTTGTTTTTGTTCTTACGATAGTAGTCAATATCTATAGCCACTTTTGAAGCTAACCATTCTTGGTCGTAAATATTGTCATTTAATAGCCATCTGGGCATTTCGTATTCAAACTTTCCTGCGGAATCAATCAATTTGGAAAAGTCAACAAAATCATCGTCTATTAAATTTGCACTTTCACTCATGTTTTATTTAACCTCGCTTTTTTGCACTGCAAGTTGAGCAGTTCGGAGCATTTGTTTCATTATGACAGTGCTTTCAGATATTGCTGAAACAGCATTGACACATTGCTCCTTAAGTATCGGATCACTACCAGTTTTAATATAGATAAGAGCTGTTTTTATATTGTCGATAGAAACACAAAAATACACCTCTTTATTCTGGGTATTTTCATCATTCGGGTTTTTAAGTTTGTCGTAAAAATTACCACCCATATCTTCATTGTTAAAAGCAACTTCAAGCTGAGACTTTAATTCCTCCTCACTCATATTAAGCGCGTCTGAGGGCGAATCTTCCAAACCAATCGCCATGTATAGCAATATATTTTGAAACGCTCTAATTTTATTTCTATAGATTAGCTCTGATAGATAAGGGGGAATGTATCTATTTAAGGTTGTTTCGACTTTATTACCTAAGTAATTTGCGGTTCTCAATGCATCCCCTCTTGATTGAAGAAATATTAACACCCCTTTGGAACCTCTTATTTTTTTTAATGTTGAGTGTTGTAAGGCATTATTTTCACTAGGTAGGCTCGCTTTCATTTTGTTAAAGTTATGTTGAAATGCAGTGTCTGAAACATGTTGCACCCCATTTGCTGTCCGAATTATCCAAAGCTTTCTAATTTCGCTCGAATTTCTGGCTCTACTTGTCATTTCTAAAGCCATTTTCAGACAAGTAGCAGCATCTATATCTGATTTTTGTATCTGTGAGAGTAAGACGGGGCCTCCTTTAGCTTTCCTTGTTTTTGATTGTTTTGCGCGTTTTTTTAAAGCGCGAAGTCGGACAGACCCTTCATCAGTAATTTGAACAAACTCTCTACCAACCCCGTCAGATGATATCGAGATATCGTAGAGAGAAAATGGATTGATGCCAATTTCTTCCACGATTATCGTTTGCATAGCTGAAGCTACTTCTATGGTCAGTCCCAAATATCTGTTTACAGAATTACTTACTTTGTAAGGGCTATTTGGGTCATTGGTCCCACCTGCGATATAAAACTCATAGTTGCTGTCATAATACGCAACGCGCTTAGATGTTAAAAAGTCAGATATGTTGTTTTCTGGCCAAATCGCGCTTAATTTAGCTTGAAACTTGGGAGCAAGCTCAGCTTCGATATCAATGTTTTTATCTGTATGTTGTACAATGAAATTTTTATATTGAGTAACAACTTCGGATCCTAATAAATAATCTTGATAACCTTTCCAAACAATATCTTTTGCTACATCCGTCAAGCAGGCAAGGTTCGTATGGATTTCTTTTTTCAACAGTTCGAGAAATCGTGGCGTATCTTTATTAGAAGATATACTTTTTAAATCGTATAAATCTAAGCTAGATACTAAGGGATTGTTTGCATGCAATGTTTGATCACGCCATGACCCCTTATAGTTGTCAGGCAGGTCTATTTGGCTGTCTAGTAGTCCTTGTTCCATTAGTGTTCTTATTGCTTTACTAATAATATGGAAATGCAAATAAGCTGTATTTCTTTGATACCGGTCAAGCAGGTTCGCCCGGAACTTAATTAATTCACTTTGTAAAACCAGTGGATGATTATACCAATCAGGCTTATCTGTAGTTATACCGTTAAGAAAATCTGTTAATTGAGCTATTATCCTCTGCTTCGTTTTCTTCTTGTATGCCATCGCGTGATTTATCAAAGCGCCAGAGATTTCAGGGCTACATGTTTTATTCAGGACTTCTTTAAATACTCCAATTTTAGGATTTACATGCTTGAATCCTAATTGAATTTTTCTAGGGATTGCTTGCTTTTTAAGTTCTTCATAAGTCATTTTGGGGATAGCAACACTGAGAAAAGAGAGATGTTCTGTAGAATAAGGTACCCAAGTTATATCGCCACGCTCTATCAATTTAATAATATGTGTTTTTAGTGATATAAAGTTTGAATATGCAGTAGGTTTAGCAAGTCGCTGGCTTAAATCTATAGCTACAAGTTTCAAACAATAAGTTAAGTCCTTTCTACCACTAGATAGCAATACAGGGCAGAGGATATTGCTATATGCAACAAGATTTTTTGATATTTTCATGACTTGGGAGTAGCTTATTTCTTTGAACAGTTCAACCGTGCCACCGTGTATAGACTCTCCATAATGGATTTTGATAAAGGCATATTTTTCATCTAAGCTCATTGTCGTATCCATTTGCATTTCCTACCTGTATGTTTTCAAATAGGTGAAGCTATTTTATTTTTGATATAAAGTCTAATATAACCGGATGTTCTCTAATTGAAATTAGGTTGCTCTGGTGACACTTCGCAGTAACGCCTGTGGCAAGGCTTGAACCTGTCTTTGTAGGCGGGGTTACCGTGTCTAACGCAACGCTTCACAATCAAGATGAAATAGAGCGCTTGGGCGTAAAAATTGGCGATACTGTGGTGATAAGACGGGCTGGCGACGTTATTCCTCAAGTGGTGTCTGTGGTAGAAGCTAACCGCACTGGTGATGAGGTAGATATTAATTTTCCAGCCCATTGCCCGGTGTGTGACTCGAAGGCAGAGAAATTAGAAGACGAAGCGGTTGCGCGGTGTACAGGAGGGCTGATTTGTCCAGCACAACGTAAGCAGGCGCTGAAGCATTTTGCGTCTCGCAAAGCGTTTGATATCGACGGACTTGGCGATAAGCTTGTGGATCAGCTCGTCGATGCTGATTTAGTGCACAGTCCGGCAGATTTCTTTACCTTGTCTCTTAGTCGCCTAATTGGTTTAGAGAGAATGGCCGAGAAGTCGGCGTCTAAATTGTTAGACTCACTTGAGGCATCAAAGCAAACGACATTAGCGAAATTCTTATATGCGTTAGGCATTCGTGAGGTAGGTGAAGCCACTGCTGCAAACCTTGCAATGCACTTTACCACGCTAGAGGCTATTCAAGAGGCGTCTATTGAGTCATTAATTGAGGTGCAAGATGTAGGCGCTATTGTGGCCGAGCATATTTTCAATTTCTTTAATGAAGCGCACAACACTGATGTGATCACCGCCTTGTTACGTGAAGGCATCCATTGGCCTGCCGTTGAGAAGCCCCGAGAAGACAGCTTGCCGCTAAAAGGTAAAACCTGCGTCATCACCGGAACGCTCAATGAAATGGGCCGAACAGATGCTAAATCGCGACTTCAGTTACTAGGTGCAAAGGTTGCTGGGTCAGTTTCAAAAAATACGGACTTTTTGGTTGCAGGTGAAAAGGCTGGCTCTAAATTAACCAAGGCTCAAGAGCTTGATGTTGCAGTGTGGGACGAAGCTGCACTAATTGCATATCTTGACGAACACGAAGGTTAGAGATGCTTTAAAAGTGGATAGCGGTGCTAGAAAGTATATTAATCATATACGGCGCCGCTGTTCATTGTGTTAAGAACACTCTTCATTAAGATAGCAATGTGATTGAAGAGGGGAAGGCAATATATTACAAAGATATATTACAAAGATATATTATAAAGCAGCATCGTAAAAACTATTGTAAAAACCTGTAGCAAACAGCTATAACAAAAAACCTACAACAAAAAATTACAGCGAATTCGCCTTCATATTCCGTCTCTGCTTTCTGCGCTCCCACGCTTTACTCACTTGAAAGCGCCATATCCAGTTAAGCGATAAGTAACCTAGCAGACCAAACACTACTGAACAGATACCACAGCCAACCAAAAACGCAGGCCCAATGGTGTTTATGCTTTCCACCACCCATTGCCAACTAAACTGAAATTCAAAATGCTCAGGCTTAGTCCCCAGTACAGTAGTACCCACCTTGTAGGCACCGTAAAATATGGGTGGAATAGTAAAGGGGTTAGTTATCCAAACGGTGGCTACTGATAACGGAATGTTGGCTCTAAAAGGAATGGCAACGCCCGCAGACAACCACATTTGAAAGGGCACTGGCCAGAATGCGAAGAAAAGCCCTATGCCAAAAGCGCCCGACGCAGAGCGGCGATTCAAATGCCATAAGTTCGGCTCATGAAGCACATGGCCAAATATCTTGAGTGCCTTATTTTTCTTAATGCTTTGATGATCAGGCAAAAAGCGTCGTATGAATTTCTTAGGCATAAAACTCGATGCGTCTTAAAATTAGAGTCAAAAAAAACATGATAGCTCGCAATCCGTTACAAATAAAAAAGAAAATATGTTCCGCTGAATGTGCCTTACTCGCCACATACCACGCAATACGCATTAATGACTACGTGGACACATGGTAAATCGTATCACAATTTGGTTAATCAGTTTTTGCTTAGGTGCGTTAAGTGCCGCCTTTTGGCCGCGGCTACCAACCAACATCGAACTTACGATTTTACTGATAGCTCTGTGTATTTCATGTTTGCTGCTCATACTGCTTTCCCTGCATAGCAAACACATCAATAATACGCTGTTCACTTTGAATGCTAAAGCCGGTAAAGGTATCTACTATGGCTGCCTTGTATTAAGTGGTTGTGTCATCGGAGCACTGATGGAGGCGAGTGTAGGGTATTTACACTATGCTTGGCAACTACCAAACGACAAAATTCAAAAAGAGATCACAATCCGAGCTCGCGTTCTCAAAGGTGGGTGTATCCCGTTAGGTAATATCCAGACTGAACACGCTTCTACATGCGAAAAGAACTATAAATACGTAGTAAAATTTATTGCTTTAGAACCAACGACATTAGCGGGTAATCTCGTCCACACTGACATAACAACAATTTCACATAATCAAAGTGATAACCGACGCAGAAGACTAGATAGAGCGAAAGAAATTGAGAAAGAGAGCACAATACAAGACGAGAAAGACAACGAGACAGACAAACAGACAGTAAGCGATGCCGAGTTTTTAATAGGTAAGAAAGGTTTGCTAACCATGTCTACTTACACAGTTATCAAAGACGCGGAAGCTGAACACTATTGCCTACACAACGGCGATGAATTTACAGCGGTGGTAAAGCTAAAACCGAGATACAGCACTCAAAATCCCGTTGGGTTTAATAAACAAAAGCAGCTATTGGTAGATAACGTTCATGTAACTGGATACATCAAAACCTTACGTTCAACGTCGGTTACTCATAAGCACAGTTTTCGATTACGTATGGCGACTGTATTAGATGATATCGACATTCAAAATCGAATCTGGTGGCAAGCGCTGTTAGTAGGTGTACGGGTCAACTTCGATAAAACGCATTGGCAGCTATTGCAAATTACCGGTACAGGGCACCTTTTTAGCATATCGGGTATGCACTTAGGTGTTGTAGCGGCGTATACATTTGTGTTTTGCGGAATTGTTTTATTTGTGAGGAGTCACCTAAAGATACTGCTGCAACGCGTAGTGGTTTTGTTGCGTATTCCTGATTGGCGCTCGTGTTGGCCGGTTTATAAACAACGCTGTTGTGGACGGCAAATTCCCCGAAAGAACAATAAATTAAACGCGATACTTTCTATAAAATACCGAATAGCGGTTATTGGAATAGTGTGGGTAACCTGCGGTTTTTATGCTGCGTTAAGCGGTCTTGCATTGCCCGTTGTCAGGGCTTACGTACTGCTCTCTATTGCGAGCTTGTTTGCTCTATTTTTCATTGCCTACAGACCCATACACCTTGCTACTGCCATGATTGCTGTATGTATTCTGCTTTTTCCGCTATCTATATTAAGCGCGAGCTTCTATCTCAGTGTTTGTGCCGTATTGTATATTTGGTTACTTACCACGCGGTATCGATGGCAACACCAGTCTCGGTTCAAAACGTTGCTCATTTTACAGCTTATGCTGGGAGTACTTATGACTCCCTTAACCATTATCTTTTTCAACTCAATATCAGTTGCAGGGTTGGCCGCAAATATTATTGCCGTTCCGGTAATCACAATAATACTGCCTCCAGCACTACTCATTTTGCTCGTGCTGACGGTAATGCAAGGTGTGAGAGCCAGTGCAATTAATGGAAACGAAGTCGCTGATAAAGTATATAATTTGGCAGAACGACTTTTCATGTATTTAGACAGTACGTTGTCTTGGTTACTGAGTGTTTTACGTTATATTTCTCAATATGACTGGGCAGCAATTGCGATTAATATCGATTCAAGAGCCGCCGCCTGTCTCTTAGTTTTCATGCTAGTGCTCATTGCTCCGTCATGGCGTTATAAGAAACATGCATTGTTAGTATTGACCATCCCGTTTTTGGCTCTTTATATCCCTTCAAACCCTAAACAATGGAAGCTGCATGCGCTTGATGCAGGGCAGGCGAGTGCAATAGTGATAACGAAAGGTGATAGAGCCATGGTTATCGATTCGGGCGCAAGCTTTCAAAACCTTGCCTACACAGCAAGCTCAGTGCTTTTACCACTGCTTGCTAAGGAGAGAGTGAAGGCGATTGATATTATCGTTCACACGCATAAAGATAACGATCATGCTGGCGGCAAAGCGGCATTAGCATCGTCGCCACTAGCAAAAAAAGCCAAGTGGTTTTCACCCACAAAAAATTGTGAGCGAGGCCGAGTAGAGCGCTGGAATGAGTTAACTATTCATTTTTTGTGGCCAAAGATTGGAAACACAATTAATAATAACGATCATTCCTGTGTGTTAAAAATTACCGATGGCCAGCACAGCATCTTGTTGCCGGGCGATATCGAGCGCACCACAGAATATGCCATCCTCAATTTACCTAACTCAAAGGAAAATCTTAAAGCAGATATCCTTATTGCACCGCACCATGGTAGCAAGACGTCTTCCACCGCAGTATTTCTGAAAAGCGTGGCCCCTAAAGCGGCTATCTTTACTCAGGGATTTGAAAATCGTTGGCAGTTTCCGGCAAAGGAAGTGGTTACGCGTTACGAGGCGCTGAATATTCCCTATTACATGACAAGCTTTCATGGTTACTTAACCGTGACCTTTCCAGCAGATTTAAATACTTACCCCAATCACAATACAACAGGCTTTACAATCCACTCTCAGCGCTTTGACTTACATCAACGTTGGTATCTCGATGCTCGATATCCCACCCATCTTCAAGTAGGTTTTCAATCTCAATCATTCCATACTGGAAGTGTCGGTGGCATTTTGAGCAAATAAGGAGTGAAATTAGTGAATTGAAAGAATTACGAGTACAATAATATTAAGGTTTTAGTACGGTTTATTCCGTGTTAGATGTTTTTAAGCTAGTAGGTCTTAAGGCATCTGCTTGTTGGGCAACTCACGCTATTTAGCAATGCACAGTAAAGGTCAAAAAACCTCGTTAAAGACACAACAGCGCGTTGGGCTTTAATAATTGGACAATTTATAAAAAATAAGACGGGTGAAAACAATTCATGCAGCAAGCCGACACCTCGGATTTTCAAATTAAGCGCTTTCTTAGCTACCTCAAGGTGTACAAGGTGCCTTTTGTATTTGCCATCATTGGTATGATTGGCTATTCAGCGGTGGACACGTTTGTTTTTGCGCAGCTTCAACCCATGATTGATGAGTCATTGGGAAAAAATGATCACGAATACTTGCGCCTTGCCGCTTATGCCATTGTCCCGTTGTTTTTGCTGCGAGGCATATTCAATTTCTTAGGTACGTACACATTGAGTTGGATTGGTGCTCAAGTGGTAATGCGTATGCGCCAGCAGCTATTTGAAAAGTATATTCACCTACCTGTGTCCTTTCACGATAATAACGCCGTTGGCGGGCTTATCAGTAAAGTGACCTACGACACTGAGCAAGTGGCTAATGCATCAGGAAAAGCACTGCTTACCCTTATTCGAGAGGGGGCACTAGTGATAGGCCTTTTAGGGGTGATGTTTTATTACTCGTGGCAGTTATCCCTTATATTCCTACTTATCGGCCCGATAGTTGCCATTATCGTTGCTTTTGTTAGCAAGCGTTTTAGGGTGGTAAGTAAAAACATTCAGCACTCTATGGGTAGCCTTACCTCATCAGTAGAGCAAGCGGTTCGCGGCCACAAGGTGGTGATTATGTTCGGCGGACAAAAAATAGAGCAGGAAAAGTTTAAAGAAAAAAATAACCACAACCGTCAGCAAACGATGAAGCTGTCTGTAACTCAAATTCTCAGCGTGTCATCAATTCAGGTTATTGCCTCTATAGCCTTGGCAGTAGTGTTATTTATTGCCAGTACGCCAGGCATGTTAGAACAACTCACCGCTGGGGTATTTATCAATGTTGTGTTTTGTATGGTGATGCTGTTAAAACCCCTTAAACAGCTCACCACTATTAATAATCAATTTCAAAAGGGCATGGCCGCCTGTACCAGTATCTTTGAAATTTTAGATCAACAGGATGAAGATGATACTGGCGCACTACCTCTTGAGCGCGCAGCAGGAAAGCTTGAATTTGATGACGTCACTTTTTGTTACCCGGGTAAACAAACGCCGGCACTGTCTAATGTCTCGTTTACTGCAAACCCTGGCCAGTCCATTGCTTTAGTAGGGCGCTCTGGAAGCGGAAAGTCTACGATATCGTCGTTGCTCACGCGATTCTATGTGCCTCAACAAGGTGAAATTCGCATAGATGATAAGGCGCTTAATTCAATAGACCTTAAAGACCTACGTGCTCAGTTTGCGGTAGTGTCTCAAAACGTGACTTTATTTAACGACAGCATTGCCAACAATATCGCTTATGGCGCGAGAGAAAATGTCACACGCAGCCAGATTGAGCACGCGGCAAAAATGGCCCATGTTGAAGAGTTTCTCGCTAACTTGCCAGATGGAATAGACACCGTCATAGGTGAAAACGGCCTGATGCTATCGGGAGGCCAGCGCCAGCGCATTGCTATCGCACGGGCTATTTTAGCCCAGGCGCCTATTCTTATTCTTGATGAGGCAACGTCGGCGTTAGACACGGAGTCTGAGAAGTTAATTCAAGATGCGTTGGAAACACTGCAAAAGCGATGCACGAGTATTGTGGTGGCACACAGACTATCTACCATTGAAAGTGCCGATGCTATTATGGTGGTGGAACAGGGGCAGATTATCGAAAAAGGCAGCCATCACGAACTGCTCGAGAAAAATGGCCATTACGCTCAACTTCATGCACTGCAGTTTGGTGATGCTAAGTGAGTAATTTGGTAAAAAAGTGGTATGGCGGACACCCATTGGTGTGGTTGTTAGCGCCCCTTACGCTGCTTTTTTACTGCGTTTCTGCAGGTAGAAGACTGCTATTCAAAATAGGCGTTAAGAAAACCATAAAAGTGAATGCGCCGGTCATTGTTGTGGGCAACATATCTGTGGGTGGTAATGGAAAGACGCCAGTCGTATTGGCCCTTGCAGAGTATTACACCCGACGTGGCATTAAAGTGGGTATTCTAAGTCGTGGTTATGGCGGCAACTCCAGTTTTTACCCGCGAAGCGTGAATGAGAATGACAACGCCGAAGAGGTAGGTGATGAACCTAGGCTGTTAGCCAGTCGAAGCGGTTGTACTGTAGTAATTGACCCAGTACGTGCTCGTGGTGCTCGCTATTTAGTTGATGAGTTAGGTTGCCAACTCATTATTTGCGATGATGGCCTGCAGCATTATGCTCTGCATCGAGACGTTGAATTAGTGGTAATGGACGATAGAAAAGTGGGTAGTGGTTTCCTACTACCCATGGG
Organism: Alteromonas sp. BMJM2; assembly: GCF_027257845.1. Lineage (GTDB taxonomy): Bacteria > Pseudomonadota > Gammaproteobacteria > Enterobacterales > Alteromonadaceae > Alteromonas. The sequence goes on along the minus strand of NZ_JAPVOT010000011.1, from coordinate 53,498 downwards.
ACCCTTGCGAGAAGGGCTGTGGCGTTTAGCTAATGTGGATGCAATTATTCACAACAGTGACGTAATTCCCCATTTTAACCAACCCGTGTCAAAACAGTTTTCCATGTCGTTACAGCCTGGACAACTCACCAACATCCAAGATAAGGATAGGAAGGCTAGCGTAGGCTCTTTTCGTGAGAAGCCTGTTAGTGCACTTGCAGGTATTGGCTCTCCACAGCGCTTTTTTAATCAATTAAAAGCGATGGGAATTAACCTTGTTGTGTCCTTACCGTTTCCTGACCACTATCATTTTAGTCGCGATGATATCCCTGAGGGCACCGTGGTAATGACCGAAAAAGACGCGGTAAAGGTAGCTTCATATGTACACGACGACTGCTGGTTTCTACCCGTGAGTGCGTGTATTAATGATGCATTTTTTAATGCGATAGATAATAAGCTAGCCACAACGGGGCTGGTTATAAAAAGTAGTGAAAAGGAAAAAGAAGATGGCGTTTGATAAAAAGCTTTTAGAAGTATTAGCATGCCCGGTATGCAAGGGGAAACTCGTCCTAGGAGAATCTAACAACAGTTTAGTGTGCCGTTTCGACCGTCTCGCTTATGACATCAAAGGCGGCATTCCTGTGTTAATAGAAGCTAAGGCCACTACCTTGTCGTTAGAACAAGTGGACGCTACTCGCTAGAACTCAGCGTTTTGCATCACGCGCTATTGCCTTATTGCAATTGCATTTCGAACAAACACAAGTAAGACTATTGCTTCTACACATGGTACTTCAAGCTATGGCATTTACAGTTGTTATACCCGCACGTTTTGGTTCCAGTCGTTTTCCTGGCAAGCCTTTAGCATCCATTAACGGCAAACCAATGATTCAGCATGTTGTTGAGCGTGCTAAAGAAGCAGGTGCAGAGCGCATTATAGTGGCCACCGACGATGACAGAATCAAAAAAGTGGCAAGCCAGTTTTGCACAGTCTGTATGACGTCTTCTGAGCATCAGTCTGGTACTGAGCGCATTGCAGAAGTAGTTCGTACGATGTCGCTCGAGGCAGATGATATTGTGGTGAATGTGCAGGGCGATGAGCCTTTTATTCCCGCAGAAAATATCCGTCAAGTCGCGCTAAATTTAGCGAACGCTAAAGAGTGTGAGATGGCTACGTTAACCACCCCGGTTACCAGTATCGACGACGTGTTTAACCCCAATATCGTTAAGGTTGTGGTTAACAAAAATAGTGAGGCGATATACTTTTCACGCTCACCCATTCCCTTCGAACGGGATAGAATGATGAGTGATAAGAGCGACGCAGATACGGCGCTCTACCATCGCCATATTGGTATTTATGCATATCGAGCAAGGTATATTGAGCAGTATGTGAATTATGAACCTAGCGCTTTAGAGCAAATAGAATCGCTAGAGCAATTGAGAGCCTTGTGGTACGGCGATAGCATTCATTGCCAGCAGGCCAAAGCGCCACCTCCTATAGGGATCGATACACCTGAAGATTTGGAACGTTTGCTAATAGCGCTAGAGCAACGTAGTTAAAACTAAAACACCTAAATCAGTTTAATCAACTTACTCATATAAGAGAACACACAAAGGGAGGCATTATGAATGTTGTTATAACGGGAGGCAATCGCGGGATAGGACTCGCACTGGCCAAGCAATATCAACAGCAGGGAGCAAAAGTGTATGCAACGTGCCGCAATAGCTGTGATGAATTAAACAGCACAGGTATTAATGTAATTCAGGGCGTGGATGTGTCTCGGCCAGATACATTAGGCGAGCAATTAGCGCCGCTCTCTAATGTTAAAATTGATGTACTCATTAATAACGCAGGAGTGCTGGGAAAAGAGTCTATCGATGACTGGGATCCGAATACCATAGATTACCAATTTAGAGTCAATGCATTAGGCCCATTACTTGTTACCCAACTGTTACTGCCACGCTTATCGTCTGGCAGTAAGGTTGCATTAATAACAAGTCGAATGGGCTCTATGACCGACAATGGCTCTGGCAACTATTATGGCTACCGTATGTCAAAGGCAGCGCTTAATGCCGCAGGCGTGTCGCTAGCTAACGATCTTAAGCCCAAAGGTATAGCAGTTGGCTTGTTTCATCCTGGCTTTGTGCAGACCGAAATGGTGGGCGGCGCTGGTGATATTGACACAACTACATGTGCTGAGCGTTTGGTAGAACGAATTTCTGAATTGAATTTAGAGTCTACTGGGCAGTTTGTTCATTCCAATGGTGAAATATTGCCCTGGTAAAAAGTAAAAAGCAAAAACTAAGATCCAAGAAAGGCGCTTCAATCAGCGCCTTTTTTGTATTACGTGTTTTATATCGTTGGTTTTACGCTTCGTCTTGTTCATCCTGTTCTTCAGACAGCACAGCCCAAACGTCGTGCTCGTTAGCGTGAATAACCTCGGCCCACACACGCTCGCCCGGTTTCACATCATAAACACCGTTTAGATGAACAAGGCCATCAACTTCTGGCGCATCGGCATACGTTCTACCTACTGCACCTTCACTGTCTACATAGTCAATAACCACTTGGTATTCGTTTCCAATTCGTGCTTGAAGGCGAGCCGCGCTTATTTCTCCCTGCACCTCCATAAAGCGAGTTAGACGCTGCTGCTTAACGCCTTCTGGAACAGGATCAGGCAGATCGTTAGCCCTTGCACCTTCAACGGGTGAATAAGCAAACGCGCCAACACGGTCAAGCTGCGCTTCTCGTAGGAAATCGAGAAGTTCTTCAAACTCTTCTTCTGTTTCACCAGGAAAGCCAACAATAAATGTAGAGCGAATTACAAGTGACGGGCAGGCTTCACGCCATTTCTTCACTCGTTCAAGTACTCGCTCTGAGCTGCCAGGGCGCTTCATTAGACGCAAAATACGTTTGCTCGCGTGCTGAAATGGAATGTCGAGGTAGGGTAAAATCTTACCTTCGTTCATCAAAGGAATAAGATCGTCAACATGCGGGTAGGGGTACACGTAATGTAAACGTACCCAAATTCCAATTTCACCTAGCTTTTCACACAGCTGCTGCATATGGGTTTTAACAGGCATGCCGTTCCAAAAGCCGGTTCTGTGTTTTACATCTACACCATAGGCACTAGTATCTTGTGAGATAACAAGAAGCTCTTTAACTCCAGCATCTTTTAGGCGCTTAGCTTCATCAAGCACATTGCCCACGGGTCGACTGACTAAGTCGCCACGCATAGAAGGGATAATGCAGAATGTACATCTGTGATTACAGCCTTCCGATATTTTTAAGTACGCATAGTGCCTTGGGGTGAGCTTTACACCGTGGTCTGGAACTAGGTCGGCAAACGGGTTGTGAGAGGGCTTTGGCAAATGCTCATGCACTTGCTCTACCACGGTTTCATAGGCATGAGGACCTGTAATGGCAAGTACGTTAGGGTGCACCTCGCGTATTTCGTCTTCTTTGATACCCAAGCAACCAGTGACAATAACTTTACCGTTTTCTTTAAGCGCTTCACCTATGGTATCTAGTGACTCTTCTACTGCGGCGTCAATGAAACCACAAGTGTTAACAATAACGAGGTCAGCATCGTTATAGGTAGGTACAACATCGTAACCTTCAGTGCGAAGTTGAGTAAGAATACGCTCAGAATCCACTAAGTTTTTGGGGCAGCCTAACGAAACAAAGCCGATACGACTGCCGTTGCTGGCGTTGTTCGATTTGGTCTCATTCAACACTCTTACTGGCGTCTCTAACGTTGTTGTGTTGTTGGTTACTTTGTTAGGATTAAACGTTTCTACTGTCATCTAAAATATCACCTAGCCAATGACGATGTCCCAATGAATATACGTAAATTGGGCGCGACTTAAAAAGGGCGCAAAGTATACAGTAAGTGACACAATAACACAGTACATAGCTGCCCATTTTTCATTAAATAAGAATGTTTGAATCAGGGGTGTTAAATTAGACGTTTATACAAACGAGTAAAAAGGGGCGTACTGATAGTTGTTATACATTCTAGCAAAGGGTTTGATTAAATAAGGTGCAAAGACGGTGGTGTTGCAAAGAGGTAACTTTTAATTAACGGTATTTTTAGCTAGTGCGCTTTAATTTTCTATTCACAGCCCCATTATTCAAACTGGCGCTAAACCAAATAACAAAAACGAAATCGACGATGATAAAGCTGACCGAATGCTAAAACTACCCTTAAAATACTACGATGAATCTGGACGAATACTACCGCCTGTCTGGTTGTATTCGCTATTGCTACTGCTTTGTATTGATTGGCTTGTGTTTATCTTTTCCGTTGCATCTCGTACGCAAACCACTGACTTGCTTGCCTTTTTCTATCCTCAAAAAGAAGCCTTAGGTCTTAATTTGGTAGCGAGCTTGCCAGTATTGCTCACGCTTGTATTAATCAGTCAAAGAGAGCGCCTATGGAAACACGACCTGATAAGGTGGCGCCATTGTATTTTGCCATTTATACAAATTGGGGTGCTTATTCTTCTCACGTCTCAAGTCTACTATCTCATGCATCATCAATGGGGCTTTGAGGTGGTAACGGCAGTAAAAATACTACTCTATTCAATGACGCTCTACGTAGTAACGAGAAGTCGCCACCTAAAGTGGATGATTAACGATTGGGCAACGCCAACCGTTGAGGTGCCAGATAAACAAAACAAAGCAGAGGACGCTTTAAGAGGTACCGATGATATCGATAAACAGGCCGGCGATGGGGTTAACCGAGGCTAAGGGTATTTGCACCAATACCCATGATTAGTGCTTGTGGTTGGCTAAAGCTTGTTCGTAGTAGGCATAGACACTTACTTGGCTGTCGTTAACCAAACGCTCGTAACAAATGCCAGCTAATGCATAAGTATTGCCACCAACACCGAGAAAGACAGTCGGGGCACTCGGGCTTGACTGATCATAAATCCACTCGCCGCCAATCTGATTTTTTAATATTTCGCCAACGTAAGCCCCAAAAATATTACAGATTGTGAAAACCGCTTGATCTTCAAGTGCTTGGTCGTGAAACTTGTCTATAAAACTCAGTAAAACATCATCTACTGTTGTAATGCTTTGCGGTGAATCATCGAGAGTAATGTCGAACTCTTTTGATGCGACAACTTTTGCGTCGGATGCACAATCGGCCATTAATTTATTGAGTTCTTCTGGTGACACAGTCTTCTCCTTGTTAGGCGATACAGCGGTAAATTAAGATTTACACGCGCTAGTCAGTACAATATAACGGGCATGACAATACAATAGACATTGAAATATAACAGGTTGTTTGCCCTAAGGTAATATGAAAACTGTTTTTAATTACTTGTTACCTGTCAATCGATTTATCACGCTTGCAGCGGCAAACATGCCAAATGTTGCGGTTACTGTGACAACTGCACCAAAGCCTCCAGCGCAATCCAGTCGGGTTCCACCTTCCATCGCTGACTTGCTGAAACACACGGAGCCGTCTGGCTGAGGGTAGCGAAGTTGTTCAGTAGAGTAGATACACTCCACGCCAAAACGTCGCTTTGGGTTTTTACTAAAATTGTAAAAGCGGCGCAACTCGCTACGAAGTTTTGCTGCGAGGGGGTCCTGGGTTGTCTTTGATAAGTCACCGCGCGTTACCTGAGTGGGGTCTATTTGACCGCCCGCGCCGCCAACAGTAATAATAGGGATTTTACTCCGTTTGCAATGGGCGATCATCGCGGCTTTAGCGCGAATACTGTCGGTGGCATCCACAACCATGTCCATGTCAGGCGTTAGCAAGCTTTTAGTATTCTCAGGAGTAATAAAGTCTTCAATTACTACAACCTGACACGCAGGATTAATTTGCGCTATGCGAGAAGCCATCACCTCCACTTTCGGATCGCCTATGGTGCTGTTTAGGGCATGAATTTGGCGATTAGTATTAGTGACACAGACATCATCTAAATCTACTAGCGTAATTTTGCCTACACCCGAACGGGCAAGTGCCTCTGCGGTCCAACTCCCCACGCCACCTATGCCAATAACGGCAACATGGCTATTTGCTAGTGCATGAGTTTGCTCTGCGCCATATAAGCGCACTATGCCACCTAAACGTGGGTCTTCAGACATGGTAATTCTACTCAGATTGTTTTAATTAGCTCGATTAAATAAGCATGTTAAGAAATTTTCGTTTATCTCAGCGTGCTTTTCACAGTGATTAACGTCTTTTTCGTACCTCGGCGGTATTCTATTTTTTGTTTAGTCGTTCGCTTCAAACTGCAACTTAATTTGGTCACTGAGTATTTTCTCAGAAATCACCGCAAAAAGCATTGTCAGAATCATCAGTTAAATTACCATAAGGTATTCACGAAGCGCTTTTAGCTTTCACAACCAATAATTACTAGTTTCTTTTGCTTTTTTAGAATGTTAAATCCGTATTAAGTCAACATACGTTCTATAAATTACATGTTTTAATTTACCTATCGAAAATAAGACGTTTAACACTTAGGCGCGTTGACCTTTTTTAAAAGAACGTTGGTGCGAATGTACGGCAACGGTCAACGCGTTTTTATCAAAGAGGTATGGTTATGGGTTTATTAGTTGATGGAAAGTGGCAAGACAAATGGTACGACACAGACAAAAGTGGCGGTAAATTTGAACGGCAGGCAAGTAAGTTCCGCCATCGAATAGGGGATAGTGACGGTAAGTTCGCCCCTGAAAGCGGACGCTATCACCTGTATGTATCTTTAGCGTGCCCTTGGGCCCATAGAACACTGATTTTTCGTAAGCTTAAAAAGCTAGAATCCCACATCGACGTATCTGTCGTGCATCCAGAAATGCTCGATAATGGCTGGGAATTTGGAGATTATCCTGGTGCAACTGGCGATACACTTTTTAACGTTGAGTTTGCTCACCAGCTATACACCAAGGTTGACCCTGATATTACGACGAGAGTTACTGTGCCAATTTTGTGGGATAAAAAACTCAACACCATTGTTAACAACGAGTCGGCAGACATCATTCGAATTCTCAATAGCGACTTTAATGCACTAACAGGAAACGATGATGATTATTACCCTGAATTATTGCGCTCTGACATCGACGACATTAACGAATTGGTTTATCACAGTATTAATAATGGGGTATACAAGTCTGGTTTTGCCACTACACAAGAGGCGTATGAAGAAGCCGTCAATGCGCTCTTTGATGCCCTTGAAGAGGTTGAAACTCGTCTTTCCTCATCCCGTTATTTAGTGGGAGACACGCTAACCGAGGCAGACTGGCGTCTATTTACCACCTTAATACGCTTCGACCCTGTGTATCACGGACACTTCAAATGTAATAAAAAGCAAATAGCCGATTACCCCAATACATTCGGTTATATGAAGGAGCTTTACCAGGTACCTGGCGTGGCAGAAACCGTCAATTTTGACCATATAAAACGTCATTATTATTTTAGTCATACCATGATTAACCCAACCCAGGTTATTCCAGTGGGACCATCTCAAGATTTGATGTCTGCCCATGGCAGAGAAAACATCGGTAAATGAGCGAGAGCACCTGTTATGAAATCAAACACTGATAATCAGAAAAATGCTGTTACTCAACGCTCGGTCACAAAACGGGTAAAAGGGGTAGCCACGAGTGATGGGGCCGGTGTCTCTTTAACACGTATCATTGGGCAGCCAATGCTCCCTAGGCTTGACCCATTCTTAATGCTCGATTTTTTTGGTTCCGATAAACCGGATGAATATTTGGCTGGCTTTCCTGCCCACCCCCATAGGGGATTTCAAACGGTGACTTATATGCTGGCAGGGAAGATGCGGCATAAAGATTCCGTGGGGAACGAGGGGGTTATAGAGGCAGGTGGGATCCAGTGGATGAATGCGGGTAAAGGTATTATCCATGAAGAAATGCCCGAGCAGGAAGAGGGGCTTCTTCAGGGCTTCCAACTATGGGTAAACCTGCCATCGCATGAAAAAATGTCATCGCCTAACTACCAAGACATTCAACCGTCAGACGTACCGGTTGTAAACAGTCACGGAGCCACAGTGAAGGTGCTTGCTGGTGAATTTGATGGTGTTACTGGACCTGTAAAAACCACCGCTGTTGCACCATCGTTTTTTGATGTTCATCTTACACCCACCGAGGATGAACCCTCGCTTCTTTCTCTTAATATTAATGGAATGCAAGAGGGGTTTATTTATGTTTATGAGGGAGCGTTGACGGTAAACCCAGAATCAGCAGCATCGGAAAACACACTTAGTGCAACAGAGATAGGGGTACTGTCGTCCACAAGTACTGAGAACTCACAACTAACGCTTCTCGCCAAGGGTGAATGTAAGTGTATTGTGGTATTTGGTGAGCCTATTAATGAGCCCATTGTCCAATACGGACCGTTCGTTATGAATACGCAGCAAGAAATAATGGAGGCGTTTGAAGCCTATAAGAATGGAACACTGGCAAAATAAGAGACTTGCCAAGAAACACTGTGGCAATGTAATAGAGACGCTAATTATGAGTGATGAGACCGCCACAGCTCAAACGAGCTGTGGCGGTCTGCTTTTTTATATCGTTACGTCTAGGACAATAGAAATATCATCCAAGCATGACTGATTACCGCAACGGTGGTTAACCCCATGCGTAAGCCGATGTAACTCACGATTTGCTCTTTTGGCAAGGAAAGCGTGAATTTATCGTAAAGCATGATGGCAATGTAACTCACAGACAACACACCGAGAACCTTTACATCATTTGCGAAGACAAGACACAGCCATCCCACAATAGTAGGCAACATGGCCAAATACATTTGCTTGTCGTAGCGCTGATTGCTAATTGCATCCCACCAGTGAACGCCACCAAAGAAAGAGAGTAACACTGCGGAATACTGTACGAAGTACGTTGCGCTTTGCGTAATAGTTAAAACATTAAGTACGTAGGCCAGCGGCATAGCAATAAACGGTATTAAACCTGCTAAACCAAGACCAAGTGCAGAATAGGGCATTTGTATTCCTTTAAAAAAATACGCCATAAACAAAAATAGCGCCAATCGTGGCGCTATTTTTACAACCTAAAAGGGCAGTTAGTTCATAACTACTTTATAGGGGTATATTTTCTTTGGCTGTGACCGGTGTATAGCTGACGAGGACGACCAATTTTTTGTTTTGGATCGCTCATCATCTCATGCCAGTGTGAAATCCAACCCACTGTGCGAGATAGCGCAAAGATACATGTAAACATGTTAGTTGGAATACCAATCGCTTTAAGTACGATACCAGAATAGAAATCCACGTTAGGGAATAACTTCTTCTCTGCAAAGTACGGGTCGCTCAATGCAATTTTTTCAAGTTCCATAGCTACTTCAAGCAGTGGATCTTTTACGTTAAGTTCACTCAATACTTCATGGCAGCTTTCACGCATAACGGTGGCACGCGGATCGTGGTTTTTATAAACACGGTGACCGAAGCCCATCAGGCGGAATGGGTCAGACTTGTCTTTCGCTCTGGCGATAAACTCAGGAATGCGGTCAACAGTACCGATTTCCTCTAGCATGTTAAGGCATGCTTCGTTTGCACCACCGTGAGCAGGCCCCCACAAAGACGCAACACCTGCAGCGATACACGCATAAGGGTTAGCACCAGATGAACCAGCTAGACGAACGGTAGAGGTAGATGCATTTTGCTCGTGGTCAGCATGAAGCGTAAAGATACGGTCCATTGCACGCTCAACTGCAGGGCTAATCTTATGCTCTTCAGCAGGTACAGAAAACATCATGTTTAAGAAGTTAGCTGCGTAGCTCAAGTCGTTACGAGGATATACAAACGGTTGACCTACATTGTACTTGTAACACATAGCAACTAGTGTAGGCATTTTCGCGATTAAACGGTGCGCACTGCGTACACGCTGCTCTTCGTTAGAAACATCAAGGTCGCTGTGATAAAACGATGACATTGCACCAACGGTACCGCACAACATCGCCATAGGGTGGGCGTCATTGCGGAAACCATGAAAGAACATGTTAATTTGCTCGTGAACCATTGTATGACGAGTAATTGTTTCTTTAAATTCCTCGTATTGCTCTGTAGACGGTGCGTCACCGTGTAACAGCATGTAGCATACTTCTAGGTAGTCAGCGTCGCGCGCTAGTTCTTCGATGGGGAAGCCACGGTGAAGAAGTACGCCGGCAGCGCCGTCAATGTAAGTGATGCTAGACTCGCAAGATCCTGTAGCCATAAAACCAGGGTCGTAAGTAAAATAACCGTGTTGTCCAACTGAACGGACATCGATTACGTCTTGTCCTTCTGTGCCAGACAAAATAGGAAGCTCGATTTCCTTGTCGCCGGCTTTAAGAATGGCCTTTTGATCTGCCATATATTGCTCTCCTCAGAATGGTTCTGTTTGCAGCAAAACGGACGAAAATGTCCGCTTAATTGGGAAAAGTGGGCGTATTTGTACTTTATTATGCACCAATAAGTCAATTTTATTGCATATATGTATAATAAATATTCTCTATCACTGAGAATTGTATTAGCACTTTTATTACTGATTCGGTACCAAATAAAAACACCATGTTCCTTAATACCCCAATATTTTTAATTACTTTTGGGGAAAGGTAAATCATTAATCCATGTTTTTATCGCTTGACGCTTACAACGGCTATATGCTCTGTGCAGAATAATTAACCAGTTTCATTAAAAGACGTTAATTTGAAGCATATATAATGGTCACGCATTACCAGCACTGATAACCTAAATCACGCTATTATACGTGAGAGGCAGTGGGTTTGGAGCAATTGTGATCTCTTTTATTTGAAAATAATTACCAATAAAGTGTTAAAGCAGACTAAAGTCTTACTACGACACAAAAAATTGTAATTATATACTACGCTGGATATACTCGGCGGTGCTTGATTACTAGAATAATTATTCTGTTAAAAGCATTAAAGATAAGTTCACAAATTGTTAACAACTCAATGGATGAGGCAATTAACAGGTTAAAAGCGAATTCACTTGTTCAGGACATAATAAATACAAGTAATTCTTATCCCTACGGATTAAACAGGCATACATTGTGAAAAAGCAAAGACCAGTAAATTTAGAACTCAATACTATTAAATTTCCGCCCTCTGCTATTTCGTCAATTCTCCACCGCGTAACCGGTGTTGCAATGTTCTTCGCGTTACTTTTCGTTATTTGGGCATGGGCAGTATCTGTTCAATCGCCTGAAGGCTTCGCGAATGTTCAAGCAATTATGGACGGTTTCTTTGGAAAATTTGTCGCAATTGGCACAGCTTCAGCGCTGACGTATCACATTCTAGGCGGCCTAAGACATGTTGTTATGGATTTAGGTCACTGGGAAGAATTAGAGTCGGGCAATAATAGTGCAAAAGCAACAATCGCACTATGGATTGTACTGACCGTAGTATTGGGAGTTGCATTATGGTAACCAACCAAGCAAGTATGAAGCGCGATGGTGTACAAGATTATGTATCACTTCGTGCGACAGCAGCAATTATATTCGCGTACTCGATTTTCATGGCGTGGTACTTTATAACCAGCGGTAGTTTAAGTTACGTCGAATGGCGTGGGTTATTCTCTGGTTTAGCTATGAAAGTTTTCACATTGGCAGCACTAATCGCAGTGATGATCCACGTACGTATCGGCCTTTGGCAGGTACTATCAGACTATGTTAAGTCAACAAGTCTGCGCGCGGGATTACAATATATACTAAATATCATCGCTTTTGGCTATGTAGCTGTCGGCCTATTTGTATTGTGGGGAGTGTAAGATGAGTTTACCCGTACACGAGTTTGATGCAGTAGTAATTGGGGCTGGTGGCGCAGGTATGCGTGCCGCGCTACAGATTTCACAGTCTGGTAAGTCATGTGCACTGTTATCAAAAGTTTTTCCAACCCGTTCTCATACTGTGTCTGCACAGGGTGGTATTACTGTTGCGCTAGGTAATTCACATGAAGACAACTGGGAATGGCACATGTATGACACTGTAAAAGGGTCAGATTATATCGGTGACCAAGATGCAATCGAATACATGTGTAAGGAAGGCCCTGAAGCCATTATCGAAATGGAAAATATGGGTTTACCGTTCTCGCGTTTTGAAAACGGAAAAGTATACCAACGTCCTTTCGGCGGACAATCAAGAAACTTTGGTGGCGAGCAAGCAGCCCGCACGGCAGCTGCGGCCGACCGTACAGGTCACGCGCTTCTTCATCTGCTTTACCAGCAGAACGTAAAAAACAAAACAAAAGTATTTTCTGAATGGTACGCCCTTGATTTGGTAAAAAACCAAGACGGTGACGTTGTTGGTTGTACAGCAATCGACATCGAGTCTGGCGAAGTCGTTTACTTCAAATCTCGCGCAGTAGTATTAGCAACAGGTGGTGCAGGTCGTATTTACGCATCTACCACTAATGCACACATCAACACTGGTGACGGTGTTGGTATGGCACTACGTGCTGGTGTTGCGGTTCAAGACATGGAAATGTGGCAGTTCCACCCAACGGGTATCGCTGGTGCAGGCACATTGGTGACTGAAGGTTGTCGTGGTGAGGGTGGTTACCTACTCAATAAAGACGGCGAGCGATTCATGGAACGTTACGCACCTAATGCGAAAGACTTAGCAGGCCGTGACGTTGTTGCTCGTTCAATGATGACTGAGATTCGAGAAGGTCGTGGTTGTGAGGGTCCTTGGGGCACACACATCAAACTTAAGCTAGATCACCTTGGCAAAGACGTACTTGAATCACGTCTGCCTGGTATTCTTGAGCTATCTCGTACCTTTGCTCACGTTGACCCTGTAAAAGAGCCAATTCCAGTAATACCAACGTGTCACTACATGATGGGCGGTATTCCTACTAACGTAGACGGTCAATGCTTAGCAGTGGACGAAAACGGTAACGATAGAGTTGTGAATGGTTTATTTGCTTGTGGTGAGATTGCTTGTGTATCAGTACACGGTGCAAACCGCCTAGGTGGTAACTCACTACTTGACTTGGTTGTATTTGGTCGCGCAACGGGTATGCACCTTGGCAAGACACTGTCTGATATGGCGCCAAGTCGTGACGCATCAGAGTCTGACCTAGACGCAGCAATGGCAAGATTTAACCGCTGGGAAAGTTCAGAGATTGGCAAGGGTGAAGACCCAGTTCAGATTAAGAAAGACATGCAAAAATGCATGCAGCTTAACTTCTCAGTATTCCGTGAAGGTGAAGCAATGGCTGACGGCCTGAAAGAGCTTAGCGAAATTCGCGAGCGCTTGCAGCATGCCCGCCTTGACGATAAGAGCTCAGACTTTAATACACAGCGTATTGAATGCCTAGAACTTGATAACCTGATGGAAACCGCGTACAGCACAGCAGTAGCAGCGAATTTCAGAACGGAAAGCCGTGGCGCGCACAGCCGCTTCGATTTCCCAGATCGTGATGATGACAACTGGCTATGCCACAGCATTTACGATCCGAACACTGAAAAAATGCTCAAACGAGATGTCAATATGGCGCCGAAACTTAGAGAGGCATTCCCTCCTAAAGCGCGTACGTATTAAAGAGGTAACGATAATGAAATTAGAATTTTCGATATACCGTTATAACCCAGATGTTGACGCTAAACCACGCATGCAAGACTACACTCTAGAAGTAGAGGAAGGTCAAGACATGATGGTACTAGACGCACTGATTGCATTGAAAGAAGAAGACGCTTCGTTGTCTTTCCGTCGCTCGTGCCGCGAAGGTGTATGTGGTTCAGACGGTGTAAATATGAACGGCAAGAACGGTCTTGCTTGTATTACCCCACTGTCAGCGTTAGGAAAGGGCAAAATTGTTGTCCGTCCACTTCCAGGTCTACCCGTAGTGCGTGACCTAGTTGTCGATATGACGCAATTTTACACTCAGTACGAGAAGATTAAACCCTTCTTGATTAACGATGGAAAACAACCACCTGCTCGTGAGCACCTGCAGTCTCCTGAAGAGCGTGCGAAGTTAGATGGTCTGTACGAGTGTATTTTATGTGCTTGTTGTTCAACGTCTTGTCCGTCGTTTTGGTGGAACCCGGATAAGTTTATCGGTCCAGCAGGATTGCTGCATGCTTATCGTTTCCTAATTGATAGCCGTGACACAGCAACAGACGAGCGTTTGAACGAGTTGGACGACGCCTTTAGCGTATTCCGCTGTCATGGTATTATGAACTGTGTAAGTGTATGTCCTAAAGGATTAAACCCAACAAAAGCAATTGGACAAATAAAGTCTATGCTTCTGTCGCGGGCTGTTTAGTTCGAATCTTTACTAACTAAGTTAGTCACTGATTTTTGATGCTCTAAATAGCCATCCAGTTAGGATGGCTATTTTTTTTTGTATTCATAGTGATAACACTTGGTTCTGAAGAGAATAGCCTTATAATAGTACTTGATTGTTAACTAGATTTTATAAAACGTAGCAAGGCAAATTAAATGCAAGAGAGCGTGATGAAAGCGTGGTGGGATTCCTCGCACATGGCAGGTGCCAACGCTGCCTATGTTGAAGAGTTGTATGAAGCCTATTTGGAAGACCCTCAAAGCGTCTCTGAAACATGGCGCCAAATCTTCGATAACCTCCCCAATCTTGATGGCGTAGCATTAGAAACTAATCATACAGCAATTAAAAATCAATTTAGGCAACTTGCTGCGTTAGGTCCAACCGCACGAATGTCTAGTTCCGCGGCACCCTCTGCAAGTGGTTCAGACGACAAGCAAGTTAAAGTTCTCCAGCTTATAAATGCATTTCGCTTCCGCGGACACCAGCATGCAAACCTTGACCCGCTAGGGCTTTGGAAACAAGCTAGAGTGCGTGACCTTGAGCTTTCACATCACAGCCTATCTGAAGAAGACTTTGACTCAGTTTATAACGTCGGCTCTTATGCTATTGGTAAAGAGTCACTTCCATTAGGTGAACTAGTTAAATCCCTAAACAGAACGTATTGTGGTTCTATCGGTGCTGAGTATATGCACATTACCGATACCGACCAAAAACGTTGGTTACAGCAAAAGTTTGAATCTGTTCAGGCTAAACCAGAAATTTCTCGCGACGAGAAATTAAGTATTCTGAAAGGGCTTACTGCTGCTGACGGCATGGAAAAGTACCTAGGTGCCAAATTTCCTGGCGCTAAACGTTTTTCTCTTGAAGGTGGCGATGCGTTAGTACCTATGCTGAAAGGGCTAATAACCAAAGCTGGCGCGGCCGGTACTAAAGAAGTGGTTATTGGTATGGCCCACCGAGGCCGATTAAACGTGTTAGTCAACGTTTTAGGTAAAAACCCGTCAGTATTATTTGACGAGTTTTCTGGGAAACACGACGATTCGCTTGGTGCTGGTGACGTTAAATATCATGCCGGCTTCTCTTCTGATTTTGCTACGCCAGGTGGCAATGTTCATTTAGCGTTAGCCTTTAACCCCTCTCACTTAGAAATTGTTAACCCTGTGGTTATCGGCTCTGTACGTGCCCGCCTAGTGCGTCGTGAAAACGACACGAACACAGTTTTGCCTATCACAATACATGGTGACTCGGCAATTGCAGGTCAGGGTGTTGTACAAGAAACGTTCAACATGTCTCAAACCCGAGGCTTTGCTGTTGGCGGAACTGTGCGCATTGTAGTCAATAACCAAGTTGGTTTTACTACCTCAAAAACTGAAGATACTCGCTCTACGCAGTACTGTACTGATATAGCGAAAATGGTTCAGGCGCCAATTTTCCACGTAAATTCTGACGATCCTGAAGCCGTAGCATTTGTTACTCAGCTTGCGCTTGAGTACCGACAGAAATTTAAGCGCGATGTGGTTATCGATTTAGTGTGTTACCGTCGCCACGGTCACAACGAAGCAGATGAACCAAACGCAACTCAGCCGTTGATGTATCAAAAAATTAAAAAGCATCCTGTTCCTCGTTCAATTTATGCCGACCAGCTTATCGCTGAAGGTGTTATCGAGCAGCGTGATGCAGACCGCTACCTTCAAGAATATCGTGAAGCACTCGATCACGGTGCGTGCGTGGTAGAAGAGTGGCGTCCGATGACAGAACACAGCGTTGACTGGTCTCCGTACCTTGGTCACGACTGGGATACGCCGTACGACGGCAGCGTAAGTGTAGAAAAGCTTAAGGAACTGGGTGAGTCAATTACCTCTTTCCCTGAAGACCACAAGCTTCAGTCTCGTGTAAACAAATTATATCAAGACAGAAAAGCAATGGTTGCTGGCGAAAAGCCTCTCGACTGGGGTATGGCAGAAAACTTGGCCTATGCAACGCTTGTTGATGCAGGTGAAGATATTCGTATTACTGGGCAAGACAGTGGCCGTGGTACGTTCTTCCATCGTCACGCGGTACTTCATAATCAGACAGACGGTTCGACTTACCTTCCTCTTCAACACATAAGAGAAGGTCAGGGCGAAATCGAAATTTATGATTCTGTATTGTCTGAAGAAGCGGTAATGGCGTTTGAATATGGTTACGCGACTGCAGAGCCTACCTGTCTCACTATTTGGGAAGCACAGTTTGGTGACTTCGCCAATGGTGCTCAAGTTGTTTTCGACCAATTCCTAAGTTCAGGTGAAGCAAAATGGGGCCGCTTGTGTGGCTTAACCGTTCTGTTACCCCATGGCTATGAAGGGCAAGGCCCAGAGCATAGCTCTGCGCGTTTAGAGCGTTTCTTACAGATGTGTGCCGACCATAACTGGCAAGTGTGTGTACCGTCTACGCCAGCACAGGTATTTAATATGCTGCGTCGTCAGGTGGTGCGTCCAATGCGTAAGCCACTTATCGTTATGTCGCCTAAGTCACTTTTACGTCACCCTCTGGCAGTATCTTCTCTTGAAGAACTTAGTGAAGGTAAGTTCCTCAACGTGATCGGTGAAATAGACGAATTAGACCCGAAAGATGTAAAACGCGTGGTTATGTGTTCGGGTAAAGTATATTACGACCTTTTGGATCAACGCCGTAAGAACGAACAAAACGATGTTGCTATTATTCGTTTAGAACAGCTTTACCCATTCCCACAAGAAGAATGTGCTAAAGTTGTTGCACAATACAGCCATGTAAAAGATTGGGTTTGGTGCCAAGAAGAGCCACAAAATCAAGGCGCTTGGTACTGCAGCCAACACCATTTCTGGCAAGCCATTCCAGAAGGTGCAAAATTAACATATGCGGGTCGTGAAGCATCCTCGTCGCCTGCAGTAGGTTATGTATCCGTTCACAATCAGCAGCAAAAAGCGCTGATTGAAGACGCTCTCACTATTAAATAAGGAACAGAAATGACAATTGAGATAAAAGTTCCGGTTCTACCTGAGTCAGTTGCCGATGCCTCCATTGCAACCTGGCACGTTAAAGCCGGTGATGCAGTTAAACGAGACCAGAATCTGGTTGATATTGAAACTGATAAAGTAGTTCTAGAAGTTGTAGCGCCAGCGGACGGTACAATCGGTGAGATCTTGAACGAAGAGGGTGCAACGGTTTTAGGCGAGCAAGTTATCGCGAAACTAGAAGAGGGCAGTGCTGCTGCGCCAGCTAAATCAGACTCTTCTGACTCTGAAAAAGAGTCTAAGCCAGCAAAAGCTGACAAGTCTGACAGCGCGCCAGCTGGAAAAGCCTCTGATGTAAAAGTACCAGTATTACCTGAGTCTGTTGCTGACGCTACCATTGCTACTTGGCACGTAGGTGTTGGCGAAGCGGTATCTCGCGATCAAAATCTAGTGGATATCGAGACGGATAAAGTGGTTCTTGAAGTGGTAGCTCCTGCTGATGGTTCACTGTCAGAGATTATTGCAGAAGAAGGCGCGACGGTAACCGCTGAAGAAGTGATTGCTAAATTCGTAGAAGGCGCATCGGGCGGTACAGCTGCATCTGCTCCTGCAGACGATAATGACGATAGTGATGATAGCAGCGATGCATTAAGCCCATCAGTTCGTCGTCTGCTTGCAGAGAAAGGCGTCGATGCATCGAGTGTTAAAGGCACTGGTAAAAATGGTCGAATCACCAAAGAAGATGTTGAGAAGCATTTGAAAGGTGGTAATAAAGCACCTGCGGCAGCTTCTGTGTCGAGTGAAGCAACACCAGATTTACCGGTTGGAAATCGCACTGAAAAACGCGTTCCAATGACGCGTCTTCGCAAGACAATCGCAAACCGTTTGTTAGAAGCGAAAAATTCTACGGCCATGCTTACTACATTTAATGAAGTAAACATGAAGCCTATCATGGAATTGCGTAAGCAATATCAAGAGAGCTTTGAAAAGCGTCACGGTATTCGTCTTGGCTTCATGTCTTTCTACGTGAAGGCAGTGACTGAAGCACTTAAGCGCTTCCCTGAAGTGAATGCGTCTATCGACGGTGATGATATTGTTTATCACAACTATTTCGATATCTCTATTGCAGTATCAACACCACGCGGATTGGTAACACCAATTCTTAAAGATACCGATACGCTAGGTATGGCCGGTGTTGAGAAAGGTATTAAAGAATTAGCACTAAAAGGGCGTGACGGGAAGCTAGCAATGGCTGACCTACAAGGTGGTAACTTCACCATCACGAACGGCGGTGTTTTTGGTTCACTAATGTCTACACCAATCATTAATCCTCCTCAAAGCGCTATCTTGGGTATGCATAAAATCCAAGATCGTCCAATGGCGGTTAATGGGAAAGTAGAAATTTTGCCAATGATGTATCTTGCGCTTTCTTACGATCACAGAATTGTTGATGGTAAAGAGTCAGTAGGCTTCTTGGTAACCGTAAAAGAGATGCTTGAAGATCCTACACGTCTATTATTAGACGTTTAAGACTTCCGTCTCACGCAATTGTGGTTAGTGGCAAATATGGTCTATGCTGTGTTTGCTTCTAACGCAACGCTGATATTTGATGTGATAATGTCAGCCAAACTAATCAAGTCGCATTTGCGACTTTTGTCTTACTAAAAATCGGATAGAAACACCATGAATTTGCATGAATACCAAGGTAAGCAGCTATTCAAAGAATACGGTTTACCTGTTTCTGAAGGATACGCAGCAGACACTCCTCAAGATGCTGTAGATGCCGCAAAGAAAATTGGCGGAGAAGAGTGGGTAGTAAAATGTCAGGTCCACGCAGGTGGTCGCGGTAAAGCTGGCGGCGTTAAGTTAGTAAAAGATACTGACGCAATTAAAGCTTTCGCAGAAAACTGGCTTGGCAAAAATTTGGTGACGTTCCAGACTGACGAAAATGGTCAGCCTGTGAGCAAAATCCTTGTTGAATCTTGCACAGATATCGCTAACGAATTGTACCTTGGTGCAGTAGTTGACCGCACAACCCGTCGTGTTGTGTTTATGGCTTCTACTGAAGGTGGCGTTGAGATTGAAACTGTTGCTGAAGAAACACCAGAGAAAATTCTTAAAGCTGAAATCGACCCAATTGTTGGTGCTCAGCCTTACCAAGCACGTGAAATGGCGTTTAAACTCGGTCTTTCTGGCGTTCAAATCAAACAATTCACTAAGATTTTCCTTGGCCTAGCTAAGATGTTTGAAGATCTTGATGTTGCATTGATTGAAATTAACCCGCTTGTAATCAAAGAAGACGGTGACCTTCACTGTCTTGACGCTAAGCTAGCTATCGATGGCAACGCGTTGTATCGCCAGCCTAAAGTTAAAGCTATGCAAGATCCTACTCAAGAAGATGCACGTGAAGCGCATGCTGCTGAGTTCGAACTTAACTATGTTGCTCTAGACGGTAACGTGGGTTGTATGGTTAACGGTGCCGGCCTAGCAATGGGTACAATGGACATCGTGAACCTACACGGTGGCAAGCCAGCTAACTTCCTAGATGTTGGTGGCGGCGCGACTAAAGAGCGTGTTGCAGAAGCATTCAAAATCATCTTATCTGACGATAACGTTAAAGCCGTTTTAGTTAACATCTTTGGTGGTATCGTTCGTTGTGACATGATTGCCGAAGGTATCATCGGTGCAGTTAAAGAAGTGGGTGTTAATGTTCCTGTTGTTGTACGTCTTGAAGGTACAAACGCAGAGCTTGGCCGTGAGGTTCTTGCGAACTCTGGTTTAGATATCATTGCTGCTGAGTCGCTAACTGATGCAGCACAGAAAGTTGTAGCTGCAGCGGAGGGCAAATAATGTCTGTATTAATTAACAAAGATACCAAAGTAATCTGTCAGGGTTTCACTGGTGGTCAAGGTACTTTCCACTCTGAGCAAGCGATTGCTTACGGTACGCAAATGGTTGGTGGTGTTACACCAGGCAAAGGCGGCACTGAGCACCTAGGTCTTCCAGTATTCAATACAGTACGTGAAGCGGTAGAAGCAACAGGCGCAACGGCAACTGTTATCTATGTACCAGCTGCATTCTGTAAAGATTCAATCGTTGAAGCTGCTGATGCTGGCATCGAGCTTATCGTTTGTATTACTGAAGGTATTCCTACGCTAGATATGCTTTACGTTAAAGAATACGTAAATGCTAAAGGCGTTCGCATGATTGGTCCAAACTGCCCAGGTGTGATTACTCCTGGAGAGTGTAAAATTGGTATCATGCCTGGTCACATCCACAAGCCTGGTAAAGTAGGTATTGTTTCTCGCTCTGGTACACTTACGTACGAAGCGGTTAAGCAAACTACTGACGAAGGTTTCGGTCAGTCTAGCTGTGTTGGTATTGGTGGTGACCCTATCCCGGGTTCTAACTTCATCGACATCCTTCAGTTGTTCCAAGACGATCCTCAAACAGAAGCTATCGTTATGATTGGTGAGATTGGTGGTACAGCAGAAGAAGAAGCTGCTGAATTCATCAAAGCTAACGTAACTAAGCCTGTTGTTTCTTACATTGCGGGTGTGACTGCACCTGAAGGTAAGCGTATGGGTCACGCTGGAGCAATCATTGCCGGCGGTAAAGGTACAGCTGACGAGAAATTTAAAGCACTAGAAGATGCGGGTGTTAAAACCGTGCGCTCTCTTGCTGACATCGGCAAAGCACTTCGCGAAACCACTGGTTGGTAAGCGATAGACTTGCCAAGTTGCTATCTTAAATAGCAACGTAAAGTAGTTATAAAAAACCCGCTTTCAGCGGGTTTTTTTATGGATGAGCATTTTCTAATAAGCATATTCCACGATTTTCTATTTACATTTTATTTTGCCTTAGTGAAACAAAATAACAACAAAAAGCCCTGAAATCCCCGTTTTTATGCCTTTTGCGTAGTTAACTTACAAAATTGAATTTGCTGCTAATGTTAACGTATTGTTGAAAAAGTGGATTGAATACGTATGCAAGCAATTGTGCAATAACTCACACCTCTATAGCATTACGCCATGTAATCTATTGTCATTTCTTTGTCACAATAACAATTAAATAGGCAAAAATTGAAACCTTACGGGACACCTGTTTTATGAAACACTTTAAACCAAACCTAATTAAGACAGCGCTTATCGCTGGCGGCGTTGCTTTTGGTAGTGCTCCTGCACTAGCTCAGCAGTCAGATACAGACGCAGTTGATGAAACGGCAGTGGAAGTCATTGAAGTTAGTGGCATCCGCGGAAGTTTACAACGCGCGCAAGCGATAAAAATGGACAACACCTCAATTGTAGAGGCACTTTCTGCAGAAGATATTGGTAAATTACCCGATACCTCTATTGCTGAATCACTAGCCCGCCTTCCAGGTCTAGCCGGTGAGCGTAGAAACGGCAGAACAAGTGGTCTCTCAGTGCGTGGTTTTAATGAAAACTACGTGGGTACAACGCTTAATGGACGCGAACTATTAGGTATGGGTGATAACCGTGGGGTTGAGTTCGATTTGTACCCTACTGAAATCGTTTCTAACATACTTGTTTATAAAACACCTGAAGCCGGTCTTATGACTCAGGGCATCGGTGGTACCATCGACATTCAAACAGTAAGCCCGTTAACAGCAAAAGAAACGTTTGCAATAAACGGCAGCTTTGAGATGAACGGTGAAGATTCTGGTAACCCAGATTTTGACAACAAGGGTCACAGAATATCGTTTAACTACGTTGATCAGTTTGCAAACGACACATTAGGTGTAGCGCTTGTTGTTGCTGATATGGAATCGCCACGACAAGAAAAGTATTTCCGTGGTTGGGGATATGCCAATGTCAATACAACGCCAGAAGGTACATTTGATGACAATGGCAACCCTTTATGGAATCCGAGACGATTTGATGGCCAGGATACAGTTGAGGTTCCGGAAGGTACTGTGATTTTAGGCGGTAACGACTCATTTACTCGTTCTGCTATGCTAGAGCGCACATCAATTGCTGGTGTTATTGAATACGCGCCAACTGACGATTTAACTATCCAGTTTGACGCTTTATACATCGATTTCGAAGAAAACGATGTTCGAAGAGGCGTTGAAGAAGGTGGTGCTGAGTGGGGAACAAGCGAGTACACAATCACAGGTATTGAAGATGGTCTTGTAACATCAGGATACTACGATGGTTTCCACTCTGTAATCCGTAACGATTCGCGTCAGCAACAGGCTGAGCTAACTACTTTTGGTCTTAATGTTGAATACAACATTAACGACAACTGGACGGCAACGTTAGATGTTTCAATGGGTGAAGTTGATAAGACTATCACTGATATCGAAAGTTATTCAGGTGTAGGCCGTGCCGGTGTTGACGGTCGCCCACTTACTCCGCGTTCGTGGACAATGACATCTACAGGTGCGGTTTACAGCGATCATCCAACTATTGACGGTGTTGATTTAACTGACCCATCTTTAATTCAACTAGCGGGTCCTCAAGCGTGGGGCGGTTCATTAGCACCTGTTGAACAATTCCAAGGCGTTGAAGGCTTTGGTCCAGATACTGCGCAAGATGGTTTCGTGAATGAGCCAATTTTTGATGAAACTCTAGATGCAGTAAGACTTGATATCGAAGGTTTTGTTGATTGGGGTATGTTCTCTAAATTCACTGCTGGTGTAAATTATCAAGAGCGTGAAAAAGCAAAAGACAACAATGGTGCTTTCTTAACCTCTCCACTATGGCCAAGTTCAGAATCTATTCCAAACCCTATTGGTGTAGCTGACTTAAGCCACATTGGTGTGGAAGGTGTTGTAGCCTACGACAGTCTCGCGCTTTACAGAAGTGGCTACTACATTGAAACTGAAGCAGAACTGTTTGAAAACGGTCGTATCGGTGACACTTATACTATTACTGAAGATTTGTTGACTGCATACGCCAAGTTAAGCATTGATACTGAGTTACGTGGTATTTTCATCACAGGTAACTTAGGGCTTCAAATTATCGATGTAGACCAAAAGGGTACTGGATTTAATACAACAACCGGTCCAACAGGTTTCACAGCAGTAACGCCAATCTCTGATGGTTCGTCGTATCACGATATTCTACCGACGCTTAACTTAAGCTTTGAGGTTGCTGAGAATCAGTTTATCCGTACCGCGATGGGTAAAGTGTTGAGCCGTCCTCGTATGGATGACATGAGACCTAACAACACGGTTAGTTTTACGTTTAACGATCAGCAAATTATTTCTCAAGACGTAGCTAACGGGCCTTGGTCTGCAAGCTCGGGTAATGCACAACTTAGACCGCTTGAAGCAAACCAATTTGACATTGCTTATGAGAATTACTTTGCAGATTCTGGTTACGTCGCTGTTAGCTTCTTCTATAAAGACCTAACTAACTGGCACGTTAGCGGACAAACAATTGGTGATTTTTCTGAGTCATACATTGAAGGTTTCCATCAGACTTCGGGTCAAACCGATATCAACGGCGATGGCGTGTTAGACGATGACGATATCGTTCCACCAGCACTATTTAACGGTGTTGTAAGTTTCCGTGAAGACGGTCTTGAAGGTTTCGTAAGAGGCTGGGAAGTACAAGGTAGTATTCCGTTTGATTTGTTCCACGAATCTCTTGAAGGTTTCGGTATGTTCGCAAGTGCAACTTTCCTAGACGGTGAGTTAGACAACGGCGATGCAGTACCAGGACTATCAGATGAAACGTACTCACTCACCGCGTTCTATGAAAGCAATGGATTTGAAGTACGTGTTTCTGGCACCAAGCGTGATGCCTTTAGCACAGAAACAAGAGCGGTAAGTCTTTCACTAGCGCAAATCCAAGATGCTGGTGTTGAACAGTGGGATGCGCAAATTGGTTATGACTTTAGTGAGTCTGGCATTGAGGCACTTTACGGCTTACGGGTTACTCTGCAAGGTCAAAACCTAACAGATGAGCCAACTATCCGTACTAACCCAGGAGACGCGCGTCAAATTACTGAATTCCAACAGTATGGACGCAACTTCCTACTTGGTGTTAACTATACGTTCTAATGTTTGATAACGCCTAACTTGTGCCGCTCTCGTTGGGAGTGGTATAAACAAAGTTAGAAAGAAAAAAATGAAGGCCCCAAATAGTCATGCTGATTGGGGCCTTTTATCGTAAACCCCTTCTTTTTTGTTATCGTTAAAGCAAAGAAAAGTACGCTCAAGCGTTAATAAAAAGGTGAAGTTTACAAGCGGCAGTGGCAAAACTATGACAAACACAGCAGTAAAAGACGTAGTAATTGTGGGTGGTGGAACAGCTGGTTGGATTTCAGCTGCGGTTGTCAAACGTCTATTAGGTTCTCGAGTTAACGTTACATTGGTGGAATCAGAAGATATTGGTACCGTAGGCGTGGGCGAGGCGACTATACCACCCATTATATTGCTCAATAAGATGCTGGGTTTGGACGAGAAAGAATTTCTCAGAGAAACTAAAGCTACCATGAAGCTGGCTATTCGTTTCGAGAATTGGAAAGAGCAGGGTGATAGTTATTATCATACCTTTGGTGCGCCGGGTAAAAGTTTTGCGTTTTGCCATTTTCATCATTACTTCAAACGGGCGCAAACATTGGGTCTGAAAGACTCTATTTGGGAATATGACCTCAACTATCTTGCCTGCGAGGCTGGAAAGTTTGCCCACATAAAATCCCCTGATCCCATCATTGAAATGCCCTATGCGTATCACTTTGATGCTTCGCTTTACGCCCGCTTTCTTCGTAAAAAATGCGAAGAAATGGGGATTGTTCGTAAAGAAGGAATTATAGAGCGGGTAGAGCAGCATACCGAAAACGGCTTTATAAAAGCCGTCACGTTAAAGGATGGCACCTCAATAAGCGGTGATCTTTTCATCGACTGCTCAGGGTTTAAAGGTTTACTTACCCAACAAACCCTCAATACGGGCTATGAAGATTGGTCACATTGGTTGCCATGCGACCGCGCTGTGGCAATGCCCTCAGAGCGTCATGAAAACACAAGCCCTTTTACTCGCTCAATTGCGCACAGCGCTGGGTGGCAGTGGCGTATACCTTTGCAGCATCGTAACGGCAACGGCCTTGTTTACAGCAGTAACTATTACAGTGACGATCAGGCGCTAGATATTTTATCTAATAATATCGATACCAAGCCACTGGCCGATCCTAATTTTATACGCTTTAAAACTGGTCGTAGACGCAAGCAGTGGAACAAAAACGTCATTGCGGTGGGGCTGGCTAGCGGCTTCCTTGAACCGTTGGAATCTACCAGTATTCATCTTATTCAATCAGCCGTGGTACGTTTAATTCATCTGTTTCCTCACAATGGCATCAGGCAAGAACAGATTGATGAGTACAATCAGCAGTCTAAATTGGAATACGAGCAAATTCGCGACTTTATCATATTGCATTACCATGTAAACGAACGTAACGATAGTCAGTTTTGGCGTGACGTGAGAAACATGGAAGTACCAAAAAGTCTCACCCATAAATTACAATTATTTAAGGCATCGGGAAATATTTTTAGAGAGCAAAACGACCTTTTCTTAGAGAGTTCATGGCTACAGGTGATGATGGGACAGGGCATTGACGCTAACGATTACCATCCACTGGCGAACGCTATGTCTGACGATAAACTCTTAGAGTTAATGCGTAATATCAAAAACATCAAAAATGAGCCCGTGGGAAAAATTGCGACTCACGATATGTTTATTAAACAGTTTTGCGGCTTATAAAACGCTTTTGCATATTTACCCATAAATACAACGCTTTCAATCAGGGAGTATAAAAATTAGCGACCATCGATTTAACATGGAGCCAGTGCACTTTCCTGCCAAAGGCTCTGTGTTTACCCCTTATTCAATTACCTCTATCGTTGTTCAATCACTCTATTGGGTGAAAAAAGAGAACTTAGGTTAAGCAAAAGCATCCCCTTTACTGATCCCGCGCGTTATCTTTTTTCATACTTTTGTTCAATATTTTCAATCATCTATTTTATATTTCTCTTTAAATATCCCTGTATTTTTCTACATCCTAAGCTTTACCTTACCGTTTTAAATACGCTTATTAGCATTTTGATTTTTAACATATTCTCATTAAGCCTATTTTAAAACCGTCGCTAATTTACGTAACTTGTAACGTAAATGTTTACAAGTTACGCCTATTTGAAATATATGCTGCAGATATGTAAATGAATACGTATGCATAGCATTGCTCCCTTTTTGTACAAAACAGTAAGATTCATTACTGGAACAAAAGAGGCAAGTTAAGGTCCGGATTAGCAGCGGGGTTGCCTTTATGTCTTCACCCCTCCATGTAAAACGGTGCCAGGGTACTACCACCGTTACGAAGTAGATACTGGAGCAATTGTTCGCGAAACATGCTGTGATGATACAGAGCCGCGTAATGTGATGATGGAAAAGTTCATGGAGGACTCTTTGCTCATGTGGGCTGAGCACTACAAATATGACTCTTTCCGTTTTGACATCATGAGCCAGGCAACTAAAGACACTATGCTGCGTTTGCGTGAAGCGGTGCAGACAGTTGATGAAGATAACTATTTCTATGGCGAGGGGTGGACCAAAATAGAGCGGGGTTATGAGCAGGCTAATCAGCTAAATATGGCAGGTTCTGAAATTGGCACGTTTAACGATCGTATTCGCGAGGCCATCCGCCAGGGGAACATTTTCTCTCCTGAGTCAGATGCGCTGCTTAGCGACCAAGACCGCGTTAAAATGAGCTTGATTGGAACATTGAAAGACTATGTTCTTGAGACATCAGCGGGTAGTGCTGGGGCCACCAGCAATTTAGGCGGTTACGCTGACGATCCGGCAGACATTATTAACTATGTGTCTAAGCATGATAATGAAACTCTTTGGGATCAATTAAATTACACATTGCCGCAAGATATCAGCCTGCAAGAGCGCGTTCGAGCACAAAATGTGGCCATGGGAATCAACTTAGTCGCTCAAGGGATCCCGTTTCTGCAAATGGGTGGCGACATGCTGCGCTCTAAGTCTATGGACCGCAATACCTACGATTCCGGTGACTGGTTTACTATGTCGACTTTACCTATGGCACCAACAACTGGAATGTAGGTTTACCACTTGCGCAAGACAATGAGAGCCGCTGGGAAGAAATGGGTGAGTTCATTTACGACCCAGAACGCGCCGCATCGACAGCCGACATAATGTTTGCGTCAGACGTGTTTGCAGAGCTACTTTCAATTCGTATGTCCAGCCCCTTGTTTAGGTTAACTAGTGCTAACGATATTATCGATCGCATTGGTTTTCATAATATTGGCAGTAATCAGCAAAAAGGCTTAATTGCCATGAGCATCGACGATGGTGCTGCCCAAACTGATGATACTGTTCGTGCCGATATCGATATGATGAACGACGCGATAATGGTTTTGATTAATACGGGCTATGATGAGAAAAGCATTACAGTAAATACTGCCACAGGCTTTATGTTACATGCTATACATGCAAATTCAGTTGACAGCAGCGTGCGCGGCGCAACGTTCGCAGAAGGTGATGATGGTAATGGCACTTTTACTGTACCGGCGTTAACCATTGTCGTTTTTGTTAAGCCTCAATCGGGTGCACAAGGTTATGGACTAAGTGCGTTTGCGACATCAGGCGCTCCTGATGTGGTGCCTTATGGCGATACTACGGCCTATTTACGTGGCGATATGAATGGATGGTCTTTAGATAATGCATTTACCTATCAAGGTGACGGGGTCTATTTCGTTGCGGTTCCCCTTATTGGCGGGACGACCTATGGGTTTAAGTTTGCATCTGAAGACTGGGATACGGTGAACTTCGGAGCAGTTGACGGTGATGATGGTACGGTAACGGATGGCGTTGAAAAAGTATTAGGTAGAACCAATACAAACCTTGCGTTCACTCCCTCAATTGATGCTACCTATCTATTTACTATTAATGCCAGTGACAACGAAGCGCCAGTGTTGACGGTAGAGAATGAGGAGCCCTATGTTGGCACACCAGTGTATCTTCGTGGTGCAATAAACGACTGGGGAACCGCTGAAGAATTCCAGTACCAAGGAAGCCGTATCTATACGTTTGCTCGAGATATAGAGCCTGGTACCTATGAATTTAAAGTCGCCTCTAAAGACTGGAGTACCGTTAATTTCGGAGCGCTTAGTAGCGACGACAGTGATAGAAATGTGGTTGTTGGGCAGTCCGTTGGATTAGCAGCGACCAACGATAACCTTATCCTCACTATTGAAAATGCCGATCGCTATGTATTTGTTTTCAATGTGTCAAATGAGGATGCACCTACTATTGGTGTTTACAAAGAGGATTTCTGGGGTGGCACTGATGTATTTGTTCCCGGTGGCATGAATGGTTGGAAGGCCGTTGATAGGTTCTCTTATTTAGGTGCTGGTGAATATGTAGCTGAGGTAGAGTTGAGTGCTGGAGCAGTTGAGTTCAAAGTTGCCTCAGAAGATTGGTCAACGGTAAACTTAGGCAACCCTAATGACTCAGCGACCAATGCAGTAAGTGTAGGCACACCAAAGATTCTGGGTAGTAGTAATAACAACCTGATAATAGATGTGACTGAAGCTGGGCTGTATGAGTTCAAAGTTTCAGGTCCTGATGGTGCAATGCCAACGCTGACTGTTTCCATGAAGTAAATTCTTAACACGCTCAGCGTACGTTTACTACAGCAAACCAAAAACTGCAGTGTCGGTGACACTGCAGTTTTTTATCTCACTTTTTGTCATTTTCAAAAGTCAACTCAACGCACGTTTTCACACTCAGCTTTGGCCTAAAACACGTGTGAACATTTCCTAAATACTAGGCTTTTTTATTAATTTTGCATCAATGCAGGATTGAGGAAGTTAGCAGCGTATCTATATGGATACATCACTTTGCTCTAGCCTAATCACGCGCGTCAAACTGGTGCGGCGGTGCTCTTGCGCACAATAATTGGACCTATACCGTAGCCAATGTCATACACAATAACTGTCTTTCTTTCGAAATTTTCATGTTTAACGACATAGATGTCTAATCAAGCCTCATTTTATATTAGGTATGTTCTACCTGAATTAACGAACATGTCTCCTAAGCCGTTATATTATCAAAAGATTATGCATCCGAGCAGAATATACAGGCCGTCATTGTAAATTTTTCGCACTTTTTGGACCGCTTTTTGCTCAACAGGACTAAAATCAAAAACATTCAAATCATCTAATTAATAATATGTTTTTAAACGCTAATTTATACCATTGGCCGGATAGTAAAAGTGGCTGAAGGTCGCGGTCTATAAGCGCTTGGGGCAGGTTTGTAAGAGGTCGCCGCTGTCAGCGGCAGCGCATGTATAAAGTTTAGACTTGCTAATCTGTCAAGCTTTTCGCTTTATACCTTAGTCTAATTTTCTTAAATTGCTTGTGGTATGACCACGAAATTAATGGCAATATCTAGATAATTGTAAAATTTACAAAGTTTTAGGTATGCATTTGAATAAGCAAACGGCATCGCTAGGTTTGATAAATCCAAAGAACCCAGTAAATGTTGCCTCAATTTTGCGAGCTGCTGGTTGTTACGGCGTATCCTCGGTTTTTTACACTGGCCAGCGATACAGGCTTGCAAAAGAATTTAACGCAGACACTAAAGCGTTTCACAAGATTATTCCCACCGTTGGCGTGGATAATTTACAAGATGTCGTGCCTAAAGGTGCAGAAGTAGTTTGCATAGAGTTAGTAGAAGGGGCTGTTCCGTTACCGCACTTCGAACACCCAGAAAATGCGTTTTACATTTTTGGACCTGAAGATGGCAGTGTATCAAGCGATGTTCTTAGTTGGTGTGATCACGTTGTGTACATTCCAACTTTCTCATGCATGAATTTGGCGGCTACAGCTAACGTAGTGCTATACGACAGGATGTCAAAGTCAGAGTTTGTGCGAGGAGATGCGCTGATACGGAGCAGTAGGGACACGAATAACTCAACAAAGGTTTAATTGTTGGTGTGTCAACTGAACTGAGATGTTTACCCAAACAATAATAAGAACGTGGGAGTTTTACTGTGATTATAAAAACAATAAAAACAATAAAAACAATAAAAAAAATAAAAGCGATAGGTAATTTGAACCGTGCGGTTTCTCGCAAACTCAGCTCCGTACCGACAGTACTCTCAAACCTTTTTGCGAAGCAGCCTCCGCTTGATGAGGAAATTGTTCGCTTCTTTTTCAGTCGCTACCAACTTGTCGTTGCTAATGATGAGAAAGATAAGGACGTGAGCTTTAAAACTCGTCACAAAGTTTACTGTGAAGAGATGAAGTTCGAGCAGACTAGGGCCTCTGCACTCGAAGTAGATAAGTATGATGAAAGGTCGGTTAATTGCTACATCAAGCATCTTTCTACGGGGGAGTGTGCGGGCACAATACGGTTAGTGTTACCTCATAAAGATAACGGAGCATTGCCCTTAGAGGACAAGTTTTCAGACGCATTCTCGTGTCCGTCACTACTACCCTCTAACTTGTTATCAGACGGTGTATGTGAAATTTCGCGGCTCGCAGTGCCCAGAGAATTTCGCGTTAAACAGTTTAAAACAAAAGTATTACCAACGGAAAAGCTTGCTAAGCTTAAAAATGACAGCAATGTAAAATTCAATATTGAGCAATTGCCCTATTTATCAATCGCGCTCTATTTAATGGCGACTAGTGTTTGTTTGCACTTAGATATGTCTCACGCCTACGTACTGATGGAGCCGAAGTTGGCGAGACGAATGAAGGCATTTGGTATTCACTTTAATGAAGTTGGTGAAGCTATCAGCTTTAAAGGTCAGCGCGTGCCTTACCGTCTTTCTCCAACGACGTTAGTCAATGAGCTCTCAAGTACTCTAAAGCGATTTCAACAAGAGGTTCATCAGTGTATTCAACCTAGTTTGAACGAAATGAGGATTGGTGCTACGACCACTACTGCTAACGTTTCGTTTGCGGAAACGCCAGAGGTTAGGGTATCAGCAGCAGCATAACTTCAGTTTTTTTCGGTTGAATACGTATGCATATTTTTTAACAATACGTTAACGCGTATCCTATTGGCATTCATAAAAATTGAAGTAATCAATACGATGCCAGTCAAAAATATGCTCTCATTTTCTATTCCTTCGTTTCGAAAACCGATTGTTGTTGCTATTGTGGCCTCAGGTCTTATTGCCTGTTCAGACAACGATACAATGAGTAGTCAACAATCTAAGGGGTTAATTTCTCCCGAAAACGGACAGTCTCTTTCTATTAAAGAGTCTTCTGCTAGCGAACTCTCTACTAAAGCGACTTCCACTAAAAAACTGCCATCAGTGCAGGGTAAGCCGGTGGTATACCAACTATTCACTCGCCTCTATGGAAATACCGATACGGCAAATATTCCATGGGGAAGCATCGAAGATAATGGTGTGGGTAAGTTTGCCGATATTAACGATGCGGCACTTACTAGTATTAAAGCCCTAGGCACTAGCCATGTGTGGTATACAGGTGTGCCCCATCACGCTGTTATCAACGATTATAGCGACTATGGAATATCCCACGACGACCCAGATGTAGTAAAAGGCCGTGCAGGTTCGCCCTACGCAGTAAAAGATTACTACAACGTAAATCCTGACCTCGCGCTAAACCCAGCAAACAGATTGGAAGAATTTGAAGCTCTCATAAAGCGTACCCATGAAAATGGCATGAAGGTGATTATTGATATCGTTCCAAATCATGTTGCGCGAAGCTATCAATCGTTGTCATTGCCAGAGGGGCAAGCCAACTTCGGACACAGCGACGATACCTCCGTGGTGTATGCAAGAGACAACAATTTTTACTATGTTGTAGATAAAGCATTTGAAGTACCTACCGCACAAGGCTATGAAACTCTTGGCGGGGACGAACATCCTTTAGCGGATGGTGAATTTAAAGAATTTCCAGCAAAATGGACCGGAAACGGAGCAAGGGCTGCTAAGCCCGATATCAACGACTGGTATGAAACCGTCAAAATAAACTACGGTGTGAAACCTGACGGCACCTATGACTTTCCTGTCTTACCTTCAGAGTACGCTAACAAGTCGTTCAGCGAACATGTAGACTTTTGGAAAGACAAATCTCTACCTGATTCTTGGTATAAGTTTCAGAGCATTGCTCATTATTGGTTAGATAAAGGTGTCGACGGTTTTCGCTACGACATGGCAGAGATGGTGCCCGTGGAATTTTGGTCATTTTTAAACAGCAGTATTAAACAACGTTCGCCTGACGCGTTTTTATTGGCAGAGGTCTATCAACCGTCCAAATACCGAGATTATATACACCTAGGCAAAATGGACTATCTGTACGATAAAGTTGGATTTTACGATACGCTAAAGACCATTATGCAAGGCTCGGGGAAGGTGAGTGATCTCGTAGCTGTTCACACTCAAATCTCTGATATTGCCCCTCATATGCTTCACTTTCTCGAAAACCACGACGAACAACGTATTGCCAGTGAGGATTTTGCAGGTAGTGCAGAGAAGGGTAAGCCAGCACTGGCGGTGAGTGCGCTGATTAGCAGCTCTCCAACGCTACTTTACTTTGGTCAAGATGTGGGTGAAGACGGAAGTGAGGACATGGGGTTTGGTGATCCTACCCGGACCACTATTTTTGATTATGCCGGCGTGCCTGCCCATCAGCGTTTTATGAACGATGGAAAGTTTGATGGCGGTGCATCCACACAGCAGGAGAAGTCCTTGCGCAGTTTCTATGAGTCTATTATGGGAATTGCTGCCAACCATGGCGCGGTGAATGGGGATTTCATCAGTTTGCACGACATCAACTTAAGCAATGCTCAGAACAATAGCTTGTCTTCACAAGTGCAAAACTCAAATAGCCGTAACTCAAATAAACGCACCTCTCAAAGCCTGCCAAGAAATAGTTATAGTTATAGTGAGCAACAGTTTGCGTTTGCAAGGCGAACACAAGATGAAGGGTTTATTGTTATTACTAATTTCTCAGAACAGCCCTTAAAAAATATGCCGCTCATTATTCCCACCTCCTTATTTTTAAGTACAGAAATACCGGCATTGCTCAAGCCATTGGTGGGTGAAAAGCAACTCGCATTAGACGCTACAGATGGCAATGTGATGACATCAGTTTCGCTTGAGGGCCTAGAGACGCTGGTTTTTGAATTATAAGAGTTAATAGCATTGTCTTTTTCGTGACTTTTATTAAGAGCCCAGGCGAGAGCTTGATAAGCAGCTTCGTTAGACGCCCTTTATAGCAGCCCCCGGTACAAGCCACGTCTAATAAAAGCCACTTTGTTTGAATTACGCAAGCCAAGTGGTTTTTTTGTTTACAGGCCCTAGTTCCGAGGTATTGAATACGTATGCAGTGAATTGGTATCTCAGTGTTACACAGGTACTATCTTCTTTCGTTTTTTACTTAACGTCTTTTTAACATGAGGTGGTTGTAGTGAGGTCTCCAGTTTTAAATTTTCTTAGATCTTCCTTTGCACATTATTCCACCATGCTATCAAAATACGCGCAGGCGACTCGCCTAAGCGATAAAACCGTTTGGCGTTGACGACACCTTAACGTTGCCACCAATGTCTGCAACGGTATTCGTTGTAAATTAATTTAAAAACAATAAATAGAGCTAATTATGCAAGCAACTCAACCCCGCCTCTCATTTTGGCAAATTTGGAATGTCAGTTTTGGCTTTCTTGGCGTTCAATTTGGCTTTGCCCTGCAAAACGCAAATGTAAGCCGTATTCTTTCAGATCTGGGCGCCGATCTTCACTCTTTGTCATTGTTTTGGCTTGTCGCCCCAATTATGGGCTTAATCGTGCAACCTATCGTGGGTTCTGCGTCGGACAGAACGTGGAATAGACTGGGTCGCAGAAGACCGTTTATTTTAGCTGGTGCCGTGGCTGCCGTTGTGGGTATGATATTGCTACCTAATGCGCCTATTTTTGTGGCGTTTTTAGCGCCAATGGTAATGGGGGCGCTCATGGTTGCGCTCATGGATGCCTCGTTTAATGTGTGCTTTCAGCCGTTTCGCTCATTAGTTTCAGACATGGTGCCGCCATCGCAGCGCAATGTGGGCTATTCTATTCAGTCTCTTCTTATTAATATCGGTGCCGTTATTGGCTCTATTCTTCCCTTTGTACTCACCAACGTTGTGGGCTTAGAGAACACGGCGCAAATGGGGGAGGTTGCATCTTCGGTAATGTGGGCATTCTATATCGGTGCTTCAGTGTTGTTAGGTACCGTTATTTGGACCGTGTTTAGAACGAAAGAATATTCGCCTGAAGATTACAGTCGATATAAAGGGTTAAGTCCTGAACAGGGTGCTACTCTTAACGCAGAGAAAAAAGAAAAAAAGGCACCACTAGCACAGCGCTTAAAAGAGTTCTTTGCGTTAGTGGCAACTATGCCTAAAGCCATGAAGCAATTAGCGGTTGTACAATTTTTCTCATGGTTTGCACTCTTTATCATGTGGGTATACACCACGCCCGCTATTACCCAACATATATGGAACGTAGATAAGCAATGGTTTGACCCTGCATTTATCGCAGCTGCACCTATGGTTCCTGAGGCTATCATTATGGCCAAAGGTGCCGCCGGCGACTGGGTGGGTATTTTATTTGCCGCTTATTCTGTGTTTGCCGCTATTTTTTCTATCTTTCTTGCCAAGCTAGCAGACAAATTCGGTCGTAAAACTATTTATGCTGGCGCGTTGGCATTGGGCGGGCTGAGTTATGTAAGCTTTTTATTCTTCCAAGATTTAACAATGGTCAATGTCAACCTTCTCATCACAGAGGTTACCGTACCTCTTGGCGCCGTAAAATTACTCATACCGATGATTGGCGTGGGTATTGCGTGGGCCGCTATTCTTGCAATGCCATACGCTATGTTGGCAGGTGCACTCCCTGCGGATAAAACAGGGGTGTACATGGGGATATTTAACTTTACCGTCGCGGCACCACAAATTGTATCAGGCCTAACAGCAGGTTGGATCTTAAGTAGCGTATTCGATAACGACGCTAAATACATCATTGTGGTTGCAGGTGTGTCCATGGTGATTGGTGCTATAGCAGTATTTTTTGTGAAAGAGGCTGATACCAGCGAAATTGTTGAAGAGAAGGGAGTGATTTAAGATGGTGTCTAAACGCACAGCAATCGCGGTGGCCATGGCGACAATTTTAACAGCGGCCTGCACAAACTCGAATAACGCCACAAACAAGGCAGACGTTAATGACCGCCGATCTAACGCTGAATCACTGAATAATCAAACGATAGTGGGCACAACCACGCCCTTTGCAAGCGAAGCTATCTATTTCGTGGTGACCGATAGATTCGTTGATGGTGACAAGTCGAATAATTTTGAAAATCAAGGTGGTGACTATCCTACTTGGAGGCTTCCACTAGAGGGGCCTGAGGGTAAAACAGCCTACGTAGGCTATATGGGCGGTGACTTAAAAGGTATTTTACAAAACGCTGACTATATTACCGAGATGGGCTTTACCGCAGTGTGGATGACACCGGTACACGACAACCCTGATTATGCATTTAACGGCGATGAACAAATTACCTATGGAGGCGCATTTAAAGACGGCGGCAAAGCTGGCTATCACGGATATTGGGCGTCGAATTTTTATCAACCCGACGAGCATTTGGTGAGTGAAGACCTAACCGTTAAGCAATATACCGCGCAAATGCGGAAGCAGGGTTTAAAGTCGGTGTTCGATATTGTGGCCAATCATGGTTCACCCAGTTTCACCATGACTGATGATTTACCGGGATTCGGTGAGCTATACGACAAAAACGGGCTTTTGGTGGCAGACCATCAAAATTTAGCGCCTGAGGATTTAGATCCTAACAATAATCCTCTGCATGCCTTTTTTCACAACTATCCAGACTTAGTAAAGCTTTCTAACTTAGATGACGAAAATCCAGCCGTAAGAGATTACCTGATCAACAGTTATCTCTATTGGATTTCTCAGGGCGCTGATGCGTTTCGAATAGACACTATTCGCCATGTGCCTCATGCGTTCTGGCGAGAAATGTCCGACCGTGTTCGTAAAGAAAATCCTGACTTTTTCATGTTCGGAGAAAGCTTCGATTACGAGGCAAATAATATTGCGCAGCACACGCTAGATAAAAACGGCAACATCAGCGTACTCGACTTCCCTATGCAAAAAGCCATGTTGTCAGTGTTTGAAAAGCCTCTGGAAAGTGATTTTGCCGATATGAAAGAGGTATTGCACCTTACCCATGGGCCTTATGGAAACGTGTATGATTTAACGACGTTTTACGATAATCATGACATGGCCCGCATGAATGCTACAGACGATGGGTTTATCAATGCTCATAACTGGCTATTTACGGTAAGAGGCATTCCGGTTGTATACATGGGGTCTGAAATTGGCTTTATGCGCGGCACCGCAGAGCATGCCGGTAATCGCAATTATCTAGGGCAAGAGCGTATCGACAGTGCAAAGGCCAGTCCGATTCAGCAAGCGCTTAGCGATATTGCTAACGTAAGAAAGGCAACGCCAGCCTTGCAGCGTGGGCTTCAGTTAAATGTTGAGTTAAAAGGGCACAAAGCGGTGTTCTATCGCGTGTTACAAGATAAAGAAAATCAGCAAACCGCGCTGGTGTTATTGAACAAAGCCAATAAACCTGCCTCGTTCAATGTGTCGCAGTTCATGCAAAAAGGACAATGGCAGGAGCAGTTAAGCGGTAAGAGCCAGCAGATACAAGAGGGCGGTTCGCTCTTAAGTACCGTGGCGGCTAAAGGTGTTCAGGTATGGGTGCGTGACGGCGAGATTACGGGCGATGAACTAATGGCTACCCTGGCTGACCAAATGAAAAGGCAGTAAATACCGAGGCTGCAAACCTAGCTTAACCAAACCAGACCAAACAAAAGAAGGGTGCGTTCACGCACCCTTTTTCGTCTTAAACACTTTACTCGCTACCGCAAGACTGGCGTATGATAATATCGGCAGGCATAAGATAGTCTTCTACTTTCTCGTTGTTAATGGCCCTTAACAAGGTGTCCACCAATAACTCACCCGCAAGGTTGGTATTTTGTTGCACAGTAGATAATGCAGGGGTGGTGTACGCAGAAACCGCAATATTGTCATAGCCAACCACTGCCACATCCTGTGGCACATTGATGTTGGCGCGTCGTAAGGCACGCAGTGCTCCCATTGCGATTAAATCTGACGCACATACAATTGCTTCTGGTACCTCGTTACACTCTATTAATGAGCGCACAGCGTCTGAGCCATCATCTTCAGTAGAGATGGCGTTTCGCTGAACACTTTTCGCGGTAAGGTTATGTTTTTCTAATGTGTCGGTATAACCGCGATATCGCGCCATAAATTCAGGCGCATGAACGCCATTGTCGCCAATAAAGGCAAAGGTTTTTTTACCTAACGCGATCAAGTGCTCGGTAATACTTTGTCCACCTTGATAATTATCGCAGCCAATACTGACTCCTGGGTGGTCTTTATCAGGGGCGCCCCAGCGAACAAAGTGCGTGCCCTGCGACTCAAGCTGCGCCACTTTGGTTTGATAGTCGGTGTAGTTGCCATAACCAAGTAAGATAATACCGTCTGCTTTATTTGAGTCTTCATATTCCGCGTGCCAATCGTCTTCCAAATTTTGAAAAGAGACTAAGAGGTCGTAATTCGCTTTTGCACAGGCACGAGTTATGCTGCCTAGCATGGCAAGGAAAAAAGGGTTTATCATTGAGTCGTCTGAGGTGGGGTCCTCAAAAAGTAAAAGGGCAATCGTACTGCTTTTCTGCTTTCTTAAATTGCTCGCATTCTTATCGACTTTATAATTGAGTTCTTGTGCGATTCGCTGCACGCGCTCTCTTGTCTCTAAATTAACAAGGGGACTATTGTTAAGTGCTCTCGATACAGTCGATTGTGAGACACCGGCTAAGTGAGCTATATCAAAAGAGGTCGCTTTTTCTTTCATAAACACAATTTCTCGCTACAACGACATCGTTGCCTTCGAAATTAGGTTAACACATTTTTCTTCTATGTCTTGGTTTTACACTGTGAAGACCTAACCTTGGTTATCTAAGTATCCCAACATAAAACCGGTTATCGCCGTTTTCTATGTACTCACCTATGATGTGTTGCGAGTGTAAAATGTAGCAATGTCCGCTTCTATCGACGGTTATTCAACCACTTGTCAGCGTTAAATGAATAAAACGTGGTTGAAGCATTTGTGTCAGTGGTATACTCACGTTATCAATATAATTACTTGTGCATAAGGGGAACATGCGAATGGCCGAGACTGAGCATCGTCCGACCAATTTTATCCGTCAAATCATTGATAAAGATCTTGCCAGTGGTTTGCATGACTCAATAAAAACGCGGTTTCCGCCGGAGCCAAATGGCTTTCTTCACATTGGTCATGCCAAATCCATCTGCTTGAACTTCGGTATAGCGAAGGATTACACGGGAACCTGTAATCTGCGTTTTGACGACACGAATCCAGCGAAAGAAGATATTTCTTTTGTTAACTCAATTAAAGAAGACGTTAAATGGCTTGGTTTTGCATGGAGCGGTGATGAGCGTTATTCCTCTAACTACTTCGACCAGCTACACGGCTTTGCGAACGAATTGATTGATAAAGGCTTAGCCTATGTCGATTTTTCTAGCCAAGAAGTCATGCGTGAACTGCGCGGTACCTTAAAAGAGCCAGGTAAAAATAGTGCCTATCGGGACACAGACGTAGAAACCAATAAACGTGAATTCGCCAAGATGACGGCCGGTGACTATGCCGAAGGCGAATGCAGCCTGCGCGCCAAAATCGACATGACTTCACCGTTTATGTGCATGCGCGACCCGGTTATTTACAGAGTGAAGCATGCTCATCATCACCAAACCGGTGACAAGTGGTGTGTGTACCCAATGTACGACTTTACTCACTGTATATCAGATGCCATCGAGGGCATTACGCATTCACTATGCACACTAGAATTCCAAGATAACCGCCGTTTATACGACTGGGTTATAGAGAATATCTCTATCGATTGCAGCCCTAAGCAGTATGAATTCTCTCGACTTAACTTGGAATACACGGTACTAAGTAAACGCCGACTTATTCAATTGGTTGATGAAAAGCACGTTCATGGCTGGGATGACCCACGTATGCCAACAGTTGCTGGCTTGCGTCGTCGCGGGTATACGCCAGGCTCTATTGTTGAATTTTGTAAGCGTATCGGCGTAACCAAAATGGACAACATGGTTGAAATGTCCATGCTAGAAGCCTGTATTCGCGATGACTTAAACGTGAATGCGCCTCGTGCAATGGCCGTGCTAGACCCGATTAAAGTGGTTATCGAAAACTACGAAGAAGGCGCTACTGAAACCTTGGCGGCTCCTAATCATCCGAATGATGAGACAATGGGTACTCGAGACATCACGTTTAGTCGTGAAGTCTGGATTGAAGCAGAGGATTTCCGCGAATCAGCAAACAAAAAGTTCAAGCGACTGGTACTTGAAAAAGAAGTTCGCCTTCGCAACGCCTATGTTGTGAAAGCAAACCGCGTAGAGAAAGACGAAGAGGGTAATGTAACTACCGTATATTGTACTTACGATCCTGACACGTTAGGTAAAGATCCAGCTGATGGCCGCAAGGTGAAAGGGGTTATTCACTGGGTAGATGCAGCAACGGCAAATGCGGCCGAGTTCCGTTTATACGACCGCTTGTTCAATGTACCTAACCCTGCTGCCGAAGAAGACTTTACCGATGCTATCAATCCAGAATCTTTAGACGTAAAACAAGGGTGGGCTGAAGCAGGTTTGATAGATAATGTACCTGCTGTTGGTGCATGGCAATTTGAGCGTACCGGTTATTTTTGTTTAGATAACGACAGTACTGCTGAAAAGCCAGTATTTAATCGCACAGTAGGTTTGCGAGATACTTGGGCAAAAATGGAAGGCTAGTTAAGCACTTCGTTTATCCATAAAAAAGCCGCGTTCGCGGCTTTTTTGTTTTAGTTGCCCTGTAAATACGGTTCTGAGTCACTATTTACTGGTGTCAAAGCGTATCTGTGTCAAATCTAGCGGCTTGAATTACTTTGGCTGGCAATCCAACGACTCACCGTTAACAGTCGCGCTATCATTGCCCATCAAGTACAAGTAGGTAGGCATAATATCTTCTGGCGTTTTTAATGTTTCAGGGGTTTCTGCCGGGAAAGCTTGAGCGCGCATATTCGTGCGCGTCGCACCCGGATTGATGCAGTTAAAGCGGATAGATTTGTTCTGGTATTCGTCTGCCAGAGTTTGCATAACCCCTTCGGTCGCAAACTTAGACACGGCATAGGTTCCCCAAAACGCGCGGCCTTTTCTGCCTACACTCGATGTCGTAAAAATGACTGATGCGTTATCCGACTTTAAAAGAGCAGGAAGCAATGCCTGTGTCATGTACACCATACCGTTTAGGTTTATTTGCATAACATCTTGCCATTCTTGAGCGTCTATATCTTTAAATGCGCTTAAGTGGCCAAGAATAGAGGCGTTGTGCAGTACCCCATCTAAACGACCGAACTGGTCTATAATCGTCTGTGTCATCTGTTGATAATGACTAGGAGTAGCGCCCTTTAAATCAAGGGGAACAATGGCTGGTTCTGCGCCTTTCGCTGCAACTATGTCATCATACACAGCTTCAAGCTTGGCTACAGTTCTACCAAGCAATATACAAGTTGCACCATGTGCCGCGAAGGTTTTAGCCGCTTGTGCACCAATACCATCACCGGCGCCAGTAATAAGTATCACTTTATTGTTTAATAAATTGTTGGGCGCATTATAGTCGTTCATGATTATCCTTCAGTTACATCGTGCAAAGCGGGTTTGCGTAGCGTTTTACAAGTGCTGAGATGATACTCAAGTTGGCTGGTAAGTAAAACAATCCCGTTAAAAACCAGTCAAACGTAAAAAAAGTTCACCTAACTAGTTAACAAAACTTTGCAAAGTTGCAATAAAGTCAATAAGATTGAGGAAGATACAACTGGTCTAACATGTTTGAAACTATCTTCTATGCCTGTTACAGCAGGATAGACCAAATTATTTTAATAAAACCGAATTTTAGACACAGAATAACAACAATGCTTGTAGGGAGTAGAGATGAGAAAACTCGTATTAAGTTCCAGTGTGGCTCTTGCACTGGGTCTAGCAGGCTGTGGTGGCTCCGATGAAACCCTTTCCGACATTCAGGCCGAAACAGAAGTACAAACCCCATTTTCGCGAATAGTATTTGATCCAGCAACAGGGAACCTCAATATTCCCAACGACTTATTAATGCTGCCAGGCGATGATGGCTTTTTCGATTACACGCTGAACATACCGGTTGCTGATCCCACTGATTTTGGTGATCCGCAAAACGCATTAAATGTGCTAGACGGTTGGTCGACACAACATCCGTTCGTGATTAATGTTGAAACCCCGGTGAATACATCGCTAGATGAATCATCTCTTTCCGCTGGTATTTTGCTGTTTGAAGCAACACTAGGGCTTGACCAATCTGACCCAGATTGCGCTCAGGTTTCAATACCTTCAGCGGGTTGTAAGTTAGGTGAACAGCTTACGTTTGGCGTAGATTATGTTTTGAGCTTGGCCGATAACAACACGGTTTCATTTGTACCGTTAAAGCCGCTTAAACCAGCGCAAGGTTACATGTTAGTCATGACTACCGACCTTAAAGATTCATCCGGTAAGTCAGTGCAAGGCTCTACAACCTGGGATTCAGTTAGACAAGACATTAACACCAACCCACTATCAAGCGATGCGCAGTTACAGCTTCAAGGGTTAGTCAACTCTTTGGTTAACCCACTGATTGGTGCTGGATACGACCGAGAAGAGCTAACCTACGTGTCTGCGTTTACTACTCAGTCGATTGCTAACTCGCTCGATACTATCAAAAAAGTGATGATTAGTGAGTTTGCTGCCCGCGCAGGTGCTGGCGATCCGACGGCAGGACAAGCTT
The DNA here is from genome assembly GCF_027257845.1 of Alteromonas sp. BMJM2. Classification (GTDB taxonomy): domain Bacteria; phylum Pseudomonadota; class Gammaproteobacteria; order Enterobacterales; family Alteromonadaceae; genus Alteromonas. Next base: position 11,296 of record NZ_JAPVOT010000011.1, on the reverse strand, counting down.
TACCTGCTATTGTAGTGGGTGATGCCGATGAAGATCCTACTGCAATGGAAGCACTCGACCTCGTGACTAGCGACGTAGTTGCCGGTGCTGTAAACACAGGTAAACAAGGGTTACCCGCTCAAACTCAAGCGTTTATTGATGCAACAGACTTTAGCGCTCTTGAAACGTGTGCAGGCTTGGCCGGTACAGTTTCTGGCCAGCTTTCTGCTCAATGGGGCCCGCTGAATGAATTCGCGGTAGGTGTTTCTACTGCAATCCTAACCCAAGTCGGTCCATTCTGCGCAGCCCAGCGTTATGAAGGTAATATCAACCTGCCATATTTCTTGGGTGTTCCGTCTGCTGAGAACCCACTTGCACCGGTTAATCAGTTTTGGACTGCAGCGTGTGACAGCGGTATCGTGCTAGCAGGTGCGCCACAGGAAGCATTGGCAGCGGCGACACCAGGTCCAAATGCACAAACCTGTTCTGCGCTAGGTCTTGCCGATCTTCGCGTTAACGGTGAAAAATTAGATAGTGCTCGTAACATTACTAAATTCAACCCATATCCACAGCCTACTGGCGGTAATATGGGCACTGAAGCGCTAGATGTTCAGGTAACTATTCCAGACCCAGCCATTGCAGGTGCCATAGGTTTCCCTATCAGTATGCCTGAAGCAGGGTGGCCTGTAGTTATTCTTGCTCACGGCATCACTAGCCAAAAAGAAGACATGTTAGCCATTACCGGTACACTAGCGTTAGCAGGTGTAGCCTCTATTGCTATCGACCAGCCAATTCACGGTAGCCGTGGATTTGACCTCAATGGTGATGGTGTTGACGACCTTAACGCTACGTCGGTAAGTGCAACGCACTACATGAATCTTGCTAGTTTGCCTACTGCACGTGATAACCTGCGTCAAAGCGTGTCTGATTTACTCGGTTTACGTCTTGGCTTAAACGCGGTAGTAGATACAACTGCCTCTCAAAGCGTTAAGTTTGATACAAGCCGTGTTTCAATAATGGGTGTATCGCTAGGCGCAATCACAGGTGGCAATTTTGCAGCTTTAGCGAATACGTCTATGGGCGGCGACTTAGCTGCGCTTGATGGATTTTTTGCTGTAAAGCAAGCTTCTCTTGAGTCTCCTGGAGGCGGTGCTGCTCAATTCTTAATTGAATCACCTTCATTCGGGCCTCTCATTAAAGGGCTTCTTCTTTCTCAAGCATCTGAAGACTTCGTTGCTCTTTTAAATCAGCTTTATGAGACAACAGATGTCAATGAAGCGCAGCTTGCTGAAGCAGTGGCATTGTTTGAAGCAAACCTTACTGATGCACAAGCTGCCGCGGTTAATGCTGTTTTTGCTGAGTTTGCCTTTGCGGCTCAAACTGTGATGGATGCTGGCGACCCCACCAACTATGCTCAAACACTAGGTAGTAATACACCAGTGCATATGATGACAGTGGTAGGTGATGGCAGTGTGGAAAACTTGCCAGACCAAGTTATCCCTGTTTCTACTGCTTTGCCGTTGTCTGGTCAGCTTCCTTTAGCTAACCTTATTGGTCTTGAGCAGGTATCGACAACAGTAGGGCCTCAAGCTGACCCGATCAGTGGTTTGGTACTGTTTAACAGTGGTGCTCACGCATCTAGCTTGAGCCCGGCTTCAAATGCCGCAGTGACCGCCGAAATGCAACGTCAGGTTGCAACATACCTCTCTTCTGATGCTGGCCTTCTGCCAATCAATGATGAGTCTGTAGTCGCAAACTAAGCGTTAAAAACGTTCCATTCAAAAAGCCGGCGAAAGCCGGCTTTTTTGTTTCTAGGTGTTTCTGTTATTTGAATGTTCCATTTTGTTAATGTAATGTTAATTGATCGGATGTGTTGTGGCAATGAGTGAAACGCTTTGAGGGATTTCCTCGCCATATTTACATTTATTCACAAGGAAACTATCAATGACAATAACGAAAAATATTCACCCTGCACGGACTTTAATTGCATTATCTGTTGCCGCTTGTTTAGCGGGTTGCGGTGACAATAACAACGACTTTTTAGATGTGCAAGACGGCAGCACTCCAGTGTCACCACCACCCGTAGTAACAGCACCTACACCTGTTCCTGCGTTTGACACCGATGGTTCACTAACGGCTGACATTACGTGGACTACCTATGGTGTACCTCACGTAAAAGCCGACAACCTTGAAAGCATGGCCTATGGTGTTGGCTACGCGTTCGCTAAAGACAATATGTGCGTATTAGCCGATCAAATCTTGAAATATAATTCTGAGCGAGCCAAGTATTTTGGTCCTGATAGGCAGCCTGGCAGCGGTGATTCAGAGCACCTCATCAACGACTTTGGCTTTCTCACACTAGGCATTCGTGAGTTAGCTGAAGACAATTTGCCTCGATTGTCTGCCAATTCTCGAGCCATGTTTCAAGGTTACACAGCGGGCTACAACCGCTATTTAGATGAAACCCCTGTAGCAGAACAAGATCAAAGTTGCGCGGGGCAGCCTTGGGTTCAACCCATTGATAGCACAGATTTACTGACCTATTCTCTAGGTGTGGCGCTACTACCTGGTGCTGCTAATTTCTTAGGGCCTATGTTCTTAGCTGCGCCAGAGGGGGAAAATTACTTACCAACCCCTGCGCCAACTGCAGCCGCAGGTCAAACTGCAAGCGCTCAAGCGCCAGCAGCATCCAGTGCTGAAAATACGCCAACGACAGTATTTAAAATGAACCCAACCATTACCCTACCAGAGAGAAACCCTCAGGAAATGGGGTCGAATGGTTGGGGGCTAGGGAGTGACAAGACGACTAACGGAAAAGGGATTGTACTAGGTAACCCCCATTTTCCTCACACCGGCAATTTACGCTTTTGGAACTTTCATGCGCAAATTCCTGATTATTTGAATGTAACTGGTAGCTCTTTAATGGGTCTACCTGGTGCAGTTAATATTGGGTTTAATGAGAATGTAGCGTGGACACATACGTTCTCCACAGCAGAACATTTTGTGGTTTATCAATTGAGTTTAGATGAAGATGACGCATCGGGAATGAGTCATATAGTTGATGGCAATAAACGCATTATTTACGAAAAGCCGCTACAGATAGAAGTTGCTGTTGGCGGTGGACAAACTATTGCGCTTAATAAAACATCCTACTACACCAACTATGGACCAATGATAGAAGTGCCGGGAAACTTTGGTTGGGATAACGCAAATGCATTCGCTATAAAGGACGCAAACTTGCCCAACTTTGATATTGTCGATCACTGGCTAGCGATGAATATGGCTTCGTCTATGGACGAATTTAAGCAAGCATTTAAAGATTATGACGGTGTGATTTTTAACAATACGATGGCCGCCTCAAGCGATGGGCAAGTGTTTTACATTGATGACTCCACGGTTCCAAACCTCACCGAAACCGCTATCAATGAATTAACGACAAACCCACTGCTAATTCAAACAAAAGCGGTAGCTGGTTTTACTGTACTGCCCGGATTTATTTCACAATTTGATTTTGATGGTCCTGTACCTTATGAGGAAGCGCCAAAATACGAAGGCTCAGATTCGGTGCAAAACTCAAACGATAGCTTTTGGTTAACAAACCTGACTTCACCAATAACGGGTGTAAACCCACTTTATGGAAATACTGAGAATCAACAATCTCTGCGCTCTCGTATGGGGCAGAAGTTTATCGAAACAGAGGCGGGGAGTGACGACACCTTTACACCTGAAGAAGTAGAAGAACTTTTACTTAATAACCGTAGTTATCTTGCTGAAGACATTTTACCAAGCCTGTTACAAGCATGTACTGAACAAGGTGATATGCCGGTAAACGTTGACGGTACAGATGTAGATATCTCGGCTGCCTGTGATGCACTTGGTTCGTGGGATAGTACAATGAACACCTCTAGCGTTGGCGCACATGTGTTTAGAGAATTTGCATTTCAGTTTAATCAAAACCCACAGTGGGAAGTGCCTTTCTCTCTTGAGTCTCCTGTTACAACGCCATCAGGTTTAGTTCAAAATGACACGACAATGCAGCAATTAGCAAAAGCGGTTCAGGTTATTGAACAAGCGGGTGTTGCTTTTGATGCGACGCTTGGTGAAGTTCAGTTTGTTGAGCGAAGTTTACCTAATGGTGCGGCAAGTGGTGAAAAGCTTCCCTGGGGTGGTGCTCACAACATCGAAGGCGGTTTCAACGTGTTTGATAGTATTCGAGGCCGAGATGAAACCTTGTTACCAAGACACCGTTATGAGCCGGTGAGCAACAACACCATCATGAGTGCAGAGGCTGGCGGGTATCACATTAACTATGGAACAAGCTGGGCTATGGTGATCAGTTTTACTGAAGAAGGACCACAGGGGCGCGGTATATTGACGTATTCACAGTCTCGTCAATTTGGCAGTGAACACTTCCTAGATCAAACTAGGTTGTATTCTGATCAGCCTACACTGCGAGATATCTATTTTACCGATGAAGATATTGACGCAAATGCCATTGAGAAAATGACGCTTTCGTCAGAATAGGGCTAACGTTAGCGTTATAGGCTATCGTCAGAACGAACGAGGGCTGGTATTATGTGGCACAAGAGTGTAATAAAAGTAACGTAATACAAGTTACTTAATATCAATAATCGAAAGGAAGATGGGGAAGCGTACTTGCAGTTTCCGTATACGTACCCATCTTATCTTTGCTTGTAAGGGTTTGAAGTGTTCAGACCCTTTTATTTTTTACTAGGAGTAAGATTTGGAGTTTTTGTACGAATATGGCTTGTTTGTAGCTAAAGCAGTTACCTTGGTGGTTGCGTTTGTGGTTGTTGTTGCAACTATTGTTGGCGTAGCAAGTAAGCAAAAACATGGTAAAGGACAGTTAGAGATTACTTCAATCTCAGATCAGCTAAAGGATATTACACAATACGCTAAGCAAGTACTGCTAGACAAAAACTCTGCTAAAAAGTTAGCGAAAGAACAAAAGAAAGTAGAAAAAGCGAAAGGCAAGCAGAAGAACGACGAACCGAAGCCGCCAAGAATGTATGTTATCGACTTTAAAGGTTCGATGGACGCTGGCGAGGTGGATAACCTAAGAGAAGAAATTACCGCAATTTTATGTGTCGCTGATAAAGATGATGAAGTACTTGTGCGTCTTGAAAGTGGCGGCGGTGTTGTTCACGGATATGGTTTAGCTGCATCTCAGCTTCAGCGAATAAAGCAAAAAGGGCTAAAGCTAACTGTTTCAGTCGATAAAGTAGCAGCAAGCGGCGGTTATATGATGGCTTGTGTTGCCGACAAGCTTCTTGCTTCACAATTTGCCTACATAGGCAGCATTGGTGTGTTGGCGCAACTTCCAAACTTTCATAAGCTATTAAAGAAAAACGACATAGAGTTTGAGCAACATACTGCAGGTGAGTTTAAAAGAACCCTAACGGTGTTTGGTGAAAATAACGATGAAGGCCGCGCTAAGTTCAAAGAAGAAATTGAAGAAATTCATGTGTTGTTCAAAGATTTTGTCCATAGCCAGCGACCGGATATGAACATCGATCGTGTAGCGACAGGTGAGTATTGGCCTGGTACCAAAGCCAAAGAGCTTGGTTTAATCGATGATATTACAACCTCTGACGACTACATCTTATCGCATTACCCTGAGAGAGAGATTTTCAGTGTTAAGTACTCAGTGAAAAAGAATGTTGCTGAAAAGCTTGGAATGTCTGCAGCGTCAGTGGTTGAGCGTGTAATCATGAAATCGTGGAGTAAAGCCAGACACTGGTTTTAATCTACATGTGAAAGCGGGGTAGTGATTGCCCCACTTTACGAGCAAAATAAGAAAGAAAAAATGGCACGGCATACGAAAAACGACATTCTCGATGCAGCAGAGTGTTTGTTCTCTCAAAATGGTTTTTCACACACTTCAATGCGAGAGATAACCACGCGGGCAGGGGTTAATCTCGCGTCGGTGAACTACCACTACGGTAGTAAAAAAAATCTTATTCAGGCTGTTTTTAAACGCTATTTTGACCAACTCATGCCCCATATCGACACCTGCCTAGCTTCTTTTGAATTTTCCAAAGGAGCCCAAGGCGTCGAAAAGCTGCTCTACACACTTATTCCACCTATGCTTGAGCTTAATACCGTAACTGAACACGGCACAGCTAACTTCGTTAAACTACTCGGTAGAGGGTATAACGAGACTCAAGGCCATTTACGACGCTTTATTATGACAGACTACGGTGCAACGGTACGAGCACTGGTTACCGCAATTCAACACTGCTTACCCCATGTTCCCGAGGAAGAGCTTTTTTGGCGTTTGCATTTTGCCATTGGCAGCTTTGTTTTTTCTATGGCATCAAGTCAAGCACTCACTGAAATCGCCGAGTCAGATTTTCAAAAGCACGTCAATATCAGTGAAGTGATTGCGCATTTAGTACCCTTTGTGGCGCAAGGCTTGGCAGGTAGATAAAAGCGGTTACGTAAAGAAAGGGTGATAGCCACCTAAATTTTAGCGAGGTGGCGTAGAGCCGGGCGCATCTGCTTTTAACTGGTCTGCCCAAAACTGCTTTACTGAGAAGCCGCTCTTTTTCGATTTTGTCTTAGGCATGGTATTGGGCATAGTCTTTTTCTGCGTTTTAGATGTGGATGAAGCTTGAGCTTTATTCTCAGTGCCTAGTAATTCATTGGTCATCTCTTGTATTCGACTTAGCCTTACATTTTTGCCACCGTCAATACTGTACCAGCCACTTTTAGCTTGGATATCTGGTTGTTTACCATTCACGTTTGCGTAGGCATGAGTAAATTCTTCTAAAACATCGTTTTTATCTGATTTCGCCATGATTTTCCCGTACTTATTTTGTTACTCTTGTATCGTTAATCTTGTTTTGTCATTGGGCTGCTTTATATTGAGGCTGTGTTTTCTGTCTGTGTCCATTCCTTTGCCACAGAAAGTTAGCTGCAAAACTACCAATTTAAAGTATAAAAAATGCTCACGGCTTTTATAACGTTTTTTTTACATTCTGTCTAATTTTCAAGCAAAGGCTTTTAAGGAGTTCACGTGTCGGTTACTAATCAAGTGCTTAAAACATACCTCGACGGGTTACTCAGAGCTAATGAGATAAGCGATTACTGCCCAAACGGCCTTCAAGTTGAGGGCGCTAGAGAAATTACAAAATTGGTAACGGGAGTTACTGCATCGAAGGCGCTAATCGATGAAGCTATCAAGCGAAATGCCGATGCTATTTTGGTTCATCACGGCTATTTCTGGAAAGGCGAATCTCAAACTATTACCGGCATGAAAAAACAGCGATTAAAGGCGTTGATTGAAAACGACATTAACCTGTATGCCTACCATTTACCCTTAGATGTGCACCCAGAGTTTGGCAATAATCGTCAACTAGCGGACCTATTGGGGATAAAAAATATTGCAGCGGTGTCGTCAGTTAAGCCTACTGGTGTTTTAATGCAGGGGGAATTTGAGAACGCGCTTTCATCAGGAGAGTTACGTGATGCATTGGGCTCCCTGTTATCACGGACTATTTTGCTTGAGGGCAGTGACGCAACGCCAATAAAAACCCTAGCATGGTGTACTGGCGGCGGGCAGGGCTTTATCGAGCAGGCTGTAGAATTGGATGTAGATGCATTTATTACCGGAGAAGTGTCTGAACAAACCATTCATACGGCAAGAGAGATGGATATTGCCTTTTTTGCAGCTGGACATCACGCCACAGAGCGCTACGGTGCAAAGGCATTGGGAGAGCACATCAAGTCTCATTTTGATATCTGCGTAGAGTTCGTCGATATAGACAACCCAGCCTAATTCTCGTCACAGGATTTGAACTCACACTATGATTGATGACCATATTTTTGACGGTATAGCTGAAAAGTTTGCGAAGAATATTTACGGTACTACCAAGGGAAAGCTTCGCCACACCTTGCTTTGTGATGTGCTAGATAATCACCTTGTTGCCAACAGTAAAGTACTTGAGATAGGTGGTGGCACGGGGGTAATGGCTGCACACTTAGCTTCAATGGGGCATAGCGTTGTATTAACCGATGCATCAAGTGATGTACTTCAACAAGCGAGAGAGCTTGTAGCCCACAGTGACAATGACAACATTCGATCAAACATTGAAATAAGGCAAGAGTTTCTTCAAGAGATAACAGATATTAACCGCTTCAACCTGATTATTTGCCATGCTGTATTGGAATGGTTAGATAACCCTTATGAGGCGTTATCTTCAATTTATGACCGTATGGAGCCAGGGGCGGTGTTAAGTTTAAGCTTCTTTAATCATGACGCTAATTTGTTTGCCAATGCGATTTATGGCAATTTTGATTACATTGAAAAAGGCATGAAGGCTAAAAAGCAGGTTCGATTAAATCCAAAGCAGCCTCTTTCTGCAGGGAAGGTGCTTAACTACTGCGATTCTCTCGGTTTTACCGTACTGGAGAAAGCCGGTATCCGATGCTTTCACGACTACATGCGAGACATTTCGCACCAAACCACTAAGTACGATGATTTACTGTCACTTGAGAGAAAATATCACAGGTCTGAGCCCTACATGTGGTTAGGAAAGTACTTTCATCTTATATTAAAAAAATAATATCGGTACTTTGGAGTCATAAAACTACTTAAGCGCAAAAACAACTTATTTACTCTATCATTCGCGCCAATAATGAGGTGAGGTTGATGAGTGTGCACTCATGGCAACGATTCTCGTTTGTTGCTTAACATTTGTATACCAAGTAATGTTAAGTAAAAGCTCACCTGAATAATTAACTGCTCCATAAAAAGCTACTCTCAACTAAAAGGATTTAAACGGTATGTTATTTAAACGTATTGCGCTAACCATATTAGTGTGTTTTTTTTCTAGCTCCTCAATTCAAGCAGAACCTAGCAAAGAAGCAAAAAACTACGAGCTGAAAGTAGAGAAGTTTAAATCTAAAGTGTTAAAGGAGGAGCGAGAGGTCGTTGTTCAACTTCCTAAAGGTTACGCCGAGAACCCTGACAAGAAGTACCCTGTTATTTATCGGTTAGACGGTGCGGTTAATCTACCTTTAATGAATGCGGTTCTTGAATCACTTCAATCTGAAAATGCTGCGCCAGAAGTCATTATAGTCGCCATTGAAAATACGGACCGTTTTCGAGATCTTTTCCCAACGGCAAATGAAGACCCATACGGGCCTGTAGGTTATGGCGGTGGCGGGGCAAACTTTTTGTCTTTTATAACCACTGAACTTATTCCAATGGTCGAAAATAAATACCGGGTGCATGATTTTCGGGTGATAGCCGGGGGATCCGCTGGTGGTGTATTCGGGTTGTATGCGCTCACTCAAAATCCTAAGCTCTTTAAGGCTGTGATTGCCTATAGCCCTGCAGTGTGGTGGAACTATGGCGCGCCGGCAAAAAATACGATTGCATTTTTTAAATCTTCCAGCCAATTGGATCATTATATCTATACGTCTATAGGCAACGAACCGGCGCCAATGCGCCCCTACTATGATGATATGATTTTAGGTATGCGGGCAAACCAACCTGCTGGTTTGAGGTGGATAAATGATGCCTATGCTGGTGTTCGGCACAACTTGGTCACGGCAGCGTCTATTTTTAGTGCTTATCATAATCTGTTTTTTTCAGCTTATTTAAGGCCTGAACAGTTTGATGGTGATGTTCAAAGCATTGCCAAATATTACGATCGCGTTTCAAAGCAGCGCGGAGAAAAAGTAGAGGCGCCTGAATGGGTAATTCGAGAATTAGGTTATCACTATGTGCGTTCGCAAAATTATGGCAAGGCGATTGAGTTGTTTAAGTACGATATCGCTAAGTACCCAGAAATGCCGGACCCGTACAACGGCATAGCGTATGGTTACGAACAAATGGGTGAGTATAAAAAGGCCCTTGAGAGTGTAAACAAGGCATTGGAGCTCTCGACACCGCAGCACGATGGTTACCAAGTTTATGTTGATAGACAAAAGCGCTTACTGTCTTTACTGAAGAAATAAACTTAAAAATAAAACAAGACAGGCATGTTTTTGTATAGAGATATCAATTTTGTGCCTGTCTCTCTAAACATTAGGGCTATCAAGGAAAGATGCAACTTGTGAAAAAGATTAAGGGCATTTGTATTTTAATTCTCACCTTTTTTAGTTTTTGTTTTACAGTACTTTTTATGCCTCTTCAGGTTTATGGAGTTTTTAGTACTTTAGACTCTCAAGTCGTAGAAGCCGAAGTAATTTACTCTAAATTCGATAGAAATGGAAAATCTGGGTTTAATAAAAGGGGGTGCATCATTGAGGTGGAATTAAAAATTTTATCAAACAATGAAAATATAACTATCATTGATGTCAAACCAGGTGATATTTCAACATGCAGTTCAATGGAGAAATATGCCAGTGAATATAAAGCGGGCGACTTTACTACTGTTTATTTATCTAAAGGTGGAAAGTATTTCCTTCGTTTAGGATCGTATGTTGAAGCATTAACCCCCACATTCTTCAGCCTTCTTTGGCTTGTTTTTTTATATCGCTATATAAAAAAACAAAGAAAGCCAGATACCAGTTTATAGAATGTCCCGATGTTTCAGATATTCCGGCCATCTTGGCTCGTACTGGATTTAAATCAACATAACTGACCACATCCATAGCGTTATGGTAACGCATGAAGTACACCATCCCCACATAACACACCATTTTGGTACTTTTAAACCTACGAGCAAAAAACACCGTTTTAATTTATTGTTTTATTAAGAGGACTTAGAAGGTAATCTGACAACATTGATAAAATTAAAAAGACCATGATGGTGTGTTTAGGCAAACCGGTTTGGTGTCTAGTAAATTGTTAGGTGACACGGAATTCATATGAATAAGGCTGTTTTTAGCTATTATTGGTTAGCATTCACAGTTACCAATAAGTTGTTTTGGTTATTGCTTCCTGTTATCTTTTTTGCGACACATTGGCTTATTCCGTACATTATTTTTGCAACATCACTTGGCTGGACTCTAATTCTATTTGCTTTTTTCTACCGCTGCCCATCATGTAACAAAAGAGCGCTAATCCATTATGGTCATGTGCCAAAAAAGATAGAGTCGGATAGAAATTGGTTTTCAAAGTGGCTTGTACCAGATGAGTACATATATAAATATTTTCACTGCTGTTAAATGCGGACACAAAATAGAGGCAATGTAGGATGTTTGCAGTCAAGTCACCTAACACATATGAGCCTCCGGGCTGTCAATGAAAAAAGATAGCCCTTTGACCGCTATTTCAAGATCAATACCGTTGCCTTTTTAGAACTCGTTTACTTCGTCTGTCATGGTTGATGTTAGGCAAATT
>NZ_JAPVOT010000010.1 GCF_027257845.1 Alteromonas sp. BMJM2 | reverse complement strand
AGAATGTTGCAACGGGATATGTGTTTAGCAACTACGCTAAATGATTATGTGCATGAGCCGTATACGAGGCCCGTATGTACGGTTCTGTGAGAGGGATGAGGCGGTGACGCCTCACCCTACTCGATATGCTTTTTGGAAACTCATGAAATCAATATGCCGCTTCAAACACGCGGTGAACCCATCCATGGGCGCTCTGCCACAGCATCCATGCTGTGGAAGGTTTGAAACGGCATATTGATTTCATTCCCTTAGCACTAGGAATAAGCTTGCGGGAGAGGAGGAAACACACCGTGAACCCGTCTCTTCTTTTATATTAGCGGCTTCGCAGCTGCATCCATGCAGCTGAGAGTTCTAGATTGCACAAGTGCCCCCCTTTTTGGCATCTATTGAGCCTGTGCAAAGAGGAAAAAACACGGCGTAGACCTATCCACGATTTTGTATATGCGCCTTCCCAGCAGCTTCCCTGCTGCGATGAGTTTTTGATGGGGCTTCACTCCCTCCTTAATTGGCATAACAACAGTTGTGCGGGGAGGAAGAAACACGCCGTGAATCCGTCCCTTCTTTTAAATTAGCGGCTTCGCAGCTGAGAGTCTTAGCTAAAGCTGTTTAACGGAATACCCTTTTTGTTTAAGAAGCTCAAGTACGTTGTCTTCGCCAACGAGATGGCCAGCGCCGACTAGTACAAACTCTTGGTCGTCATCACCAAAAATGGCTTCTATTTGAGGGATCCAGTTTATATTGCGTTTGGTAAACACATCGTCATAGGATTCTGGCGCTTCTTGTTTGAAAGTTTGAATTACCAGCTCGTTTAAGGCTTCTGTGTCTCCTGCACGCCACGCTTTTATGGTCTGTTCAAGTTCGCTTTTGAGATCGGGTAACGTCGCTAGAGTTTCGGATATAAAGCGTTCTTCCTCACCATCGCCTAAATTTGCAAGCATATTAATTTGAAAATCCAGAGACTCTAAATATTCTCTATCCTTGCTGTCTCGCTTTGCTAATTGAGTGAAATAGGCGTCTACACCTTCACCGGCCATTTGCGCTCGTTGTGCCTCCATGGTAACTAACATAGTAGTCACAAAACCCGGTTTAAAACTGGCTAACTGGTTTGCACTAGCGCCAAAGGCAGATAAATACTGGTCCAGTGCGGTGAACGTTTCATCTGTCAGAGTGTCTTTGAGCGTTTCTCCATTTTGGTAGGATAGCGCCATCATCATCTGTTGCTGCGCGGCTACGTCAGTTGGCTCCGGTAGCTCGGCTTCAAAAACCACGGTATCGCTTTGCTGATAAATGTCAGTAAATTGTGCGGGTAATGGAAACTCTGATTCGGGGAGAATGTGAATAGTGCCACCAATATAGACGGCATCACCGTTTTTTGTTACTTCCCAAATAGAAGTGCCATCGTTGCCATTACTGGCATTTTCAACACTGAGCGCGGTGGTAGATAGTAACGCAAGCCCAATTCCTGCAGCCAGTTTGCGAAAAGTACGTGATTTCATGTCAATTTCCTTATTAGTCGTCATTAGTCGCAATGTATGTCTGTCGATAAGCAATAAATGGCAACGTTGTTTGTTATTGGTTTTTCGAAGATAGTTATAACTCAAGTGCTTGATAAATAATACTGCACTGGCTCTCTTAAGTAGAGCATGTTTATTAGAAAGTGCTTATGAACTCATATTTATTCGCTGATGTTGAACCAATGATGCTTTACAAAAAGGGGGTAGTCTGTACCCTTCGGTAGAGTATTTTGTAAAACACTATTCTTGTTAGATTACGTTTTTTAAGTGTTTGTGAGCAAATAGTCAGCTGCAAAGTTCTCATTGATAGAATTTACCTGTCTTGGGTTCTCTATTTGAGGCGTAAGTCTCCATCTATTGCAAAACGTGTTTCAATTACTGGAAATAAAGGGCATGCCTGATAATACGAATAGTTCATCTCACGTCATTAGCCGCATCATGAATACTCCTGCAGGCCTAAGTGATGAAATGAAACAGGCAATGTCGCAGTTTCCTTCACCTTCCTTAAATGCCGTTAAAGCTAATTCGCCGTCTACCAAAGCGCAATGGCTTGAGCAGATACACTTGGGCAACACCCAGCAAAAGAAGAAAGTAAAAGCGATGCGCAAGCAGTTTAACGTTGCTGTTGAGTTAATACATGTTTCTGGAGTGAACATTCGTAAAGTGACGCCTACTCATATCAATCCGGCTTTTGAAGGTAAGGTATATATCGACTTCCACGGTGGAGCCTATGTCTTTTTTGCAGGCCTTCCAAGCATTGAGGAGGGCGTTTTAATTGCCAGTAGGTTGGGTATTGTGGTGTACTGCGTTGATTACCGCATGCCACCCTCTTCGCCGTTTCCTCAAGCATTAGATGACGCTTTTACTGCTTATTGCCATTTGAAGGATAGCTATGGTGCTAACAATATTTTTGTTGGAGGCACATCAGCAGGCGGTGGGCTAGCACTGTCACTACTGCAAAAGCTTAAGAAGCAAAATATTGAGCTACCAATAGCAGCTTATACAGGTACGCCTTGGGCCGACTTATCTAATGCCAGTGATTCGTTAGTTATCAATGAGGGCGTCGATAGAATACTCATGAGTTACCAAGGGCTGCTTAAGGCTGCGGCTATGCTGTACGCAGGCAAACATTCGCTCACAGAACCTAGCGTTTCTCCTGTGTATGGTGATTTTACTGATCTGCCACCCACAATATTGGTGACAGGAACACGGGATTTATTTTTAAGTGACACGGTGCGAGTGAATCGCAAATTAAGAGAGTGCGGTATTCACACTCAGCTAGAGGTGTTTGAAGGGCTCTCTCATGCTGACTATTTAGTGGCGCACAATACGCCGGAATCGGTGACAGTATACAAAGAGATAAAGCAGTTTTTCTTAAACGCTATTTAGGGCGAGCCAATATTAAATGAAAGGGCGCCTTAGTCATGCTGAGGCGCCCTTTTTATCAATATCGTTGCTAGGTCCAAAAAATATCTATTCTAGGTCCCTGTAGTCTATTTTTACCCAATGGTGTCTAACATTTAAGAACCAAAAATTACCGTTAATACTGCTACCGCAGCGCCTATTCCCGCAATTTTAAGCCCGTTTTTGTACATGGGTAACTTTGGCATAAACATTAAAAACGCCGACACCACAAAGAATAGCAAGCTTACGCCAAACGCGATGTTTAAGTAGAACAAAGGACTGTTGTTCGTCGCCTTGTGCAGCTTTACCATTTTAGCTAACACAATAGGGTAGTCTTTTTTTGTTAGTGTGGCTGTGCCAGATGCCTTATCGTATTCACCTACATTAAGCGTGATAGTGTCGTTGTCTTCACTAATAACTTTTAAGCCTTTTACTTTAATAGCAGAACTTACATCTTCTGCCGATAGGTTTGCACTGAGCTGTCGAGTTTGCACCTGCTCATACTTTAAAAAGTCAGTGGGCCTGAAAATGAGCAAGACACCGCTCAATGCATAAATTGCCATGATCCCAGATAAAAAGAAGCCCAACCATCGGTGGTACTTACGAAACGCCATGTGAAGTTTTGGAGATGCCATTTTATTTACTTTATGTGTGAAATTTGATTAATGAGACGCTTTATAAACGAGAATGATTCTTTTTTAAAGTGTTAGACTGTCAATTACACGTAAATAAAGACGAATTGAGGAGCCTGTTACAAATTCTATGCAACTGGAGTTTACAGGGCTAAGCCCTATCTTGAATTGATCCTATTGTTAGTCCATTGGTATGACTTGTCGGAATCAGCTTTAAGAAAGATAGACTTTGGTCTAACATCGCCTCGCTTTGCGTGTAAAAAATGCTTTAATTACGTGTTGTCAGGTTTTACATAAAAATGACAACAAAAACGACAGTGAGAAAACTATATGCAGTCCATAGCTATCGTAATACTTGGGATCATCGGAATGCTTTTCGGATGGTTTGTGTATTCAAAATTTATCGCAAACCGCATTTTCAAGTTAGATGATAATTTTGTCACCCCCGCTCACACCGAGCAAGACGGAAAAGATTTCGTTCCTACCAATAAAGTTGTTCTTTGGGGACACCACTTTACGTCAGTTGCTGGCGCGGCTCCTATTGTAGGGCCTGCCATTGCGGTGTACTGGGGATGGGTACCCGCAGTGCTTTGGGTAGTGTTTGGTACAATCCTTTTTGCAGGTGTTCACGACATGGGAGCATTGTGGGCCAGTGGTCGACATAAAGGGAAGTCAATGGGAGCATTGTCTGAAAGCGTTATCGGTAAGCGCTCTCGCTCGTTGTTTATGATTGTTATTTTCCTCGTTCTTCTCATGGTGAATGCGGTGTTTGGTGTGGTGATTGCAAATTCCTTTGTGTCCCAGCCTACGGCTGTTTTTCCTGCATGGATGGCAATAGCGGTTGCTTTGATTATTGGGCAGCTTTTAAAACGTAATTTTGCGCTAATACCGCTGTGTCTGGTGGGTATTGTCGTACTTTATGCCTCAGTGTATGCGGGAAGCTATATTCCAATAAGCTTACCGGAGACTATGTTTGGTTTAGCAGATAAGGCCAACTGGATAGTCATTCTATTTATATATGCAGCTATTGCCTCACTGTTACCGGTCTGGATGCTGCTTCAACCACGGGACTTTATTAACGGCATGCAGTTATTAGTGGGGCTGTTTTTACTCTATGGCGCTGTATTTTTCGCTATGCCTGATATCACTGCGCCGGCGTTTAATATGCAAACCGCCGTCGACACCCCCAGCCTCATTCCTCTTCTTTTTGTCACCATTGCCTGCGGAGCCGTGTCGGGTTTCCACGGTATTGTCGCGTCAGGGACGAGTTCTAAGCAGCTTGATAAAGAAACTGACGCACGTTTTGTCGGTTATTTGGGTGCGGTAGGCGAGGGTTCACTGGCTCTTATTACTATAGTCGCAGTAAGCGGCGTTGCATTTGCTGCGTCTCCTGAAGAATGGCACGAAGTGTACAGTCATTTAGGTGCGGGTAGTGTAGGTGCGTTTATCACCGGGGGAGCTAATTTAATTCAGCAAGGATGGGGCTTACCCGTTGACTTCTCATCCACTATTTTAGCCGTTATGGTTGTGCTTTTTGCAGGTACCACGATGGATTCAGGCGTGCGACTTCAGCGTTATATTATTCAAGAGTGGGGTGACATTTACTCAGTTGACGCACTGAAAAACGGTGTCGTAGCTACATTGCTTGCGGTGGGGTGTTGTTTATTGCTCGCCTTTGGTGCAGGTGGGGCCTCTGGCAGTGGCGGAATGATCATATGGCCGCTATTCGGTTCAACAAATCAAATACTGGCCAGTCTTACACTGTTAGTCATATCGGTCATGCTTATCAAGCTTGGCAGGCCAGCGAAGTACACACTTATTCCTATGGTATTCGTGTTGATTATGGCCTTTTTTGCCGGGCTTATTAAATTAAAAGAGTATTACCTGGCAGAGAATTATCTATTGGTGTTTCTTGACGCGGTAGTGCTGATTGTTTCTGTATTGGTCATGTTAGAAGCGTTTTCAGTGGTTTCAAAGCTTAAGAAAGACAGTAAGCGCGACACACAGTAACTCCCGTTACGTGTTCATGGTTGACCTCACGCTTTTGCTTCTAGCGAAGTACATCGGGTAGAGCAAGTCAACATTTGGCCTACACACCTGTGTAGGCCTTTTTTATTTTTATGCCCTCCGTTAACTTTCCCTAACAACGCGAATTGCCCGCGCTCATTTATGAATAGGCCGTTTTCTGTTACACTTAACGGATATACTGTGAATCATCACTTTGTGTTTTTAACGATTTATTTCGCCCTATTTGAGGAAGCATGTCAGACATCATTCTGCTCGGCCAAAATTTTTTAGCGCTATTCATGGAATCTGCGCCATGGTTACTCTTGGGTCTGTTTGTGGCCGGGGTGATGCATGAATTGGTGCCAGTGTCTTTTCTCGAGCGTCACATGGGAAGTAACTCGATAGGGTCAATTAGTAAGGCTGCAGTCATTGGTGCACCATTGCCTTTATGCTCTTGCGGCGTTATCCCCGCGGCGTTGGGCCTTAGGCGCAGCGGTGCCTCAAAGTCCTCAACTATTTCATTTCTTGTTTCCACGCCTGAAACCGGGGTAGATAGTGTATCGGTTTCTTATGCGTTACTTGGCCCATTATTCGCCATCATCAGACCAATAGCTGCAGTGGCCAGTGCCATTTACGCTGGTATTATGGTTAAAGTGTTCGGCGACTCAGACACCAATGTGCATGACAATACGCATGAAACAGCCGAACCCGTGAGTTCGTGTTGTGAAAGCGAATCAATAAAGCCAGTGGAGAGTGCATCATGCTGCAGTACTAATGCTGAAGTCGCCCAGCCCTCGTCATGCTGTAATAGTTCACAGAAAGAGAGCGGTAATCATAGTACGAATGCCAATAGTAGCGGTGCCGGGCACACTGACCGCTCTTTAAACGCATTTTCAAGTTTCTCAAATGCCGCAGGGTCTGCTGCCCGCGTGGCTCGTTATGCCAGCGGAAAACTGCTTGAAGATATAGTGGTGTGGTTATTGATAGGTTTAGCGTTGGCTGCTGCAATTAAAACGTGGGTGCCCACCGACTTTTTAACGCAATGGGGTGACGGCCTTGTTGCTATGTTGGTAATGGCATTTATTGGTATTCCGATGTATATCTGCGCAACGGCCTCAACGCCCTTAGCCGTTGGTTTCTTGGCGGCAGGGTTATCGCCTGGTGCTATACTGGTGTTTCTTATGGCAGGGCCTGCAACGAACATATCAACTATGGGTATGATTAAGCAAGAAATGGGGTTGAAGACCCTTGCGCTGTATTTGTTTAGCGTGGTGACGGCAAGTATTGCATTTGGCTATTTGCTTAACTACCTTGTGTCGGCTATGTCGCTTCAAGGGTTAATTCAAACCCAATCAGCGCTTCATGAGCACGGCGGTGAAGTTCAAGTCGCTTATGCGTTAAGCGCTATCATACTCGGTGCTTTGATGCTGCGTATTGGCATCAATAAACTTATGCAGTATCGCCACACGCAAACGCCATCATCATGCTGTCATTAAATACAAATAATCTATCAGTGCGCTTGTAACGCCTGCGATGTTCCTCATAATATAATGCTGCGATATAACAATAATCACTCGCAGCTTTATCTAGTCCTTATGGAAACCCTACATGCTTTTACTTATTGTGTACGTGTTTATTTCACTTGGCTTTTCGTTTCTGTGTTCAATTGCAGAAGCGGTGATCTTGAGTGTGTCTTCTGCTTATATCTCCGTACTGGAAAAAGAAAATGCGCCAAGTGGAAGGCTGCTGCGTAAACAGACCGACAATATCAATACGCCGTTGTCTGCAATTCTTACGCTTAATACGATTGCCCATACTATGGGAGCTGCCGGTGCCGGAGCGCAAGCTGCATCTGTATTTGGCGAGGCGTATATAGGTATAATTTCTGCCGTATTAACCTTACTCATTCTCGTGTTTTCTGAAATCATTCCAAAGACCGTGGGAGCAACCTACTGGCGAGCACTCGCCCCCGCTACGGCGTACTTTTTAAAATACCTCGCCCTTATTTTAATGCCCTTTGTAAAAATGTCTGAATTGCTCACCCGCGGATTTAAAGAAGACAGCCCGTTAAGAGGGTTAAGTCGTAGCGAGCTTCACGCTATGGCTGAGCTATCAGGGCAGGAAGGGCAACTTGCTAACCACGAAGCCTCGTTTTTACAAAGTCTGCTTAGCCTTCACGAGCTTAAGGTGAAAGACGCAATAACCCATAGAACGGCGTTATTTTCTGTTTCTGAATCGATGACGGTAGAGGCCTTTTTCCACAAGCATTCTAATATCGAGTTCTCGCGTATTCCTGTTTATGAGGACAATGATTCTGAAAACATTACTGGCTACGTGATGCGTTCAGACTTGCTAGTTGCTCAAGCCCGCGGCAACACTGATAAACCCCTGTCTGAATACGCTAAGAATTTAATTACCATTTTAAATATTATGCCCTTATCGGTGACGTTTGAGCACTTCATCGATAAGCACGTGCATATGCTGCTGGTGGTTGACGAATATGGCGGTTTAGAAGGGGTTATTACCCTTGAAGATTTGCTAGAACGTTTACTGGGAGTGGACATTGTTGATGAAAAGGATAAAACCGTCAGTATGCGCCGCTTAGCAAAAATGATGACGCGCAGAAAAGAAACTATGATGATTAAAAATGTGCCAGATGCTTCTCTTGAAAAGGCGAAAAGCAAGCGCTAAGGTTAAAATGCTAGCTGCACTAGCACTTACGAGGCTGCAATGTCTAGCTATCAGGCTGACCACCATACATCTCAGACTGGTAGCTGTAGTCACCGCCAAACGCGAACTTTTCATTTGGCTGATAGCGCATCTGAATGTAAACACTCTTATCGGCAAAGTTACTCAGCGCAAGGCCGATATTATCAGAATCATATGACGCGAGTACTTCTGAATCCATTATTGCTGCTGAAGCCTGCATGCTCAGCTTATCAGTAATGTCGCCACTAACTCCAAACTCCACCCCGTCAACTCTGTTCTCACCAGTATTAAGAGAGCCTAGCGTCGTGTAAGCATCTCCAACGCTTTCATGTACATCACTTTTAGTAATACGGAAAACGGCAGCATTGGCACTTAGCTTTTCATCAAACAATAACCACTTTATTCCTAGCTCAATATTCTCAACTTGTTCTGGGTCAGCTTGCGCAGCTTGTTCTGGTGTGCCGCATAGACCGCCGTAGCCGCAGTTTGCGCCTAAGTCTGATTCACCGCCATTGATATTAGTTGCGGTACTGTAAGAGGCATAAACATTACCATTTTCCGATACTTCATATACTAGCCCAAAGTGGCCATTATAAAGCTCGTCTGAAAACTCGAAAAATTCAGTAGACGTCTCGTTGGTATAGTCGTAGCTATCTAAGCGAACGCCAAAGAACACGTTAAGCGCATCGGTGAGTTCAAAAGTATCCATGGCGTAAAGGGAATAGGTTTCAATATCAAACAGGGCATCTGCATCGCCGCGGGTGATTTCTTTACCCATAATACTGTTGATGTCATCGGCTATATTGCCATTGGCATCGGTAATACAAAAGCTGTCTGACACACCACGTCGTCCATCAGTTAAGCAATTAGTGTCGTTAGCATAATCAACGGCAAAAACACCATTGTCTACCGACTCATCAGTGTACTCAAAACCGAATACAAAACGATGCTCTGCACCGGCCAATGAGGTATCCCAAAATAAGTTGAACTGTGTAGTGACATAATCAACATCTTGCCAGCCCTGATGATTACTTAAGGTGAGTGTAGATTCGCTAGGCGCTGTCGGGTCTGTGTCTGCGCGAGTAGAGCCACTTAAACCTGTAGTAACGTACTCGTTCTCTGTTTTACCAAAGCGGGTGGCGTTGTAAAAACGAACGTTATCGCTGATATCGTATTCGGTGCGCAGCGTGAAGGTTTTTACTTCAGGATTCATGAAGTCTTCGTCTTGTGCATAAACCGGAATATCGCTTAGCGGTTCACCGGCATCACGGTCGAAATAGCTGCCTAAGTCAGGCTCATCTTCTGCGTTTAAATAGTAAATATCACCGGTAAACGACAAACGGTCGGTAGGTTGATTAACATAAGAAAGCTGCACGCCGTCTCTGCTGCGTTCGATTCCTTCACGACCAGGCATGTCTTCTGAAGAGGTCAGGGCGTTTAGTCGAATGGCGCTATCTTCGCTCAGTGTTTTATTCAAATCAGTAGTGAAGCGTACGTGCTCATCGGTGCCAATCGCGGCATCTACGCGACCAAAATTATAGCTGGTAGACGCTTTTTTAGTAATTGAGTTTACTGCACCGCCAGATGAACCGCGGCCTGCAAAGGTCGAGCTTGGACCTTTTGTTATTTCAACACGCTCAGTAGCAAAGCTTTCGCGAGTTGTCATACCTGGGTCGCGCAATCCATCAACAAACACGTCGCTTCGCGCTTCATGACCGCGAATAATGTAGCGATCGCCAAAGGCATTACCATTTTCGCCAGTACCGAGTGTTACACCAGCCTGGGCAGAGAGGATATCTGCCAGGTCAGTTTTACCACTTTCCTGAATTTGGTCTTGAGTAAGAACACTGATAGTTTGCGGGGTATCGACTAAATCGGCAACACGTCGAGGATCGCCAGATTTGGCGTAACGATAAATAGACTGTTGAACGCCGTGAATACGAATAAGCTCAATGGCTTTATCGTCAGCGGCTTCACAGGTTGCCGTGGTGCTGTCTTGGCACTGCTCGCTGCTTGCTTTGGCGTTTTAACTCATTATCTCGATTTATAATTTGAGACTTACTCTACGAGGTCACAAGGTCAGCTTCTCCAGTGAATAAACGCAAAAAAATAGAGCTAAGTCGTGCACGAGTTAAATATTTATATAAGATTGCGGTACACTACGCACACAAGTTCAAAGCGTGTAAAAGTGCACTACGCACCTACCGCACAACTCAATCTCTCCTTAGCGGGTTAGCTGTAACACTCACAACATGGGTATTTCATGAAAGCGTTGGACATTAAAGGGTTAACAAAAACCTACAAAGGTGGCGTGAAGGCGCTAAAAGGTGTAGACCTTAGCGTGCAAGAGGGCGATTTTTTTGCATTGCTTGGGCCTAACGGAGCCGGCAAATCCACCACTATTGGTATTATTAGTTCACTGGTTAATCAAACCGGTGGAACGGTGTCGGTATTTGGTTATGACCTCACAACACAAAAAGAACAAGCCAAAGCATGCATTGGTTTAGTACCTCAGGAATTCAATTTCAATCAGTTTGAAACCGTGCTTCAAATAGTACTCAATCAAGCGGGCTACTACGGTGTACCGCGCAGTATTGCCAAAGAGCGAGCGAAGAAATATCTCGCTAAGCTCGATCTGTGGGAAAAGCGAGACGCTCGAGCTCGTGAACTCTCTGGTGGCATGAAGCGCAGGTTAATGATTGCAAGAGCGCTAATGCACGAGCCAAAGTTATTAATTCTTGATGAGCCTACGGCCGGTGTGGATATTGAGATTCGCCGGGCAATGTGGCTGTTCCTCGAGGAAATCAATCGCGCAGGCATTACCATTATTCTTACCACGCATTATCTTGAAGAAGCCGAAATGCTATGTCGGAATATCGCTATCATCAACAAAGGCACCATTGTTGAGAATACGAGCATGAAAGCATTACTGTCGAAGCTGAACGTGGAAACTTTTGTTCTCGATGTGCAGCTGCAAGAGCAAACAAATATGGACGCACTCACATTACATGGTGTTGACCACCGATGGGGAGACAACCATACGCTAGAGGTGGATGTAGAGAAGGCCGAAGGTCTTAACCCGGTATTTACCCAGTTGAGTGAGCAGGGCGTTCAAGTGATGAGTATGCGCAATAAATCAAATCGGTTAGAAGAATTGTTTGTTCGCTTAGTCGAGTCAGCGAAGCAGGCGGAGTGAAGTAATGAGTAATGAAACAACACACATGAGTGAAGAGAAAAAAATTAGTTGGGTAAAACAAAACTACGTTGCGCTAACCACCATCTGGATTAAAGAGTGTACCCGATTTTTGCGTATTTGGGTGCAAACCCTTGTTCCACCTGCCATCACTATGAGCCTGTACTTTGTCATCTTTGGTAGCCTTATCGGTAACCGTATAGGTCAAATGGGTGGATTTAGCTACATGGAGTTTATTGTGCCAGGCTTAATCATGATGTCAGTGATCACAAGCTCCTATTCCAATGTGTCTTCTTCGTTTTTTAGCGCTAAATTTCAGCGCAACATTGAAGAGCTATTAGTATCGCCTGTACCAACGTCAGTTATCATTCTAGGCTATGTAGGGGGCGGCGTAGCCCGAGCTATTTTAATTGGCATTATGGTTACCCTAGTATCGTTATTTTTTGTTGATGTAAAAATTTATAGCTTAGGCATTATCGCTCTTACTGTACTACTTACCTCTACCTTATTCGCAACGGCGGGCCTTATTAATGCGGTTTTCGCAAAGACCTTTGACGACATCAGCGTTGTCCCTACGTTTGTGCTTACTCCATTAACCTATTTAGGCGGCGTATTTTATTCTCTTTCGCTGCTGCCTGAGTTTTGGCAATGGGTAAGTAAAGCTAACCCGGTTGTGTATATGGTAAATGGATTCCGCTATGGTTTCTTAGGGGTATCTGACGTAAACATCACCCTGGCGCTCAGCTTGCTGGTGGGGTTCAACGTGTTGTTATTTAGCGTTGCTTACTACTTATTGAAAACCGGTAAAGGAATTCGTAGTTAATGTCAGACGGCAACTCTCGGTCTATTACGACAAATCAAGTGGGTGTGCACGACAAGCTGGATGAATTGGTTTTAAAGTATCAGTCTTCGGTTAACAAGCGTCCGATTGGCGAGCATACCCAAGCGGCCTTCGATGAGGTGTCTTTGTGGCTCGGCGGGTTTACTGGCCCTGTTATTTTAGACTCTTGCTGCGGTGTGGGGGAAAGCACGGCAACTATCGCTAAGGCCCACCCTGAGGCGCGGGTGATTGGCGTAGATAAGTCGGCCCAGCGAGTCGAAAAACACAGCCATTATCAAATTGAACAAGATAATTACTGTGTTATTCGCGCCGATGTAAACGATTTTTGGCGGTTAGTTCGTCAGTCTAATTGGCAGGTGGTAAAGCATTACCTCTTGTATCCCAACCCTTACCCAAAGAAGACCCAGGTACAAAAACGATGGCACGGTAGTGCGGCAATGGTAGATTTAATGGCCATTACCACCAACATTGAAGTGCGCAGCAACTGGTTAATTTATCTTATGGAATTTGCTCAAGCGGCGAAGCATTACGGCACCATTAGTGACCTCAGTGAGGTAAAAGGAGCAGTTGCTATGACGCCCTTTGAACGCAAGTACAGCGGCAGCGGGCAAACGTGCTGGAAGCTCAATTGTCGAAGCGAAGAAAGCTAGCGAGTTACATATGCTAGCTACCGCGCTGGCTATTCTTGCTAGCGCGAATGTCAAACTAACTAATGCTGCTGAAGACTTGCTTGAATATTGTGCTGCACGTCGGCAACGGGCGGGCTAAACACATAGCCTTGTGCATATTTAATGGGAAGGCGTTTAACATCGTTTAACAGCTGTTCGTTTTCAATGTGTTCTGCAATAACTGCAATGTGCTGGTGTTCACACAAGGCCAGCACATAGTCGACGTATTCTTTCACTGCGTCTTGTTGCTGATAATGTTTAATCAGTCCGCCCGCAATTTTTATTCCTCGTACTGGTAGGTTCATTAAAGCCCGAATATTCCCCGGACAAGAGCCCACATTATCAATAAATACGCCTAATCCTGTGTGCATTCCTTTATCAATAAACGACCGAAGCTGCGCCTGATTGGCCAGCGCTGTAGCTGCACTTACTTCAATGCTCGCTCTTTCAGGGTTGGGATAGTCGGCAAGTTGCGCAATGAGAGAGTTGATAAGCCCGTCGTTATTCAAGTCGTTGGCAGAAATATTGATGTTCCACGGAATATTCACATTGTGGAAATAACTGGCGCTTTGCAAGAACATACTGGCGGCTAAGGTTTTCACATGTTGTTCCCGTTCTATCAAATAGAGAAACTCGCTAGGTAAAAACGTTTTGTCGTTTTGGGTTATTAAACGGGCAAGACACTCGTATCGCCATACGCCCTGACTTTCTAAGTCTACGATAGGCTGAAAATACGGAACAATGTCGTCGATTGAAAAATCTTCTGATATTTCACGTATTGGCATAAACAAGTTACCTCGCTTTTTCGTATTCATTCATAATTAAAATATAGCAGTAAATCTGACATATGCGTCGACTTTGAGGACGATGGTGACCTGATGGGCGAGGTTTACTCTTAAATGCCGCTGGTAACCACTTGGCGAAAATTGTAATCTGATGTAAAGTGCGTCCCCTTTGAAAATAATGTGGGTGTAATCTGAAAGTCACATAAAAGCTTTCAGGGTTGGCAACCATTAGACTATGCCAAAGCGATTGGCCAAAGCGATTGGCCAAAGCGAATGCGCTGCTCAAACAACTGTGTATTCGATACGAAGTATTTGAAACGAAGTATTCGATACGACATGTTCGACACAAAGTAGTCGGCGCTTGGCGTGAAGTACTCGGTAAAGAAAGCAGGCAGCAGTGCTCAAATAAAAAGAGTTAGGTCGGTATCTTATAACACCACCTATGACTTTCGTTTTATGCAAAATTCGTCAGAAGCGAAACAATAACGTATAGGTTTGATGTAAGGGGTGTGTTTAGTGGGTGAAGCGCAAGTTAGTTTAGAGCACTTGTATCGGGTGTTTACTAAACCTGAACACAAAGACTCAAAGCTGGCTCAAATTGAGCAGCATTTATCAGACAATATTTTGGACTTTTTGTCTCAACACGTTGTGACGAAAAAGACCTCGTTGGAAGAAGTAGAAAAAGACTTTTCAGATTCTAAAGTACCAGAGTCTCCGGAGTTTGTATCGACTCACGCTGAAAGCTTGCTCGACAAACTTGTTGCGCACTCTGTGAATACCTATTCACCCACGTTTATCGGGCATATGACATCTGCGTTGCCCTATTTTCACCTGCCACTTTCAAAGCTTATGGTGGGACTCAACCAAAATTTGGTTAAAATAGAGACCTCTAAAGCATTTACTCCCCTTGAGCGCCAAGTGATAGGCATGATGCACAACTTGGTATACGACCAGCCCGAACCCTTTTACGACGCACACCTTCACAGTGCGGCGCACTCACTAGGCGCATTTTGCTCTGGCGGAACCATCGCTAATATCACGGCATTATGGGTAGCAAGAAACAAGTTGTTAGGCCCGCAAAAAGGTTTTGCAGGCGTTGCTAAAGCGGGATTAGCGGCAGCATACCGTTTTCACAACATCAACAATATGGGCATTATGTGCAGTAAGCGCGGGCACTATTCATTGTCTAAGGCAGTCGATGTATTGGGAATTGGCCGAGAGCAGCTTATAACCTTACCTGCGCCTCAACAAACCCTAGACCCTGAAAAAGCCTTACGCGCTGGTAAGCGATATCAAGAAGAAGGCAATAAATTGCTCGCCATTGTTGGTGTTGGCGGTACCACCGAGACAGGGCATGTTGACCCTCTTGATGAATTAGCCGATGTTGCTAAAGAACTGGGCTGCTGGTTCCATGTTGATGCAGCATGGGGTGGGGCTACGTTATTTTCGCCTCGCTATCGCGACCGTTTAAAAGGCATTGAGCGTGCAGACTCGGTGACAATAGACGCCCATAAACAAATGTATGTGCCAATGGGCGCTGGAATGGCGTTATTTAAAAACCCTGAAGATGCCAATGCGGTTAGACATCACGCGCAGTACATATTGCGTGCTGGTTCAAAAGATTTAGGCGCCACTACCCTCGAGGGTTCTCGTAACGGTATGGCCATGATGGTCTATTCGGCGCTGCATATTTTTGGTCGTAAAGGCTACGAGCTATTGATAGACAGCAGTATTGATAAAGCCCATGATTTTGCGGGCATGATCAATAAGGCGCAAGATTTTGAATTAACGACTAGTCCAACGCTATCACTGCTTACTTATCGGGTTTGCCCAGTAGAAGTTCAGCAAGCGCTTAAAACGGCTTCCCCAGCCATGCGAAAAGCCATTAATCAGAAGATTGATGCGTTAGTAGTTGCTGTTCAAAAGCAACAGCGTGAAGCGGGTAAGTCCTTTGTGTCTCGAACGCGTCTTGAAGCGCCAGATTATCCTACGCAGTGCATTACCGTCTTTAGAGTTGTACTGGCAAATCCATTGACTAGCCACAACGATTTAGCCGCTATTTTAGCGGAGCAGCATATTATTGCGAAGGGAACGAAAGCGTGGGCATCGCTCATTGAATTTGTGCAAAACAACGACGTGCAAAGTATTGCTTAATTAGTGCTGATAACAGCAATTCTATCAGCGCCTTTACCCATGATTTAACGGCTAATAAGCCTGCCACGCATTTTGATGTATCCTCACTGACTCTTTAAGGGCAACTGCTAACGGTTGCCTTTATAAAGCAACCTGCAAATTATCAATCAATCGAGTAGTGCCCATAAACAGCGCCACCACAATAACAAGGTGCTTATCGCCAGGGACAGGGCGTTGCAGCGTATCAGCATTAACAATGCTGACGTAATCGTTTTTGAAACCCTTAGCTTCAAGATTACTCACGATTGAATCGGCAATCTCGCCAAACTGAGTGTCGCCTTGCTCAATAAGCGTTTTTGCTCGTGCCATCTCTTGGTAGATAAAGCTAGCGGTAGCTTTTTGCTCACTGCTTAAATAACCATTGCGAGAGCTCATGGCAAGTCCGGATGCTTCGCGCTGGGTAGGTACGCCGTGCACGTTAACCGACATGGAAAGGTCGCGCACCATAGTACGAATAACTTGAAGCTGCTGAAAATCCTTTTCACCGAAAAAGGCATCGTCAGGCTGCACCATATTAAATAGCTTACTTACCACGGTGGCTACACCGCGAAAATGGCCGGGGCGGCTTGCGCCACAAAGCACATCAGAAATACCCGGCACTTCCACATAGGTTTGTGCTTTCAGGCCGCACGGATACATATCGCTCACGCTGGGTAAAAACACGGCATCAACGCCGTCGTTAACCAGCTTGGCTTTGTCCTCTTCTATGGTTCTTGGATAGGCATCTAGGTCTTCATTTTCGCCAAACTGCATGGGGTTAACAAAGATACTCACAATAACAACATCGTTATGTGATTTAGCGCGTTTCACCAATTGAAGGTGCCCATCGTGAAGGTTTCCCATAGTAGGAACAAAACCAACCGAGCGGCCTGTGCGTTTGCAATCGCTGACTACTTCGCGAAGCGATGCAATATCACTAATCACCTTCATAAAAACCTCATTGTTTAAGCTGTATAATGTGGGGATGATACGCAAAACGGTATCAATGTAGCGTGCTACTCGAAACTATGTTCAGTAGAGGGAAATTTGCCACACTCAACGTCGTTGATGTACTGCGCCACGGCTTTACGCATGTCTCCAGTCTCAACGAGGTAGTTTTTAGAGAACTTAGGCATGTAGTTAGCGCTAATGCCGAACATATCGTGCATAACTAAAATTTGACCATCGGTATCTTTACCAGCGCCAATACCGATCACAGGTATGCTAAGCGTCTCGCTTATTAATTTACCTAGTGATGAGGGAACGCATTCAAGCACCAGTAGCTGTATACCAGCGGCCTCTAGGGCTTTAGCCTCTTCAACAAGCTTTTGGGCTTGTTCATCGCCGCGGCCTTGTACTTTAAAGCCACCAAACACATGCACAGACTGTGGTGTTAAGCCTAAATGGCCACATACAGGTACACCTCGAAGGTTAAGCCCTGCAATGGTGTCACACAGCCAGCTTCCGCCTTCCATTTTAACCATGCTTGCGCCAGCAGCCATAAGCGTTGCCGCATTGCCATAGGTTTGCTCAGCTGTGGCGTAAGACATAAACGGCATGTCAGCAATTACAAAAGCACGTTGAGTGCCTTTTCGAACGCTCTTGGTGTGATAGGCAATATCGTTTACGGTAACCGGTAGGGTGTCATCTTCGCCTTGTAAGACCATGCCCAGTGAATCGCCAATTAACAACGCATCAATGCCCTGTTCATCAAACATTTTGGCAAAGCTGGCATCGTAAGCGGTTAAAGAGGTAATCTTTTCACCAGCTTGCTTCTTTTTGAGCAGGCCAGAAACAGTAACTTTCTTCATAACAAGGTCCAGATGTTTATATCAAGATGGGAACTATACGGATTTTGCCATTAATTGGAAGCGCGCAGGCGCCTTAGACCGTCTAGCGAACAGTTAGCCACCCAGTGTGCGATGGGCTTTCCGTCTTTCATCACCATGGTAGGGGCGATTTCAAATAGCGGCACCATCACAAATTCTCTTTCGGCCATTCCATAATGTGGAATAATTAAGTCCGCAGTATCGATATGCTGACTGCCGTAAAGCAAAATATCTAAATCGAGTGTGCGCGGGCCCCATCTATCGCCTTTTCGCTCTCTACCACATTCAAGCTCTATGCGTTGCAATTGCTTTAATAGGCTATGAGGTTTAAGAGAGGTTTCTATAAGACATACGGCATTAATGTAATCGGGCTGATTTTGCGGGCCCATAGGCTTGCTGGCATAAAGAGACGACGTCTTCAGTAAGCGAGTATCTTCAAGACTACCGATAGCCTCAAAGGCATCTGTAGTTTGTTGCTCACTATCGCCAAGATTACTTCCTATACCAATATACACATGCTCTTTAAGCATCAGAATCTCTCTTAACCGGACGGCGCTTTCGTTTGCGCGGTGCGCCCTTGCCTGCGCTATCAGCTCGTTTAAGGGCGTTAAGCATACCTTTTTGCTTACCACTTTCAGCATGCTGGAAGTGTGTCCACCACTGTGCAAGTTCTAATAGGTCGCCGCCTTCAGTTTGGCCTCGTGCGAGTAAGAAATCATAACCAGCTCTAAATTTGGGGTGAGTAAGCAACTGAAAAGCGCGACGACCGAAGCGTTTAGGAAGGCGCTGCTGCAAGATCCAAATGTCTCGTATCACAGTGGAGAATCGTTTGGGGATCATGATGCGCTGGGTTTGCTTTGCAATGACTTCACTTGAGGCAATGTTGAAAGCGTCGTGAGCGTTTAATCCAGATTCCAACTGCAGACGTTGTGACTGCTCTTCAACGGGATACCATAATAATGCGGCATACAAGAACGCGGGGGTGACCCGTTGCTCGTTGTTAATTCTCTCATCGGTATTGGCAAGTACATGACGTACAAACTGCATTTCTTTGCTGTTTTCGTCTTTCAAAAACGGCGCTAATTGGGGGAATAGTTGGTCGATAAGACCGTATTCACGCATCATTAAAAACGTTTCTTCACCTTTGCCAGATAAAAACAATTTTAGTGTTTCTTCAAACAAACGTGCAGGAGGAATATTTTGAAGCAAGCTCGCCAAGCTTTTAATAGGCGCAGCCGTTGACGTTTCAATGCGCATAGACAGCTTAACAGCAAAGCGAACAGCGCGAAGCATACGAACAGGGTCTTCGCGGTAGCGAGTTTCCGGGTCGCCCATTAGTGCCACTTCACGCTTTTCAATCGCAGCAAGGCCATTGGCAAAGTCTTTCACCGTAAAATCAGCCACGCTGTAGTACATGGCATTAAATGTGAAATCCCGGCGCTCTGCATCTTCTTCAATAGAGCCAAACACGTTATCTCTAACAAGCTGTCCTTGCGCGTCTTGTGAGCCTGTGGCCTTATTTTTTGGCACTGCTTGGCTTTCATCTGTCTCTTGATGATGGCCACGGAATGTAGCCACCTCAATAATTTCTCGGCCAAACACAATGTGGGCAAGGCGAAACCTTCGGCCTATTAGCCGGCAGTTTCTAAACAGCCCTTTTATCTGCTCAGGTGTAGCATTGGTAACTACATCAAAATCTTTTGGTTCATATCCCATCAAAATGTCGCGAACACAACCTCCGACTAAATAAGACTCGAAGCCTGCTCCGTTAAGGCGATACATGACTTTTAACGCATTCGCACTGATATCTTCGCGAGAAATACCATGCTCACCTCGAGTCATTACTCTTGGCTGTAATGCTTTGTCAGACGAGCTCTCTTTTGAGAATGCACGCTTAACAGATTTGAAAACACGATGAATGATGATGGTATCTCCGCAATATATTAAGGAACGCTATAATAAGTGGATTCATGCCGAGGAACAATAATTTCGGGTGTTTTCACTACTTTTTTCCTATTCCACAAAGAAACAGCGAAGGACAATAGCGAGTCTACCGAGTTAAAATCTTGTTGCTTAACCTCTGTAAAGCCCAAAAAGTGTAGAGCATTAACTAAATTTTTTAGTGCTGTAGTGCACTCGATGGGAGTGGCATGGTTCTGTTTGCTCAACTTTCGTCCTGGCGCTATCGCGGCCACCGGTATATGGCCGTATTCCAATGGCTGATAGCCAAGCGATTGATGCACGCAGCGATGAAGCGGCGTTACGTCAATCAAATCACAACCCCGAATAACGTGGGTCACGCCCTGAAACACATCGTCTAGCACAACCACTAAGTTATAGGAGAACAGCTGGTCTCTGCGCTTTATCGTTATGTCTTCTATCCGGTGGGCTTCTTCTACTCTGTGGCCGGCCAATTTTTGATGAGGTACACCCACTTCGCCCATGATCAAATCAGTGAAAGGCGCTAATGGAGTATCCAGTTTCAGCCGAATAGCAAGTTGGCCGTTGGAAGGTGTTAAACCTTTATCTCTGCAGTGACCATTATAAGTGCCGCCCATTGCCTTAATCATTCTGCGAGTGCAGCTGCAGTAGTACGCCTGCTGATGATGTAGTAGCGCGTTCACCACCTCTTGGTAACGGGAATGCTGCTTGCTTTGATACATGACTTCACCGTCCCATTGCAAACCGTGGGCTTCCAAGGTGTGTAAAATAGCGGTATCAGTGCCTGAAATACAGCGGGGCTCGTCGATATCTTCCATACGCACGAGCCATTTGCCATTATGATGTTTTGCATCAAGGTAACTGGCTAGCGCAGTGACAAGTGAGCCAAAGTGAAGCTGACCAGAAGGAGAGGGAGCAAAACGGCCTGTGTATTTTGGATTAGAGTCTAAGTCGCTTTCTGAATGCTGGTTAAAAATATTAGGCATTGTTATACGCCCTTGCAAAAGTGCTTTGCTCGACGGGTAAATAGAAAGGCAAAGGTAAAAAGCTCAGAAGGTGGTAGCGCTGAGAAGCGAGTCTGTTTGGAGGAAAGTAAGAAATGCTAAAAAGCCTCATCAATAAATGATGAGGCTTTTTGAAAAACGATGCTGCCAAAAAACACGTTAACTTGAGTGTTAAAATCAGCGTAAACGTTATTATGGGCTTAAATGTAAAAACGAGCATCAAACTAAGCGATTGCACTACCGTCTGTAACAAGACGGTGATGACAAATCAGCCCTGAAGCTGTTTTTCTTTAATTTCAGCCATCGTTTTACAGTCAATACATAGGTCGGCAGTTGGACGGGCTTCTAAACGGCGAATACCAATCTCAATACCACACTGGTCGCAGAAGCCAAAATCGTCTTCTTCGATACGCTTGAGTGTTTTTTCAATTTTCTTGATGAGTTTGCGCTCACGGTCACGGGTACGCAACTCCAAGCTAAACTCTTCTTCTTGCGCTGCACGGTCGACGGGATCAGGAAAGTTCGCTGCCTCGTCCTTCATATGCGTTACAGTACGGTCAACTTCTTCGCGAAGCTGATTACGCCATGCTCTAAGCAGAAGACGAAAGTGTTCAATTTGGGGGTCGCCCATGTACTCTTCGTCTGCTTTCGGCTGATAAGGCTGTAAACCTGCCAGCGCTAATAGTCCTAAGGATTTTGTCTCTTTTCCTGTTGGCATGTGCCACATCTCCTACACTACGACATCCATTTTATCCTGATTGGACCGATATCTATATCAGACTCGATAGCCTCAGGCAATCAATTGTGTCTATGTAATTATTATGCTGGTATCTCTTTTTACGATTAGCCAGCTTGGCTCCCATCAAACGCGTTAGTGCGTTCACCCGCCAAAACAAGGCGCAAATATGAAGCCGAAATGAAAAAAATCAACCTATTTTTTACAAAATAATAGGGAGTGATTGATTTACTTCGATTTTTTGTTCATTAATCGCGCAGGCCATTGCTAAGATATTGACACCTGCACGAGCGGCAGTTGTTACGCTTTCTGCATAACGAGGATCAATCTGTTCAGCAATACGCACAGAGGTTATTGCCGTATGCTGTACACAAAAGAGTAAGGTGGTTTTAACACCTTCATGTGCCAATCGCGCCAATTCTAGACAGTGCTTCGCTCCACGCTGCGTCACTGCGTCTGGAAAGTAACCTTGATGGCCATCGGCTAAGGTTACCGATTTCACTTCCATGTACTCAATGGCGCGGTTTCTCGTTAGTGCAAAATCAAATCGGCTGTTAGCGGTTGGAGGTGTTACTTCTGCTTTCCAGTCTGAAATATCAGAAAATTCCTCAATGACCTTGTTATTCAGTGCTTCTGCCACCAACTTATTAGCATTGTGAGTGTTGATACCTATAAAGTGGTCATTAAAGGTTTTAGCCACTTCCC
The DNA here is from genome assembly GCF_027257845.1 of Alteromonas sp. BMJM2. Taxonomy (GTDB): domain Bacteria; phylum Pseudomonadota; class Gammaproteobacteria; order Enterobacterales; family Alteromonadaceae; genus Alteromonas. Next base: position 106,340 of record NZ_JAPVOT010000010.1, on the reverse strand, counting down.
ACGTATACTTAAGTTTGCGTTTGGGGTTGTTGGACTCACTCAAAAAGACGGTATAACCTGGTTCGGCGCACCCTGTCATGCCACCTGTATTTGGACAATGGGCCGTTACGACTTGACCGTCTTCTAGTTCAACGTCGGCAAGAAAGCGTTTGTATCGTTTAATGAGTGTGCCGCGTATAAGCGGTGATGAGAAATTCATGATTCTCCTTAATTGAGAGAACAAATGTTGTTTTACGTACTGCAAGCTATTACTGGCTAAGGCTTTCGATACTCGCCTTAGCGACAGATACGGACAACAAAGCGAACAATAGTATATAAGGATTAAAACATAATGGCAGAATTTACCGTAAGTCTTTCTACTCAATCAGCTAATGCGTCGTGGGGAGATAACGCTAAGCTTTCCTTCGTAGAGTCAGGTGCCATAATTCACTTGCCCGATGACAGCGCCAATGAGCGCACTATTCAACAAGCTGCACGTAAACTTGATGGACTTAACTTGCCAAGTGTTGCGCTAACGGGCGACTGGAGCAAAGAGCAGCAGTGGGCATTCGCGTTAAGTTTTACCCGAGCAAGAAAGCCTGCGAGTATTTCTTGGGCGAATAGCAACGATAGAGCAGCGCTAGAACAAGAGTACGCTGCCTTGTTATTTACTCGACAGCTTGTCAATGACACACCGGAAGATTTGAGCCCTGAAACCTTAGCTCAGCGTGCTGCTGATTGGCTTAAGTCACTAGGTAAAAACAAAGTTGATTACACCATGACGGTGGGTGAAGCGCTGAAAGACGAAGGTTGGGTAGGCATATACAATGTGGGTCGAGGAAGCGAGCGTCCGCCAGCTATGCTTGTGCTTGACTATAACCCTACCGGCAATGCCGATGCACCTGTAGATGCTGTGTTAGTGGGTAAGGGGATTACCTTTGATAGCGGTGGTTACAGCATAAAATCAAGTGAAGGTATGCTTGATATGAAATGCGATATGGGTGGTGCTGCAACAGTTACCGGAGCGCTTGGTTTAGCCATTACGCAAGGAATTGAAAAGCGCATTCAACTGATTTTGTGCTGCGCAGAGAACCTAATAAGCGGCCACGCCTACAAGCTGGGCGATGTACTGACGTATAAAAACGGTGTAACGGTAGAGGTAGTCAATACCGATGCTGAAGGTCGTTTGGTACTAGCCGATGGTCTAATGGCTGCCACAGACACTGGTGCGCCGTTAATTATTGATGCCGCGACACTAACCGGAGCTGCAACGGTAGCGTTAGGTTCTGATTATCATGCTGTTTTCTCAATGGATGATAATGCAAAAGAGCAGATACTCAATGCTGCGAAAGCAGAAAACGAACGTTTTTGGCCATTACCACTAGAGCCATTTCATGCAGAGCGCTGCCCATCGGCGTTTGCTGACACGGCAAACAGCCGCCCAATGAAAGGCGGTGGTGGTGGCGGTGCGTCAAACGCCGCAGGGTTTTTATCGCGCTTCGTTAAACCCAAAGGCTGGGTGCATTTAGATCTAGCTGCTGCCTATCACGGCGGCGCTACGTCTGAGATGCCTGTTGGCGCAACGGCGAAAGGCATTCGCACTATTGCAAGAATGCTACACGACTTTAAAGCATAAAAAATTAATGCGTGCACTGATAGTGAATACACGCGTAGGTGCACGCTTAAAAGGCGTGACTTAAAAAGTTGAAATTTTGAAAAGCGAGTGAGGGAACTGTGAAACCAGTTCCCTCCTTTATTAAATTCCGCCTAAACGCTCAGCGAGCTTTTTATAGCGTTCAACATCACCACTATCAAAAAGCGGATTGCCATCAGTATCCTTTTCTTTCGCTACCAACAGGCTCTCTCGCTCAAGACGCTCTACTCTTACATCTTGGACACCCAAAAAAGCGGCAACTTCATTTACTGTCATTAAACTCATTGTTTCAATTCCGTATTTTATTTTTGTAATCGTTATTGATGCGTTTTTGTAAGGTTAAAACGCACAAGATTAGAATAGTAAATAATATAGACGAAAAATATTAAAAGTGCCTTTCAAACTTAAATGCTTGCACATTGAGTTACTGATTTTTTAATTATTCGCGTTGTCGATGCAGCATGCAGACTGCTCAACTAAATAGTCAATTAAGACCAATACGCCCGTGAGGAACTAATTTAGCTATATGAAGACGTAAAGTGTTTTTAAGCTGGTGAAGTTAGTTTACCATTGCAGACGAATAGCAATGCTAGCAGTTGAACTGCGCGTTTTGATACGTCATAGTAACAGGAGATAAAGAACGATGGATACTTGGTCCGCCGCGATTATGCTTTTTTTGATCATGGATCCGTTGGGCAATCTACCCGTTTTTATGTCGGTACTAAAGTCGATAGAACCCAAGCGGCGCCAATTTATATTGATAAGAGAGTTGCTGTTTGCGCTTGTTATCTTGTTTCTATTTTTATTCAGCGGCCAGTCGGTACTTAACTTCCTCAATGTTGAACAAGAAACCGTTAGTATTGCTGGTGGTATTATTTTATTTCTCATTGCTCTGAAAATGATTTTTCCATCGTCGGGTAATCCAAGTGGCCTTGCGGTGGGTGAAGAGCCGTTTCTCGTTCCCCTTGCAATTCCGATGATCGCAGGGCCATCAACGCTAGCTGCACTCATATTATTGGCGAATCAATCCCCAGACCGAATGACTGATTGGTCTATTGCGCTTGCGGCATCTTGGTCAATTAGCGCTGTGATCCTCATGTTTTCCAATATATTTCATAAAATACTCGGTGAGCGCGGTTTAGTTGCTATGGAGCGATTAATGGGTATGATCCTAGTTATGATTGCCATTCAGATGTTGCTAGATGGCGTTACCAAATACTTTACCCACGCCGCTGGAGCACTTTAATGGCAAAGCAAAAACTAAATACATTTTCTCGAGTAAGAGCGCTAGAAGGTCAAAAGGCCATTGCGTTTGCAGCAGCGCTGCTGGAGAGGATGCTGCCAAATTACGCTTTATTTTGCGAGGTTACCGAATCTGGTGATGCGCCCGCGCTTAGAAATTGCCTTAATCTGGTATGGGAAACGCTAAAGTCGCCAAAGAGCAAATTCAATATCGCTGTTCAGCTTGAAAAGGTGGAAGTTGCTACGCCAGATACAGAAACTCACGATAACTACGGCGTTTATCCTGCAATTGATGCAGCTATTGGCCTTGCTTCCTTACTGAATCTTGTTGCTGGCGACGACCCTCAGGGGGCAGTCGTTATTAGTAAGCTTTCTCAAGGCAGTGTTGAGGCTTATTTACTTTCAACTGGCGAAGCCGATGATGACTCAGTGAAAGGTCACCCGTTGATGGCGTTTGAAGTGGAAGTGCAAAATGAACTGCTTGATTATATTGAGCAAGCCAAATCTCCAGCGAAAGCCGCTGACGAAATGCGAGCCCTCGCCCTTGAAGCCGGTATGTCTAATATTGGTCTTGAATTAAGTTAGGCATCTTCTTGTTGGGGCGGGCTTTTCTCGCCTACTTCAACAAGCATGTACACCAAAGAGCCAGTGCGTTTCTCTTTCACCACATGCCAGTGACTAGGAAGTGGCAATGATTCAAGCTCGGTTTCGTGCTCGATGTAAACCATACTGCCAGCAGTAACAATGTTAGTGTTCACAATTTCGCTGACAATGGGGGCTACCAAATTTTGATAAAATGGTGGGTCGATAAATACAATATCGTACTGCGTTCCCGTCAGCTGCTTGAGTACTTTTAATGCATCGCCTTGGTGAACCGTCGCCATATCTGAGTTAGCCACATTGAGAGTGTGCAGATTCTTGTTCAATTGTTCACTGGCTTGTCGGTCGAGCTCAATAAAATCACATCGCTTGGCATAGCGAGATAGCGCTTCTAAACCTAAACCACCTGAACCCGCAAAAACATCTAAACACTGGGCATCATCCACGTAGGCCATAAGCCAGTTGAACAAGGTTTCTTTGTTTCTATCAGTTGTGGGTCGTAACCCCTCTGCATCGAGCACAGGGAGTCGTTTTCCACGCCATTGGCCGCTAATGATGCGGATCAGCCCTCTCTTTTTTTTGTCGATTTTTGCAGGCTGACGTTTTTTTGTAGAAGATATGCCCCTTGAGGGGTGAGAAACTCGCTTCATAGTGACTGACAGTGGTATCATACATTTATATATTAGGCGGCAAGTGTAGCCGAATTTGTTCAGAATTTATAAGGATTTGTCCTAACAATGTCGAAACTCTTTGGCTGGTTCAGCAAGAACAAAAAAGCAGAGAAACAAAAAGAGCAGCAAGCACAAGAGCAGGCTGCGAAGGAAGTAGCGAGCCCAATTGACGAAACATCTAACGGCGAAACAACCGGAGCCGAAATCACTGGGACAAAAAAAGTCGAGGCGGCTGATGGTGCTGTGCCAGTGGACCAGTCGGCTGAAAAACCTGTTGAAAGCAAGAGTGAACAAGCAGAAGAACAGCCTGCACAGATTTTATCTACGCAAACAACGGCAGATGTACAGGAGCAAGAGTCTTCCTCTCACATTACGCCTTCTGTCACTGACGGGAATCAAGCTATTCACAACACGGTTGTTGACGCCCTAGAAAGCGAAGAAAAACAGCCTTTAGACTTTTCAACTGCTGAAGTAGATATGCCTGCTTCAAAGTCTGTAGATGAAGCAGCAACGCCATTAGATTCTGCTCCAACGGCCAGTGTTGAAGCAGAGGTGCTTGCAGAAGAAAAAGCAGCGCAACACACTGACGCTCTAGTCTCTGATTCTACAGCCTTTAGTGGCAGAGGCGATGCTTCATTAACAGAAAGCACTGCTGAAGCAAACAAGCAAGTTAGCGCCGAGAAAGAGACGACTAACGACGAGCTCGCCAACGCTGAAACGGCTGCGCCAGCTAAGGAAGCGCCGCCAGTCAAGGAAAAGAAATCCTTATTCGCTCGTTTGAAAGAAAGCCTATCGCGCACCAAAGAAAACCTGGGTAGTGGTATTGTCAGCCTGTTCAAAGGCAAAGCCATTGATGATGAGTTGTATGAAGATTTAGAGACACAGTTACTCGTTGCCGATGTAGGTATGGATACCACGCAGAAAATTATTAACCACCTTACTGACAGTGCGTCTCGCAAAGATCTTAAAGACGCTGAAGCTTTGTTAGATATTCTAAAGCAGCAAATGTCGGGTATGTTAGCGAATGTGAATGTGCCGCTTAGTGACGTTATGCAGAAGCACAACGGAGACGAGGGACCATTTGTTATTTTGATGGTTGGGGTTAACGGCGTAGGTAAAACCACCACAATCGGAAAGTTGGCCAAGCAGTTTCAGCAGCAAGGTAAAAAAGTCATGCTTGCAGCGGGTGATACATTTCGCGCGGCGGCTGTCGAGCAGCTACAAGTATGGGGCGAGCGCAACAATATCCCTGTTATTGCCCAACACACCGGTGCAGACAGTGCCTCAGTGCTATACGATGCGTTGGAAGCAGCTAAGTCTCGCGGGTCGGACATTCTGATTGCCGATACGGCCGGGCGATTGCAAAACAAAGACAATTTGATGGAAGAGCTCAAAAAAGTAGTTAGGGTAATGAAAAAACTTAACCCTAACGCGCCGCATGAGGTTATGTTGACGCTTGATGCCGGAACAGGGCAAAACGCGATTAGCCAAGCCAAGTTATTCAATGAAGCTGTGGGCTTAACCGGTATAACGTTAACTAAATTAGATGGTACTGCAAAAGGCGGCGTTATCTTTTCAGTTGCCGATCAGTTCGGTATTCCTATACGTTATATTGGTGTGGGCGAAAGTATTGATGACTTGCGGCAGTTCGATGGCGAAGAGTTTATCGACGCCCTGTTTAGCGAGTTGGATACACCAGCAAGCTAGTTGATTGAGGCTGTAGGGTTATAAGATGATAAAGTTTGAGCAGGTAAGCAAAACCTACCCCGGTGGACAGCGGGCGTTAAGCAAGGTGAACTTTCACATTGCACCTGGCGAGATGGCGTTTTTAACTGGTCATTCTGGCGCAGGTAAAAGTACTTTGCTCAAACTCATCAGTATTATGGAGCGCCCTACTGTGGGTCGTGTTTTAATTAACGGCCACGATCTGAATAATATAACGCGGCGAGATATTGCATTTATCCGCCGCGATATCGGTATGATTTTTCAAAGCCATCAGCTGTTAATGGATAAAACCGTTGCTGATAACGTTGCGTTGCCCCTAGTCATAGAAGGTTACACGCACAAAGAAATTCGTAAACGGGTTGATGCTGCGCTTGAGATGGTAGGGCTGAGAGATAAAAGCCGAAGTCTGCCTATTACCCTCTCAGGCGGTGAGCAGCAGCGCGTAGGAATAGCCAGAGCCGTGGTGAACAAACCGCCTCTGCTGCTTGCCGATGAGCCTACTGGTAATTTAGATCCTAAACTGTCTATGGAAATTATTCGCTTGTTTGAAGATTTTAACCAGGCGGGTGTATCAGTGCTCATCGCCACCCATGATTTAGGCCTTATTGCTCGCATGCGTTACCGCACGTTAACGTTAAAAAACGGCCAAATGATCACTGACGGGCTGACAGATAGTGAATTCGCCGGCAGCCACCGCGAGGGAGAGCCGCGATGAGCATTCTTTTTAAAGGCCGAGCAAAAGGCGCGTCTTCTTCGAAAGTGTCAGTGCTGCAAGCTTTCATCATGTTCTTTGTGAGTCACATCAGGCAAGCATTATCTAGTTTAGGTGAGCTTTGGCGCCAGCCAGTGGCTTCGCTCATGACCATTGGCGTGCTCGGGCTGAGTATTACCTTGCCAAGTACCCTGTATATCATGGTTAAAAATACCGAGAAAATTACCGCAGGTTGGGAACAAGCTTCCGAAATATCGTTATTTCTTACGCCAAATATAGGAGCCAATCGCTCTCAGCAGTTGGTGACACGGCTTAATACATGGCAAGAAATTGAAAGTGTGGTGTATATTCCCGCCGATGATGCGCTAAAAGAGTTTCAGCATTTATCGGGGTTAGGCGATGCTATTGCCTACTTAGAGAAAAACCCTCTACCCGATGTGGTGCTAGTGACTCCTACCGATAAACATGCATCACCAATTGCCGCTCGTGCACTGCTTGATAAGTTAAGGCAGCAACGAGAAGTTGATATTGGCAAGCTTGATATTGAATGGCTGGAACGACTTTACGCCGTTATTGCTATAGCGAGTGACTTGGTAATGCTTATAGGCGTACTGCTCTTCGTTGCGGTTGTGTTGATCATAGGGAACACCATTCGTCTTAATATTCTTAATAAGTACGATGAAATAGTGGTTATGAAGCTGGTGGGGGCAACAGATGCCTTCATTCATCGCCCCTTTTTATACACGGGGTTTTGGTATGGACTTCTAGGTGGGCTGATGGCGTGGTTCGCCGTTATTATTATTTTATGGTGGATGGACAGCAGCATTACGACCTTTGCCGCGATGTACCAAAAAGAGTTTAATATTACCGGGCTTACCGGCACTGCTCTACTCACAATGCTGGGGCTTTCAGTACTAGTTGGTCTTCTGGGGTCGCTTATTTCTGTGCAGCGGCACGTGGGTCAAATAGAGCCTAAATGAGTCTGTTCGCAGCGTGTCAGTATCCATTTTGTAAGGAAGAGTAGGGAGTATCCTGCAAGTCCTTACTTATCCTGATTTCAGATGCTAGCCTTGCGCTTTTGCAGTTGGGAAATGCGATGAAATTGCGCTTCTAATGCCATTCCCCCAAACAATGGCTTGGTTGTACAACATGTGAAGCTGCTTCTGGTCAATATCCAGCAACTTGGCTTGTTTTATCACAGTCATCCAAATCGCACTTTCGAAGGCGCGAACAAGAGATGAATAGTTGTTCAGTTCTGTATTTTTCCCTAACAAAGCGTTATTGACATCGTCAGACAGCGGAAGTTGCTTAACGATATCGGTCATCGATTGGTCCAGCAGCCCTTCAAGCAGTGAGAATAGCCCAACCAAAAATGCGATAGGCGGGTTATTTTTAAAGCCTCGTCGCTCTGCCAATAAGTCAAAGAACTTCGCTCTTACCAACGACATGTGAATAATTTCAAGGGGTTTATCGTCGGCAATATTCGTCAGGCTAAGCAGCGCTATAAATTTCTTAATTTCTACCTCGCCCATATAATTTAGGGCGTGTTTCAGAGATGTTATTTTATAGCGTTTATTAATGGCTGGGTTGTTGATAAATTTAAGAAGTAAAAAACTTAACGTGGCATCACGCTCTATAATTTGTGTGGTACGGGAAATGTCAAAGTTCACTTTGCCACTTTCAGCCATCAAATCCACGATGTTCATTTTAGAGGCTGGCAGCTGCTTTAAAATTCGCGCTTCCGGCTGAGAAAAAAAGTAGCCTTGAAAGAAATCAAACCCAAGGTCGATACACGATGCAAAGCTATCTTGAGAGTCTACCTGCTCGGCAACGAGTTTTTTGTTGTCGTCATGATAGCGAGGGATGTGTTTTTCAATGTTTTCAAAACGGGCTTTAGATACGTCTACCTTAACAATATCGATAAGTGGAAAAATGTCGTGTTCAGAACCAATCATCATTGGATCGTCGATGGCAAGCTTAAATCCCATTTGCTTGATGTGCTGACACGCTTCATATAAGCCACTGCTAGTATCAGCCGGGTTGGCGAGTTCTACAACCACAGAGTCGGGGTTTAAGTTTGTGGGAAAGCGTGACACAAGGGTGTCGGTTGAAAACGTAATAAATGATGTTTTTTCACCGCTAATATCATCGAGTCCGAGAGGGTGAAAGTTATCGGCAATAAATTTGGATTTTTCTTCTTGATGCTCCGGATAGGCCCCACCTTTACCATCTCTGAAAATCAGCTCGTAGGCAAATACACTTTTTTCTTTATCCAGAATTGGCTGACGAGCTATAAACGCGAACATATTTTATCCCTGACAAGATGCAAAATGATATTTTTGCTGATGGACTTATGTGACTGTTAGCTTATAACAGCTTTTAATTATTTTTAGTCTGTTGAATAGGTATTATCGACCTAAATGATAAATTCTTCACTCTCTGCAGCCTTTCAAACAGTAACCACCATTAAAACGTTAATCCTAGTTTGCGAGGTTTGCGAGTAGATTATGACAATGGCCGGTTATACACAATACTGACACCGCAAATTAGCGCCTCTGCGTATGCGCCAAGCACACTAGGATTTATCAAGCGCGGCATTATGGATATGCTTAGCCCATTTGATAGCTTCACTATAATAGCTATGAAGCAGGGCCTGATTAACTTTGTGTTCGGCGGCAAATTGCTTAATGCCTGCCCATCTGGCCGTTTCAAAATGCTGAGACAGCTGCAGGCATTCCTTAAGTAAGTTGGGTTTTCCACACAGCGCATCTTTCACGTCGTTATCAATGGGTACCTTATTCACTAAGTCCTCAATGCGCTGCTCCATCATGGCGTCGAGCAGCGAGAGCAATCCAGCTAAAAAACCAGTATGGGAGTTTTTGTCTTTACTTACGGCCAAATACGCGAGTTCGCAAAACTTTGCTCTTACTAAGGCCATCTGCATGAGTTCTGTGGGCTGTCCATCACTTAGGTTCGCCAGGGCAAGTAATGAGAGAAATTTCTTCACTTCTACTTCACCCATAAAATTTAATGCGTGCTTGAGCGAATTGATAGTGTGGCGTTTATTAACCATTGGGTTGTTAATGAACCGCAACAGTAAATACGTTAACGAAGGGTCTCTTTCCATAATGGTTTTGACCCTTTCAAGGTTAAGAGAAGCTTCGCTACTTAAGGCTAGCAGTTCCAACATCGTAAGGTTGTTTGGGCCTAATTTGCGATGCCTTACTATTTCAGGGCGCGCAAGAAAGTAGCCCTGAAAGTAGTCGAACCCCATTTCCTTAAACTTATGGAACTCTTCGTAGGTTTCAATTTTTTCTGCCACTAACTTCATTTTATTCGCTTTGAAGCGTTTTACTAGTGCGGGAATTTCCTCATGAGCTATCTCTGTAATGTCAATTTTAACCACGCTAGTGAAGGGCATAAACGCTTCCCACTTACCATGCATATCGTAATCATCAAGGGCAATTGGGTAACCCAAACCGCGGATGTGTTTGCAGGCGGCCACAAGCGCATCATCTACATTTACCGTTTCTACAATCTCTATAACGACTTTGTTCGCATCTAACGAGGTAGGGAAACGGAACATGAGCGTATCGCGATGAAAATTAATAAACGCTTTTTTGTCGCCGGTTATTTCTTCGATACCAAGGCTAAGGTGTGTAGATGTGAGTATTTTAGAGGTTGCTTCATCGGGAGAAATATCTGGAAAGCAATTTTCTTCACCAACGCGAAAGAGTAATTCATAGGCGTAAACTTCCCTATCTACATTAAATATTGGCTGTCTTGCGACGTATGCAAACATAATTATCCTTGAGCAATCTTTCTCGGCAACGGTAGAGCGCGTTGATTTTTGTTTTTCTAATTTTGGTGGCTATACCCTAACGTTGTTTTTCTGCCGTTTTTACTGTGTGTACGTATGCTGAGCGAATACACGGTATTATAAGATAACGCAGTATATAGCGATAAGACTACATGCTGGCTTAAATGTGTACAACGTTTTACTCTACAATCTCTAATTTTTTGACGTGTATAGCCAATCATATCGCTAGGCCGCAGTTAGGTGGGACCAAAGGAGAACGGTTTGGATGAAATTGCGGTAAAATAATATAAAATATTGATAAGTACTTTTTAAAAAGCGCTAAAGCCCTCAACGGGCGTTGAATTTAGCGCATATATGTTGAAAACGTCGATAAAGTTATTTTATCATTAGCAATTGATGGTATGTTGACATGGGTTTGAACTTTTTTTCTAACTACTGGTCTTGATATAGTAGCGGTCGTCCCCATACCAACGTATTATCTGGGCTTCTTTCTTTTATTTAGGTCTCTCGCAGTTCTTATTGCATGTGTACTCATATGCAGTGGGGAACAGTGATTAATGAGGTGAACAATGAGCAATAATTTGCAATCTATGGCGTTATCAGTGCCACACAGCGGTAGCATCGAAGGCTACATGCAGGCTGTAAGTCGCATTGATATGCTTACTGCAGACGAAGAGCGTCAGTTAGCCATACGCCTTCGCGAGGACGAAGATTTAGAGGCAGCGCGTCAATTAGTGATGTCGCACCTTCGCTTTGTTGTGCATATTGCAAAATCTTATTCAGGTTATGGCTTACCACAAGCTGATCTCATTCAAGAAGGCAATATTGGTCTAATGAAGGCGGTTAAGCGATTCGACCCGACTGTGGGTGTGCGCTTAGTTTCTTTTGCCGTTCATTGGATAAAAGCCGAAATACATGAGTTTGTATTAAAAAATTGGCGCATCGTGAAAGTGGCGACAACAAAAGCTCAGCGTAAACTTTTCTTCAACCTTCGCAAAGCGAAAAAGCGTCTAGGTTGGTTTACCCACGCAGAGGTGCAAACTGTGGCAAACGAACTTGGTGTAAGTACCAAGGAAGTGCTGCAGATGGAAGCGCGCATGAGCAGTCAGGATCAGGCTTTCGACTTGTCAGCAGACGAGGATGAAACCGGTAATTTTGCGCCTGTCCAATTTTTGGAAGACAAAACCGCTGACGTTGAAACTGATGTTATAAACAACGATTGGGATACTGCGGCAAGTAAGCGTTTATATTCTGCGATTAAAACCCTTGATGAACGCAGCCAAGATATTATCGAAACCCGTTGGTTGGCAGACAATAAGATTACGCTGCAAGACTTAGCCAATAAATATGAAGTTTCTGCAGAGCGCGTTCGCCAAATTGAAAAGAATGCGATGAAGAAATTACAAGCTGCAATGGTTGCAGCCTAAGGCTACATCTTAGGTTAATTCCACTACACAGTATCAAAAAAAACAGTATCAAAAAAAAGCGCCTCACTTTATTACTGGGCGCTTTTTTTATGTCTTGAATTTATTGCTTATCTTTATTCTTTATCAGATGTCTCGGGTGGAAGCACCCAAAATACCCCTTCGAATTCTGCCACTGCCGTATCGTTATCGAGAATAGCCACGCTGAGTTCGAAACGCGTCTTTTTATTTTTTTGCAGCGGTGCAAACTTGCCAGACAGTGTTTCAATATTGCATATGGCCCTTGGCTTCATGGTAATTGGCTTATGATAATGAATATCTCCATCGCCCAATACAATATCACCACTTAAACCACGCTCTTTAAGCTGCAGATATATGAGTCCCCAGCCAGTGAGTGTGGCCAATGAAAAAATACTTCCCGCGAACATAGTGCCGTGAATATTAATGTTCTTGTTTAATGAGGCTCTGGTTTCCAGCGTTCGTCCCGTGTACTGATACAACTTAATACCCATGTGTTCAGTAATAGGAATGGTTTCTGACCAAGTTTCTTGAAGTGCTTTACACCATTTAGGATGAAGCACCAGCGTATTATTTTCAGTAAATTTTTTCACCATTTGCTGACGCTTAAGCATGCCTAGTTCATTAGGCGCCTCACGCTCAACCACGAATCCACAAGAGGCGAAGAAGTCGATGGAGATCTCGCGGCTGTTTGTCACTGCGCGCACTGCACCAAGGTCTTTAGCCACATTTTCGAGCGCAACCATTACCATTTGGCCTAAGCCTTTGCGCAAGTGGTCGCTGTGCACTGCGATATGTCTTATTTGCGCTTCTTCTGCGGTATTTAAATGTACTCGACCACAGGCCACAATTTCGTTCTTGCTATTGGTGATAATACGATGTTCAGCCACTTGTTCGTATTCATCTTTCTCTGAACCAGGGGGAAAGTTCCACGGTTGACGCAAATGTTCCCAACGAAAATGAAAATAGGCTTCAAATTCTGCATCACTTTTTGGTGTTACAACCTTGTACACAATAAACTGGCCTTTTTTAAAATCGATTAGGTATTTAAACGTAACCGCGCTATGGGTACAAGCTTAAATATATAAGCAAATAGAGGTAGCGCGATAGCTATTGCCTATACGTGAAAGTGGAAGGTGACTGGACCATCGTTAACAAGGCCAACCTTCATATCGGCACCAAATTCACCGGTTTGAACACGCATTCCTTTTTGTTTAAGCGCGCCAACAAAGCGTGAGTAAATATCCTCGCCATGGGCAGGTGATGCACCACGAGAGAAACCAGGTCGATTGCCTTTTTGCGTATCTGCCACCAAGGTAAACTGAGACACAACCAGTATTTCACCCTTCACCTGTTCAATATTCAGGTTCATTTTCCCATCGCTATCGCTGAACATGCGGTAGCGGCATAGTTTGTTGGCGAGCTTTTCAATTTCAGCGTCGCCATCGTCTTTTTCTACGCCTAGTAATACAAGCATTCCATGGCCGATTTCACCAATAACGTTGTTGTCTACGGTAACGTTTGCTTCAGATACGCGTTGAATTAGTCCTATCACTGGGTCTGTTCCTTGATAAATCGCGACATGTCTCTTGTTGCCCTGCAAAGCGCATAGCCAATACTAGGCTCTGAGGTGCTGTGACCTGCATCCGGTACTATTTGCAGTTGGCTTTGCCGCCACGCTTTATGCAAGGTTTCAGCAGCTTCCGTCTTACATATCATGTCGTAGCGACCGTGGATAATCGTGCCCGGAATATGCGCTATCTTATCAATATTTTCAATGATGTAGTTTTCAGGAATGAAGCATTTGTTGGACAAAAAGTGACACTCTAAAGTTGCTAAACACGTAACAAGGTGCATGGGGTAGTGGCAATGGGCGTCACCGACTCCTGGCGGCAAGCTCAACCTAGATAAACGTTCTTCCCACTGATACCAGCGTCGCAACGCGGCATGTTTAAGTACATCGTTGTTAGATTTTAAAATTGCGCTGTAATAATCGCATACTGCATTTGCGCTCAATGGCGCAGGGATGTCTTTTGTGAACTTGCGATAATGCTCGGGGAAAAGCTGGGCTGCGCATCCGTGTGGAGATAAAAACCATTCCCTGTCTTGTTGGCGAGCAAGAAAAACACCGCGTAAAATTAAGCCAGATACATGGGCGGTATACTTTAGTGCGTATAGAAGCGCAAGTGTTGACCCCCAAGAGCCGCCAAACAATAAAAATTCTGGAATAGCAAGGTGACTGCGTAGGGTGTCTATATCGTCTACGTTTAGCCACGTATCGTTATTGTTGGTATCGGCTAAGGGAGTGGATCGCCCGCAACCGCGCTGTTCGTAGCCAATAATGCGGTACTTGTTGCTGTCAAAGAAGCTTTTGTAATTAGGAGGGAGTCCAGCGCCAGGCCCACCATGAATAAAGAGGACGGGTATTCCATCTGGATTACCGCTTTGCTCAAAATACAGGGAGTGCCCGTTACCTACATCAATAAATCCGTCGTCATAGCGGGTTACATCCGGATAAAGTCGTTTCATTATATTTCTACGCGTTGTGCGAGTGCCTGTTTTAGTTTAATTTATTATTATGCATGCTGTCGCGTGCCGACACACTGTGCTGTGTTTAACAAGATGCGCAGTGCTTAACACGCTTTAACCGCCTAAATGATAAGGGGGTTGTTACCGCGCAAGTGTTACACTAGCTAATCATATTATAGTCATAAATGCGAGGATGTTTATATGGCAGGTCAAGGATCGGGTGGTAATGTCATTGCCGCTATCTGTAATTTTTTTATTCCCGGGTTGGGACATTTGGTCCAAGGCCGAATTTTAGGGGCATTGTTTTTCTTTATTACCGTGGGTGTGTCTTATGCGCTAGCGGCAACAGTCGTGCTTGCTATCATATTTTGGCCCTTAGGCGCATTACTGCATTTAATCAGTATTATCAGCGCAGCGCGCTATAGAGGTGGAGTAAGCGTATGAGATTACTAGCAACCGTGTTTGTCGCGGCACTGACTCTTACAGGCTGTCAGTCTGCGTACTATGCAGCTTGGGAGAAAGTGGGTGTAGAAAAGCGAGACATTCTTGTTGATCGCGTCGACAATGCAAAAGAGTCTCAAGAAGACGCGCAAGAGCAATTTAGCTCTGCACTAGAAGCATTTAGTGCTGCGGTAGCATTTGATGGTGGTGAACTAGAAGACGTTTACGACAATCTAAATGGCCAGTATCAAGACAGTGTCGCCGCTGCAGAAGAAGTAACGGCGCGCATTGATAAGGTAGAAAGCGTAGCAGAAGCCCTGTTTGATGAGTGGCAAGAAGAGCTAGAAAAATATCAAAGTGGTTCTTTGAAGCGAGATAGTGCTGCAAAGCTTCGTGAAACTCAGCGTCGTTATTCGTCGTTGATGAGTGCTATGCGCAAAGCCGAAAGTAAAATGCCGCCCGTGCTAGATGCGCTTCAGGATAATGTGCTTTATTTGAAGCATAATCTAAACGCCAGCGCTATTGGTGCCCTTCAAGGCGAGCTTTCAACCATTGAAGACAATGTTGCTCAACTGCTTAGCCAGATGAACTCTGCCATAGCGGAATCAGATGCGTTTATAGCGTCTATGAAAAACTAGGGTAGAAAGTACTTTATTTGATATAGCAAAATTATAATGACAAAGGGAGCCAGCTGGCTCCCTTTCTTGTTTATTTTTGCGCTTCGCTGTTAGAGGAATCTGAAGGGGGGGCGTCCTCTGGCACGTATTTTTCTTTATCAACGACGTTTTGATTTTCAAAGGCTTCGCCTAAACTGCAGGTAAACTCTGCGCCGAATAATACAATTATCCACGACAAATACACCCACAGGAACAAAATAGGCACAACGGCCAGCGCGCCATAAATGAGTTCATAGGATGGAAAGTTAGTCACATACAGTGCAAAGCCCGACTTGGTTAGCTCAAAGGCAATAGTGGCAATAAAGGCTCCACAGGCCGCGTGGCGGGCGTAAACTTGCTTATTCGGTACCATGGTGTACAAAATAGTAAATGCGAGCATGGCCGCGCCACTAGGCACCAAGCTCAGCAGCAATGTGCCAAGCCCTGGGGTGTATTCTTCGGTAAATGCGGCTAGACCCGTAAGGTAGGTACTAACGATAACGCTTGAGCCTATCAAAATAGGGCCCAATGTTATCACCATCCAATATATGGCAAAGGTAAAGACAATGGGTCTTTCGCTTTTTGTTCGCCAGATTCTATTAAGGGTTTTATCCACATTTGAGATAAGCATCAGCGCTACAAAAAGCAGCGACAAAATACCAATGGCACTCATCTCTGAGGCGTTACCCACGAAGTCTGTCATGTACTGATGAACAACGTCGCTGGCGGTGGGTACGAAATTGCTAAAAATAAAACGTTCTATTTTGCTGCGCACCGATGCGAAAGCAGGAAAAGCCGACATAATGGTAAACGTCACCATAATAAACGGCACTAGCGAGAGCAGAGTCACGTAGGCAAGGTGACCTGCAGATATCGTTACATTGTCTTCTTTGCAGCGATTGATGAATATAGTAAAGAGATCTTTTGCTTGCGGCTTTATATTCTCATAAATGGCTTTAACCCGCTCTACGTACACACTTGCTCTCCTGACTGCTATACCAACGTTTCAGCACGAACACTGAGTCAGCGCCAACGTTTAGAGACATTGCTGCTGAGGTGCTTGCTGAGGTTCTGTAATTTGATGGTAACTGCCAGCGGCGCTATGAGTAAAGGTTTATTCTAGAGCAGGTCGATGCATTGTCTCTGCATTTTGCCTGCATTGTGTCTGTGGCTTAATGCCGGCAATCATTTGCTGTCGCCACGCACCCCAAGCATATGGCAAATCGCGTAGCTTAACTCACTGCGATTAAGGGTGTAAAAATGAAAGTGTTTCACGCCTTCTTTTGCTAATACTTTAACTTGGTCCATCGCGATGTTGGCACCAATCAGGTTACGAGTAGCTTGATCATCGGTGTCTAAACCATCAAACATTTTATGTAACCAACCCGGAACGTGAACATTGGTAAAACCGGCAAATCTAACAAGAGTTTGATAGTTGGTGACTGGCAGGATCCCTGGCACTAAATCTAAATCAACACCCGCAGCAGCGGCGCGGTCTCTGAATCGCAAAAAAACACTGGTATCAAAGAAAAATTGAGAAATGGCCTCGGTAGCACCAGCTTCTGCCTTGCGCTTAAGGTTCAGCAGATCAAATTGCGCATTAGGTGCTTCAGGGTGCTTCTCTGGATAAGCGGCAACAGAGATATCAAAATCAGCCACATCTTTGAGTAAGGCGACTAAGTCTGACGCATACATTTCTGTGTTATTCATACCCGGAGGTAGATCGCCACGCAAAGCGACAATACGACGAATGCCCGAATCCCAATAGTCTTGTGCAATTTGCTTTAGTTCGTCTTTACTGGCGTCAACGCAAGTAAGATGAGGCACTGCGGCAACGCCGGTTTGTTGTTGAATACGCTTAACCACATCGTGTGTTCTGTCTCGTTCGCCACTGTTCGCACCATACGTCACCGACATATAACTTGGTTTTAGTGGTGCTAAACGCTCAACTGACTTCCAAAGGGTTTGCTCCATGGCTTCCGTTTTAGGGGGGAAAAACTCAAAAGAGACGTCAATGTCACGCAGTTCCGATAGGGACTGGTTGAGCGCATCAATGCCTTGTGCATAAGAAACCATGTAATTTTCTCTCTACTAGCGATATTAATAGACGTTTAGACGTCTAAATTAAAGAATATATGTCTAGACGTCAAGAGGTTTACACTGCTCAATTGACCTTTTCGTGAACTCGTTTAGAATTTCACTTCATAATATAAGTAGAATAAGATCGAATTAGTACTATGGCAGAATGGAATGGTAAATATATACACCCTTATGCAGAGCACGGTAAGAAAAGCGAACAGGTAAAAAAAGTCACTGTTTCAATACCGATTAATGTGCTTAAGGCGTTAACGGACGAACGCACCCGTCGCCAGATTAATAACTTGCGACACGCCACTAACTCAGAATTGTTGTGTGAGGCATTTCTCCATGCTTTCACAGGTCAACCTTTACCGAACGATGATGATTTGCGTAAAGACAACGGCAACAGAGTACCTGCAGAGGCAAGAAAAATAATGGAAGAGATGGGGATTGACCCAAGCTTCGAAAATGAGCCTACAGAAGAATAGTAGTGAACGCCTGCGCGTTGGATTTGACTCTGGTATGACTGCACGCAGCACAGTGGCGCTAGGTTTGAAGTAAGCACAACCTACTACAAACCTAGCTTTTGTGTTTTTACACTTTATTTCGCTTACTTTGTATACTTAAGCGCTACGACTACGTGTTTGTAATACCGGCAACCCCAGAATCGATGGCGGCTTTTGACACAGCACTAGCAATGCGTTCGCACAATCTCGGGTCCATTGGTTTAGGAATAATGTAGTCCTTTGAGAAACTAAGGCTTTTACTATTGCTTGCGGCAAGTACTTCGGCTGGTACTTCTTCTTTTGTAATTGCACGCAGTGCCTCAACAGCGGCCACTTTCATTTCATCGTTAATCGCGCTGGCTCGCACATCTAACGCGCCACGGAAAATAAACGGGAAGCAAAGTACATTATTCACCTGATTTGGGTAATCTGAGCGGCCGGTTGCCATAATGAGATCGTCTCGTACCGCATGGGCTAGGTCTGGCCTGATTTCAGGGTCTGGGTTAGAGCAAGCAAAAACGATGGGGTTATCGGCCATAAGCGCCAATGTTTCCGGAGGAAGAAGGTCTGGGCCAGACACGCCTACAAATATATCTGCACCTTTCATTACGTCTTCTAAAGTGCGTTTATCAGTGTTGTTGGCAAATAATGACTTATGTTCGGTTAAATCTTCGCGACGAGTGTGTATCACTCCCTTTCTATCAAGCATATAAATACGCTCGCGCTGTGCGCCACATTTTATGAGCAATTCCATACAGGCCACGGCAGCGGCTCCCGCTCCAAGACAGACGATTTTGGCATTTTCGATATTTTTTCCCTGAATCTCTAGCGCGTTAAGCATACCGGCTGCGGTGACAATTGCGGTGCCGTGTTGGTCATCATGAAAGACAGGAATTTTGCAACGCTTTATAAGCTCTTGCTCTATTTCAAAGCACTCTGGCGCTTTAATATCTTCAAGATTGATACCCCCGAACGTATCAGCAATATTCGCTACCGTATTGATAAACTCTTCGGTAGTTCTGTGTTTTACCTCGATATCAATAGCGTCGATACCAGCAAAGCGCTTAAACAGCAGGGCTTTGCCTTCCATTACCGGTTTTGAGGCTAGTGGACCCAGATTACCTAAGCCTAAAATAGCAGTACCATTACTAATAACCGCCACCAAATTGCCTTTAGCCGTATATTTGTATGCGTTGTCTGGGTCTTCAGCTATTTCTCTTACTGGCTCGGCAACACCTGGGCTATATGCAAGCGCTAAATCATCAACGCTGTTTGCGGGTGTAGATAGCTCAATGCTTATTTTTCCTGGCGTTGGCTTGGCGTGATAATCGAGAGCGCGTTGTCTAAAATCTGACATGTGAAATGGATTCCTTGAGTGTAGGGTTCATGGACATTGCTGTATTTTTCTTCTGGCCTAATTTTATTAGGCCTTGTTCACCAGACCTTTTTGAGGCTGTCTTCACAACACCAGCACACCGTTAAACGTTGCTTGTTTTCAGTATAATTAGGGCAACAAAATCAGATGGCTGTCGTCTGTGTTATTCTTTATGAAGCTTTCTTAGCAACACTAACACAGGCCGTAGCGGTGTACATATCTGATCAGAATTGCTCATAGTTCAGTACGCCTAATAAATGTAGGTGAGAGTCACTCGTTAGACCAGTAAAAGCAGACTATATTTGTCATTCACACTTATTATGTTAATTTTTGGTTTCATATTTCTGCTGTATCTATACGCTATCATCAAAAGGCCGGGCGATAAGGCTTTTTAACACTCAGTACGGGCGAAGTCAGGTAGCAACAAGCGCTATCACTACGCATAGGGGATAAAAAATATGAATGTGAAAATATGACAGAGCGTCGATTAATCAGTGAGCTTACGGAGGTGTGTGAGGGGCTAAAAAAGCAAGGTAATGGCTTTATATGGCTCACTCACTTAGGCCACTGGCGCAATCCGGAAATTGTGGCCGTGTTTGATACCGAAATAAACCGCCACCGTGCGCTTGAGCAAAACTGGGATGCAACGTTTATAACGCGGGTAGAAATAGCGCTGGAAGGAATAAAGTCTAAGCTTGTATCTGTGCGTTTTGATAGTGAGGAAGCGTGTGCAAAACAAAGCAAAGGAAATTGGGATACGCATTTAGCTAAAAGCGCAATCCACTAATGAAGAACTCATTGCTAAGAAAAGCAGGTAGTAAAAAAGCAGGCAATAAAAAAGCGCCCTAAGGCGCTTTTTCAACTCAATACTTAAAAAAGTACAAAGTTTATTTCTTGCTAAGTGCACCAAAACGCTTCTTGAAGCGATCAACACGGCCACCAGTATCAACGTTACGTTGCTTACCAGTGTAGAATGGGTGACAAGAAGAACATACGTCCAAGTTGATGTCTTTACCCATTGTAGAGCGGATTTTCATTACGTTTCCGCAAGAGCATGTTGCTGTCATTTCAGCGTATTCTGGGTGGATACCTTGTTTCATGGGATTACCTCACAATAAGGCCGTATCGCTATTTCGCCCGAAGCCAAACACCATACGTAACTTAATATTCAAATGATGAGCAGTTCTTTAAACAACTCATCGCAAAAGAGCGGCGGATAATAAAGGAAGCCGAGCCAGCGATCAAGGGCTTTATGAGTTTAAAATGTCCGTACTCTTTGTTGTGTCACCTTGATGTAGAGCCACTGTACCTGCGGTAACACGCCGCGATTACGAACATTTTAAATCTCGCTGAGTGGGGAATTATCTATGCGCACTGGTATCAAGTGATCAAAGCAAAAAAGATAGGGTCAAACAGATAGGTCTAGTACGGTAATCAGAAAACTATCTGAGATGGTTTTATGGCAGCGATGAAAACTGTGTTTAAATATCCCCTATATTAACTCTCACATTTCAACTCTCAAATTGATTGTGAGTATTCATTCTTGTTAACAGTGCTCGTTGTTTTAGTTCGTCGTAGAAGCTCGTCATATTAACGGTTAGCTAAGCGGCCCAAATAACAACGAAGACAGTAGCTTTAGAGATGCGTTCTAACATGGCCTATATTTGTGTTGCAGTGCCAGTGCCTCTGCGACAGTTGTTTACTTATACTCACCACTGCGATTTGGCCGCGGGCGTGCGAGTGCGCGTGCCATTTGGGCCAAGAAAGCTGGTGGGTATTGTTGTTAACGAGCCAAACAAAGACGCTCCTGAGATAGAGAATGCCGATAAGATAAAGGCCATTGAGACGGTACTAGATGAAGCTCCTGTCATCGATGCAGTGCTTTTGAAAATGGCGCAGTGGCTGTGGCAATACTATCATCATGCACCCGGTGAAGTGCTTCACACCATGCTTCCTGTTTTATTGAGAAAGGGTGAAACAGCGCAAGTATTGCCAGAAGAAAGAATACGGCTAACTGAAACAGGGGAACACACTTCATCTGATGAACTAACACGGGCGCCAAAACAAAAAGCATTTTTTGAGGCGCTACAAAAATCCAGTTTGTCAGCGCAACAAAGTCGAAAGTTATTTGGCTCGCCAGCGGTTAAGTCCCTTATCGATAAGTCACTTGCCGAAGTGGTTGAAGTGGTGCCTGAAGTGCGAGAGCAAGAATGGCTATCGACCATAACCATTGATGAAAAGCCCATTCCCGATACTGAGCAGTCTGTTGCCATTGCAGCGCTTAATCAGCAGCAGGGTAAATTTGCCGTCAGTTTGCTTGAAGGCGTGACGGGAAGTGGAAAAACTGAGGTCTACTTACAGGCCATCGAGCCTTTATTACAAGCCGGTAAACAAATTCTTATACTTGTTCCCGAAATTGGACTGACTCCACAAACCGTATCTCGCTTTGAGAAGCGTTTCAGTATCGATGTTGGGGTATTGCACTCCCAGCTGTCTGATAAAGCTCGGCTGCGGGTGTGGCAACGGGCTAAATCTGGTGAGCTAGGCATCATCATTGGAACCCGTTCGGCTATTTTCACTCCTCTGGCTAACCCGGGGATGATTATTGTGGATGAAGAGCATGATGAGTCGTTTAAGCAGCAAGACGGGCTTCGCTATCACGCCCGCGACTTGGCGGCGATGCGTGCAAAACAACACAGTATTCCTCTACTGCTAGGTAGTGCAACCCCCGCTTTAGAAAGCCTTAATAACGCTTTAGGTGGTCGGTACGCCCATTTACACCTTACTCGCCGAGCAGGTGGTGCAAAGAATACTCACCAGCACCTTCTAGATGCGCGAGATCAGCCTTTGTATTACGGTATATCCCAAGCGCTATTAACCATTATGCGCCAGCATATTAATGCGGGAAACCAAGTGCTGGTATTTGTGAATCGCCGCGGATATGCGCCTGCGTTACTGTGCCACCACTGTGGTGAAACGGTAACCTGCAAGCGATGCGACAGACCTTATACCGTGCATAAGTCGCACAACCGGTTGCAGTGTCACCACTGCGCTGGTACTAGAGCAATGCCTAAGCAGTGTGAAGTTTGTCACAGCGCGTCTCTTGTCACCGCAGGTACAGGCACCGAGCAAGTGGAAGACGGGCTGGCCACTTTGTTTCCAGATGTAAAACAGGTGCGTATTGATAGCGATACGGTGCGAGGAAAAGATAAGCTTCATCAAACGCTAGATGCCATCAATCGCCAGGAGTATCAATTACTGGTTGGCACTCAGATATTGTCGAAAGGACATCACTTTCCTCACGTTACGCTTGTGGCCGTACTTGATTGCGATGGCGCCTTGTTTAGTGCCGATTTTAGAGCACCTGAAAAGTTAGCACAGCTAGTGACTCAGCTTGCAGGGCGTGCAGGAAGAGCCAGCAAGCCCGGCGAGATGTGGTTACAAACTCACAACCCTCACCATCCGCTGTTACAAGATTTAGTGAATAACGGCTATGGCCATTTTGCCCGCCATGCATTAATGGAGCGAAAGGCGGCAGGATTACCCCCTTATATCAGTCAATTTGTGGTGCGCTGTGAAGCTGCTGACAGTGCATTGGCATTTGCCTTTTTAAGTGGAAGTCGAAATGTGTTTGCGGCGAGCAACAATGACATAGAAATGAGTGGCCCTTTTCCATCGCTAATAGAAAAGCGACAGGGGCGCTTTCGGTTTATGTTGATTTGTAGCCACAACAAGCGGGCTCCACTTCATAGCGTATTACGCCAGTCACTACCCTTTTTACAGGCATTGCCACAGGCGACAAAAGTACGATGGTCGGTGGATATTGACCCAACAGATTTCAGTTAGCTTGTTAGCGAGCAATACGTTAAAATTCAAAGACGAAAATACGCAGCATTAAAATACACATTTGGTGTTTTAGCGATAACAAGTAGGAACATTGCCAACTATGGCTCAACGCGATTACGTGTCCCGTGGACGCTCACAAAAAAATAAAAAAGCGCCAAAAAAAGCGCCAGGCAATACCAATAGCCGTGCCAATAGTCGTGCCAATAGCCATGCGAGCAGCCGTCAGTCCAGTGCGCCAAGCTTACATACGCTTCCGGTTTTTAGGATTGCGATAATTATTGCCCTTGTCCTCGGCTTTGGTGTGTTTTTATGGTCAATTAAAGATAACGTTGAAGATGATGTGGATACCCAAGCTGCCCGTCCTGTCGCACCAACCGAAGAAGCCTTACCCAAGTTACCTGAAGAAGAGTGGGAGTACATTAAAACGCTTCCTGGCTATGAGGTAGAGGTAGATGTGCAGGCTCAAGAAAAGTCTGATAAGCGCTATCTTATGCAGTGCGCGTCGTTTAGAACCCGTGCCCAAGCGGAAGAAATGAAAGCGAAAATCGCATTTCAAGGTTTAGAGGCGCTCATCCGTCAAAGTACGGGAAGTAACGGAGACTGGTTCCGCGTTATTTTAGGTCCGTTTGAATCTAAACGAGATGCAGAAAAAGCGAAGCACAGCCTTCGCAAAGTCAATATTGCCACCTGTCAGATTTGGTATTGGAATTTATAATAGATAAATCAGGTAAGCGTACAAACCCTCCAGCCCCTTGAAATTATAAACCGTCCCCCCACTTAAGGTTTATAGAATTGATAAGTTGCTGCCGCTCAGGTTCTATCTAAGCGGCATCAACTCCCAGCCAAAACGGGGAATTAACGTGACAACGATTGTATCTGTACGACGTGGAAATCAAGTGGTAATGGCCGGTGATGGTCAGGTATCACTAGGAAATACTGTGATGAAAGGCAATGCGCGTAAAGTGCGCCGCTTGTATCACGACAAAATATTAGCTGGGTTCGCTGGTGGTACCGCCGATGCATTTACCCTGTTTGAACGTTTTGAATCTAAGTTAGAGGCGCATCAGGGCCATTTAACAAAAGCGGCCGTTGAGCTGGCCAAAGACTGGCGAACCGACAGGGCGCTTCGAAAGCTTGAAGCCCTGCTCGCCGTGGCCGATGAGACCGCATCGTTTATTATTACTGGTAACGGCGATGTGGTTCAGCCAGAAAACGATCTCATTGCTATAGGCTCTGGTGGTAACTACGCCCAAGCCGCGGCAACGGCTATGTTAGAAAACACCGAATTGAGTGCAAAAGACATCGCGGAAAAGGCGTTGACCATTGCAGGTGATATTTGCGTATTCACTAACCATAGCCAAACGGTTGATGTTCTAGACTACTAAGTTAATAGCGTACTAATTTATCAGCATAGTAGTGCACTAGACTGGCAGTAACGAAGCTGTTGCTACTTTTTAACTGCGCGAACCGATACGTCGGTGCTTTCATCGCGCGCAGACTAAGCGTGTTTATATAAGGGTTTATTCATGTCTGAAATGACACCAAGAGAAATTGTTCACGAGTTAGACCGTCATATTATCGGTCAACAAGATGCCAAGCGTGCTGTATCTATTGCGCTTCGCAACCGCTGGCGCAGAATGCAGCTAGAGCCTGAGCTACGTCAAGAAGTGACGCCTAAAAATATTCTTATGATTGGGCCAACGGGCGTGGGTAAAACTGAAATCGCTCGCCGTTTGGCTAAGCTTGCCAACGCACCTTTTATTAAGGTAGAGGCGACAAAGTTCACCGAAGTGGGTTATGTAGGTAAGGAAGTCGAAACCATTATTCGCGACCTTGCCGATATCGCCGTGAAGATGACGAAAGAAAACGAAATGAAGAAAGTGAAATTCCGCGCTGAAGAAGCTGCTGAAGATCGCATTCTAGATGCTTTGTTACCACCACCAGAAGACGCATGGGGTAACAAGGAAGAAGTAGAAGACCGCGGTACACGTCAGGCATTTCGTAAAAAGCTTCGTCAGGGTGAGCTAGATGACAAAGAGATAGAAATTGACGTTGCGCTTCCACAGGTGGGTGTAGAGATAATGGCACCTCCTGGTATGGAAGAAATGACAAACCAGCTTCAAGGTATGTTCCAAAACTTGTCTGGTTCGCAAAAGAAAAAGAAAAAGCTGAAGATTAAAGACGCGTTTAAATTGCTGATTGAAGAAGAGGCGGCGCGCTTAGTTAATCAAGAAGACTTGAAAGAAAAAGCCATTGAGTCGGTAGAGCAGCACGGCATTGTATTTATTGACGAAATTGACAAGATTTGTAAGCGTGAAGGCAACAATTCTGCCGACGTGTCGCGAGAAGGCGTACAGCGAGACCTGCTGCCTCTTGTTGAGGGTTCTACGGTATCAACAAAGCACGGTATGGTAAAAACGGACCACATTTTGTTTATTACCTCTGGCGCATTCCAAATGAGCAAGCCCTCGGATCTTATTCCTGAGCTTCAAGGCCGTTTGCCCATTCGCGTTGAATTATCGGCACTGAAAGTGGGTGATTTTAAGCGTATTCTTACCGAGCCAAGTGCGTCACTTACTCAGCAGTATATTGCGCTAATGAAAACTGAAGGGGTGACTGTGACCTTCGACGACTCTGGTATTCAGCGTATTGCAGAAGCGGCGTGGCGAGTTAATGAACGCACCGAGAACATAGGCGCTCGTCGTCTTCACACAGTGCTAGAGCGTTTAATGGAAGATATCTCCTATGATGCATCGGAGAAAAGCGGCGAATCATTTGTGATTGATGCTGATTACGTTAATAGCCACCTAGAAACATTAGTAGATAACGAAGACCTTTCACGCTTTATTTTGTAATTAACGCAAAGGCCTGCCAATAGACCTAACGAGAAACATAACAAAAACCCAGCTGCTAGCAGCTGGGTTTTTTTGTTGGGTCTTTAACTATCACAGGCTAAACACATGCCTGCGAACGGGTAAGCGTTACTACAATGTCAGCAATTTACATGGTCAACAAGTTTACCAGTCTACCTGTGATGTCTAAGCCAGTGTCGCGCTCTACTTTTAGGTAAAAAGGGCTCGGGTTGGCTTCTAAGAAAAAGTAAGTGTCTTTGTTGGTCTTGCGCCAATCAATAGCGCACCAATACATGCCAAGTGCTTTGCATATTCTTACCGCTAAGCGTTTGATATCTTGGGGTATCACTGTAATTACCGGCGTTGCACCATCGTCGTTTCTGTAATCTAACTCATCTGAGTCGATACGCACACTCACCACTTCATTACCTAGCACGTAGCTTCTAATGTTCGTCCCACTTATATACTTTTGAAAGGTAACGGGACGCTGCGATAGCAAGGTTGTCAGCAACGGCCGAAGATGTTCTGTTTTATTGACAAGCTGAGCAACTTTGCCACCGCGTACGGGTTTGTAAACTATCTCCTGCAAATTACTGCAAAACTGCGCAGCAGCCTCAGGCGCGTTGCCCACAAACGAATAGGGGATCTTCGCTCCTTGCTGGGACGCAATAGTCAACTGCATGGGTTTGCACTGATGCGAGCGAACTGCGTCTATAGAGTTTACCCATCTGGTGCCATGGTATGTGAACCAGCATAAAAGTGTGCTCGACAACTCTTGTTCAATCCACATGGCTTGTGCAGCGTTTTGTTGCAGGTTTTTAGGTCCTGAAGAAGTATCAGATATCCCTGTCATTGTCTTCGTGGGAATATACTGGTGCCAGTAAACCGCTTTGATTTCTGAAAACATCACTCGTTGTTTTGACTGACTTTGAGACGGCGCAAAATGTAAATATCCTTCGTTGCTGTCTGGGTCAAAGCTAATGCTCCACTGGCTACCAAAATAGGCAGTATTAGCAATGAAATAGGGTGTGTTTTGTTGGGTAAGCGCGCTCGCCAAATGAATGAGCTGCGGGTCGTTCTCATCGCCAATAAGTCCAATGTACATGCGATTTCCTTTTTGCATGAAAAATGTAAAAGCGCTGAAAAAATTTCGTGCATTACGCCCGTTTTTTGCGTCGATACCTGCGTTAATATTCGTGCATTAAAGAGCGGCATTTAACTGCAGCAATCAAGTGTAGCAAATGACTGCATAATTCAGCGCATTGGTTGCTGCCTAGCTGCGCTTACAACAACTTGAACGCAGTTAGGCAGATATTACGTAGGGCTAGGCAAGTATATCCGGTAAGGTTCCGCCGCCTTCACCAATAGCCATGGTGATATAAACCGGCTCCTTATAAACCGGCGGGCTGGGTAAATTAAAAGTGGGTGGTTTTACACCGACTCCTTCATATGTCCGGCCGCCTGATACAACAAATAGTTGCTCTTCTGCTAGTGTTACGGCTTGTTGTTGGTCTTTCATTGGTTACGCTCCTTGTATTAGCGTGGTTTAAAATGAGGTCGTCGCGCTAGTGCGAGACAACTTCGCGGTAAAGGGTTCTGAAGCAGCCAGCGATAAGTGCAGTCCGACTGGTGATATTGAGCTTTTTATAAATATTGGCGCAGTGAAATTTTACCGTTCGCTCACTGATAAACAGCTGATCTGCAATCAGCTTGTTCGAGCATCCCCCCATTATTTTGTGAACAACCTGAAGCTCGCGTTTTGACAAACATTTTATTGGGATAAGCGTGCCGCTTGACGTGATACCTTGGGCCTCAACTTGCATTCGCTCAGATTCGGTCATAAGGGCGTTATTTTCTCTTACTTCATGTATTTTCATCGGTGTTCTCCATGGGATTTTCTATAGGCGTTATTTCTTCAGTTGGGGGTGGTAAACGTTGCAAATTGGTATGCGTTAAACGGTAAACAGTATCTGCAATAGCGATAGATTGAGGGCGGTGCGCAACAATGATTCGGGTGATATTTAGCGCTTTAAGGTGGCGATTAATTTTTTCCTCGTTATCCATATCCAGATGGCTACTTGCTTCATCTAAAAATAAAATGTCTGGGCATTGGTAAAGGGCTCGAGCTAGCAATAGGCGCTGTTTTTGCCCGCCGCTTAAACTACTTCCCATATCTCCCACCAATGAGTGATATTGCATGGGCATCGCCGCTATTTCATCGTGAATACAGGCTAGCTGAGCGGCGTGAATAATCTGCTCTAAACGCGGCGTTTGGGAAAAACAGCTGATGTTATCTGCGATACTGCCGTTTAGCAGCGTGTCTTCTTGTAACACCGACGCTATTTTGCAGCGTCCGTGCTGTTGAGTGTGATGCTGGTGGATAACATTACCTTCACTGACTGCATAAAGCCCCATTAGACATTTGATAAGCGTGCTTTTGCCACAGCCACTATCACCGGTAATGGCAACAATATCGCCGCGGTGTACTACCAAATCGATGTGTTTAAAAACAGGGTCGCTTGCCTTGCTGTATTGAAAGTTGATGCTTTTTGCTTCAAGCGCTATCCCCTTGCTTGTGCCAGCAGATGAGCCTTTCGATGTGTCGCTGGTGCATCTCGACATTTCAGCCTCGGCGGTTTTTACATCAGCAGATCGAGAGTGAACTATTGTTTCTGGCTTTTGAAAATCATGATTATTAAAACTGGGGCTTTGGGACTGCAGGTTATAAGAAGAAAGCTCCGGGGGCGTTCTACGCGAGTGAGCGGCGGGTTTAGTTAATACGATATCGCCTAAGCGTGTAAAGTGAACGCTCAACATTTTAAATTCAATAATGCTATTAATGACACCATCTACCGCGCCGGTAAAACGGGTTTTATAAGCAATAAAGGCCAATAGCATCCCAATGCTCATAGTGCTATCAATGACTAGCAGAGCGCCAAGGTAAATAACAGCGAGATTCTCTAAACCAAACATGGCTTTATTAACAGCGTCAGTGCCAATGCTGAGTTTGCCAAGGCTAATATCTTTGTTTAGCGTAGCCACGAGCTTGTTTTGCCAATGACTGTGGCGCTGTACCTCTTGGTTGTAAACCCGAATGGGTAAAATACCGCGCATACTTTCAATGAAATGACTTTGCTCCGTTGCTGCTAGGCCAATTCTTTCTGTAGTTAGACGTTTCATGAACGAGAGCACACCGAGGCGACAGGCTATGTACAGCGTCATTATTGCAACCACTAACGCGGTAAGCTTTATTGAATACACCGCCATTACAACCAAGGTGATAACGGCGAGTAAGCCATCGAGTAAGGCGGTTACCACCCCAGTAGTTAAAAACTCTCTTATTTGTCCTAGTGAGCTAAATCGAGAGACAACATCTCCCACATGTCGTTTGGCAAAATAGTCTAAAGGTAGCGAGAGGAGGTGCTTAAAAACAGATGCGGAAAGCTGCAGCTGCAAGCGCATAGACACAGATAATACGAGTAGCTTGCGCAATACGTAGGTGAAGATTTCAATGACTAACAATAAGGCAAAGCCAAGCGCTAAGGCGTTGAGAAGCGCACCGTTGTTGTAAACCAGCACATCATCTACCACGGTTTGCATATAGTAGGGGCCGGCTAGTACAAACAATTGTAATAAAATAGATAAGGTAATAAGCGTTAACAGGTTTCTCTTAAAGCCTGTAGCGTTGACGAAAAAGTTTTTTAAAGTTAGCGTAGGTGGAGTACTTACAGGCGTAAAGCTGTCTGCAAGAGATACTTCAAGGGCGATACCAGTAATTGACTTAGACGCTTCGCTTAAGGTTAATGTGCGCTCGCCCTGAGCAGGATCGTTGACGATAACTTTGCTTTTGTCCACATAAGTTAATACTACGAAATGCTGCATATCCCAATGCAAAATGGCGGGGCAGGTTAGCTGTCGCAAATGCTCTATTTCAATTTTTAGAGCGCGACATTGAAGGCCTACATGTGCGCCAATATTCATAATATCAAGCAGTGTGCAACCGCGCATAGACACCGACAGAGTTTGCCTCAGGTGGTTAAGATCCCGCTTGTCGCCATAAAATTGCGCAATCATATTGATACACGCTAAACCACATTCTGCCGCTTCGCTTTGCAATACAAGGGGGACTCTCCGCCTTGTGAAAAGCGAAAGATTAAGTGCTTGTGTGAGCATGCTCATAGCCTCCCTGATAGACTATAAAGGGGCTCTAACAACCACTCTAAAAGCGAACGTTGGCTCAACTGAATGTCAGCAGAGAAGGTCATTCCTGCTTTCAATTGAATTTGCTCACCATAAGCAACAAGGGTTTCGCTTATAAGTTCGGCAGTGACTAGATAAGCAGGCTCATTCGTCATCACTGGGGCATTGTTTAATTCTCCAGGCAGTATTAATGTTTTAGAAATTCGAAGAATACTGCCCGACTGCATGCCAAATTTTTGATAGGGAAACGCATCGTAGCGAATGTTGAGTGTCTGTCCTTCGTCAATAAATCCAGCAGAGTGAACGGGCACTAACATGTGAGCCTGCATTGAAGAAAATGGTGGCACCAACGTCAGTAGTAAGTCATTATTTTTGATGTCGTAGCCAGGTTTTATATGCAGGCCTGATACTATTCCGTCTTGAGGCGCGTAAATAGTCTTCTCGCTGGTGCTGTTATGAGTCATTATTTGGTGATTCAAATCGCTCAGCGCATTTTGATAGTTCGCCAGCTCATTTTTTTGCTGCAAGGGTAACGAGGCTCGCTGCTGAGTTAACGACAGTGTTGTATTGTTGGCAGTATTGAGGTTTTGAAGCGCATGTTTTAACTGCTGCTCGCTGGCTAACTTTCTTAATTTTTGTTCTTGATAGTCAATATGGCTTACGTGGCCGTCATGATAAAGCGATTCGGTTTTTTCGAAATGAGTAAGCGTTACCTCATACTGAGAGCGGGAAATGTCAGCAATATCGTTAAATTCTACCTGCTCTTTTTTTGCATGAGAAAGTGACACGTCAAGCTGTTGTAATGCTGCGCTTTGAATAGCGTGCAGTCGCTGGATAATATCCTGGGTTCTTTTTCGCTTTCCTTCGAGCTCGTTAAGAAGCCTTTCATTGATAGGGGCGCCAAGTGTACTCTTACCACCATAGCTTATTGTTAACAGCGATGTACCGCTTTCAACATATTGACCCTCTGCAACAAAGACATCTGATACCTGTCCTTTACGCGGCTCGGCGTAGAGTTTATATACACCGCCATGAGGTTCTAACCACCCCTGAACCGAGGTTTTTCTAGCGTAGCTACCTTGCATGAGGAAAACAATAACCACCAGCATCCACGTTACCAGCATAGCGGCAAGAATCATAAAGACTGGTTTTGGTGTCATTAATAGACGACCGGTAATGGCCGTCGACTGATGTCCAATTGCTTCCTTTCGAAATAATCCCTTTCTCATTATTGCTCCTTTTTCCCTACACCTATGTGTATTAAGCAGGGCATATTCTTTGTCATTATTTAACTGAATACGCTTTGGTAAAAGGTATCTGGCTGTCTCTTCCGTGCAGACGTTTTATCCCTGGCATCGCAGTCCTTGATGCCTCCCTTGTTGCTACCAGATACCTTCTAGTCATCGTTGTTGCGACGACACAGAAACTTTAGGTGATTGATGAGAGGTGTGTCATTTAGCTAAAGCCCAAGGTTTTGAAGGCCAGTAAAGATGCGGGCTTGGCTCAAATTTGAAAAGCGTGGCGCAAAAATAGATAAGAAAATGTACAAAAAGTGGCAAAGATTGACCTACATTAAATAATAAGTAGTCATCGTTCTGTATAAAGAATGTGCTATAAAAACATCGGGGGGTTGCAGAAACCTATGAAGCAGCCTGAGAAAATGCCTAGGAAGCCCCCAACAAAATGAAAAAGAATGAAAAATAAAAAGTAGAAAATACACACGAAAGAGTTAAACAAGAAAAAGAAAACGTATACGCTAATAAGGAAGTCTCATGTTTGTGCCCAGCATATTATTAAAACAACTCTACACACGCGCTAGTCTCTCCAAAACCAATACTGGATTGTCGTTCTCGCTTAAAAACAGGTTAAAAGACGCAACCATTGAAAAGCTACATTGGGTTTCTTTAGATGGAGAGAAAATTCCAGAGGATAAAATTTCACTTCAACTTACTCACGATACGTTTTTACCTGCAGCTGAACTTAATCAATCTGACGGTAGGCCCTTCGCGCTTAGACAAACCATCACGCTACATTTAGATATCGAAAAAGACGCGTGTCCTGAAAAGCGAAAGCTCGGTATCTGCTTTTCTGCATCTCCGTTTGGAAAGTTGAAGTTTGAGGTAGAGGACAATATTACGTTAGCTGGGCAACGCAGCGCGCATATTCCTCGCGATGACTTGGACGATTATGGCGAGTCTATTATTAAAACTCGTCAGCAGTATTTTGAGAGTGCCACCGGTAATAAGGTTAATCATGTAGGGAAGTATTCTATCGACCCTAATGATTTGAAAGGCAACATCGAACACTTTATTGGCGTAGCTCAAGTGCCAATTGGTATTGCAGGACCTGTAAAAATAAATGGCGAGCACGCAAAAGGTGAGTTTGTTGTACCTTTAGCAACCACAGAAGGAACCTTGGTGGCCTCGTATAATCGAGGTATGAAGTTGTTAAACATGAGCGGCGGCATAACTGCTACCGTTGTTGACGATGCCATGCAGCGCGCGCCTGTGTTTATATTTGAAAATGCCCGAGGTGCAAGAGACTTTGTAAAATGGGTCCAGGAAAATATTGAAAAAATTCGTGAAGAAGCCGAGGCCACGTCCAGTATTGCTAAGCTGACTTATATTGACCACTTTCTGTCTAACAAATTTGCCTTCCTTCGCTTTAACTACCGTACGGGCGATGCAGCTGGCCAAAACATGGTGGGTAGAGCTACATTTGCTGCTTGCGGGTGGATACTGGACCACTACGAAGGTATTGAGAATTTCTATTTGGAATCGAATTTCGCCACCGATAAAAAAGCATCACAAATTAATATTATGCGTACCCGAGGTAAGCGCGTAACTGCTGAGGCCACCATTAAGCGTGAGCATTTGTTAGAGGTGATGCGGGTTGACCCTAAACAAATTGATTATCATGGCCGAGTGGCGGGTGTAGGCTCATTCTTATCTGGCGTAAACAACACTGGCCTGCATTCACCCAACGGTATCACTGCAATGTTTATCGCCACGGGGCAAGACGTGGCCAACGTGTCCGAGTCATCAGCAGCAATTATGTACTCAGAATTAACTGAAGAAGGAGACTTGTATGTCTCTATTACCATACCGTCGTTAATTGTGGCTACCTACGGAGGAGGCACGGGCATTGGAACGCAAAGAGAATGTTTGGAGTTGCTTGATTGCTATGGCCGCGACCGCGTGTATAAGTTCGCAGAAATTGTTGCATCGGTAGTATTGGCAGGTGAGATATCACTGGCATCGGCCATTAGCTCGTCAGACTGGGTATCGTCTCACGAGCAGTATGGACGTAATAGATAGCGTACGGTTGTGACCAATGGTGAAAGTAAATAGGCCTGCTTTAAGCCAGTTGAGTATTTTCAACTTGTGTTGATAAATAATAAAAAGCCAGCGATGAGAGGTATCAACTCATTCATCGCTGGCTTTTAAGTGTTACACATTATGACGGGCTCTTTAGCCCGTCTGTTGGCGCTAATTACTGCTCAGCAGTTTAATGCTCCCAATGAAAGTGGTGCGCTTTGGCTTCAACCGCATCGGCCGTTGCTTGTGGCATAAAGGTGGCGTTATCTTGCTCGAAAAAGAAAGGTTTACGCTTCTTCTTGCTGCCTACTTCATTCATCGTTGCCGACTCGTACACGCGACCGTTTAGCACGGTATATTCAACATACTCACTCTTTTTAATGTCGCTGAGTACATCGCCATCTATTACCACTAAGTCTGCTAGTTTTCCGGCTTCAATACTGCCGAGATCCTTAGACATACCTAAGTGTTTGGCACCATCAATAGTACCACCGCGTAATGCTTCCCAAGGAGTAAAGCCGCCTTGTTGCATTATCCATAGCTCCCAGTGAGCGGCCAAACCTTCACGCTGTCCGTGAGCACCAATATGTACGCTTACTCCATTGTCGCGAAGCTCTTTAGCGTAGCTAGCCACGTTTTGGTGGTTATATTGATTTTCTGGTGCACTAGGTCTGCGAATAGCACGTCTATCTAATATGGTTGATGGGGTATAACGCAGTAATCGCGGATTTTTCCACACCTCTGTTTTGTCGTACCAGTATTCTTCACCCATCATTCCGCCATAAGACACAACAAAAGTGGGTGTGTAACCAAACTCTGTGGCTTTCCAAAGCTGAGTTACGTCGCTGTACCCTTTTTCCACCGGTAGGCTGTGCTCTAAACCTGTATGGCCATCAACTAGCATGGTTAGGTTTTGCTGGAACTTACCGCCGCCCTCAGGCACTACCATCATTTCTTGGTTCTTAGACGCCCATAATACCTGTTGACGTTGGTCACGACGTGGCTGGTTATAGCTTTTGACTGAAATCGCGCCCGCTTCTTTTAAGCGCTCAACGTGGAAGTAAGCATCGTCATAATCGTTAATGATGGCTTTGTATCCTAGTCCTTCTGCGCCATATAAAATGGTGCCGGTAGAGTAAATACGTGGCGCTACAATTTTACCTTTGCGCTGTAGCTCAGACGCTGCAAATATTTCAGTAGTGTCGTTTGACGGATCGTGAATGGTGGTGACACCAAAGGACACATTCGAGTACTGACTCCAGTTTTGTTGTGGAATGATTTCATTTCTTCCCTGGGAACCGTGAGCGTGAGCATCAATAAGACCTGGAATAATGGTTTTTCCGCTGGTATCAATTTGCATCGCGTCGGCAGGGATCTCGATGTCGCTGCGCTTGCCGACAGCTTCAATGCGGTTATCTTTAATAAGCACAACGCCATCTTCTATCACTTCCTGCGTATTGTCAGCGTCGCGCATAGTAACCACTTTGCCGCCTACCAGTGCTTTATACCCTGATGGTTTGTCAGCGTCGGTTGAGAACGATAGGTCCATTCCCTGTGCCACTGGCTCTGGTAGTGTGTCTGAGGCTCCGTCAACGAAGGCGAAGGCTTCATCAAGAGAGCGCTTAAACAACGTCGGGCCGTTAAACCAGCTTAGTGTTTTATTGTCAGGCGACCACGTTAGGTACTCTCCAGCACGGCTTGAAAGCTGTGTTACTGGTAGTGAGGTCATGTCTGGACCAATGGTAATTTTCTTACCATTATCGACGAACGGCGCCACATACGTTTTGAACTGATAGACAAAGGCAATCCACTTTTTATCGTGAGAAAGTTTGTACTCACTTACCTTAGTGCTGCCGTATAGATGAGTTCTCTTATCGTTGCCCTTAAGGTTTACACTAGATAGTTGCGTTTCGTAATAGGCTTCACCGCCTGCAGACTCAGTAAAGTAAACCCGTTCGTCACCGCCTGCAAAGTGGGCATTATACCCACCGTCGGTCACCTTATTGACGGTGTCTTCTTCAAGGTCGGCCACATAAATGCCAGGCTCTACAGAGTATTTAGGGTTAAGCAAATAGCCACCCGTAAATTTGCGAAACAGCACTTTTTCTCCATTTGCGGAGAATGATGGCTCAATGTAATGGCCCGGTTGTTCGGTAATGACTTTGCCTTTACCGCCTCTCGCTGACACTACCCGAACGGTACCTAAATCTTGGTCGTCCCACGTGGTATACACCACTTTTTTACCGTCGTTAGAAAAACGTGGGTAAAACTCGTCGTGGTCGCTTTGTTTGGTTAAACGCTTAATGTTGCCCGACTTCACGTCGCGAACGTACAGCTTACCTAGCGCCTGAAATAAAACGGTTTTGCCATTGGGTGACATTTGAGACCAGCGGATCATATTGACATCAAACTTGTCTGGAGCTACGTCTACGTCGAAACGCAGGGCGTCAGCATATTTCACTTTGGCGTCTACGCTAATTTCAATCGTTGATGTGCTTTTGTCAGCAACATCGATGGTGTGGAACTTTCCGCCTGTCCAATACACGATTTTCGAGCTATCGGGCATCCAGTCGAAATACGCAAAGTAGCCCTCAGAGCCAAAGCCTTCTTGCATATCTCTTTCAAGTTCTAGTGTGAGGGGCGTTTCAATACCCGTTTTAACGTCTTTTATAAACAGAGCAGTTCTGTCTTTCACGCGGCGAACAAACGCAATGTATTTACCATCTGGTGACGGAGTAGGGACAACTGCACCGCCAGTGCCGCTTATGTAACGGCTTTCTTCACCGGTTTCACGATCAAAACGGGTAATGGCAAAGATACCTTCTAGCGGGTCGCGATTGTATTCAAAGCGGCTGCCAGGAACGGTATTTTCTGTGAAGTAGATGTATTTGCCGTCATGAGAAAAAACAGGGTCAGCAATATTTTGCTGGTCACGCTTTCCGCTGTTTCGCGCTTTAATTTGCAGGCCGTCACCGCCTGACTTGTGATACATCCAAATCTCGCCCGCAGGAATACTGCGACTCGACATAATCCCTTTTGTTACCACAAGGTATTCGCCATCAGGGCTCCACTTAGGAGAGTGAATAAGGTTGTTCTTCTCACTAGTCACTTGATGAAGGTTTTCGCCATCGATATCCATAACCCACACATTACTTAGGCCATCGCGGTCTGAGATAAAGGCAACGTGCTTACCGTCTGGCGATATAGAAGGATGAATATTCCATGCAAAGTCTTGAGTAAGTGGCGACGCATCACCGCCATTGATATCAACTTTATATAGATCGCCAAGCATATCGAAAACCATAAACTTGCCGTTAGGTGCCACATCTAGGCTCGACCACGTGGTTTCAGTGGTGCTTATTGCCACTTCATTAAGTGCATAAGGCGGGTTATTAACATCCCAGTTTTCCACATCGTAGCCGTTTTCTTCTTTACTCTGAGACATTGCTTCCTGTGCAAAGGTAGGAGCAATGCCTGATGCCAACATCGCTGTTGCGATGAGACTCAGTGATAATTTTTTCATTGTATTTATTTCCAACTTTTTAATGTCGTTAGCTTTTATAGTGTGCGTGTTGTTGTTTCTTTTTCGTCAGGCCCGTAAACAAGAACAGCATTGGTTGTTGATATCATACGTTACAACATAAACGTTATATAAACATAACGCGACTAGTCGCTTTCAATAAGTGATGAATGCCAGTTAACATTATATTTACGTTGTTTGTAAGAAGAAACAGAGTGGATAAAGAGTAAGGCTGATTTTTTTAGCTCAAAAAAAGGCCGCTTAATCTCAAATGCGGCCTACGGTTTATATTTTACAGCAATTGCGACCTATTGAAGGTCACAGTTGCTGATTAAGCTATGAATTCAAGTTAAGAGCTCAAGCCCAATGCCTAATTCCCAAGCCCAAAGCCCAGAACCCAGAACCCAGAGCCCAGAAATTAGGTCATAGTAACGAATTCTTCGCTACTGGTAGGGTGAATAGCGACACAGGCATCAAAGTCAGCTTTTGTTGCGCCCATTTTTATGGCCACTGCGAAACCCTGTAATATTTCATCCATGCCGTGTCCAATACCGTGCAGGCCAACCACTTTTTCATCTTTACCGGCGCAGATAAGCTTCATCTTTGTCATTTGGCGATGACGGGTTACGGCGGTGTACATAGATGCAAAGCTTGACGTGTAAGTTTTAATATTGTCTTCGCCGTGCGCCTCAATGGCTTCTGGCTCTGTCATTCCAATCGTGCCGATAGGTGGGTGGCTAAACACCACCGTTGGGATAAGTGAATAGTCCATATGCGCATCTTTTTGCCCGTTAAACAGACGCTCACTGAGCAGTCTGCCAGCTTTTATCGCAACGGGAGTTAGCTCTGCTTCACCGGTAATGTCACCCACGGCGTATACATTTTTGGCCGTGGTGTTTTGGTATTTATCCACTTTCACCGTACCGTCATCACTAAGCTCAACATCGGTATTTTCCAATCCGATTTTATCGGTAGATGGCTCACGACCAATGGCCCAAATTAAGCAGTCTGCTTTTAACTGTTCGCCGTTGGTTAACGATATCGTTAGCTCACCATCGTCAGCTTTTTCCACTTTTTCAACACTGGCGAAGGTATGTAGTTTACAGCCTTCGGCGTTTATCATATCAACCAATGTTTCGTGAATAATAGGGTCGAAGTTTCTCAGTGGTGCATGTTTTCTCACTACTAGGTGAGATTCTGTACCTAACGCATGAAGTACACCTGCCAATTCAACACCAATGTAGCCAGCACCCACAACGACTGCGCGCTTAGGCTGCTCTTTTAGGGCAAAAAAGCCATCTGAGTCGATGCCGTACTGCGCCCCTTCGATATCTGGAATAGAAGGGCGGCCGCCTACTGCAATAGTAATGTGGTCTGCCGTAATTTTTTCACCATTCACTTCAATCGTATTGTTATCGATAAACTTAGCAAATCCGTGAATTAGAGTTACGTCGTTAGCTGTTAGCACGCGATCGTATGAGGCATGAATGCGTTCAATGTACGCTTGGCGACTTGCAATTAGGCCATCCCAGCTAAAGTGATTGACTGAAACATCAAATCCATATTCTGGCGCATAGCGGTGCACGGCTTCTGCAATTTGTGCCCCGTACCACATGGCTTTTTTAGGAACACAGCCCACGTTTACACAGGTGCCACCAATATCCTTTGCTTCGATAATTGCCGCTTTTTTGCCGTGCTTTGCTGCGCGATTAGCCGATGCAATGCCACCGCTACCGCCGCCAATAGAAATATAATCAAAATGTTTCATACAAAAGCCTTTTAAATTGTTAGAGCCAATTCTTATTTTCCCATTCTCACATGAATTCTACTGTAACGACATACGAAATAGCATCGCCAGCGGCAATAATGCGATTAATCGCAAGCAATACCTGTAACTATGCGTATTGAGCACACATCAACCACAAGCCTTTACTGCTAAAAATGTCCGTACTCTTTATTGTGTCACCTTGATGCAGAACCACTATACCTGCGATAACACGCCGCAATTACGAACCTTTTAAGTCTCGTTGAGTAGGTAATTATCTATGAGGACTGGTATAACAAGTGCGCTAGTCGCTAATTATTAGCGGCTAGCGCACCTTCTTAAAGAGAAACTACTGTCTTGTAGTCTCAGAATTGCTTTCTGGTTCTATTTGAATGCTAAATGCTTTACCGCGCTCTTTTTCAAATTGCTGTAGTTTTTGAATGGTTGCACGGTTAAATACGTGGCCTTCAGGCAAGATGAGTATATGACTGTCGTTATACAAGTTTTGAGCCAGCTGCATCCCTTCTTTTAACTGAGCGGCCTTCATTGTGGTATCGAGAAGGGTAGAGGTGCCAATATCCTCGGCACTTAATAATAAGTCAAGAAACTCACCGTCGTAGCGGGTGTTTCTGTGTTTTTTCATTTCTGCTTTGGCGTCTCGAGGCAGCATTTCTACACCGCTCATTCTGCCGGTGACCAAACGCCAGTAGTCCCTTGCAATCGCCAATATTCGCGCTCCCACAGGGATCTCTTTCGCCACCTTATTGTAAAGGCCTGAACCATTGTAGTGCTCAAACTGAAACTCGATGATATCTGATATGGGCTGAAGCTCTTCGGCTGGAGCGAGAATAAGCGCAGCTTGTTTGGTTTGCGATAAGTAATTCTGTTGCTGTTGATATTTCAGCTTAGCAAACGGCTCGGCAAAATCTTCTACCAGCAAACCCAATTGACCGAGTTCGCATATGAGCCCCGCATACTTTACCTGTTTGATATCACTTTTCTCTAACTGTGCAATACGGGCAATCTTTGCCGCAAGTTCGCTCACTTCAATGGCAAACTTACCGTTGATATGGGGGTTGATACTGATTACGTTGAACAGCACTTGCTCCATGGCCTGGTTGTGCTTCTCAATCTTATTTAGCGCAAATTTTATTTGACGGGTTCTTTTTTGAACCACACTTTCAAGGGACGTATTAATGTCTTTGAGCTTTTTGTTCTGAAGACGAGTCAGCTTTTGCAGCCGCGTATTTTCTTCTTTAAGCTTAACCCGTTCTAGCCCTTCATTGATAACTGAAATGAGCTCTTGGTTATCCCATGGCTTTTGCAAATAGCGATGAATTTTACCTTGGTTTACGGCTTTGATTGTAGACTCGATATCGGCGTAGCCGGTGAGAACCACTCTAAAGGTGTCAGGATAGTTTTTAGCGACTTGCCCTAACAGTTCAGCCCCTGACATTTGCGGCATTTTCATATCCGAAATCACCACATGGACAGTCTGCTTTTCCATCAGCTCTAGGGCTTTTGAGCCGCCATCAGCGAGCAGCAAATTAATATCCATGGTAAACAGAGCACGTTTTATCGCGCGCAATATATTGGGCTCGTCATCGACAAATAAGACAGTGTATGTCACCGGCTTTTCTGGGGTAGGTGCTGTCATAAAAAACGTAATCCTGTTAAAACGCTGCCTCTCACTATGTAAGCATTGCACTGCCTACGTTGAGTCTTTCTTTATATAGCGACAATTACTCAATATCGTAACCAAATATTACTACCTTGACTGTTAGTCAATAGGCTACCCAAGGTAGCTAGGTTTCCGGTTCGTCACTTTTATCTTTCACAATGGGTAGTGCCAATGTGAACTTACTGCCTTCATTTTCTTGGCTTGTAACGCTTAAGCGACCGCCATGCTCTTGTGCTATTCCAAACGAAATAGACAATCCTAACCCAGTACCTTGCCCTTCTGGCTTGGTAGTGAAAAATGGATTAAACAGCTTATCTAAATTATCTTGAGGAATACCGCACCCAGTATCTTCCACTCTTAACTCTACAAAATCGCCAGCGACGACTGTGGAGATAGTGACTCTTCCATGTATACCTGTGCTTTCTACCGCTTGTCCTGCATTGATGAGCAAATTCGTCACTACTTGTGAGATTTTGCCGATATTCATCGTCACCGCAGGCACGTTGCCTAATTTGGTTTCTACACTACATACATACTTTAGCTGGTTATTAACCATGGCCAATGTGGTGCGTACGCAATCGTTAATGTTGTGTAACTGCACGCCATCGCTATCTACCCGAGAGAAGAGTTTTAGCCCTTTCACTATTTCTGCAACGCGATGAAGCCCCTCGGTGGAGTCATTGAGTAAATCGCTAATATCTTCATTAATAAATGCCATATCTTTATCAATGATGTTTTGCTTTATATCGGTAATGAGAGCTAATCGCTGAGCCTCATCATCGCTATTTAGTAGCGTGGTGACCTGCGCGAATAACATTTGATAGGTGGCAATATAGTCGTTTAACGTTGATATGTTGCTACTCACAAAGCCAACAGGGTTGTTTATCTCATGAGCAACACCGGCAGCTAATTGACCAACGGAAGCCATTTTCTCTGCTTGCAATAACTGCACCTGTGCCTCTTTGAGGTTTGTGTTTGTGTCTTCAAGCTCCATGTTCTTTTGATTTAGCTTTGCCGTTCTGTCACGTACCTTGTCTTCAAGCAGGGCGTTGAGTTCTTTAAGCTCATCTTCAAAACGCTGCCGCTGGCCGTGCTCTTCTCTTAAGCGCTCCACTAAATGGTTAAAAGCTTCAGCTAAATCACTGAGTTCGTCTTTACCGCGAACCTCGATAAGGATATTTTGATAATGATTATTCTCAATGGCTTCGCCAAGATGTTTAGCACCAGTGTGAAGTGATTGAAGCTGTCTCATTAAGTAAGAGCCAAGTAAATAAGACAACAATCCAACAAGTACAAACTCAAGCACCGCTAGGGTGAGCGTCCAGCTTCTCACCCGCGACACCGAGTCTGTCACCGAAGCAATATTTAACCCCATTTCCACATGGCCGTAGAGTGTGTCGTTCACCAAGATGGGAGCCCGAGTGTCGTAAATGCCATCGTCGGTGTGTGAGGCCGAGGTGTCCTCGTTAAACGTGTTCTGCAAAGCGATTGAATCGCCTTTTTCAACAAATACTCTGTTGTTTTTGTCTTTAACCCTTACGTAAGCAATATTGGGGTTGGTGAGTATTTCTGTAACATCAGCATCAAGAGAGGAAAGGTCGTAACTTAAAAATGCATTTTTAGTGGTAGAGACAAACAGTGCCGCGCTTGTGCTTGCAGATTTTTCAACGCTGCTATCAACTAGGTCGTTTAAAAATTGAAAAATAGTGACCACTAAAACAATAAGCAGTATGGCGGTTATTGATACTACGCCTGTGATGGTTTTTGTTCGCAACGATAATCGCACAGTTAGTCCTTTAACTATGGGGCCGAGATAGTGATGATATGCCAAGTTCACGGACATCATCCCAATGAGAATCATCGGCTTCAACAAAGCCGTTCATACCCAAGTTCTTCAGTACATCGGCGCTACTGGCATCGCTGGAAATCGAGATTAACGCGTTGAG
This sequence comes from Alteromonas sp. BMJM2, assembly GCF_027257845.1. Classification (GTDB taxonomy): domain Bacteria; phylum Pseudomonadota; class Gammaproteobacteria; order Enterobacterales; family Alteromonadaceae; genus Alteromonas. The sequence goes on along the minus strand of NZ_JAPVOT010000010.1, from coordinate 63,782 downwards.
TATAGATTGTCTTTCATCCTCACTCAGCCTTGGGTGTGTAGCAATAGCGTGAGGAGTATAAAGAGGGCTTTCCCACAATATTTTTAACGCTTGTTGGGCTGGAGATGACTGCAGCGTTCTATAAATTCCACCGCCAGCGATAAAAAACTGTTTTTCTACATTCAAATAAACGGAATCGTGGGAGTTTACATAGCGAGGAACAAAAGCAATATTTTCGTTTCGTAATTTGGCGCTCGTGACTATGCTTGCGGCAAAGGCAGCCGGTGCTGGAAATACTAGCTCGGCCCCGTTTAGTTCGGACAAAGACTGAATGCCGCTGTCTTTGTGCACAAAAATAATGCCCTGCAAGCGTTTATCTTTTTGTTTTGCGAGGGCTTGGTAACCCACCGACGAATTAAAAACGACAAAATGAAACGGATTCATGTAAGCAATATCGTATTCGCCATTCGCTAAGTTAGCTTCAAAGGAGGGGATATCTTTGGCCGTGTGAAAATCGATAGTGAGGCCGGTGTAATCTTCGATGTAGTCAAAGAGAGGCTGCCACGACTTCACCATTTTTTTTGCAGACTGTTGAGGAACAACGCCAAAGGTGAGGGTTTTCGATTGTACTCCATGCGGTAGCATCAGTATAAAAGCGGTGCACATTGCACATAATATTCTACACATGAAAACGCTCCTTATGCTCTCTTGTCCTACATCGACATAAACTGCTCGAGTACCATGGTGAGATCGTGGTTAGAAAATGGCTTTTGAAGTGATGCATCAGCCCCTATTTCTAAGGCACGTTCAAGGCTAATATCATCAAGTGCAGAAATAACAACGATTTTTAAATCTTTGTATTTGCTTTGCTCACGTGTGAAATCGATCACGCTGTATCCATCCATTCCCGGCATACTCAGGTCGAGTGTCATTACCTTAGGCTCATACTGACTAAGCATTATGCCCGCTTGGAACCCGCCGGTAGCAATGTAGCTGTCGAATCCGGCTCTGCGTGCTACCCGTTGAATTGACTTGGCAACGGGCATTTCATCATCGACAATAAGTATTGAAGGTGTTGCGTCACCCTTCAGTGAGGCGGGGATGGGCATGTCGTGACGCTCTAAAAACTCAATGAAATCTTCAACGAGCACACGATTATTCCCTCGGCCGGGAAGCTTGAAGCCTTTAAGTTTACCGTTTTCTATCCATCTGATTACGGTACGCAAATTAACATCGCAGTATGATGCTATTTCGCCCGATGTAAGTGTCTTCATAGTTTCGCCTTTTTCATATCCCAGTGAATTATAGCGTCATGCGCAGGGAAGGCAAAGTAGACAAAAGATTTAAATGTGACATTAGTGACATTTCAGTTTATGGCGACTGAGACACCAGCAAAAGTGCGCTTTGTCACTGATAATAGCTTTTGATCTTCGACTAAAAAATAGTTGTACTTACAGGTTAAGTCAAATCACTAACCAAGCATGGCATGATACAGCGAAGTGTGGCGGTATTGTTTAGACGAAGCTTGGGTAAGAATGAATGTTGTTTTTCGATGAAAAACCCCCACCTTATTTATAACTAAGATTATGCATACAACGATAAGAGTAAATATATTATGACGACCCCAGCAATTGAATTAGTCGACGGTTTACCTATATTTTCTGGCATTGAAGCCAATTCGATAAAACCAGCCGTTGAGCGTGCTATTGAGGCCTGCAAAACAGAAATTGACGATGTAGTCGCGTCTAAAGATTATTCTTATCAAAATGTGGTGCTTCGTCTAGAAGAAGTTGACGACCGACTTAGCAAAATATTTTCACCAGTTTCACACATGAACAGTGTGGTTAGTAGTGATGAGCTGCGAGAGGCCCACGATGCCTGCTTACCATTATTGTCAGAATATGGCACATGGGTTGGGCAGCATGAAGGTCTGTTCAATGCCTATGTAGCGCTACAAAATTCAGAAGAGTTCAGCAGCCTAGATGATGAACAACAAAAAGTAGTTGAAAACGCGGTTAGAGATTTTACGCTGTCTGGCGTGGCCTTACCTGATGCGCAAAAGAAGCGCTTTGCAGAAATACAGGCAAAGCTAAGTGAATTGTCTTCTACGTTTTCAAATAATGTGATGGATGCCACCATGGGGTGGACCAAGCATGTTAGTGATAAAAGTGTGTTAGAGGGTATGCCAGAGTCTGCCTTAGAAGCGGCAGCGCAGGCTGCCCATCAAAAAGATCTTCAGGGCTATTTGTTCACGCTAGATATTCCATCTTATCTTCCTGTGATGCTGTATGCCGATAACCGTGATTTGCGTGAGGAAATGTATCGCGCGTATTCAACGAAAGCGTCTGATCAAGGGCCTAACGCGGGCAAGTGGGACAATACCGATATCATTAAACAGATACTAGCGCTTCGCACTGAGATTGCTGAACTGCTGGAATTTTCAAGTTACGCTGAGCGTTCGCTAGCGACTAAAATGGCGGACTCTACCGAGCAGGTCATTGGTTTCTTGCGCGATTTAGCGGCTAAGTCGAAGCCTCAGGCAGAGCGAGAGTTAGACGAAGTAAAAGCGTACGCCCGCACCACGCACAATGTGACTGAGTTAGCATCTTGGGACCTACCTTATTACAGCGAAAAGCTGAAGCAAGAGAAATACACAATCTCAGATGAAATGCTGCGCCCTTATTTCCCAGAAGACAAAGTGCTGTCCGGGTTATTTGATGTGGTTCACAAACTTTATGGCCTATCGATTGTCGAGCAGCCTGGTGTAGATACCTGGCATGAAGATGTGCGCTACTTCACTATTACTGATGAAGCAGACGTGCTTCGCGGAAGCTTCTATTTAGATTTGTATGCACGAGCGAAAAAGCGCGGCGGTGCGTGGATGGATGAATGTCGCGTGCGTCGCGAAATGAGCAATGGCGAACTGCAGCTTCCTGTCGCCTACTTAACGTGTAACTTTAACGCGCCCATTGGCGATAAGCCTGCTTTATTCACCCACGATGAAGTGGTAACGCTTTTCCATGAGTTTGGTCACGGCATCCACCATATGTTAACCAAAATGCGCGTGGCGGGTGTATCTGGTATCAATGGCGTACCGTGGGATGCGGTAGAGCTACCCAGTCAGTTTTTAGAGAACTGGTGCTGGGAAGAAGACGCACTTAACTTCATTTCTGGACACTATGAGACTGGCGAGCCATTACCGGCAGACCTACTAGAACGTATGTTAGCAGCCAGAGACTATCAATCTGCCATGCAGATGGTCAGACAGTTAGAGTTCAGTTTGTTTGACTTCTTACTTCACAGTGAAAAAGGCAGCACCGTTGACGTGCAAGGTGTGCTCGATAGTGTAAGAGACGAAGTGGCCGTATCTGTACCACCCTCTTTCAACCGTTTCCAAAATGGATTTGGTCATATTTTTGCGGGTGGATATGCAGCGGGCTACTACAGCTACAAGTGGGCTGAGGTATTATCCGCCGATGCTTACAGTAAGTTTGAAGAAGACGGTATTTTCAATCGTGAGACCGGAAAAGCCTTTTTGACAAATATTTTAGAAATGGGTGGAAGCAAACCGCCAATGGAGCTATTTATCGCGTTTAGAGGCCGAGAGCCTAAAGTGGATGCATTGCTGCGTCACAGTGGGATAAAAGGATAACACACGCTATGGCTGAATCGTTTCACTCTATATATCAGCGAGCGTGTGAGCGAAAAGGCGGAAAAAGGGTGCTTGAAGCTATGCTTCACGCACCCTTGTCGGCTTCTGAAGTGGCTACTATTCCGGACGATCGCTTTTTGGCCGCAATGACGAAAAAAGTGTTTCAGTCGGGGTTTGTGTGGCGAGTTATCGAAAATAAGTGGGACGACTTTGAAACGGTTTTTTTTAACTTCGATATCGACAAAGTATTGTTGATGCCTGATGAGATGCTGGAGCAAAAAGCATCTGATAAACGCATAGTAAGAAATTATAAAAAAGTCATGACCGTGAGAGATAACGCCATCATGATTAAAGATGTGTCGTTAGAATACGGAAGTTTTGGAAAGTTTGTGGCGTCTTTTGGTCCTGAAAACATCACCGAGCTTTGGGCTTTTTTGAAAAAACGAGGCGCACGGCTTGGCGGAAATACTGGGCCTTATACACTTCGTTCCTTAGGTATTGATACCTTCTTGTTGTCCCGTGACGTGGAAGATTATTTACGTAAAAACGATATTGTGGACGGCGGCCTTACCTCGAAGAAAAGCCTTAGGGCAGCGAATGATACGTTTGCCAATTGGCATAAAGAAAGTGGCCGGTCTTTGCAAGAAATTAGCACTACGGTGGCATTCAGCTGGGGTACGAATTCACGGGTGCGTTAAGGCTTTAGCTTACCCTCACAATCCTATACACTTCAGTTTTGTGAAATACAGTTAGCAATAGGAACGTTATGAGCGACAATCAGACCTCATCAGCGGGTGATGTGCACTCTTCATCCAAGCATTCTCTCTCTGAAGAGCACGTGCTAGAAAACGATGTGGAACAAACGGCAGAGCAAGCTACAGATCAAAAGACGCACTTCGGTTTTAAGCAAGTAGAGAAAGAAAAAAAGGCGTCTTTAGTTGCCAACGTTTTCGATTCTGTCGCAGCGAAATACGATGTAATGAACGATTTGATGTCCATGGGCGTTCATCGTTTATGGAAGCGATTCACTATCGATTGTTCAGGTGTGCGCGCAGGCAATAAGGTGCTAGACATTGCAGGTGGCACTGGCGACCTAACTGCTAAATTTTCTCGCTTAGTTGGCCCTACTGGCCGTGTAACCCTTGCTGATATTAATCTATCCATGCTTCAGGTAGGTCGAGATAAACTGCGCGATCGCGGGCTTGTCAGCAATATCGACTACGTTCAAGCTGATGCAGAAGCACTGCCATTTCCAGACAACCACTTTGATGTGGTTACCATGGCATTTGGTCTGCGAAATGTGACGGAAAAACAAAACGCGCTTAATTCAATCTATCGGGTGCTAAAGCCTGGCGGTCGCTTATTGGTGTTAGAGTTTTCTAAACCAACATCTGAGCAGCTCAGTAAGCTTTATGACATGTATTCATTTCACTTACTTCCCAAGATGGGGCAATTGGTCGCGAACGATGCAGAAAGCTACCAGTACTTAGCTGAAAGTATTCGCATGCACCCAGACCAAGACACCTTGAAAGGCATGTTTGAAGAAGCCGGGTTTGAACAGTGCGACTACCAGAACTTAACGGGCGGTATTGTAGCGCTTCACCGAGGCTATAAATTTTAATGCCTGCATCTGCACTTTTTGCGGCTACGCTAGAAGCTTCTATCAATAAACTGCTAGCGCTCGATAGCGACAGTAAGGCGAGGCTTAACGCCCTCGACGGTTCGCGGATGACAGCGTTTTTATCTCCTATTCCATTTGGCATTACCCTGGTGTTTTCCGACAAGGTTGATGTATTGATAGAGCATGGTGATTTTGAAGAGGTAAAGGCGCAGTTAGGTGCCAAAGACTGTTGTATTAAAACCTCACTCGATACATTGCCAGCGCTAAAAGAAACCAGTCAATTAACCCGCCTTATTCAGCAGAAAGCGCTGTATCTAGAGGGCGAGTTAAATGTGGCGCAGCAGGCAAGCAGTTTGTTCAAAGATCTCGACATAGATGTAGAAGAGCTTATCGCTATTAGAACAAATGACGTTTTTGCCCATCAGTCGATGAAAACGGTAAAAGCTATTCATGAAAAATCCATGTCGATGTTTGCCAACATGGGTGATGTGTTTGGCAACGCCTTAGTGGAAGAAAAAAAGTTGGCTGCACATAAGCTTGCAGTTATGCATTTTAGCGATGAAGTTAGTGCGTTGCGAGATAGCACAGAGCGTTTAGACGCTAGGCTACGTGATTTAGAAGAACGACTTAAATAAGAGACTTGCATGCGAATTGTTAGGCTGTATCAAATTAATCGAGTGCTGCTAGAACACGGCCTCGACGAACTAATTCCTGCAAAGTGGTTACCTTGGTATGCGCGATTATTACGCCACAGTATCTTTTGGGTGCGCAACAAGCACAAAGGTAAATCCCAAGGCGAGCGAATTACGCTTGCGCTACAAAGCTTAGGGCCTGTATTCATTAAGTTTGGCCAGATGCTGTCAACACGCCGAGACTTGCTTGCGCCCTCTATTGCTAACGAACTGGCTCGTTTGCAAGATAAAGTACCTCCTTTTCCTTCAGAAGCGGCCCAAGCGATCATTAAGTCCTCTTTAGGCCTAAGCGAACTGAGCGAACTGTTTAGTGAATTTGAAGAAGCGCCTTTAGCATCAGCGTCTATTGCTCAAGTGCATGCGGCAAAATTAAAGACAAATAACGAAGACGTGGTGGTAAAAGTACTGCGCCCTGATATTCGCGATACGATAGTGGCAGACATGGAGCTGTTGTTCAGCTTTGCCAACATTATTCAACGCTGGCTTCCCGATGGCAGGCGCTTGCGCCCGGTTGAAGTGGTGGTGGAGTATCGTAAGACTATCGTGGATGAGCTTGATTTACTGCGTGAATCGGCTAACGGTATTCAGTTGGGCACCAACTTTGAGGGCTCTGATGCCCTGTATGTACCTACAATTTACAGTGACTACTGTTGTCATAATGTGCTTGTTATGGAGCGAATTTACGGCATTCCCATTTCGAATATCGATGCGTTAATTGCGCAAAATACCAATTTAAAAAAGTTAGCAGAGCGCGGTGTAGAAGTATTTTTCACCCAAGTGTTTCGCGACAGCTTTTTTCATGCAGACATGCACCCTGGCAACATTTTTGTTTCCACCGAACACCCAGATAACCCCAAATATATCGCTATCGACTTCGGCATTGTAGGAACCCTAAATAAAGAAGATAAGCGCTACTTGGCCGAGAACTTTATTGCCTTTTTTAATCGAGACTATCGCAAAGTAGCGCAACTTCACGCCGATTCTGGTTGGGTACCTCAAGACACCAACATCGATGAATTTGAAATGGCCATTAGAACGGTATGCGAGCCTATATTTCAAAAGCCCCTAGCCGAAATTTCCTTTGGTAATGTATTGCTACAACTATTCAATACAGCCCGCCGTTTCGACATGGTGGTGCAGCCTCAGCTGGTGCTGTTGCAGAAAACCTTGCTGTATGTGGAAGGATTGGGAAGACAGTTATATCCACAGCTGGACTTATGGAAAACGGCGAAGCCATTTTTAGAAAACTGGATGAAAGAGCAGATTGGATTTTCTGCCATGATGGGGAAAGTGAAAGCCAACTTGCCATTTTGGTCTGAAAAACTGCCTGAAATGCCAGATCTGCTTTATGACAGTTTACAGCACATAAAAAGGATGCCGTTACAGCACCAAAAAGCCACTGTAGCGCTTCTACAAGAGCAGAAAAGAACTACTCAGACCACTCACTTAAGTGTGGTTGGCGGTACTTTTATTCTACTTGCCGCTATTCTGCCAATTTACGACATTTCGTGGTATTTCCCAGCATTTAGCGGTGTTATAGGGAGTATTTTTTGGTTCCTGTCTTGGCGAAATAGTCGCCAATAACACTAAAGCAATAATGAACTTTTTATGAATCTGGTTAATAAGCCATTAATTAGTATGTTAATTGTTACCAAGAGTGTTATAGTGGCAGTGGCTGTTTGCCAGAGTCTTTAAATAGACGAGATTTGTATTATTTGCTATATGTTGCTACAAGTAAAAACTGCTCGAGTTACCCTGTAATTTGTGTTTTTTGTTAGTCCATTCGTAAGTAAGCCTCAATACTCCGCCAATTTAAAGACCAACAGAAACACAGTTACACGCGCTCTTTTGCGCAATTTATTACGATATTTGAGGTCTATACGACATGTCTAAAGTTACAGGCACCGTTAAGTGGTTTAACGCTGATAAAGGTTATGGTTTTCTTACTCAAGATAATGGCGGCAAGGACGTTTTCGTTCATTTCCGTGCAATTGTCTCTGAAGGTTATAAAACTCTTCCAGAAGGTCAGCGCGTAGAATTTGAAGTTGAAGAAGGTCAAAAAGGTCTTCAAGCTGCTAACGTGCAAGCTATCTAAGAAATTCAAAAATGGCGGTCAATTTGACCGCCATTTTTCTTTCCTCTTTACTTTGTCTGCACCAGCGCCCCTTTGCTCGCTCATTGATTTTATACACTTGCCTTAACAGCCTTGTTGAGCGCAATGTCTCTGTTTCTACCGACAACAGTCCCCCCTTCGTTAACGAAAATTCACTTTCTCCATTGCGTGTTATGTATTGCTATTTCCTTGTGTAAAGTGTTTTACTAAACCTATTAGTTTGCTCATATTTTAAGAGCGCGCTTTGGGTTTCAGGTTCTGCGATAGCTTTTGATGCTGGTTTTGTTTTGCTGGTTAATTCTAGGATATAAACACACCGACAAAAGCCTTATTCTTTGAGCATCTTTTCACATTCGGTTATTAGGATATTCACTATGATTATTCGTTTAGTTAGCTTGCAGTTTTTCTCAATCTCCAATCTGATAAGTGTAAAAAGAGGTAGAGGAAAAAGTATGGTGGTAGGTATTTTAGTGAATCTGGGGTTGGTTTTAGGCAGTGCAAATGCTGCTCAAGCACCTGATACACAAGCAACTAATACAAATATGTCTTTGCCGGCGGCACTTGCTGAACAAGCAACCGAATCAAATGACGAAGAGCAGGCGGCTGCTGTAGCCACGATATTCGATAAAGCCATTACCGCCAAAGACATTACTCCAGATGACAAGGTATTAGCTGAGATGGCTTCTCAAGCGAACAGTAGCGACGAGCAAAACGCCATGATGGCGCTTGCCAGTTTAACAAAGCTGTCAGAGCTTATTATTGAAAGCGTGCTCGATGACTACTTCGTAAGCAATAATCTTGTTATAGATCCCGCTTTGGTTGAAAAATTTAAAGTCAAATTTGCGACTAGCGCCAGCGAAGATGGCATTAGCGACGATGTTGCAAAGCGCCAAGTTATGATTTTTCTAGTGGAAAAGCATATGTATAATACCTATGGCGGCAAGGTTGTGTTTCGCCAGTCTAACCCTCAGTTACCCGTTGGTGCCTATTACAAAGTGCTAAAAAACTATGAGCAATCGGGTAAATTTACCATCCTCGATAAGGGGCTTGCCGACGGTTTTTGGACGCCTTTTACCCCGCCGTATCAATATGAATTAGCTGAGGAGAATATTAATTTTGCTCAGCCGTGGTGGCTGTAATTAGCATTGCAGTGGCCTACGGCCTAACGCTACGCTTAGCTTATCACTTAAGTTAAAGCCGAGATTAGAGCCGAGATTGAAGCCGAAATAAAGCCAAGCTTTTAATCGTACTTTTAAAGGCGTAAATAGAGAAGCAACGAAATGAAAACATATAAAGTATGAAAAATACCAATATTGATGCAGTCGATCGCACTATCTTGAGTATTTTACAGCGAGATGCAGAAACGCCTGTTGCACAAATAGCCGAACAAGTGGGGCTAACCTCTACCCCTTGCTGGCGAAGAATACAAAAGTTAGAAGCTAGCGGTATTATTTCTCGCCGTGTAGCGCTATTACAGGCGCAAACACTGGGCCTCACGATGACCGTGTTTGTACAGGTTAAAGCGGGTAATCACGATGGAAAGTGGTTGTCGACCTTCTCGCAGCACGCATCCTCTTTTGACGAAGTAGTGGAGTGCTATCGAATGTCGGGAGAATATGACTATTTATTAAAAGTGCTAGTAACCGACATGGCCTGTTTCGATCACTTCTATAAACGACTGGTAAGCGGAATCGCCTTTTCAGACGTCACCTCAAGTTTTGCCATGGAGCAAATTAAATATACCACTGCGGTTCCCCTCACACATTTATAGTGTGATGAAGTCTTCCATGCAACAGACACTTAGCGCTTAGGCATATAAAACAAAAACATGTATAACAAAAGCGCAAAGGGGCCTATTAAATAGACCCTTAGTATCGCTTTGACGAAGTTGAAGATTAAGCTTGTAAGCTTGCTCTACTTCTCTTCCCTTTAATGCCTGATTATGTCAGCGCACGCTCTAGTTAGTAGTAAGACAGCTTCTCTGACTTTCCTGAGAAAATTTTGTATACCATCACGGTGTAAGCCAAGATAACTGGTACTACTACCACCACGCCAACTAATAAAAATCGGAGTGAACTGGCATCACTTAGCGCGTCAGATATCATCATTTGCCCTGGAATAATGTATGGGTAATAACTTATGGCAAACGCGGTAAAGCACAGTAGAAAGACTAACAATGCGATGAAGAACGGTAGCCATTCTCCTTTGCCATCACTACGGGGAAGCTTTTTAAGCAGCACTCCGCACAGTGTTAACAGCGCAAAGCAGGTAACCGGAATGGCAAATAGCATGAACCCCCACGGCGCCGATAGCCATAAGTCGCGTACCTCTTCATGCAGAGATAGATTGGCAATACTCACCGACACAATCCCCAGCGCTAATATTCCTAACCCTCGTTTTGCCCAGTAATATGCCTTCTGCTGCAGTTCACCTTCCGTTTTTAAGATAAGCCAGCACGAGCCAATAAACGCATATGCCGCTGTTACACCAAGTGCTGCTAATACGGCAAACCCTTGTGCCCAAAGGTCGGTACGAAGCCCAGTAACATAGATACCTAGCATGTAGCCTTGGAAAAGAGTGGTAAGCAAAGAGCCATACTTAAACACTAAGTCCCACTTACGCTTATTCACCTGTACTACCTTTGCGCGGAAGTCAAAGGCAACGCCCCGTAAAATAAGCCCTAGCAGCATAAAAGTTGCCGGAAGATACAGGGTTTGCAGTACTTCGCTGTGCGCTTCAGGGAAGGCAATAAGTAACAATCCTACTGCTAACACTAACCAGGTTTCATTGGCATCCCAGTATGGGCCAATAGAGGCTATCATATCGTCTCTAAAGGCTTCGGTACGAGGTGGTATAAGCACACCCACTCCCAAGTCGTAGCCGTCCAAAATAGCATAAAGTAAAACCGATAAGCCCAATAAACCCACATAGATATTACCGAGCATTTCAGGTGAAACATGTTCAAACATAGTGACTCCTTACACCGTGACTGGGTTGTTGTTGGGGCTCATTTTCGCTTTTGCGATCTCGCGTTCCTCAGTAGTGATTTCTTCAATCTCAACTGCTCGGCGACACATCAGCATTAGGGTGCCGATGTAGGCGATAAGTAGCCCGCTGTAGATAACAGCGTACAGAGCAAACGATATCGCGATATTACTTGGCGGTAGTTGTGTTACTGCGTCAGTCGTTTTTAATACACCGCTAACAAGGTAAGGCTGTCTGCCTATCTCGGTAACATACCAGCCTGCAAGGGTTGCTACCCAACCGCTGAACGCCATACCAGCAAAAGTACGCTTTAACCACACAGGAAATGAACGGTTTCGCATTAAGTAAATACTGCCTAACCATGACACTGCAAGCATTAACATGCCCATGCCTACCATTACCCTAAAGCCATAAAATACAGGCGCTACTGGAGGGTGCTCTCCCTCAAACTCATTGAGGCCTTTTATCTCACCTTTTAATTCGTGGGTAAGAATTAAGCTGGCTGCATAGGGAATGGGAATTTCGAAATAGTTTTCTCTGCCTTCTTCATCCGGTATGGCAAACAAAAGCAGCGGCGCGCCCTCAGTGGTTTCCCACAGTCCTTCCATAGCGGCTACTTTCTGCGGCTGATGCTCGAGGGTGTTAAGCCCATGCATGTCGCCTGCAAAAATCTGTAGCGGTATCAGCACGGCCGCAGTGTAAGTCGCCGTTTTAAGGGCAAGCTTGGGCGCAAGTTTATCGTCACCTTTTAGCATTCTGTAAGCGGATAGGCCGGCGATTAAAAAGCTTGCTGTTAACCCCGATGCCAACATCATGTGAACAAAGCGATAAGGGAACGACGGATTGAATATTATTTCTTTCCAATTGGTGGCGTAAACCACACCGTCAACTACCTCAAACCCCTGTGGGGTTTGCATCCAGCTATTTAGCGCTAAAATCCAAAACGCAGACGTTGTGGTGCCAAGGGCGACAATCAGTGTGGAAGTGGTATGCAGCCAATTAGGCACTCGGCGAATACCAAATAGCATAATACCTAAGAACGTGGCTTCTAAGAAAAAGGCGGTCAGCACCTCATAGCCCAATAATGGGCCGGCTACATTACCCACTTTTTCCATAAAGCCAGGCCAGTTTGTACCAAACTGAAAAGACATGGTGACACCGCTCACTACACCTAGGGCGAAGCTTAGCGCGAATACCCGTACCCAAAATCGGTACATACGCATCCATACAGGGTGACCGGATATGTTTGAGCGCATTTTAAAGTAGAAAAGAAACCATCCCATCGCCATCGTAATGGTGGGAAATAGAATGTGAAAACTGATATTTAAAGCAAACTGTAATCGAGACAACAAGAATGCATCCACAGAACGTCTCCTTAATTAACGCTATTTTTACCTGGTAAAATCTTATCCTTAAGGTCTAGCATACGGCCTACGCCAGAACCGAGTTTCATCAGCGTATTAAGTTTTTCTGGTCCAAGGTTTTGAAGCTCTTCAGACCAAGCCGTAATTGATTCCAATAAATCGTGTATTTCATTAAGCTTATTTTGTGCACCAGCTTCGGTGCCATTTGCAGGCTCATCGAGCAGTAGGTCTCGCAGTAGGCTTAGAGTTGGATCTATTTCGCGTTTTCTTCGTTCTTCAAAAACTCGATTGGCCAACGTCCAAATATCGCCTGCAGGAATAAAAAACTCTTTGCGTTCGCCGGGTACTAAATGCTGTTTGACGAGTCTCCACGACTGAAGTTCCTTCAACCCCATGCTGGTATTACCGCGGGAGATATTCAGCGCATCGGCAATTTCCTGTGCTGAAATGGGTTCTTCGTTTAACACAATAAGAGCCAAAATCTGTCCTACTGTTCTGTTAAAGCCCCATCGACTTCCCATTTCACCAAAGTGCATGACTGCTGATGTGATCAAAGGTGTCATCTTCATTTTGTGTGCCTATTGAAGTTTCAGAAATTACTGAAAGTTTAATATTCTATTTGATGCAGATCAATCTTTTTTGACATTAATATGGTTTCATAAATACGCCGCTTCCCTGCACTACGCCTAAGAACTCAATGGCACAGGAGTGATAGTTAAATTGTCATACGGGAGAGGTAAGCTATTACTAAGGACGTTTCAGCGCTTTTTGGTATCCCTACATGACATCGACTCTTTCCCGGTACCACTTTTACTTGGTAATAAGTACGTTTACATTACTGTCTGTACTGGGGCAGGTTTCCACTAGCATCTATACTCCTTTCTTTCACGATCTAGCCCATACCTACAACAGTAACGTTAGTCTTATTGAAAAGAGTGTGGCTATCTTTCTTATTGCTTTTTCAGGTTCACAGTTACTGTCTGGTATTCTCTGCGATTACATAAATAAACGCCTTTTTCTGTTATGTGGAATTTTAGTGTTTATGTGCGGCACTCTTTTGGTTGCATTGGCTAATTCAGACAGCGGCTTTCTTTTAGGTCGAATTGTGCAAGGGCTTGGCGGAGGCGTTGGAGTGTCGGTGTCACGGGGCTTATCAAGGCAAATATTTAATGAAAAGCAACTTAGTGCATCACTCTCTATTACCAACATAGCCTTTGCCATTGCGCCTGCGATTGCTCCGTTACTAGGTACTGTAATTGGAGAGCAACTAGGCGTGTCTGCTATTTTCTATTTCGTTTTAACAATAGGGGGTGCAGCCTTATTACTGCTTTTAATCGCATCTGAGACTATTTCCCGTCACAGTCCAGCAGTTTCACCTAACGTTTTAGGTGAAACCTTCAGGTTGATTAAAAAGAGTGGCGCGCCGATTATCTTGATGGGCGTAGCAAGCGGATTACTCTATGGCATTGTGTTTTGTTTCATCACTATCGCACCGTCGATGATTATGGAGCAGCATGGGCTGAGCAAAACGCTTTTCTCTATTTATTCACTGCTCGCAACTCTCGCCTTTGTTGCAGGTAGCATACTCAATATTCGGCTTTCTAAATTGTCTAGCTTACTAAAGTTTAGGCTTTCGAGTGTTGCCGTACTGAGTTTGTCAGTACTCATTAGTGCGCTCACATTTCTGCTAAATCTTAACGGATTAGTTATGATGCTCGCCTACAGCTATGTCATTTTCTTTTTTATTGGTATTGCTATGCCGTGCAGTGTCACTATTATGCTGAGCTTTTCAGCAAAATCAGCAGGCTTTTTGGCCGCACTAGTGGGCTTTTTTCATTTATCCGGCGCTGCCGCGGGCGCTTATTTAGTTGCTTATTTAGGTAGCACGTTTTCAATGCTTCCTGCACATACGTTCGTTCTTATAACAACGGGCTTATGCCTTGTAAGCACTACTGCTTGCATATTCTTAAAACGGTCTAGAATTTAACTTACAGCCTTGCTGAAAAGTCAGTTCATCCACGTTTTTAGTACTTCAGTGGTTTTTTTTATTAAAAACTAAGCAAAAAAGTGATTATTGGCGGTAGAACCTTTACCATGTTTGATTAAATATTTTTCAGGTGCTTTCATGTTGTTGCGTCTGAATGACGCCTCATTTCTTGCTAGATAGTGGCGTAGTAAACATAAGGTTTCCACTATGAGTCAAGCTTCGCCACAATTAAACGAGAATTGTGCAGACGAACCCATTCACCTTATTGAAAGTGTTCAAAGTTTCGGTTACGTGATAGCCCTTAATCCGGCAGATAAAACCATTCAAGTTGTAAGTAGTAACATTGGCGAGCTTTTTAAAGTAGACATTGTGCCAGGTAAAACGCTTATTACTGAGCTTTTTACCATTCCAAATCCAGAAGCCCATACCTTTAGAACCATCTTTGAAGCGGTAAAAGGTGGCAAAGTACGTCACGCTTATCAGTGGAACTTTGCAGAAAACGCCCTATGGCTAGAAGACTGGGAAAAAGAAGGCAGTGGGGTTGCTTATGAATCTAACGGTTTTTTGGTCATTGAATTAGAACCCACGCCACAGTTAAGCTATGAAGCAGCGCAGCAGTGGGTACCCATGGATATCGACTTACGGGCGTTATTGCCCAATGTAGATGATCGCGATTCCATAGGCGATGTGGCAGATAGCATAGCACGATATTTTCAAGACTATGTGAGGTTTGATGCTGTTATGGTTTATCAATTCGACGATGACTATTGCGGTGAAGTCATCGGTGAGGCCACTCAATCTGAGAATAAATCGTTCAAGGGGCTCAAATTTCCAGCTTCAGATATTCCACAGCAGGCAAGAGAGCTTTATTTATTGAATCGCGTGCGCTGCGTGTTTGATGTTAACGAAGCCGCCATTCCATTGTTGCCTCGTATTGAAGAGTCTGAGCGTCCGCCGCTCGACCTTTCTATGTCTATGGTGCGATCAGTTTCTCCTACTCATATTACCTATCTTAAGAATATGGGAGTTCGTTCTTCGTTTTCTGTCTCTCTTGTATTTGAAGGCAAGCTTTGGGGCTTAATAGCCTGTCATAGTAAGCAACCTATCTATGTCGATCAGAAAAAGCGTTTGGTGTGTGAATCACTCGGGCACCTTTATGCATGGCAGCTACACACAAAAACGCTTCATGAAAAAAAGGAGCATTTCCAGAATCGTCAGCGCTCATTGAATAACATTGTTCACCAGCTAACGTCTTATTCAAACCCCCTTGATGCGATAAGAGAAAAAGAAAAAGAATTACTGGAGGTGGCGGATTCTTGCGGCATGGCGGTGATAACACCATCGAGTAATTATTTTGTGGGCAAAACCCCCTCAGAATCGACAGTAATGAAACTACTAGAGAAATTTGCCACGCCAAACTCTGAGCAGTCCGTTACGTTAAACAGACTAGCGGAACAGGTGACAGATTCGTGCAACCTCAACGGCATTCGTGGTATGTACATATCATGCGTGTCTGCAAAGCTAGGCTATTACACGGTATGGTTTAGAGAGCAGCGAGATAAAACCATTCGCTGGGCAGGTCGTGATGCCGCTAAACAGGATAAGCTTAAATCGCTAACACCTCGCAATTCTTTTGAGCTTTACTTACAAAGTGTGGCAGATGAATCGGTGGATTGGACCGAAGACGATAAGTTGATTATTGAAGGGTTCGACCATTTATTTATTCCTTACGCGTTGAGTTTAAAATCCTCACTTGATAAGCAAATTAACAAGCTTGAAGAGCTTGATAAGGCGAAGGACCAGTTTTTAGCCAGTATTTCTCATGAGCTGCGCTCGCCACTTAATTCGATTGTAGGCTGGACCGATCTGGCGCTGATGGACGTGGAAAACGTCGATAGGATGAAAGATGCCTTAGGTGTTATTAAGCGAGCTGCCTCTACGCAAGCGGCATTGATTAACGATATTCTAGACTTGTCGCGAATCATATCGGGCACAATGAAGCTATCGACTCACTCGTTAAAAATAACTCACTCTATTTCAGAAGTAGCTAAGTCGTTTGAAGCCGGATTCGCAGGCAAGAATATTCAGCTGTCTATCAATTGTGATGATGAATATACGCAAATACTGGGTGATAATTTACGGATTAAACAGGTTATTAATAACCTGTTGAGCAATGCCCTCAAATTTACTTCAAAAGGCGGTACGGTTCATATTAAGGGTAGACGGGAGCATTCAAATTATCTTTTCAAAGTGAAAGACAACGGAAAGGGCATGACCCGTGAGCAAATCTCTCACGTATTTGAGCGCTTCTATCAGGGTAAAAACGAGCACAATAAGAATGGGCTTGGACTAGGTCTTTCTATTGTGAAGAGCCTTGTTGAAATGCACGGCGGGGAAATTTACGCAGAAAGCGATGGCCTTGATACTGGCACTACCTTTTTTGTATCGCTACCCATAGCACCGCTAAATGTATTCGATGAGATTATTGAGGTGAAAAACACCGAAATAAGCGACTTGTCTCCTTCGCTTCGACTAAACGGTTTGCGGATTTTAGTTGCTGAAGATGAAAAAGATGCCAGAGACTTTATCAAACTCTTTTTAGAGTCGAACGGGGCGCGAGTTAACGTGGTGAAAAACGGCCTACTTGCGTGGAAAGAGATTAACGAAATGCCAGAGGCGTTTGACCTGGTGTTATCTGACATTGGCATGCCAGAACTCGACGGGCTGGGACTGGTGCTGAAAATTCGCTCTAGTGAGTTTGCGCAGATATCGTCACTTAGTGCGGTGGCGCTAACAGCGTATGCGTATACTTCTGACCGAGTAAAAGCACTTAAAGCGGGGTTCAATAACTACGTGTCTAAGCCCGTCGACGGCGAAGAGCTGCTCACCATCTTAGAAATGTATATGTAGGGAAACCCTATTGCAGGCAAAAAGGGTGCTGGCGCCAAGGGTGTTGTCATAACGCTTGAGGCGCTTGTTTTGTATTATTAGCGGCGCCTGTATTTGAGCGCTAGCTAGAATATCTAATAAGTGCCTGTCGCAATTGATAGCCGCTAATAAGTGCCCGCTAGAGGCCTGTCGCGGTTATCAGCTGTAAGAGACAGCCCCGCTTAATAGCTATCAAAGATTGCCGTGACTTATAAAGCTGCGGCGCTAAAAAAGCTATTGCGATGGCAATTCCTAAAGCGATCAACAAATCCAGAAAGAAAAAAGCTAGAGGGCAAACAACCTACCAGCGCCTTAATAGCGTCTCGTAGGTAGTCGCATCAAGTAAGGACATTCGCTTGTTCATTGCATCGCGCTTTTCTGCTTCAATACTATTTTTTTCACTAGTGTTTTCTTCAATACTCGGCAAGGCATTAAATGCCTCGGCTTTAGAGGTAAAAACGGTGCCGTCTATCACAAATACACTATCGTCAGAAACCGGTGTTGAATCCAGGTTATAGGCGGTTTTAAGTAAGCTAGAAGCGCGGGTAATATCAGAATGCCCAATGTAATCGGCAATACCGTCTTGGTTTATGTCTTTACGCAACCAATCTATTTGAAGAAGCTTATTGTACTGCCCGTTTAGTTGCATGGCAGATACAGCAGTGTTGAAGTTGTTAATAATCCTCTGCGCATTTGGCACGTCGTCGCGTATCGCTAGCTGAAACCCACTTTTCATCAAAGGCTTTGCAGAATAGTGCAGAGTTTCTTCTCTATCGTTGGCAAGTAGGGTATTAAACTCTCTAATAAGCAATTCAGATGTAATTAAATAGGGCGCTCTGTCGTCGGCAAGTTGGCGAAATGCGTCAAAGGTGGTTGGGTTGCGCGACCATTTTATGTCTTTAACCAATCTGAAGTTCGGAGTGTTAGCAAATCTATTTTCTATCGCCACGCGGCTGCTTTTCAAATGCTGAAAAATTTTAATTTGCTCTACGTCGGCTTCTTTACTGGCGGCATAAAGATATAGGGGTAAAAACACGTTCGATGTTATTACGCCTTCTATTTGTTGGCCCATATCTACAAAAGCATATTCACCATCTACCCTTCCTGCTCGAACAGCGCTTCCCAAAAAAGCCTGACGCATGACTTTTAAATTAGCATCGGTGCCACTTTGCGCTAGCGCGGTGGATACCAGGTCATTCACTCTCGCAGGCTCACCGTCGTCATTGACGTAAGTCTCGAAAGGGGCAGCGGCAAGAGTGACTTTATTTAGCTTTTCGTTTGGCTCGTCAGCTAATTGGGCATTTGCGTGAGAGAGGGCCGACATGCAAAAGATGCATGCAAGTGTGGAGGTAAACGTAAAACGACTAACACGCTTTGTGAGCAAGTTATTTTTCCCCTTTAACTAATATACTGCGAATTGTGCCTCTTTATACACTCTAGGGTAGATATAAAGTTTAATCCACCGCGGCCATATTAACGACAATTTACACTGCGTACACGAAGCGGCGGTTTTAAAGGCTTTTTAAAAGCTGACTTAAAAGCTATGTTTAAAAAAAAGCGCTGCACGTTGTTGAAGGGTGCTTCAAATACAGGTGTATTTGAAGCCTCTTCATTACAGTCGCAGCGCTTTGTTATTTTACTTGTGTTGCTATTTGACCAGCTTATTCACAGCGTCATACGAGCAGTTTATTCACCCTTTTTACTCACCAAAGCTACCCGCTGGTCCTGGGTAAACGACCACGCTTTCAACGCCATCGTTGTTTACACTGGCAACGCCAAAGAAGTAATTATCAATCACTACATTCTCAAGGGTGGCCTCAGTAACATCGCCGACAAATTTGCTGTATTCCCACTGCGGCGCGTCAGTATGACGCCAATACACTTTATACCCTTTTAACTGAGGGTTTTGTGCTTCGTCTAATGCATCCCACATTAATGTTGTTGAAGGTTGAACTGCGCCTTTAATTGATACATTTGCAGGTGGGTTTGGTGCCCATGCCATAGAAGCTAAGGTTACGGCGTTTAAGCCAGTTAACTTGGCCGCGTACTCAAAATTTACGCCATCGAGGGTATCGCCGTACTTAATGCCACCTTCTTCACGCAAGTCTTGATGCTGACGCGTGTAGTTTTCGTTGGTTTCCATAATGCGAATGCCCGGATAGCCAAGGTCGTTAAACGGACGGTGATGACCGCCTCGACCGAACCTGTCTAAACGATATACCACCATGGTATCGAGGTTTTCAATATACTGGTCGGCGACTTTATCTATGTAGCGAGCCAAGTTACGGCTTGGCGAGTCTACTTCACCACCGGTAAAGCGGCGACGTCTTGCTTCTGCTTCGGTTTCAGTAACTCGTGTACCCTCAGCAAAAATACGGGCTGTGGTGTTGTTGATAACCCCATTTACCCCTTCAATATTGCCAATCATATCATTATTCAATACCGCTTTAATGCGCCAGCCATCTTTCTTAGCTTGGTTCGCCATTATGCGGCCGCCAAAAAGGCCTTGTTCTTCACCTGCCAGCGCGGCATAGACAATGGTGCCGTTAAACTCGTACTTAGACAGTACTCGTGCAGCTTCCAGCGTACCGGCTACACCCGATGCATTATCGTTAGCCCCAGGTGAGTCAGACGTAAAATCCATAACATCAGACACGCGAGAATCAATGTCGCCAGACATGATCACATAGCGCCCAGGGTCGGTAGCGCCTCGCTGAATAGCGATAACACTGACTACCTCAGTAGGGTTAGGAATACGCTTTTCACCACTAATGGTTTCAGACTGAAAGTATACTTCTAAGCAGCCGCCGCACTGAGCAGAAATTTCCTCAAACTCAGATTTAATCCAGCGCCTTGCCGCGCCAATTCCTCTGGTATCAGACTCAGTCTCAGATAGGGTGTGGCGGGTACCAAAATTAACCAGCGTAGTGATATCGTCTTCTATTCTCTCTGGTGAAATAGATGCGGCAATATCATACAGAGCTGCCTTTTGCTTGGTATCTGCAGCGTGGGCATTACCAATGGTAGCGGCACTCACAATTGCCATAGGAAATGCTAATGAAAGCGCAGACAGACCCACGCTTTTAAATGTTGTAGGAATATTTTTTATCATTCTTTTCTCCAAGGGTGCTTTTAACTGAACACTAGGTGACAGAGTTACTCAACCATAGCGGATACGTTAGAAAGGAACAATTGGAGTAAACGTGTACAGCAGTTAGTTATCGAATTTGAAGGAATAAAAAAGCCGACAGTAATCAGTCGGCTTTCAAAACACTAAAAGAAGTAGCAGGTCTTAAATAAAGGCGAACGCATCACCATACAAGTTTTCTGCCTTTAAGCCGCGCTGCGTGAAGTCATCGCGAACGACTTTGGCCATTTCAAAGCGGCCAGCAACATATACCTGAACCTCGCCGAAGTCGGCATGATCAGCCATTGCTGCATGGTGTACCCAACCCGTTCTTCCCGTCCAGTCGTCACTCGCAAACTCAACCACAGGCACAAAGGTAAAATGGTCGTTTGCATCAGCTAGCGCGCTAAGCTCATCGGCCAAGTACAGGTCGTCGGCGTGCTTACCACCCCAATACAGCGTTAATGGTGTTTTATCGCCGCTTTGTAAGTGCTCTTTTAAAATAGAGTAGGTGTAGGAAAACCCTGTGCCGCCAGCAATAAGTACCATGGGTAAACCGTTGCTTTGCAAGAATGCATCGCCGTGTCCAAGGCTTAGCGTTATTTCTCCGTCTTGCTGCATGCGCGCTAACACTTCACCCGCGTAGCTGTTACCTGGCTCTGCGCCAATGTGAAGTTCTACTCTGTTATTGTCGTAGGCCGGGTTAGCGATAGAAAACGGGCGCATATCTTTTTCGCCCATCACTACCATGGCGTACTGACCTGCTTTAAACGCTACTGCTTCTGGTAACGCTAGCTCAACTTTTTGTACTACATCGGTTAAAGGCGTAATGCTTGCAACCTTGCAATTAATCTGTGGCATGTATTCTCTTCTTACCTTTTGGTTTAGCGTGTTGCCTTTGCTCTTGAGCCTGATTATTTCATAATACCAAGTTCGTCCCAAATATCATCAACACGCTTTTTAACGTCTTCATCCATAACGATGGGCTCGCCCCACTCGCGGTCGGTTTCACCGGGCATCTTATTGGTCGCATCCATTCCCATTTTAGAGCCTAACCCTGATACGGGAGATGCAAAATCGAGGTAGTCGATAGGGGTATTTTCTATCAATACCGTATCACGGGCCGGATCCATACGCGTAGTAATGGCCCAAATCACATCATTCCAATCTCGCGCATTCACGTCATCGTCACACACAATAACAAATTTAGTGTACATAAACTGGCGTAAAAACGACCATACACCCATCATTACCCGCTTCGCATGCCCCGGATACTGCTTTTTCATGGTAACCACTGCCATTCGGTAGGAGCATCCTTCAGGCGGCAGATAAAAATCGACAATTTCTGGAAATTGTTTTTGTAAAATAGGGACAAACACCTCATTTAACGCTACGCCTAAAATGGCGGGTTCGTCTGGCGGACGACCGGTGTAGGTAGAGTGATAAATAGGATCTTTTCTGTGAGTTATGTGGGTAACGGTGAAGACAGGGAACTCGTCTACCTCGTTATAATAACCAGTGTGATCGCCATAAGGCCCTTCAGGCGCGGTTTCATCCTGCGCAATATACCCTTCAAGTACTATTTCAGCGGTTGCGGGTACCTGCAGATCGTTACTAATAGAAGAAACCACTTCCGTTTTATCACCTCGTAACAACCCGGCAAATGCATATTCAGATAACGTATCGGGCACTGGCGTAACGGCACCTAAAATAGTGGCAGGGTCGGCACCTAATGCTACTGACACTGGGTAGGGTTCGCCGGGGTGAGTTTGACACCACTCGCGAAAATCTAGCGCACCGCCGCGATGAGATAACCAACGCATGATGAGTTTATTCTTGGCAATAACCTGCTGGCGATAGATGCCTAGGTTCTGACGTTTCTTGTGCGGCCCGCGAGTTACGCTGAGCCCCCACGTTACCAATGGTGCCGCATCACCTGGCCAGCATCGCTGAACGGGGATTTTTGATAAGTCTACATCATCACCGGTTAGCACCACTTCTTGGCAAGGCGCTTTTTTAACTACCTTAGCCGGCATATTAAGCACTTGCTTAAACACAGGAAGCTTTGACCACAGATCTTTCAATCCTTTCGGTGGCTCAGGCTCTTTCAAGTAGGCTAGAAGTTTACCCACTTCTCTTAGCGCCTCTACTGAGTCTTGACCCATACCCATGGCAACCCGATGAGGTGTACCAAACAGGTTGGCCAAGACAGGCATAGAATGATTTTTGGGATTCTCAAAAAGAAGCGCAGGGCCGCCGGCACGCAAGGTGCGATCCGCAATTTCGGTCATTTCAAGGTCGGTATCAATTGGCTGGCTAATGCGTACCAATTCACCTTTGCTTTCTAGTTGGCGAATAAAGTCGCGTAAATCTTTATACTTCATTGGGGCTGCACATCCACGAACTCATGTTATGGCAAGAGTATACTATTTAGTGAGAAAGTCCGATCAGTTCGCGGTGTGAATTCCATATAAAAGGTTCAATAGTGATTATTTTCGAGAAAATGATCTGGACAGTGCGATTAATTGTGTGTGATATAGGAAATGGCGCTATAACTAATAGAGAAACATAAGCGCTATAACTTTCAATCCTTTGCTTAAGGTGGTTGTATGACAACATTCGATCAGGACATGCTCGACGAGTTAAATTTACTACTCAAATTTCCAGACAATAGCCTGCTACAAGGTTTAAAAATTCACCATGACGCAAGTCAAACCATGGTTAACGCCGCCTCTCGATTATACTCAAAAGGACTTATCACTCTACCTGATGGAGGTTACCTTACCGACTTAGGTATCGACCTTGCTGACCACGCTCGTCATATTCAATCTGCTTTATGTTCCACAAAAGGCGGCCACTAAACAAGGTTGCTAAATAGTGCAGTAGCTGTAAAGAAGTGAGCAATGTAGTTAAGATATTCTATACTTGGACGATAACTTAACTACGCTTGCTTTAGTATTGTTAGAACCTGTAATTATGAAACCATATCTTCTTATCACTCTTGCGGTTACTTTTTTAACGCTCAGTTTTTCTGCGCGTGTTAATGCTTTGGAGGGCGAAACCCTAGAAGAGATTCGTGCTGTACAGCTCTACAGCGAAGACGCACTTATTGAAATGATAAATGCCAATACGCATTTAGATAAGGTTTTGGCCGATCGCTGTCAGCTGGTTCAGGACATTGAGGCGCGGGCCGACGTATTAAAAGTGCCTGCCTATCAGTTTTTATGGGGTGACATGCTGGCGTGGGGAGTGTGCGTTGATGAGGAACCGGCACGAGGTATTGGCTATATAGAAGATGCAGCTAATCAAGGTTTGCCTGCGGCGTTAGAACAGTTAGGCCGATATTACGCAAACGGAACACTGGTACAAGAAGATAAAGAGCGCGCCGTTGTTTATCTACGTGAAGCATCAGCACTTAAGAATTTAAAGGCCCAAATTCAGCTTGTGGAGTTGTTTCTAGCAGGTTACGGTAGCCCATACGATTACGAAGATGCTTATCACTGGCTGCATAACGCCATTACTAACGACAAAGCTCAGCACAAAAAAATAGCATCATACCTTGATGAACTAGAAACGCTAATGCACCCCAAAGCAGTTCGCGCTGCAAAACGGCCTATGGATAGTTAAGGCACGTTAACCTTTACTGTAGAAATTTAGCCCCTCTCGGGTAGCGCCTGCGTGCTGTATATACCGCGTTAAATGGTTTTAATTTAGTCCACTAGACCTTTAATCATTTGCCTTTTTAAACATCACATAGGCCCATGCGAAAATGCTCAGCAAAGATCACGCCCTAAGGCTTATCATCTCGAGACAAGTTTCGCCGTAAGCCCGTTATCATAGGGCGCAGCAACTGTACGCGCCCTCTGTACTGCACAAAAAACACCGCTGCAATATGGACCAATACACACGCATATAACACATCAGCAAATATGCTGTGGATCCATTCCAACGTACTATTGCCAAATAGGGCGTCAATTTCCTCCATTAGAAACCCGCTAATACCTAGGCCAAAAAATAACCCTATAACTGCAAATATCATAAGCCAACCAAAGGGGTTGTGCCCTGTTTGGACAGGCACATTACGAAGTGTTAAGTGCTGTAAATGTTCTTTAAAAGCTTGGCTACTTAAGTTAACAGTGCGGAAGCTAGCGTAGTTCGATTCACTAGGAGCTTCCTTATTGAGACAGGCATAAAAAGAATCATGAGAAGTACTGCTATGCCTGTCATAAACATCACTGCTATGCC
Organism: Alteromonas sp. BMJM2; assembly: GCF_027257845.1. Classification (GTDB taxonomy): domain Bacteria; phylum Pseudomonadota; class Gammaproteobacteria; order Enterobacterales; family Alteromonadaceae; genus Alteromonas. The sequence goes on along the minus strand of NZ_JAPVOT010000010.1, from coordinate 39,089 downwards.
TGTCACTGCTATGCCTGTCACAAAAGGTGGAGTCCTGATAAACGCTTTGGTCCTGATTGTCGTTTTTATCACTCTTATTATGACAGTCATGAGAAGCATGCCTGTCTTGATAAGTACTGTCTTGATAAGTACTCTCAGCTGGTGGGCGTGTGAAGCCCCAAACGATGCGCACAACAACGAAAAACACGGCGCTATAACCCGCAATTTCGTGATACAGACGTCCTGGTTCAACAATAAAATAATTTGTGATAAAACAAATAACCAAGCCCCAGTGACACAGCCTTACCACACCATCCCAAATAGTAATGTCTTGCAGGTTATTGCCCTTATGGTCATTACTAAAGGTGTTTTTACTACGGTGGTTGTTTGCAGGTGTTGTGTCTTTCACAGGCTGTGTTGTGTTATCAGTCATGTCATTTGCCTTCACTTTTATAAACAGCGCTGAAAAAAAAGCGCCGCAATAATAATTGTGGCGCTTTCATATAAACCTTACAACGTATTTGCCTTAAAGGTTAGTGGCTTTCTTCTTTAACGATGCTGCCATCTACAGGGTTGAAATAAATTTCTACCTTGTTTTCATCTTTGTTGAAGCCATAGATTTCGTAGCAGTTACCATCGGTTACTTTAAACTCGTTTATTTTATAACCCTGTGCCACAAGTTGTGCTTGAAAGGCTTCTTGATTTTGCCAATCTGCCTGAGGTGCTGTTGTACACATCGTAGTACCGTGCTCTGCACTACATGCACTTAGCAGTGTGGCCGCACCAATCGCGGTTAGTAGCATTATCGCTTTTTTCATTGTTTTCTCCTTCAACATGGTAATGGTTTCATTGAATATTCATCGAGCCTAGTAAAACGTGAACACGCTTTAAATGCTCGCCTAATCGCCTGAGAATAATTCTTATTATCAGACTAGCATGCTTTTTATAGCACTACTATACAAGATGATAATGTACATAAATTACAAAAGTTTATGGTTCAAGGCACTGTCATAGAACTGCCTTTTATCTTTCATATATGTGTCATCGAAACGTCTCAAATCCACTCTACCTTCATGAACGCCAGCGCAGAAAAATCAATCACCTTACTCATGAGCGCTGAAATAAAAAACACAAAGCTTGCACACATAAAGGAATGAACTATGTACCCCCGCTCATTGTTAGCCAGCGCAGTTGTATGCGCGCTCTCTGCAACCACTTTTGCGTCAGCAAATGCACAAGAGTCTAGTGTTGTGGCACCAGACACGTCAGATGATACGTATGACTATATAGAAGAAATTACCGTCACTGCCCAAATGCGTGAGCAATCGGTAATGGATGTACCGGTAACCATGGACGTTATTGGTAGTGAGTTTTTGGAACGCACTAATATAATGGAACTCGACGATTTATCTCGTATCCTTCCCAATGTTCAAATTCAAGAGCAGGCGGTAAGCTTGCCTTCTTTCAATATTCGCGGTGTCACCGATGACGTGTCATCGGTCTCCGCAACACCGCGAATTTCAGTATACCAAGACGGTTTTGATATCAGTAAAAAGACCGTATCGAGTGTTGCCCTTTACGATATTGCGCGAGTTGAAGTACTTAAAGGGCCTCAGCCAACCCTTTTCGGTGTCGCCGCTGCAAATGGTGCTATTAGCATTCATTCACAGCTACCCACCGACACAGAAGAAGGTAAGGTACAGCTTGGTTATAACAGCGAGCAGGGAAGAGAGCTCGACTTTATGTACAACAAACCAGTAAACGAAAACAATAGTTTTCGAATTGCAGGGCTGTACCGGGAAATGGATGGCATCGTTGAAAATAAAGCCTGTAGTGATGAAGCGTTTTATGGCAAAGCTGATGTAATCGATCATCTAGGTAATAGCGTGCCGTGCAGCGGTGAAGATTTACAAGGGGTGTCGGTTCAGGCGTTGCGCGCTACGTGGAAGGCTGATTATGACCAGCTGGAAATTATTGCCCGTGCTTCAATGGAATACAATGATCAACCAGGTATTGCGTTTAAATCTGGCTCTATCGCGCCTAAAAATGGCGATACTAGCCCCTACACTGCGGCTGAATTTAGCATGGGGAGTGAACTGGGTATTGAGCGTTCTCTGTACGCTTATGATCTTACAGTTAACTATGACATCAACGACACGCTGCGCTTTCATGCAGATGGCTTTTACAAGGATGTTGAAGTAAGCGAAGGTTTTGACGCTGATGGTTCAGCGCTTCGAATTCAAGATGCGTATTTTGATAACGATGCCACACTAAAAGGCGGCTCTATGCGCCTAGTTTACAACTCTGGTGACAGGCTAACTGGGTTTGTGGGGGCATCTATTATGCAGGATGATTCAATCTTGCCTTACTACATCATGGTGGACCCATTTGTTCGCGGTACATTCGATGCGGTAAAGGCTCAGTTAGAAGCGTCGTCGGATATTCCACTTAACCAAAATATTGCTACCGACGCAACGCTTGAGCAAATACAAGCCCTTCGCAGCCAGCTGGTATCGGCGTTGTTTAACGCAGATGGTACGCCAATTTCCAATCCCGACTTACCTTCTACTGTTATTCAGGGGCCGTTTGTTTTCGAGGCTGAATTAGATATTAAGTCGTACGTTGCTGAGCTTTCTTACTTTGTTACCGATGAATTAAATGTGACAGCGGGTATGCGTTACATTGATGAAACTCGCTTCACGCGCAATACCTTTGCCACTGCGAATGGGCCATTTACGTTTGAAGGTGAGGGTGATTTTAGCGATACCCTTCCTCGTTTTGCAGTAAGTTACGATATTCAAAACAACTGGAATGTGTACGCAAGTTACGCGCGAGGCCGACGCTCACCTGTAGTAGATGCTAATGCTGGTGGGGTAAATATTACCGATGCAGAGATAGTGGATAGTGTTGATGTTGGTGTTAAATATCAAAGCGCCAACTTTATGTTTACCGGTGCTATGTTTACCTATGAATACAGTAATTATCAGCAGAGTTTTACCGACCCTGAAACATTACAATCCATTACCGTGACTGTGGGTGACTCGTCGATGTCAGGTATCGAGGGAATGGCGGTTTATAATTACAGCGACACCTTAACCCTTACAGGTAGCTTAGGGTTTCTTGATGCCGAGTTTGCTAACGATACAGCAGATGGCTCGCCCTTTGAATATGGCGGTAACAAGTTTCGTTTAGCACCAGAGGTAAGCGGTGCGTTTAACATTAACAAGTTGTTTTACGTAGATGCTTGGACCCTTGATGTGAATTGGTTAACAAGCTTTCAGTCTACTGTGTTTTTTGAAAGCAGTAATTATCCTGGCTCGTCGCAAGATACGTATTCACTCACCGACGTTTCTATTAAGTTGAATAAAAATGACAGTCAGTTTGCCTACGAGCTGTATGTAAATAACTCGTTCGATAAAGAGTATTTAATTGATGCAGGTAATACCGGCGGCGGCCTTGGTATTCCTACCAATGTTCGCGGCATGCCCAGAATAGCCGGCGTACGCGTATACTACGAGTTCTAAAACAATAAATGGGGTCAGATCCCAATTTAATACGCGTCACATAAGTAACACCAAAAAAGGGGCTGAGCTTTCACTCTGCCCCTTTTCTATTCTAACGCCCATAACTATAAAACCTTACTGCTAAGCCTTAAGAGTTATGGAATGGGTTTGGCTTACTTTTCCGTCTTTAGTCAAAATGGCATCGACAAAATGCCATGTAGCATTTGATTCTTCATGGGTAACGTTTAGTGTCAGAAATCCGCGCTGATGAAGGTTGCAGTATTGAAGGTCGTCAATAAGCATGGGTAAATCCTTCGCCATTGCCTCGGCTGATTTATTATCCATAGATAAATAGTTCTCCATCCCTGGCGAGGAAACTCCAGGAGTCGCAAGCTCAACGGCGACTTTTGTTCCATCAGCGAGAGTGAGGGTGTTATGCCACGCGTTGTGAGTGTCTCCAGCTAGTGCTATGACTGGCTTATTAAGCTGTTTTAGTTGGATTAGTAAACTCTCCCGCTCAACAGGGTAGCCATCCCACGCATCCAGATTGTATGGCATGACTGAGGCCACTAGCTGCAACTCATTTTCACTAAGCGTTTCTCCGCGCTGCTGTTTACGCTTTATCTTAGCAAGAGTGCCAACGTGAGCCGGAATTTGCTCCCGCGGCACGCCATTAAATATAGACACCGGAAACAGCATGCGACCCATTAAAAGCTGTTGGCCTAACACCTGCCATTTTGCACTGCTGTTTTTCATTGCCTCGTTCAACCATTTACGCTGCGCGTCGCCAAGCAGACCTCGCTGCGGGTTACTTATATCTTTAGTAAACGCCGTTTGGTTAAACGCCTTGGTATCTTTGTCACGGTAATGAGCATATTCAAGTTGCTTATCGCGAGCGAGTACCCGCGTGTCTAACATGTACAGGTCGAGCAGCTTGCCAAATGTGAATTGTCGATAAATTTCCATGCGCGACTCACCAAAGGTGGGTCTTATCGGTAGCCACTCGTAGTAGGCTTGTATCGCTGCTGCGCGACGGTTGAAAAAGTCGCCTTCATCGTCCTGATGATTTTGAGCGCCATCTTTGTAAGTATCGTTTGATACTTCGTGGTCGTCCCATACTACAATAAAGGGTTTATTTTGATGCAGCGCGAGTAACCCTTCATCTGTTCGATAAAGCGCATAGCGGCGGCGATAATCGGTAAGGGTAAAGAGCTCGGTGTCGTTGTCAGGTTCAAACGTACGGCCAATTTGTTTTGCGTTTTCTGTGGCATATCCTTCGCCGTCGTATTCATAGATGTAGTCGCCCAAGTGAAGCACGTAGTCTATGTTTGAATTCTCGGCCGCCTCCATATAAGGCGTGAAAAAGCCTGCTGGATAGTTAGAGCAAGAAAATACTCCAAAAGTCACTTCACTGACTTCATTGGAAGGTAGGGTTCGGGTTTCACCGATTGCACTCATGCTGTCAGCGCTTCGAAAGCGATAATAATATTGACTGTTGGGTGATAGGCCTTTTACGTCAACTTTAACGGTATAGTCTTGCGATGCTTTGGCGAATACTCTGTCGCTGGCCACAATACTTTTGAACGTTTTGTCGCTGGCTACCTCCCAAATAATGTCGGCTTTAGTGGCATTACCCGCTGGAACTGCCCGCGTCCAGATAATAACAGCGCTTTGTAACGGATCGCCACTGGCCACGCCATGTGTAAAAGCAGCATTGCTTGATGGGCGAGCGCTTGAAACGCATCCAGCTAGTCCACTTGATATTGCCATGCTCACGCCAGCAACTGATGATAATGCAATAAATTTTCTTCTATCCATGGTGCCTGGTTTTCCAAAAAGAGTAAGTGATATATCGATGCTGCGTTTATATTTCGGAAATAACGCTAGATTTTAACGTTATAGAGTGTCAGCGCCCAAGAACACTGTCGCTTCTAAGCACAAACTCATCAAAGCGTTAAAGTTTAAAAACACACATCTCGACATGCTAAGGCTTATTTTTATACAGGGGCTATATGACATGAAGGTGTCACTTTTTTATCAATGCTTTGCACTACTAAAGCCAAGCTTGAGTATTCATTGTGAAAAAATATTATTAAGACAGTCATAAAAATTAGCAAACGCAACTAATGAGATAGGCATGATAAATAAGAGATGAAAAGAAATAAGACAGGCATGATAAGTAGCGCTTTTGTGATACGAAAGCGCCACCTGTAGACAATGAACTAATCAACCGAAGCGAGTTACCGCTCATTATTTTGTAAGGAAAATGAAGAGTCGAGTCAACTTACTCATTTACGCAGTTTCTGGCTGTCACTTGAGCGCAATATTTTTGTGATAAATACTGTTATACTGTGCATCAAACAACCAGATGGCGAAGCGGTTGCAGTGATGCCATAACAGCAAAGTAGTTTTGGCGATGAAATTACACACTATGCAATCACGCAAAGCCAATTGAAATATCCGCTTTTTAGAAATGATATTGAAAAACAAAACCAAATAAACAAAAGGTAATTTACAAATACATGAGTGACGACCCGCATTATCAGCGCGAGAAAGAAAAGTACGAAAACCCGGTAGCTAGCCGAGAACATTTGATGAGCATATTGAAAGAGTATGACAAACCCTTGTCATTTCTTGATATTTGCGCCGAAGTAAATGCTGAAAACGAAGATGCCCGAATTGGTATTCAACGACGACTTCGTGCCATGGAGCGTGAGGGGCAGGTACAGTTTACGCGTCAGAAAAAGTACATTCTTCAAAACCGTGATGAAATATTTAAAGGCCGACTTATTGGTCACCGTGACGGTTTTGGTTTCTTGCGCCCTGAAGATAAAAGTGGCGATTTATTCGTAAGTGCAGGACAAATGAGCATGTTCCTGCATGATGATATTGTAGAAGCCAGAGTGAGCGGCACCGACCGCAGAGGCCGCAAAGAAGCCTTTATCACACAAGTTATAGAGCCAAGAGAAGAGCCCATTGTTGGGCGCTACTTTGTAGAGCAAGGCTTTGGCATGGTAGTGCCAGACGACAGCCGCCTTCAGCACGAGATTGTCATTCCGCCGGAAAGCACTAACGGTGCTCGAATGGGGCAAGTTGTGGTTGTAGAGCTTTCTCAGCGCCCGCGCAGAAAAATGAGCCCAGTAGGTAAAGTTGTTGAAGTACTTGGTGAGCATATGGCGCCAGGTATGGAAATTGAGATGGCTTTGCGCACGTTTGATATTCCACATCAGTGGCCGAAGGGCGTGACTAAACAAGTGTCACACCTTACCGACCAAGTGCCTGATGATGCTAAAGCAGGACGGGTAGATTTACGTCAATTGCCGTTGGTAACAATTGATGGTGAAGATGCCAGAGACTTCGACGACGCAGTATATTGTGAGCCGCTAGACGATGGCGGCTGGCAGCTATGGGTAGCCATTGCCGATGTGAGCCATTATGTAAAAACAGGCTCAGCCCTTGATGATGAAGCGCAACAGCGTGGAAACTCGGTGTATTTCCCCGACCAAGTTATTCCAATGCTGCCTGAAGTACTATCAAACGGCTTGTGCTCGCTTAACCCTGAAGTAGATCGTTTGTGCATGGTGTGTGAAATGACCATCAGTGCGCAAGGCATTCTTGAAGAGTTCCAATTTTACGAAGCCGTAATGAATTCTCATGCTCGCCTTACGTATAACAAGGTCTGGAAAATTCTGCAGGGCGACAAAGAAATGCATCAGCGCTACGAAGCGCATGTGCCTCATTTGCGTAACTTACACGACTTGTATCGGGGCCTTAAAAAGTCTCGCGCCAAACGCGGTGCTATTGAGTTTGAAACGCAAGAAGTGAAATTTGTGTTTAACGCACAGCGCAAGATAGAAAACATTGTTCCTCTTGTGAGAAATGATGCACATAAGCTTATTGAAGAGTGCATGATCATGGCGAACGTGAGCGCTGCACTTATGCTTGAAAAGCATGAAGCACCGGCGTTATATCGCATACACGACAAGCCAGACGCCGACAGACTTACCGCATTTACGAGCTACCTTAGCGAGATAGGGATTACTCATCGCATTGTTGATGATGCAGAGCCTTCTGCATTTACCGACGTGGTGCTTAAAACCAAAGGTCGCGTTGATGAAGAGCTAATACAAACCATGTTGCTTCGTTCAATGAAGCAAGCGGTATATGGCGGCGACAACGTTGGCCACTTCGGTTTAGCGTTAGAAGCCTACGCGCATTTTACCTCTCCAATTCGTCGCTACCCAGATTTGGTGGTTCACCGAGCGCTGAAAAGCATTATTGCAAAGCAACAGGGCAAAAAGTCGGTAAGCGGCAGTAAGAGCTATACGGTTGATGAAATAGAGCAATTGGGCGAACAGTGCTCTATGACAGAGCGCAGAGCCGATGATGCGACGCGCGACGTTGCCGATTGGTTGAAATGTGAATTTATGCTCGACCACGTTGGCGATACCTTTGAAGGTGTGGTGAGCTCGGTCACTAATTTCGGCTTGTTTATCCGCCTTACCGAATATCATATTGACGGGCTTGTTCACATCACCTCGTTAGATGATGACTACTATCATTTTGACGATGTGAAAATGGCGCTAGTGGGTGAGTCTGGCCACAATCAGTTTAGATTGGGCGACACCGTGTTAGTGCAAGTTGCTGCCGTTAATTTAGATGAAAGAAAGATTGATTTATTGTTCGATAAGTCTATGCTGCGCAGCCCTGGTGGCAAGAAGGGAAAAGCGAAACCTTCTAAGAAAGCCGCTGGAAAAGGGAAGCTAGGTCCTAAACCTGCATCAAATAAAGGTGGTGGCACTGGGCAAGAAAAAGGCCCAGCGAAGACACCAGCCAATAGCGGGGTAAAAAGCCCTGCTAAAGCGGGTAAATCAGATAAAACGAGTAGAAGAGGAAAGCGTTAAATGGCGCAGCAAGAATGGTTATACGGTTTACATGCTATGCAGTCGGTATTAGAAAACGAGCCTGAGCGTGTTGTTGAAGTTATGGTGCTAAAAGGTAGAACCGACGAGCGTTTAGTCAACATTGTGAACCAAGCCCGCCGTTTTGGCATTTCTGTACAGTTTTGTCAGCGCAAAACCTTAGATGACAAAGTTAACGGCGAGCAGCACCAAGGCGTAGTTGCCAGAGCAAAAGCCGCACGAGTACTTGATGAAGCCGATCTTGACCGCATTTTAGAGAAAGAGTCACAACCTTTTTTACTGGTGCTAGACGGAATTACCGACCCGCACAATTTAGGCGCGTGTTTACGAACAGCTGATGGCGCTGGCGTACATGCCGTTGTTGTACCTAAAGACAAATCAGCTAGTTTAAATGGCACGGTTCGCAAAGTGGCGTGCGGTGCTGCAGAAGTGATACCGCTTATTCAGGTGACGAATTTGGCAAGAAGCTTAAAGCACATGCAAGACAAAGGAATTTGGATTGTAGGTACAGCAGGCGAAACCGATAAAACTCTTTATGATATCAATCTAAAAGGCCCTACAGCCTTGGTGATGGGCGCTGAAGGAAAGGGGATGCGCAGGCTTACGAGAGAAAACTGCGACGAGTTAGTGAAGCTTCCTATGGCTGGCAGTGTTTCAAGTTTGAACGTATCGGTTGCAACCGGCGTGTGCTTATATGAAATTGTTAGGCAGCGACTCAGTTAGCACCGCTAACACCACTGCGCGTGAAACCTAGCGCACTGACGAAGGGGCAATTTTATTGCCCCTTTTTTGTACCCATGCACTCATCAACTAATGAGACACATCAACTAATGAGACAGGCATAAAACATCAATAAAACTGTACCTCGATACACTTTCTTTAAGCTCGATGAATACTCAAACTGTTTATATTACAACTCATAGTTTGACAGCCTCGATGCCTAAAGCCAGAAAATCGCAAATTAGCCTTTTCGATACACCCTATTACCACTGTATTTCACGCTGTGTTCGTCGTGCCTTTTTGTGCGGGGAAGAAAATGGGAAAAGTTTTGAACACCGCCGTCAATGGGTGGAAAATCGAATACATGTGTTGAGTGAAGTATTCACTATCGGGGTATGTGCGTATGCAGTGATGAGTAATCATACACACTTGGTGCTGCATATAGACAAGGACAAAGCGCAGTCTATGACCATCGAGGAAGTGCTTCAGCGTTGGCATACATTGTATAAGGGAACTTTGCTTACACAGCAGTATCTGGCGTTACCTACGCGAGAAGAGCTTAGTGCAGCGCAACTTAAAACCATTGAATGCACTGCAGAAGTGTGGCGAAAGCGGCTCTACGATATCAGCTGGTTTATGCGAGCACTGAATGAGTATATTGCCCGAGCTGCTAACAAAGAAGATGCGTGCACAGGACATTTCTGGGAGGGACGATTTAAATCGCAAGCGCTATTAGATGAATCGGCTCTAGCGGCCTGCATGGCTTATGTAGATTTAAATCCAGTGCGTGCAAATATGGCAAAAACACCAGAAAGTTCCAATCACACTAGTATACAGTATCGTATACGCGCAGCTAGGGCAGGGAAGACGCCAAAACGACTCATGCCTTTTTCAAGTAAATCAAAAAAAGGTTTATCGACCGGTTTGCCCTTTACTCTCATTGAATATCTTCAGGCCGTTGATGCAACCAGTCGACGTATGTACCTAGCCAAACAAGGGAAAGTAGACAACATCAAATTACACATTTTGGATAGGCTCAACATCGAAAGCGACAAATGGTTAACGCTAACCACGCAATTCGAAACCCTATTTAAGCATGCAGCAGGAAAAGTGCTGCACCTAGAGCAGTACGCGCATAATCAAAATCAACAACGGGTGCACGGGCAAACAAATGCCAGACGTTTGCTAGGATAACTTCAATCTAAATTGACCAACGACATACCAGAACAGTCAATGTAGCTGCATACTTATTTTCGCTAGCGAAACTCACCTGTTCGACTGCTTCTAATTTTCAACAAGAAGAATTATCAAAATTTGTTCAAGCCCGTTTTATGCCTAGCAAATAGACTAAGTGAAAACTCATCTCATTTTTAACTATGCCTGTCACAATTTTCGTCTTTAAATATGCCTGTCACAACTAGTGTCCCTCGTCTCGTTAAATGCTCTCGCGTGTTGAGCAAACTGCCTATCTAAATTTAATAAACCTAACAATCCCACCCATCTAATTCACCAAACCACGTTCTCATGGGCCTTTCAAGCCATCTCAAGTTTCTGCCAATAACTTTCAAAAAGGCACAGCTCACATTTTGTTACATTTGTAGTCGTGAAATAAATGTTAATTATAAAGATCTATTCCTAATATGAATCTGCTCATAGCGCAGGGATGACGGGGTGTGACGTTTTTTTACTCCGTTTGATGGCTGTTTAATAGGTATGAAAAAAACTCATCAGGACTGAGGTTGTATACTCAACATGCTGATTTGCCTATTAATATGGATTTTGTAGATGAAGTGTAGGTACGTTTTATTTACGCCAACTGACACGCGGGTAGGTCGTTGCAACGCAGTTGCGTTGAAAGTCATGGATAGGCGTTTCGTTTAAGGTAATGGTTGAACCTGTATGTCAAAACATAACAAAAGTTTCTAAAGCACGAGAGTAAAAGTGCTGAAACAACAAGACAGATAAACAGGAAATAAATTTTGAATTTAAAAAATAAGAAACACACATGTATGACTGCTGCTGCCATCGCAGTTTCTTTAGCCTTCGCTGGTCAAAGTGCAATAGCTGAAGAAAATGCTCCGGTAAAAGTAGAAGTAAAGAAAAAATCTTTCTCCTCAAAGTTGAATAAAAGCTTAAACAGTCGCCTAGATAATCGATTCAAAAAAATTGGTTTTGGCTCACTTGAAGAGTCTGGCGATCGTTACATTGTAAAATTTAAAGATGAAATGACATCTGAAGTCCTTATGGGAACTAACGATGACACGCTAACAGGAAAAGGGGCGCTTAAATTCGGTCATCAGAAAAAAGCGTTTAACGTACAAGCTGCAAAAAATGACGTTATCCGTGCAGGGGGCGTAGTTAAAAAAGAATTGAAAAAACATCGCATGATGGCGGCGAAGCTCGATCGTAAAGCATTAAACGAACTTCGCAAAAACCCAAATGTTGAAAGTATCGAAATAGATGCGAAGCGTAAACCTATGGCACAAACCACACCATACGGTTACACCATGGTTCAAGCTAACCAGTTTGGCCAAGCCGATACTACAGCGCGTAAAGTGTGTGTTATCGATACAGGTTATAACTTGGGTCACCCCGACTTGCCGGATACCAATAATGGTGTAACAGGTAATGCGAACAATGCCGCCGTAGGTAACTGGTATAACGACGGTAACGGTCATGGAACCCATGTTGCCGGCACTATCGCAGCTTATGATAATAACGAAGGTGTTGTAGGTGTATACCCTGGCGTCGACCTGCACATTGTAAAAATCTTTAATGACAACGGGCAGTGGACCTATGCGTCAGATCTTATCGACGCTATTACTCAGTGTGAAAATGCGGGTTCAAACGTTGTTAATATGAGCTTGGGTGGCGGCAGTGCATCAGCGACAGAGCGTGATGCTATGCAAAGCTTCACTGATGCGGGTATGTTGCTAGTGGCTGCAGCAGGTAACGATGGTAACAGTGGCAAGTCTTATCCGGCGTCTTACGATGCGGTTATGTCAGTAGCCGCGGTAGACTCAAATGAAAACCGTGCCAGCTACAGCCAATATAATGACCAAGTAGAGATTGCAGCGCCTGGCAGTGCAGTACAGTCAACTTACCCGACTAACACCTACGCAGCTCTTAGCGGCACGTCAATGGCAACGCCTCACGTTGCAGGTGGTGCTGCATTAGTTTGGAGCTACTTCCCTCAGTGTACAAATAACCAAATTCGAAATGCACTTAATGTTACCGCTGAGGATAAAGGCAGTGCGGGTCGTGATAATTTCTATGGGTTTGGTTTGATGCAATTGGCCGATGCGTACAACCAGCTTAATACCAACGGCTGTGATGGAAGCGGTGATGGAACCGACAATGGCGGAAGCCCTACCGTTGAGCCAGTATCAGGACAAGTGCCTGGTTTATCCGCCGCTCGAAACGCCTGGAACCGCTATACGTGGACTATTCCAGAAGGTGTAAGCCAAATGACCGTTAGCATTGCTGGTGGCTCAGGCGATGCAGACTTATACATGAAGTTCGGCTCTCAGCCAGAGACAAACGACTTTGATTGCCGCCCTTATCGCAATGGTAACAACGAAGAATGTACCTTCGACGCGCCTGCAGCAGGTACTTGGCATATCGGTATACGTGCATACTCTAGATACAGCAACGTAACGCTATCTTACTCTTACGAGTAACCTTTAGCGAATAACCGTAAATAAGATTGATAAGTAAAAGCCTGCCGCGCGGCAGGCTTTTTTTTACCTTTTTTTCAAAGAGCGAATTAAACGCTCAGCAATAACAGTTTTTGAGCTCATCCCTTCAAACTTATGCCTCAAACCTAGTCTTTCAAAAGTGACAGTCAAACTAACAACAAACTTTGTATAGATTCACCGTCATTTTCTTCAGTGAATTGTCAGCTTTGTAAAGACAGCGTAAAGCCATGAACCTACCTCAAAACTATGTGCCATAACCGCGTTCGGCGCATGTGTTAACACTTGTGCTGTTTTCCAATTACTCTTTAAAAATAAAAAGGAAACACCGTTTATGCGATCATTCTCATTGGTAAATCGTGCCTGTCACAATAGTGGGGGGCTCAGCGTCTTTTATCATGCCTGTCTCTTTAGTAAAACTTATGCCTGTCACTTTAGTAAATCGTTTGTACTAGGTTTGGTTGCGCTATTTACCCTTGCGGCATGTGGAGGTTCAGACAGCAGCGATTCAGATTACGAATTTGCGTATCTTCAGTTTTATAACGCATCGCCTAATGGGGCCAATGTAGAAATGCGTGAAGTGGATGGAGATAGCTTTGGCTCCGCCCAGTTTGGTGATGCGTCTTCTATGTATTCAATGGAAAGCGGAGAACTTGTTTTAGAGTTCATTCGCACCGATTCAGACGATCAAGAAGTCTACATAGATGAAATAACGGTAAATTTAAAAGAGGGCGAGAAAACTTTGATCGTCATGAGCGGCGACTTCAACAGCCCTTCATTCAATGCATATAGTTATGAGAGGGAATCACTAGAGGACCACTTCAGACTCCTAGCTATATCAGTGACCATGGATGACGAATCTTTTGACTTCTACATGAGCGACGCAGGCGACCCCTTTGAAGCAGCAAATTTTCTTGGCACCATTACACCAAACGATTTGGGAGAACTGACGTTTTGGGATGGTGATGACGATAGCGACGACTTTGATGAGGGCGAATACACCGTATACCTCACCGCGCCTGGCAGCACTGACGTCATCTTTGAATCTCAAACCTTAGATTTCATCTATGAAACTGAATACGTAATGGCCCTTCGCGATGTAAGTGGCGCTATACAAGAAGGTCTTGTCGTAGACACCATACTAAACTCTTCAAGTGTATCTGGTTTAACCGATGTAGAAGCCGATGCGCAATACCGCATCTACAACTCAACAAACTTAGACACACCAGTAACCGTTACCTTCGGTGGCAACACAGACGAAGAAGACATTGAATTTACATTAGCTGCTGATGAGCTTTCCGACTTTACTGCAATTCGCTACGGTGACTACCGTGTGTCGGTAGAAGACACTTCTGGTGCTATTACTAATCTTAGCAATAAACTTATCACGCTTAATCAGGGGCAAAGTAAGGCAATACTCATTTACGAGAAAGACGGAAAATTAGGTGCTGCAACCTTTGAAGAAAGTGGGCTACCACAGGCCTACGACAAAACCGTTAACTTTATTAACCTTGTTAGCGACTATGACGACGTTGAAATTTTCCTTGTACGTCACGACGAAACTATCGATACCGCAGAGTACAGAGTGAACAACCTTGAGTTTGGTGAAACCAGCACCGAAGTCCTGCCTTCTGATTTTTACGAAGTTATCGCGGTGTACGAAGACGACAACGATGAGCAAGTATTGTTAGACCGTACAGCGCTTTTTGGCTTCACAGAAGAAGAAAACTACATTGTGACCGTTGAGCCGGCAGATACAGCAACGGGTTACGAAATAAACATACTGTTTTAATCGCGATAGGCATCTCTGTTGATAAGCGCTGACAACAACATGTTAGCGCTGCTTCACTTTGTAAAAAGGGAAATATTGAAAAAGGAGCGGTTAAAGCGTCTCTATTTTTATACCAAAGTGTATTTTTATACTAAATGATTAGCTTGAAAACTGTCATATCCCAGAATATCTATTATCTTTATTACTGTGCGCAGTGTTTTGATAGCTATGTTCACGTGTCGCAGCTCATAGAGTTCCTGCTTGATGACCTCCTCTGTGGTTATCATCACCCCAGTTTTTCAGCTGGGGTTTTTTTATCCACCCAGTCTAAAATTAATTCAATTTACCGCTATCGCTTAGCTAATAATTCTGTTATAGTTTCGCGCCCTTTTTATGGGGGTATGTACATAAAAGCAACGATATCCAGTTGTTTTTAGCAGCACAATAACGACTCGGGAGAGTCTTAATTTAGAGCGGAGCACTAACATGATCCAAATGCAAACTAACCTGGACGTTGCAGATAACAGCGGCGCTCGCAGGGTTCAGTGTATTAAGGTTCTTGGTGGCTCGCATCGCCGTTATGCAGGTATCGGTGACATCATCAAAGTTACTGTCAAGGAAGCAATTCCTCGCGGTAAAGTTAAAAAAGGTGACGTACTGAATGCAGTGGTGGTGCGTACTAGAAAAGGCGTTCGTCGTCCTGATGGTTCATCCATTCGTTTTGACGGTAACGCGGCTGTTTTGCTTAATGCAAACAAGCAACCAATTGGTACGCGTATCTTTGGCCCGGTAACCCGTGAGTTGAGAAGTTCAAACTTCATGAAAATCATCTCATTGGCCCCAGAGGTACTATAAGGAGTCACGATAATGGCTAATAAAATTCGTCGTGATGATGAAGTAGTCGTATTAGCGGGTAAAGACAAAGGCAAACAAGGCAAAGTCCTTAAAGTGCTTATGGCTGATGACCGTTTAATTATAGAAGGCGTTAATCTCGTCAAGAAACACACTAAGCCTAACCCTCAATTGGGTGTTGCTGGTGGTATTGTTGAGAAAGAAGCTTCTATTCACGTTTCTAATGTTGCGATTGTTAACCCAGCAACGGGTAAAGCAGATCGCGTTGGTTTCCGTTTCGAAGATGAGAAGAAAGTACGTTTCTTCAAATCTAACGGCGAACTTGTTTAATTATATTGGAGAGTACGATGGCGAAACTGCATGATTTCTATAAAGAAACAGTAGTAGCTGAACTTGCTAAGCAGTTCGGGTACAAAAGCGTCATGCAAGTCCCTCGGATTGAAAAAATCACTCTAAACATGGGTTTAGGTGAAGCAGTTGCTGACAAGAAGGTGCTTGAGAATGCTCAAGCTGACATGACGGCTATCGCCGGTCAGAAGCCGATTGTTACAGTTGCTAGAAAATCAGTAGCGGGCTTTAAAATCCGTGAAGGTTATCCGATTGGCTGTAAAGTAACCCTACGTGGCGAGCGTATGTGGGAATTCCTAGAGCGTTTGATTTCAATCGCTATTCCGCGTATTCGCGACTTCCGTGGTTTGAACCCAAAATCATTCGACGGACGTGGTAACTACAGCATGGGCGTGCGTGAGCAAATCATTTTCCCTGAAATCGATTTCGATAAAGTGGATAAGGTTCGCGGTATGGATATTACTATCACTACCAGTGCGAATTCTAATGACGAAGCACGTGCTCTGCTGGACGCGTTTAACTTCCCATTCAAAAAGTAGGGGTGTAGGGTTATGGCAAAAGAATCAATGAAAGCACGCGAAGCGAAGCGTACTAAGCTAGTAGCTAAGTATGCTGAGAAGCGCGCTGCACTTAAAGCGATTATCAGCGATGTTAACGCTTCTGAAGAAGAGCGTTGGGACGCTGTTCTGAAGCTGCAACAACTACCACGTGACTCTAGTTCTTCACGTCAACGTAACCGTTGTCGCGTAACTGGCCGTCCACATGGTTACCTACGCAAATTCGGCCTTAGCCGTATTAAGCTTCGCGAAGCAGCGATGCGCGGTGAAGTCCCTGGCCTTAAGAAAGCCAGTTGGTAAGGAGTAGCTGATAATGAGTATGCAAGATCCTATCGCGGATATGTTCACACGCATCCGTAACGGCCAGATGGCTCAGAAAGTTTCTGTAACTATGCCTTCTTCAAAAGTTCGCGTTTCTATATGCGAAGTGTTGAAGTCAGAAGGTTATATCACAGACTTTGCTGCATCAGGTGACGTTAAGCCTGTTTTAGAAGTTACGCTTAAGTACTTCGAAGGCAAGCAAGTAATTGACACTATCGAGCGCGTAAGTCGCCCCGGTCTGCGCATCTATAAGAAAAAAGATGAGCTTCCAAAGGTTATGGGTGGCTTGGGTATCGCTATCGTGTCGACTTCAAAAGGTGTGATGACTGACCGTGCAGCGCGTAACGCTGGCATGGGCGGTGAGATCATCGGTTATGTAGCATAACGGAGGAGTTGAAATGTCACGTATAGCAAAAGCCCCAGTAGACTTGGTTTCAGGCGTAGAAATATCTATCTCTGGCCAAGAAGTTACTGTAAAAGGTAGTAAAGGCACATTGAGCCGCGTTTTTAACGACGCTGTTGAAGTTGTACAAGAAGAGAACCAATTGAAAGCACTTCCTCGTGAAGGTTTTGCAAACAATTGGGCACAGGCTGGTACTGTTCGCTCACTTCTTAACGCAATGGTTCAAGGTGTTACGCAAGGTTTTGAGAAAAAGCTTCAGCTAAATGGTGTTGGTTACCGTGCGCAAGCACAAGGTAGCAAGCTTAACCTAACGCTAGGTTTCTCTCATCCTGTAGTATACGAAATGCCTGAAGGCATTACCGTTGAAACTCCTAGCCAAACTGAAATCGTCGTCAAAGGCGCCGATAAGCAGATGGTAGGACAGGTTGCGGCGAACATTCGTGGTTACCGTCCACCAGAGCCTTACAAAGGTAAAGGTGTACGTTACGCTGACGAACATGTACGTCGTAAAGAAGCTAAGAAAAAGTAGGTGGGTGATACGATGGATAAGAAAACAGCTCGCATTCGTCGCGCAACTCGCGCACGAGCAAAAATTCGTGAACTGGCCGCGCATCGCTTGGTTATTAACCGCACACCTCGCCACATATACGCTCAGCTTATCGCCCCGTGCGGTTCTGAAGTATTAGCGGCGGCTTCAACTGTTGAAAAGGATCTTGCAAAAGATCTTAAGTCTACAGGTAACGCTGAAGCAGCGACGGTAGTCGGAAAAGCAATCGCAGAGCGCGCTATTGAGAAAGGCATTAAAGCAGTGGCTTTCGATCGTAGTGGCTTCCAATACCACGGTCGCGTTAAAGCATTAGCTGATGCAGCTCGCGAAGCTGGCCTTCAGTTCTAGGAGTTTATAATGGCTAAACAAGACGTTCAGAACGGTGAACTGTTAGAGAAATTGATTGCCGTTAACCGCGTATCTAAAGTGGTTAAAGGTGGTCGTATCTTTAGTTTCACTGCATTGACAGTAGTGGGTGACGGTAACGGTCGCGTAGGTTTCGGTTATGGTAAGGCACGTGAAGTTCCTGCTGCAATCCAGAAAGCTATGGAAAAGGCACGTCGCAATATGGTTGACGTTGACCTAAATGGCAATACGTTACAGCACCCTATTAAAGGTCGTCACTCTGGCTCTAAAGTTTACATGCAGCCTGCATCAGAAGGTACCGGTATCATCGCCGGCGGTGCAATGCGTGCAGTACTTGAAGTAGCTGGCGTACAAAACGTACTTTCAAAATGTTACGGCTCTACAAACCCAATCAACGTTGTTCGTGCAACAATCAACGCGCTGACAGAGATGAATTCTCCAGCGAAAGTTGCTGCGAAACGTGGATTGTCTGTAGATGAAATTTTGGGGTAATCAGACATGGCAACGATTAAAGTAAAGCAAACTAAAAGTGCTATCGGCAGACTGCCTAAGCACAAAGCTACGCTTAAAGGCTTAGGTCTTCGTAAGATCAACCATGTTCGTGAACTGGAAGATACCCCAGCCGTACGTGGCATGGTCCACCGTGTACATTACATGGTCGAGATAGTGGAGGAGTAAGAACATGCGTTTAAATACTATTGCTCCTGCACCAGGGGCTCATAAATCTGGTAAGCGTACTGGTCGAGGCATCGGCTCAGGTCTTGGTAAAACGAGTGGTGTAGGCCACAAAGGTCAAAAAAGCCGTTCAGGTGGCCGTGTTAAGCCAGGATTCGAAGGTGGTCAGATGCCTTTACAGCGTCGTCTTCCGAAATTCGGTTTCACTTCACGCAAGAGCTTTGTTACTGATCAAGTAACACTTGCAGAAATCGCAAAAGTAGACGGTGATACAGTTTCTCTTGAAACTTTGAAAGCAGCAGGTCTTGTTAAGAAAGAAATGTTGTTTGTAAAAGTAGTTAAGAGCGGCGAGTTATCACGTGCTGTTACAGTAAGCGGTTTAAAGGTTACTAAAGGCGCTAAAGAAGCGATTGAAGCTGCTGGCGGTAAAGTAGAGGAATAAGCTAGATGGCTAAACCAGGATTGGATTCAGGCGCTAAAAGCGGCTTGAGTGAGCTTAAAGCAAGATTGTTGTTCGTACTTGGTGCGATTGTTGTTTTCAGATTGGGTTCTTATGTTCCTATTCCGGGCATCGATCCAGCTGTACTTGCTGACTTGTTCGAGCAACAGAAAGGCACCATTGTAGAAATGTTTAACATGTTCTCTGGTGGTGCGCTTGAGCGTGCATCCGTTCTGGCTTTGGGCATTATGCCATACATTACTGCATCCATTATTATGCAGTTGCTCTCGGTGGTTCATCCACCGATGGTAGAGCTTAAAAAAGAAGGCGAAGCAGGCCGTCGTAAAATCAGTCAGTACACGCGTTATCTAACGCTTGTACTTGCTATTTTCCAGTCGATAGGAATATCGACTGGCCTGCCAAACCTAATTAATGGATTGGTATTGAACCCTGGCTTCGGATTCTACTTTACAGCGGTAGTGAGCTTGGTCACAGGGACTATGTTCCTCATGTGGTTGGGTGAGCAAATTACTGAACGAGGTATCGGCAACGGTATTTCTATCTTGATTTTTGCTGGTATTGTTGCAGGTTTACCTACAGCAATCGGTCAAACGGCAGAGCAAGCAAGGCAGGGCGACATTAACTTGTTATTCCTCCTGTTGATTGCTGTGATTGTTATTGCGCTTACATACCTCGTTGTATTTGTAGAGCGCGGACAACGCAGAATTGTGGTAAACTACGCGAAACGTCAGCAAGGCCGTCAGGTTTTTGCAGCGCAGAGCACGCATTTACCGCTGAAGGTCAACATTGCTGGTGTAATTCCACCAATCTTTGCTTCCAGCATTATTCTGTTCCCAGGAACTATCGCAGGATGGTTCGGTCAGAATGAATCAACAGCATGGTTGCAGGACGTAGCGTTAATGCTATCTCCAGGTCAACCGCTGTACGTAATGTTATATGCAACAGCAATCATCTTCTTTTGCTTCTTCTACACGGCGTTGGTTTTCAACCCGCGTGATACAGCAGATAATTTGAAGAAGTCTGGTGCGTTTATTCCTGGCATCCGCCCGGGTGAACAAACATCGCGTTATATTGATAAGGTAATGACTCGCCTCACACTGGCTGGCGCACTATACATAACCTTTATTTGTTTAGTGCCTGAATTCATGCTAATTGCTTGGAATGTTCCGTTCTACTTCGGTGGTACGTCGCTTCTAATCATAGTAGTGGTTATCATGGACTTTATGGCACAGGTGCAGACGCATTTGATGAGTAGTCAATATGAGTCTGTTCTGAAGAAAGCTAATCTTAAAGGCTACGGCCGTTAAGTTAGCCCCTTAATATTAAAGATAGGGGAGTGATGTAATGAAAGTTCGTGCATCAGTTAAAAAGATTTGCCGTAACTGTAAAGTTATCAAGCGCAACGGTGTTGTGCGTGTAATTTGTACAGAGCCAAAGCATAAGCAAAGGCAAGGTTAATCTAAGCGGTACAGAATACTTGCAAAGCTACTAAGCAGAATCCGGAGCATACTTATCGGGTTCTGCTAGTTTTGTTTATAGGTGTTTTGAACCTTTATTTGCAATTTGGTCGACGGATGAGTATCCTATCGGGCTTTTTAGGTCGTCGACAAATAAACAAGAGGAGTGCTGTTAATGGCCCGTATCGCTGGCATTAACATTCCTGAGCACAAGCATGCTGTAGTCGCTATCCAAGCGATTTATGGTGTAGGCCTCACACGTGCGAAAAGCATTTGTGCAGGTGCTGGTGTTGCAGAAGATACAAAAATCAAAGAGCTAGACGAAGCGACTATCGATAAGCTTCGTGACGAAGTGGCGAAATTTACTGTTGAAGGTGATTTACGTCGTGAAGTCTCTATGAGCATCAAACGTTTGATGGACCTGGGTTGCTTCCGTGGTATTCGCCACCGTCGTAGCTTGCCTCTACGTGGTCAGCGCACTAAAACTAATGCGCGTACCCGTAAAGGTCCTCGTAAGCCAATTAAGAAGTAAGCGGGGAGTAAGTTATGGCAAAAGCACCAGCTCGTAGTACGCGTAAGCGCGCTAAACGTCAGGTTGCAGACGGTATGGCTCATATCCATGCGTCTTTCAACAACACAATTGTGACTATTACAGACCGTCAAGGCAATGCACTAGCATGGGCGACATCTGGTGGTTCAGGTTTCCGTGGTTCACGTAAATCTACCCCATTTGCTGCGCAGGTAGCTGCTGAGCGTGCAGGTGTAGCTGCACAAGAATACGGTCTTAAGAACCTAGAAGTGTTCGTAAAAGGTCCAGGTCCAGGCCGTGAGTCTGCGATCCGTGCTCTTAACGCTACTGGTTATAAGATCACAAATATTACCGATGTGACACCTATTCCTCACAACGGTTGTCGTCCACCGAAAAAACGTCGCGTTTAATCGACGGACAGTTGGAGAAAGATCATGGCAAGATATTTGGGTCCAAAACTCAAACTTAGCCGTCGCGAAGGAACTGACTTGTTCCTTAAAAGCGGCGTTCGCGCAATCGATTCTAAATGTAAGATCGATACAGCGCCTGGTCAGCATGGTGCCCGTCGTGGCCGTTTGTCTGATTACGGTGTTCAGCTGCGTGAAAAACAAAAAGTTCGTCGTATGTTCGGCGTACTGGAAAAACAATTCCGCAACTACTATAAAGAAGCTGCGCGTCTAAAAGGCAACACAGGTGAAAACTTGTTACAGCTTTTAGAGCAGCGTCTAGATAACGTGGTTTATCGTATGGGATTTGCTAGTACACGTGCTGAAGCACGTCAGCTAGTAAGCCACAAGGCGATCATGGTAAATGGTCAAGTTGTGAACATTCCATCGTTTAACGTTTCTGCCGAAGACGTGGTTTCTGTTCGTGAGAAAGCGAAAAAGCAAGCGCGTATCGTAGCTGCTTTAGAGCTGGCTGACCAACGTGAGAAGCCGACCTGGATTGAAGTAGACAGCACTAAAATGGAAGGCACTTTCAAGCGCATTCCAGAAAGAACTGATTTGTCTGCTGAAATTAACGAACAGTTGATCGTCGAACTTTACTCTAAGTAAAGCTAACTAAAGAGGAAGCATTGTGGGTTCTGTGACTGAATTCCTAAAACCGAGATTAGTAGAGATCGAAAACGTTTCTCCTACTCGTGCCAAAGTAACTTTGGAACCACTAGAGCGCGGCTTTGGCCACACTCTAGGTAACGCCCTACGTCGTATATTACTGTCATCTATGCCAGGATGTGCAGTTACCGAGGTAGAAATAGATGGCGTTCTTCACGAGTACAGCACCAAAGAAGGTGTACAAGAAGACGTTATCGAAATCTTGCTAAATCTTAAAGGTTTAGCGGTTCGCCTTGAAGGTAAAACTGAGGCAACCCTAACTCTAGTGAAATCTGGCGCTGGCCCTGTTGTTGCTGGTGATATTCAGCATGATGGCGACGTAGAAATTGTTAACCCTGATCACTTAATTTGTACTTTGACAGGCGAAGCTGAAATCAGCATGCGCGTTAAAGTAGAAATGGGTCGCGGTTATGTTCCAGCTTCTACCCGTCGCTCCTCTGAAGAAGATGATCGTCCAATTGGTCGTTTATTAGTTGATGCTTCATACAGCCCAGTAGAGCGTATTGCGTACACTGTTGAGTCTGCTCGTGTTGAACAACGCACAGACTTAGACAAACTAATCATTGACATGGAAACAAACGGTACTTTAGATCCTGAAGAAGCGATCCGCCGTTCTGCTACCATTCTTGCTGAACAGCTTGATGCATTCGTAGACTTACGTGATGTATCTGAGCCGGAAGCGAAAGAAGAGAAGCCGGAATTCGATCCGATTCTACTTCGCCCAGTTGATGACCTAGAGTTAACAGTACGTTCTGCTAACTGCTTAAAAGCAGAAGCTATCCAGTACATTGGTGACCTGGTACAGCGCACTGAGGTTGAGCTACTTAAAACGCCTAACCTTGGTAAGAAATCGCTAACTGAAATCAAAGATGTTCTAGCATCTCGTGGTTTGTCTCTAGGCATGCGCCTAGAAAACTGGCCGCCAGAGAGCATCGCTGAAAAAGATTAATCAGGTTTTTATCAAACTGATTTGTAGAGAAGGATAAAACTATGCGCCATCGTAAGAGTGGTCGTCAGTTGAATCGCAACAGCAGCCATCGTCAAGCTATGTTCAAAAACATGGCCGGTTCTTTGGTCAAGCACGAAGTGATCAAAACTACGTTACCAAAAGCGAAAGAATTACGTCGCGTAATCGAGCCACTAATCACTATGGCTAAAGAAGACAGCGTTGCAAATCGTCGTCTAGCTTTTGCCCGTACAGGTGATAAAGAGGTCGTAGGTAAACTGTTTAACGAGCTTGGTCCTCGTTACGAAGCACGCCCAGGCGGTTACACTCGCATTTTAAAATGTGGTTTCCGTGCTGGCGACAATGCCCCAATGGCATATGTTGAGCTAGTTGACCGTCCAGTTGTTGAAGCTGAAGAAGAAGTAGTAGAAGCAACTGAAGAGTAAATATTACTCAAATAGAAATGGGGTCAGAACGAAAGTTCTGACCCCATTTTTTTTACCCTAAATAAATGGGGTCAGGTCCAAATTAATGACCGTGTCTTCCTCGAAATAAATGGGGTCAGATCCTGAGGGATCCCCACGAATTTAATTTCATGTGCTTCCAGCCCAGGCCTCATCGACTAAGGAGCTGTACCACGTGAGTGCAGCTTTCCATTGTCGCATGGTAAACCGTACCCGGCACGCGATAGCCCTGAGCCCAAGATAGTGGAACGATAACACGGGCTTCGTCTCGGTGTTAGCTTGGAACCGACGATGTTTATTAGCGGTAACAAGCACCATCCCAAGCACTATTGCGACGAGAGAGGCTAACGTTGTCAGTAGTACCAATATCGTAACGTAAAGCTAAACCTGACAGGCATAGTTTGATAGACCAATTGTGACGACAAATTGTGACAGTCATAAATAACTAAACCTGACAGGCATAATTAGATTAGACAAATTGTGACTAGACAAATTGTGACAGTCACAAATAACTAAACCTGACAGGCATAATTAGATAACAGGCATAATTAGATACTTGTCATTTAGCCTATTCCCCAAACTTTATTCTTACTCCTGCATTCGCTATGAACCCATCGTTCCGCGACCAGATGTCGGTAGTCCACTGGCCACTAGGCGCACGGTTTGGTAACAAAGTGGGATGCTCATCGCTTTGTTTAAAATCAAGAAGGTTTTCTAGATTAACAAAGTAACTTATTCTCCCAACAGTAATTTCCCCCATTAAGCCTAAATGCCAGTACGGCGAGGTTTTATCGATGTAAGGATTATCGTTAACCTGTTGTGTGCCGGTGTAATAGGCCTCAAACCCCGCCCGAAAGTTACCATGTTGCTCCCACATCGCTACAAAACCTGCAGAGTGTTTAGGTGTCAGTGCCATAGCCTGCGGTGTATTGTCAGTTACGGAGTTCTCTTGCGCATCAACGTAAAGGTAGTTAGCCGTTAGCTTTATATCGTCAAAATAGTAACGCACAAGTACTTCAGAACCGCGTATCTCAGTTTCACCGTCTCGGTTCACTAAACGCACGCGATCTAAGTTTTCAGTATCTGTATTAGCCTCCGCTAGTGAAGAGAAAGCCTCAAGAGCCGTTGCGTTCTCAACGTCAGAACCAAAGAAAGTTAGACTGGTTTCGATACTTCCTACGGTATAAGTGAAATCTAAAGATGCAGTTTCTGCTCGTTCTTCATCGAGCCCGTTAATGGCGGCGAGTCGTGATAGCCCTGCTGCTTCTATTTCTTCAACAAACGGTGTAGGTGCGTAAAAGCCCTGACCGTAACTGCCCCTTACCGTTAAGTCACCAGGTTTGTACAACACAGATAAGCGAGGGCTGACCTGCATCCCATATCGATTATGATCGTCCATACGCACACTATAAGAAGTAGTGACTGTCTCTGTTAATTCATGATCGAGTTGAGCAAACAGCCCTGGTACTTCATAGGTATAGTCAAACTGTGGGTAGGTGTCAGACTTATAGATGTCAGATTGGTAGGCAATTCCCACCACCCAATCTATCTTATCGGTATATCCGGCTAGGCTAGTTTCAGCAAGGTAGCTTTCGTGCTTATCATCGTTTAGTGCGCCATCTTCTAGAATATTACCAAATTGATGCTCGTGTTCCTGAATCATCGCCGAAGCACGAGATGAAAGCGTCATAACCTCGCCTACGGGCATGCTAAATACAAACCCTGCGTCGGAGCGGGTTGAATCTTGAGCCTGCAAAAACTCTGTTGCTTGTGAGTTAGCGCTGCTAGTTACAGGAGGAACCACACCACCATTAGTATTGCCGCCGTTACGATTCTCTGTCATGTGCCCAGCGGTAAAATAAAGGCTTTCTCCATTATCGCCCTGCCAAAACAGCCTTGGACGAAATGTATATCTTTCATAGCCTGCTAAGTCTATCCAGTTGTCATTATCAATATCTACACTGCGTTGATGATGCGCCCCTGCCGTAATAGATCCTTTTAACGAATCTGACAAAGGCGATTCAACATAGGTAGTAAAATCTTGGCCGTCACGGGTGGTGAGGTTGATTAAAGCATCTCCTGTAAATTCATTTCCTGGCTGTCTTGAAACAAGGTTAATTACACCACCTAAGGCAGAGCCCCCATAAAGAGATGAGGCAGAACCTTTAATAATCTCAACTCTTCCAAGATCTGTAGGAGGGATTTGCAGTAAGCCAATAGAAGCTGCCTGGTTGCCGTATAAGGGCAGCCCATCGGCTAATAGCTGTGTATAACGCCCATACATTCCTTGAAGGCGAATATTCGCGCTACCAAGGGCAGGGGATGTAGTTTGAACCCGTACTCCGCCTGTTTCTGCCACTAGCATGGAAATATTGCCTGGTCGCATGGTGGCCTTTTCTGTGATCTCTTCTCTGTTAATAAGCTCAACTCTGATCGGTTGCTCATTAGCAATTCGGCCAGACCGGGTTGCTTGAACGACTATTTTTTCAATAGATTCTTCATGTTCATGTTCATGTTCATGTTCTTGTTCTGAATCTGCGGCGTAAACCAACGAAGCATTCGCTAACGCAACTGCTACTAATGAAAAACGAAAAACGCGTTTAGATACCGAGCATGCTGATAACAGAGGCTGGGGCAGAAATAGTATTGAAGATGATTGAGAAGGTAGGCCGATGTTTGTGAGTATTTTCTTGTGGTACTTAATCATGAATCGAAACAAATTAAACAGTTTTATAATGATACAATGATTATAAAGATTACAGTGACTAGAAGGTCAAGATGAGAATAAGTGAACTTGCTACTGCGACTCAAACTTCGGTAAAAACTATTCGTTATTACGAACAAGTTGGTTTAATTACTAAGACGACAAGAAGTGACAACGGATATCGGCAATACGGTGATAAAGACACAAAAACACTTATTTTTATACGCAGATGCCGAGCACTTAATATGGCCATAAGCGATATTAAGCAGTTACTTTTACTGCAACAAAACCCTGCGGCGTCATGCGAGGCAGTTGATAGTATGGTTAAAAAGCAGTTAGATGATATTCGACAGCAACAAAAAGAGTTAGCTTTGTTAGAACATACGCTGTCATCCCTAGCCGCTTCATGCGCGAACCAAAAAATAGAAGACTGCTGTATTTTAAGTCAGTTACAAGCAAATTAGCATATATTGGGGTCAGAACCGAATATTCAGTACGCTAAATCGCATCAAAGCTTGATGTTCAAAAGCAACGATTCTTAGTTTGTCGTTGTAAAGCCAGTTTAAGTTGCAATGTAAGCCCGTGCCTTACCATCATGCTTCGCTTGATATAAAGCTTCATCGGCAACTCTGATTAATTCGTCAGTCACTTCACCTCGTTTACACTGAACTATGCCTGCACTAAATAAAACCGGAGTGTTTAGCGGTGTAATACATTGATTCATCGCAAGTAGCTCGTTTAGCCGGGCTTTAGCTTGCACCGCCGATACATTCTGTAGTAACAATACAAATTCCTCTCCTCCCCAACGCGCAATAATGTCGTCTTCGCGAGTGCTTTCACGAAGCATACGAGTAAATGCTTTTAAAACATTATCGCCTTCATTGTGGCCTAGTTCGTCGTTGATCTTTTTAAAGTCATCTATGTCTAAAATTGCCAAAGAATGATTCCCAGCATTATTTGTTGCCATCGCCGTTTTCACTAGCGACAGAAACTTAGCGCGATTATAAACACCGGTTAAATGGTCGGTTTCAGACAATTCTTTCGATACTTTATGCTCTGCCCGAAGCTGATCAAAAGCTTTTTGACGTGTGCCCTCATAAAACCTAAATAATAAAAGTTGCACAATAGCAGCCTCTGTTACATTAAGTATGGCGCCTGTCGATATTGTAATAGGTATGCCGCTTGAGGCTTGCTCTGATACAAGATAGATGCACACGCAAAGAGTGATGCTTGAGAGCGCCGCACCGCCGCGACGACCTAGCAGAAAGAAGGTAAACGGGAGAATAATAGTTGCCCAAACCAATGAATAAGCGCGACCCTCAACGCTTATCAAAAAATACAGCATAACCGCAGTAACAGCGATAGAAATAAGCCATGCAGTAAATTTCACATTACCCGATTTTCTAAAGGCAAAATATATGGCGAGAGTAAGTAGAAATCCAAAAAAGTCCATTAGTGCGAGCTGAACATTCTTGAAACCAAATGCGTTAATAGTGGATAAGATTGGAAACACTAAACAAGACAATAGTAGGGTATGTTGAATTAGCTTAATGCGCCAATAATCTTCGCTAAACTGTGCATGCGAATATTCCTTATACCACCACCTCAGACCATACATTTTACTTCTCATAAAACTCTACTGCTTATTACCATCGTTATGTTTTTGCACTCTAAAAAGCCAACAGTATGCCTGTTTAGTTGACCACCGTTAAGCACAAATTAAGTAGGGTCAGAACCACATTTACCTCTTAATGTTCATCTTTAAACCCGCTCGTGTTCATAAACGTGAAACTGCTGGCAGAGAATTTGCTACTTTCATATCGATGAAACGTGAACCAATACACTTAAAAAGTCACTTAACACGATAAAGCCATAATACGGTAAGTTTTAGCACCATCGGTGGTAGGCAACGTAGGCACTGACCAATAGTAAACAGGGAAGCAAATGTTATCAGTATCGGGCAAGTATCAATCTTTAGGGTTATCAACGTTTAGAAGTAACGCAGTTGCTACATCTCTAGAGCGCTTAAGTTCAGGGCTTCGCATTAACAGCGCTGCCGATGATAGCGCTGGCCTCCAAATCTCTAATCGGCTGACGTCAGAGCGTAATGCCTATACGCAACTGAATCGAAACCTGAATGACGGTATAAGCTATGCGCAAGTGGCAGAAGGTGGGCTGCAGGAATCTGCCGCTATACTGCAGCGAATGCGGCAACTATCTATCCAATCTCAAAACGGTATTAACAGTAAAAGCGACAGAGCAGCCCTGGATAAAGAATTCCAAACACTTAAATTAGAGCTCAATGCCATTGCGTACGGAACCGAAGTATTCAACCGTCTTCCCTTAGTAGGTGATGCTAATCTGTTAAGTGATAATGTGCCTTCATTAGGCGACAGATTCGCTCAGGGTGTAACACAGTCTCTTCCAAGCGGCTTGCAATCTATAGCGTACATACCAGCCGGTTCGAGTAATGTTCAGGTGAATATAAACGACAACGGCGCTAACGACGATATACAAGTATTTACAACCAGCGGTAAACACCTTGCCGGCACGCCTATTACTAATGCAACGTGGAGTGCCGGTTCTAATAATATTTCTAACGTAGCCGATGTTGAATCTCGCTTCTTTTTGACCACAAACGGATACAATGCCGACGCGAGTTACGATGACAGCGAATTACTCACCAGTGGAACTGCAACTATAGACGGTAACACCATTTCATTTAGCGGTGATCAAAATGGCGCAACACCGTCAAACCTAAACGAGTTTTTAACTATTTCAAGCAACTCTCAACCATTAATCATTTCGGTAATCGGTAGTGGTGTTTTTAATGTTACCGCTACATGGGATTCACTAGGCGGTGAGGATGAAAGAGCGTTCAATTTAGGCCCAGCTGATATTACTGCTACTAATAAGCTCGGTAAGGGCACTGAATATATAGAAGTAACGAAAACGCCTGCCACATTAGAAGACTTAAGTTTAGAAGGCACTTCTATCAATAGCGAACAGAATGCTGAAGCAGCCCTAAGTCAAATTGATGCAGCAC
Source organism: Alteromonas sp. BMJM2 (assembly GCF_027257845.1). GTDB lineage: Bacteria > Pseudomonadota > Gammaproteobacteria > Enterobacterales > Alteromonadaceae > Alteromonas. The sequence goes on along the minus strand of NZ_JAPVOT010000010.1, from coordinate 9,709 downwards.
TGAACACCGTGAGTGAAAGTCGTGCCTTTTACGGCGCAAAGCTCAATCAAATGACATCAGCCTTAAACGTAAACGCCATTGCTAATGAAAATATCAACGCTGCACGATCACGAATTACCGACACTGATTATGCGGCAGAAACCGCACAACTGACCCAAAGCCAAATAGTAGAGCAAGCAAGTATTAGCGTGCGAGCACAGGCCCAGTCGAGCGAAAACCAAGTGTTAGGCCTACTAAACGGCATTGCAGAACAAACTGCATAAATGGGGTCAGAACAACATTCTTGTTCCACTAACCGCTCAGTATGTGTTCTTTTTCTATCTTTAACAAAAATAGATAATAGAATGCGCGTAGTAATATTACTCGCTAGATGATTTAATATATGTCCTTGCGACTTAGCATTTATAGAACAATTTTCATCATCCCAGTAAAGGAATAGAGACTCAGTAATGGCCAACCCAATTACCTGTTTTAAAGCTTACGATATTCGTGGCGAACTTAACGCTCAGTTAACCGAAGAAGTGGCTTACCGCATAGGCTATGCCTTTGCCGAAGAACTCGATGCCAAAACTGTGGTAGTAGGCAGCGATGTGCGCTTAACCTCTACACCGCTTAAATTAGCGCTTACCGCTGGGCTAATTGATGCTGGCGCAAATGTAACCGATATTGGCATGGCGGGCACAGAAGAAATTTACTTTGCCACTAAGCACCTTGGCGTAGACGGCGGCATTGAAGTCACCGCAAGCCACAACCCTATCAACTACAACGGCATGAAGCTGGTAAAAGCCGGCTCTATCCCCATTAGTGGCGACACGGGCCTTAACGCCATAAAAGAGCGGGCAGAAGATCTTAGCGACAAGTTTGTTAACGGCCGCTTGGATCACTACTTCAATAACGAAACTGTAGATGCCGATGCCTTCTTCAACGGTCAGGCCCACACGCAAGAAGACAATCTAACCAGTACTGGCCAGTATACAAAAAGCTCTTGTATGAGTGATTACGTAGAACACATGCTTTCGTATGTCAATCTAGATAACTTTACACCGCTTAAAGTGGTAGTGAATGCCGGTAACGGCTCTGCGGGCCCCGCTTTAGATGCCATTGAAAAGGCTATGCACAATAAAAACGTACCTATTGAATTCATTAAGGTGCATCACAACGCAGACGGTACCTTTCCAAATGGCATTCCTAACCCGCTGCTACCAGAAAACCGTGCCGATACCGCCGATGCAGTAAAAGCGTCTGGTGCCGATTTTGGTATTGCGTGGGACGGCGATTTCGACCGCTGCTTTTTATTCGATGCCGACGGTGAATTTATAGAAGGCTATTACATTGTAGGGCTACTTGCCGAAGCCTTTATCGAAAAAAACACCGACAGCAAAATTATTTACGACCCGCGCGTTTATTGGAACACCGAAGACATCGTTGCCAACGCAGGCGGTACGCCCATAAAATCGAAAACTGGCCATGCCTTCATTAAAGAGCGCATGCGCAAAGAGGATGCAGTATATGGCGGTGAAATGAGCGCCCATCACTACTTTCGCGACTTTGCCTACTGCGATTCAGGCATGATCCCTTGGTTACTTATTGCTGAACTTGTGTGTGTAAAAAAACAAACCCTCGCCAGCATGGTTAAAGAGCGTATTAAAGCCTTCCCTTCCTCGGGCGAAATTAACAGCAAGCTAAAAGATGCCGATGCCGCATTAGAGCGCGTTACCAGTAAATACCAGCCGCTAGCCAGCGTTATTGATACTACCGACGGCCTAGGGTTAGAGTTTGATACGTGGCGCTTTAACTTACGTAAATCGAATACCGAACCGGTAATTCGCCTGAACGTAGAAAGTAAAGGTGATATTCCGCTAATGGAAGAAAAAACCAAAGAGGTGCTTGCGCTAATTCGTGCAGAGTAAGTCTTTCAGACATGCAGTGCTTAACTAAAAAGGGGGCGTGAGTGAAAACTCAAGCCCCCTTATCTCCTTGAGAGTGATACTTCTTGACGAGGGGTGTACGTTTTGGCGTACGTTGTACTTTCTTTAGAGGGCATTTTATGACTACACTATCAGCCACAGAGGCTAGAGCTAATTTGTATCGCGTAATCGATGAAACCGCAGAATCCCATAAGCCAGTATTAATTACGAGTAAGCGAAATAATGCCGTGTTGCTTTCTGAGAGTGATTGGAATTCAATTCAAGAAACGTTATACCTTCTCTCTGTTTCGGGAATGCGAGAATCTATCAAAGCGGGAATGCAAGAAGATGTAGCTAGCTGTTCAGAGGAAGTAGATTGGTGACATGGAATGTCGTTTATACCAAACAAGCGCAAAAAGATGCGAAAAAACTCGCTAGTGGTGGCTTAAAAGCCAAGGCAAAAACACTCATTCAGATCATAAGTGAAAGCCCTTATCAAACACATCCACCTTATGAAAAATTGGTCGGAGATTTAGACGGAGCGTATTCTCGGCGCATCAACATACAGCAGCGCTTGGTTTATCAAGTTCTAGACGATATCCAGACAGTCAAAGTGTTACGCATGTGCACTCATTACGCCTAGTAATAATCGGGTCAAAGTAAAAAACTCTGCTCCCATTTTTAGAAATAGTTACTCTTACCCAGTCATTTCCACATTTGCCATTTAATCAATATTCATTCCTTTGTATACTACCCAGAGTAACTTAATTTTAGGACGTGGGCACCGTACTCACACATCAAGGATCTTACAATGAAACCAGTAGTATTAGCTGGCGGCTCAGGTAGCCGTTTATGGCCAAAGTCGCGAGCAGCGCTTCCAAAGCAGTTTCTATCGCTTACTTCAGACAGCACTATGCTGCAAGACACTATTACTCGCTTAAAAGGCACGAAGGCCCAAAGCCCCATTTTCATTTGTAATGATGCGCATCGTTTTTTAGTTGCAGAACAGCTTCGCCAAAAAAGTATCCATCATGGGGGCATATTGCTTGAGCCAGTGGGCCGAAACACAGCACCAGCCATCGCATTAGCTGCGCTTCACGCAACAATGAACGGTGAAGATCCGGTTCTTTTAGTATTAGCTGCAGACCACTTAATTCAAGATAACCAAGCTTTTCACCATGCGATAGAAAAAGCAGAAAAGTTAGCAGAAGCAGGAAAGCTTGTTACCTTTGGCATAGTACCTGATCAGCCGCACACCGGTTATGGTTACATAAAAGCGGGTAGCGAACTTGGCGATGGGTTTGAAGTAGCAGAATTCGTTGAAAAACCAGCATTAGCGACCGCTAAAGAATACGTAGATTCAGGTAGTTACTTTTGGAACAGCGGTATGTTTATGTTTAAGGCAAGCCGCTACTTGGAAGAGCTAGCTAAATATAATGCTGAAATGCTAGATGTATGCAAGCGTGCTATTGATACCGAAACACCTGATTTAGACTTTATCCGAGTAGATCACGATATCTTTGCTACTTGCCCAGATGATTCTATCGACTACACCGTGATGGAAAAAACTGACAGCGCAGCTATGGTGCCACTTGATGCAGGCTGGAGTGATGTAGGCAGCTGGTCGTCATTGTGGGAAACTGCGGAAAAAGACGAGAACGGCAACGCTACTGTAGGCGATACCATTTTAGAAAATACCAAAAATAGCTACGTAAATGCAGAGCAGCGTTTAGTTTCTGTCATCGGATTAGAAGACGTAATTGTCGTAGAGACGAAAGACGCTGTAATGGTTGCCCATAAAGACGACGCGCAAAGCATAAAAACTGTTGTAAACAAGCTTAAAGCAGAGCACCGTCCAGAGTTTGAGTTTCACCGTGAAGTATTTCGCCCATGGGGAAGCTACGACTCTATCGACAGCGGTGCACGCTTCCAGGTAAAACGCATCACAGTTAAGCCGGGCGAAAAGTTATCGGTTCAAATGCATCATCACCGCGCAGAGCACTGGATTGTAGTATCAGGCAGCGCCAATGTAACTATTGATGAAGAAACTCAGTTAGTTACTGAAAACGAATCAGTGTACATTCCGATTGGAGCGGTACATGCCCTAGAAAACCCAGGCAAAATTCCACTAGAGCTAATTGAAGTTCAGTCGGGCGCATATCTTGGCGAAGATGATATTGTTCGTTTTTCTGATAGATATGGGCGAGTGGCGAAGTAGAAAGTATTTCTTTGTCTTCATTTTTCGCGGAAGCTAAAGTCGAAAGGGTTAGGCATACTAACCCAATCGACCAGTTAAACGAGTTCCAACTATTGGAATAAGCCGATGCTTCTGTACTCACCAACCAATGAACTTATTAATTATCGATAAGGCTCAGGTCATTATTTCTGCCGATTTTGTTGTTTAGGAAAGATACAGCATACACAGAAGCTTCTACTACCATTAGTTTACAAGGATTAGTAATGTATATAAAAAACCTCATTTCACTGACTTTATTTTTTATTAGCATATTTTCTGGGGCAATTTTAGCCGAAGACCTTACACCCCCCGATCTCATAGACTTTTCGATATCACCGACTACAGTCGACGTAAGTCAAACCAGCCAAATAGTAACGGTTATTATGCGTATAACTGATGATGAATCTGGTGTGGTCAAACCCAATGTCACCGCAGGTAGTGAGAGAAACAGTGCGTCCACAGGTTTCGGAGCAGTTAGGCTTGTCTCAGGAGATGATTTAGATGGTATTTGGGAGGCAGCACTCACTGTACCTCAAGGAACTACATCAGGGGATTGGAGTGTTACGCTATTTCCATTAAAAGATAATGCGGATAACTCAGGTAGCTTCGGTCCGCCTAGTGAATTCGATTCTTCATTTACAGTTTTATCTGATGCCGAAGACCTAACAGCCCCAGAACTTCTGGAGTTTACTATATCGCCCACCAATGTTGATGTTAGTCAAACCAGCCAAGTCGTGACAGTAACCATGCGTATAACTGATGATGAGTCTGGTGTGGTCACCCCTAATGTTACTGCAGGTAGCGACATAAACAATGCGACCACAGGTTTCGGAGCAGTTAGACTTGTTTCTGGAGATAATTTAGATGGTATTTGGGAGGCAGCGCTCACTGTACCTCAAGGAACTACATCAGGCGATTGGAGTGTTACGCTATTCCCATTAAAGGACAACGCGGATAACTCAGGTAGCTTCGGTCCGCCTAGTGAATTCAATTCTTCATTTACAGTTTTATCTGATGCCGAAGACTTAACAGCCCCAGAACTTCTAGAGTTTAATATATCGCCCACCACTGTTGATGTTAGCCAAACCAGTCAAGTCGTGACAGTAACCATGCGTATAACTGATGATGAGTCTGGTGTGGTCACCCCAAGTGTTACTGCAGGAAGCGACATAAACAATGCGACCACAGGTTTCGGAGCAGTTAGGCTTGTTTCTGGAGATGATTTAGATGGTATTTGGGAGGCAGCGCTCACTGTACCTCAAGGAACTACATCAGGCGATTGGAGTGTTACGTTATTCCCATTAAAGGATAATGCGGATAACTCAGGCAGTTTCGGCCCTCCAGATAGGTTTAACGAAAAATTTGTCGTAACAAATAATTCTTTGCCTACGAAGCATGATGTTGATGGCGATGGCAAGGCAGACATTCTTTGGCGCAACACAAACGATGGTCGAAACTGGATGTGGTCTATGGATGGACTATCTACGACTAAAAACGCAGGTATTAATGTTATCGCAGATCAAGCATGGAACATTGTAGGCCGCGGTGATTTCGATGGCGATGGCAAATCAGATATATTGTGGCGTAATCAAGCAACTGGCCGTAATTACATTTACCTAATGGATGGGTTCAACATTAAGCAGCGTGGTGAACTAAATTACATCTACGACACGCAGTGGAAAATTAAAGAAGTCATGGATTTCAATGGCGATGGTAAAGACGATATTATTTGGCGCCACGAAGGAAGAGGCGATACGTGGATATATTTGATGGATGGTATTGAGGCAAACTCCTCTATACCCAGCCTAAAAGTGGCAGATTTAAACTGGCAAATTGTCGGTAGCGGCGATGTTAATGGTGATGGATTTGATGACATTATTTGGCGTCACAAAATAAAAGGTACAAATTATATCTGGCTCATGAATGGATCCAATATTTCAAGCCGATACACGCTCAACACGGTTAATACCAACTGGGACATTGTTGGAGCTGGAGATATTGATGGGGACGGCACTGACGACATTATTTGGAGAAATCGTAGTGACGGCCGAAATTGGGCTTATCTTATGGGCAATGGTGAGATAAAAACCAGTTCACTTATCAACACAGTGAATAACAGTGATTGGAAAATTGCAGATATTGCCGACCTTGATAGTGACGGAAAAGCTGATTTATTCTGGCGACAACAGCAGTCAGGGCAAACTTACATATATCTTATGGATGGCCCTAAGGTTAATTTGGGAGGTTATGGAAAGTCTGTAAGCATCGAATGGATAGTCATAAACTAACTCGTTGCTTGAAATAGCTTGTAACACTTTAATGGAATAGTGAGAGCCAAACAAATTCTCGTGAAATCAGAGGCTCGTTGAAAAATAATTGTTACGCCTTACTAATTACAAAGCAGGCCAGCGGCCTGCTTTATTGTTTATAAGGCTTTGTTGAGTTAAACTTTCACAAATAAGTAACATCTGCACAATAATTGTAGTAGTAAGCACAAGAGCAGGGAGCGCTAGGCTGTGTCAGTTTTGTTTAAAACTAGTTTCAAAAATTCATTCCTTTTACCTTTAGCCTTTTTGTTTATTACCTATTCAACCCATTCTTTGTCTAGTGACTTATCTGATGGTGTGAGCGAAGGTAAGTTAGTATCGATATCGATTGGCAAAGGGTACACATTTCTCGACGTTGAAAAAGCCGACGGGACAGCTTTGCAATTGGCAGCCGCCTCAATTGATACTAAGCCAAAGGTTGGCGATACAGTTTTCTGGAAAAATGCCAGAAAATCTACCAATTACTTTAGCAAAACAGAAAGCAAAGCCTTCAACGAACTATTCATTGTTGAGATTGTAAAAAGCATACATCGCTCTGGCATTGTGCTGTCTACCCAATCTGTTAATAACGACATTTATGTAGCGGTAAAAACCAAACGTCAAGAATATATGCTTGTTATAGATAAACGACTTTTAGCTAATGATTTAGTTGCCGGCCAAAACGTTGGGTGGGAATACAGAGTTGCTCAGACTGAAAAGAATAATCTAATAAGAGTAAAATCTTTAGCAATCTTAAACGAAAAGAATAAGTAAAAATTTAAGGAACTAAACGATGAAATTGAAAGGGATGTCGATTAACGCATTCGTGTGTGCCCTTGTATCTCCGCTTATAGTAGCTGCATCAGAAACAGGCACTATTCAATTAGTTGATGAGGCTGGCCTATCAGTACTTACCTACTCAAGTGGTGAAGCAATTCATGTCGAAGTATCAGATCCAGATCTAAACAGTAACCTTTCTATTGTTGAATCCGTTCAAGTTCTAGTTACATCTGAAACTGAGAATACAGGTTCACAGGCAAGCCACACACTGGCGATTGCCGGTAAGAACAATGTGGGCGACGGCTCACTGCGGGTGATGAGCACCGGTTACGACACACTCACCGAAGACTGGACAGTCACGGCGGTTAACTCTTATTCATTTATTGTTACGGGCAGTGAGTCGGGCTTACAAAGTCAGCAGTATGATATTTACGCAAACGACAATGGCTATGTGACAGACAATAGCGAAGTGCGCTTTAAGATAGACACGGGCGCTGTCGGGTTTAATACCGGTGATAGTTTCACGTTCAGTACTATCGCGGGCACGATTGTGGGTGAGGCGGTTACGCTCACTGAAACCGATGTGGATAGCGGCGTGTTCACAGGCAGTATTGATGTGAACGAGACGGCCACGCCTTTAGAGGGCGATGGTTTACTCGATATCCAGACGGGCGATTTAATTACCGCAGTGTATACCGATGCCGCGGGCGATTGGGGTGATGAAGAGCAAGTTCGCACTACAGCGCTTTATGCAGCCACGGTACTACCTGGCGCAACGTTACTTAAAGATACGGTATGGACGAAAGAGAATAGCCCGTATCTTATTACCGGTGACATTACCGTTTCATCGGATGTCACGCTAACCATTATGGCAGGCGTAGAAGTCTTGTTCTTAGCGAATAGTGACGACACATCTGATGGCCAAAACCCTTATAACAGTGAGCTATGGATAAACGGGAGTTTGGTCGTCGCGGGTAACGACGATGACAAGGTCGTTTTCACGAGCAGCAATCGTAACGGTGAAGTAGGCGACTGGGGCGGCATTCGTATCAATAATGGCTCAGCTAGTATCGCGCATATGCTGATGGAATACAGTGACTACGGTATTGCGACGCAAGACATGTATGACAATGCCGTATTTAGCATTACTCACAGTGAGCTAACCAATAACCGCCAAGCGATAAGTGCGTTCAGTTTATATAACAATGGCACGGCTATCGTATCAAACAACCATATTCATGATAATGCGGGCTATGCGTTGCAAGCGAGTTACGGTAATGCCGTGTGGTCAATCAATAACAACACGATTGAAAATAATGGCAGTACGATATACCTATACGACATTAAGGGCCTCACTCTCGATGGTAATACCATTACCGGAAACCAGAATAGAGGGGTTTATTTAGACAGTATAGAAGGTGATATGGTTATTACCGACAACGTTATCACTGATAATCAAGACGGGGGTATCTATGGCTATAGTTACTCATACGGAAACAATACCAGTGACTATACCGCCACCATTACAGGCAATACGGTAAGCGGTAATAACGGTAGCGGTATTGAGCTCACGTTGAGTAAGCATAACCATATTGATGTGAGTAATAACGAGGTAGACGGTAACAGTGGGTCGGGTATCCGTTTGTACGGTGAGTCTAATGCCACGAAGGCGTCAGTGCATAACAACACCATTACGAACAATGGCCAAGATGGCTACTATGGCAGCGGTGTTGGTCTGTACATCAGCGGTAACGTTGTGCCTTCTATTGTTGGCAATGTGATTGACGGTAACGGTGCGGGTGTATACGTGAGTTACGCAGAGAGTAGCGGCAACAGTAACGCTGAAGTTAGCGGCAACCAAATCACCAATAACGATGATTACGGTATTAGTGTGCACAACTACGCCAACCCTGCGATCAACGGCAATGACATATACGGCAACGGTGGTTATGCGTTAGCGAACCACACGAGTAATGCGATAAATGCGAAAAACAACTGGTGGGGTGAAGACGACACGGCTGAAATGAATGAGGGGGATAACCCTAAGGCGTTAAGCTTTATTTATGATGGCAGTGAAAATAGCGCTACGGGAGGGGTTAACTACTCAGGTTGGTTAAACGGCAGTATTACTACCGGTGGTGAGCCCACATCACAAACGAGCACAGGTGAACTGTATTTAGTGGACAGCGAAGGTAACGTGGCGCAAACCTACGAAAGCGGCGCGACGGTATACCTTAACCTAGCGGATATAGACGGTAACATCAGTACGTCAGACGTCGACACCATTACAGTATTAGTGACCAGCGAAACTGAAGATACGGGCGAGAAAGCAAGCCACACACTGGCGATTGCAGGTAAGAACAATGTGGGCGACGGCTCACTGCGGGTGATGAGCACCGGTTACGACACACTCACCGAAGACTGGACAGTCACGGCGGTTAACTCTTATTCATTTATTGTTACGGGCAGTGAGTCGGGCT